>NZ_CP036402.1:3670000-4305000 GCF_004322855.1 Egibacter rhizosphaerae | reverse complement strand
CAGCCGCAGGTACTTCACCATCAGCTCGTCGCGCACCCGCATGGCCTTGCCGAACATCTCGGCGGGTTCTTCGTCCACGCCGATCGTGTTGCCCGAGGTCTTCGACATCTTCTCCGAGCCGTCGAGGCCCTCGAGCAGCGGCAGCGTGACCACGGTCTGAGGGTCTTGCCCCGCGACGGCCTGCAGCTGACGGCCGACGAGGAGGTTGAACGTCTGGTCGGTGCCCCCGAGCTCGACGCCGGCGCGGACCTCCACGGAGTCGTGACCCTGCAGCAACGGATAGAGGAACTCGCTCACGGCGATCGGCCGTCCCGCCTCGTACCGCGCCGCGAAGTCCGAGCGCTCGAGCATCTGTGCGACCGTTGCCTGCGACGCCAGGCGCAGCACGTCGCCCATGTCGAGCCCCCCGAGCCAATCGGTGTTGTCGACCACCTCCAAGGGCTCGGGCAGCAGCACCCGCCTTACCTGCTCGAGGTACGTCGCCGCGTTGGCACGGACCTCCTCGGGGCTGAGACGGGGACGTGCAGCCGACCGCCCCGAGGGATCGCCGACCTGCGCGGTGAACCCACCGATGATCAGCACCGCGGTGTGCCCGAAGGACTGGAACTCCCGAAGCTTGCGCAGCACCACCGTGTGGCCGACGTGGACATCGGGGCTGGTCGGGTCCATTCCGAACTTGACCCGCAGCGGGCCGCGCTCACCACGATCGATCGCGTCGAGCTTGCGCTCGAGCTCGCCGCCCGGCAGCACCTGATCCACACCGTCGGTGAGTACTCGTAGCTGCGCGTGAGGTGGTTCAGCAACCGTGCTCATGTGCCGAAGGCTACTGCAGGGAACCCGGCCGTCAGGCGACCGGCACGACCCAGACCGACCGCCCGATCGCCCGACCACCGGAGGTGTGATGCACGCTCGGAGGCTGGCCCTCCTGGCCGGGACGGCCGCACTTCTCGGGCTCGCAGGCGCGTGCAGCCCCGTGGTCACCTTCGCGCCGGTGGACGAGGTCGAGCTGCGTCCTCCGGAGCAGACGAGCGTGATCCACGACGCCGAGGGCCGCGTGCTCGCCGAGCTCCACGGGGAGATCAACCGTGAGGTGGTCGAGCTCGAGGCCATGCCGGGCGAGCTGCGCGACGCGGTGCTGGCCATCGAGGACGCACGCTTCGAGGACCACGTCGGGGTCGACGTGCGGGGCCTGGGACGCGCGGTCCTGCGCAACGCGACCCACGGGGAGGTCGTGGAGGGCGGCTCGACGATCACCCAGCAGCTCGCGAAGAACACGGTCACGGGCGGCGAACCGACCCTCGAGCGCAAGATCGAGGAGGCCAGTGTCGCCCTGCGCCTCGAGGCCCAGCTCGGCAAGGCGGCGATCCTGGAGCGCTACCTGAACGAGGTCTACTTCGGTCACGGGGCCTACGGCGTACAGGCCACCGCGCGGCGGTACTTCTCGCGCGACGTCGAGGAACTCGGGCTCGCGGAGTCCGCGCTGCTCGCCGGCGTGCTGCAGTCGCCCTCGACCCACGACCCGCTGGCCGATCCCGAGGCGGCGAAGGCTCGTCGCGACCTCGTCCTGGAGCAGATGGCCAGGCACGGCTTCATCACGGAGGAGGAGGCACAGGCGGCCCGGACCCGCGACCTCGACCTCCAGCCGCAGGACGAGGCCGACGAATGGGCCGCCCCCTACTTCGTCGATCACGTCCTGCGCGAGCTGCAGCACGACGAACGGTTCGGGGCCCTCGGAGCGACCCCGACCGAGCGCGCCGAGGCGATCTTCCGCGGGGGCCTCGAGATCGAGACCACCCTGGACCCCCGGTGGCAGGCGTCCGCCGAGGAGGCGGTCGAGGCCACCCTGCCGGAGCCGGACGATCCCCGGGCGGGCGTCGTCGCCATCGACCCGCAGACCGGGGAGGTCCGCGCGCTCGTCGGCGGTCGGGACTGGCACGCCGAGGACGACGACAGCAGCCGGTTCAACCTCGCGACCCAGGCGGCACGCCAACCGGCCAGCGCGTTCAAGCCGATCGTCCTCGCCGCGGCGTTGGAGCACGGCTGGACGCTCGACGACCAGCTCGAGGCGCCGGCCGAGGAGGAGTTCGAGCCCGTGCCCGGCGAGCCGGAGCCGTGGACGGTGAGCAACTTCGAGGACCGCGACCACGGGATCGTGTCCCTGCGGGAGGCGACGACGAACAGCGTCAACGTCGCGTTCGCCCACCTGGCCCAGGAGCTCGGGGCGGCGCGGATCGCCGAGACGGCGCGTGACCTCGGTGTGCAGCGCGACCTCGCCGAGACGCGGGCGATCGCCCTCGGATCCGCGGAGGTCTCGGTGCTCGAGATGGCCTCGGTGCAGGCGACGCTCGCCTCGGGCGGGATCCGACGTGAGCCGACCGTCGTGCGGGAGATCACGGGCCCCGATGGCGAGACCGTGTACCAGCGGGGCGCGATCGACGGCGAGCGGGTGCTCGACGAGACGACCGCCTGGCAGGTCACCGACGCGCTCACCGAGGTCGTGAGCCGTGGGACCGGCGAGCGGGCCCACCTGGAGCGGCCCACGGCGGGCAAGACCGGGACCAGCCAACGACGCGCGGACGCGTGGTTCACCGGCTTCACGCCGGACCTGGCGGCCGCGGTGTGGATCGGGTTCCCGGACGGGACCCGGGCGATGGTCCCGCCGACGACCAGAACCCGGGTGCAGGGCGGCACCTGGCCGGCGGAGCTCTTCGCCCGGTTCGGGCTCGGCGCGCTCGGGGACCTCCCCGCGAGCGAGTTCGCCGTCCCCGAGGAGCGCCTGGTCCACCGCGAGGTCGACGTGACCCGCGGGTGCCTGCCCACGCGCTTCACGTCCCCCGAGGACGTCGAGGAGCGGGCCTTCCTCGAAGGCGAGCAGCCGACCGAACCGTGCGAGGACGCCGAGACCGCGACCACCGGGGACGTCCCCGATGTGGCGGGTGTGCCCGAGGAGGAGGCCGTCACCCGACTGCGGGACGAGGGCTTCGCGGTGGAGGTCGAGCCGCTCTTCGATGCGAGCCGACCCCCGGGCGTCGCGATCGAGCAACAGCCGGCCCCCGGCGACGACGTCGACCTTCCCGACGGATGGGAGGCCGTCGTGCGGGTCTCGTCGGCCGATCGGACGCGCGTCACGGTGCCGGACGTGTTGAGCGCGTCCCTCGACGAGGCCGAGGCGCGGCTGCGGGACGAGGGCTTCGCGGTCGACGTGGTGCAACAGTGCCCCGACGGGGGGGAGACCTGCACCGGCGCCCGGCACCGCCCGGGCGCGGTCTGGGACGTCACCCCCGGACACGGCCGGGAGCTACCGATCCACGACCGCGTCGAGGTGTTCGCCTACCCCGAGCCCTGAGGTTCGCGTGCACGAGGGTTCCGTTGGTACGGGGACACCCACCGGCTGCCGGGCACGTGCCAGCGCCGTGGCCAATCGGCCGCCCGTGCGATGCCGACGCGGGGACCAGCCACGCGTTCCGGATGCTGGTCGTCGCCGCGCAGGTGCAGTGCCGCGGGCGGTGGGCCGCAGAGGTCCTGTCCGTTCCAGGACCCGTCGAGGCCGAACGCCTGCGCGAGGCGTCCCGGTCCCCGCAGCAGGTCGCGGTCCGGGACGCGTGACCCGCGACGCGTCCGTATGAGCTCCCAGCCCGCGAGTGGCTCCGCGGCGCGCAACAGGACGCCGTCGGCCTCCCCGGCCGCGGCCGTCGCGACGTTGCAGAGCCAGTGGATGCCGTACGACCGGTAGACGTAGGCGGTTCCCGGTGGGCCGAACAACGCCGCGTTCGCCTCCGTGCGGCCCCGATGGCCGTGGCACGCGGGGTCGTCCTCGGTGTACGCCTCGGTCTCGACGATGCGGGCGGCCAGCCCCTCGTCGGCGCGCACCAGGATCGATCCCACGAGGTCCCGAGCCACCTCGGTGGCGGGGCGGGCGAACACCTCCCGCCCCAGCGCACGGCCGGGCAGCGGGCCGGGCTGGCACGCCGGGACGCGCACGTCACCCACGCCCGGTCCGCTTCTCGTCGACGAACGCTCGGAGCCCGTCGGCGTCGCGGCAGTTCAACACGTCCGCGGCCCTCGCCCATCCCCGTTGCGCGGTTCCGACGCCGGTCTCGACGTTGCGCAACTCCCCCGGTTCGTGGGCGTCGCTCGAGATCGTGAGGGTGGCCCCCGCCTCCACCGCTTTCCGGACGAGCTCGCCGGAGAGATCGAGCCGCGCCGGGGACCCGTTGACCTCCAACGCCGTGCCCGTGCGTACCGCCTCGGCCACGACCGCATCGACGTCGAGGTCGATCGGCGGGCGTCGGCCGATCTTGCGGCCGGTGAGGTGGCCGATCACGTGCACGTGCGGATTCGCCATGGCCGTGAGCACGCGTCGGGTCTGCACGTCCCGCGGGCGATCCATCTGCGTGTGGATCGCCGCGACGCACAGGTCGAAACCGGCCAGCTCCGCGTCGTCGAAGTCGACGCTCCCGTCGACCGCGATGTTCAGTTCCACGGCGTCGAGGATCGCGATGCCGGCCCGCGGACGCAGCTCGGCGATGGCCTCCCGGCGCCGCGCGAAGCCGTCGGTGTCGAGGCCGTTGATCGCGAGGCCGATCGCGTGGTCGGTGACCGCCCAGTAGTCCCATCCCCGCGAGGCCGCGGCCGCGACCATCTCGTCGAGGCTCGCCCGGCCGTCCCCGGACCAGTCGCTGTGCCCGTGCAGGTCCCCGCACAGGTCGGCGGGCTCCACGACGTCGGGCAGGTGCCCGCTGTCGCCGGCCTCCACCTCCCCGGTGTCCTCGCGCAACGACGGAGAGATCCAGGGCAGGTCGAGCGCGACGTAGACCTCCTCCTCGGTCGATCCCGCGATCCGGGTCTCGTCGCGCCAGAGCCCGTACTCGTTGAGCGACAGCCCGCGTCGGACGGCACGCTCGCGCACGCGCACGTTGTGCGCCTTCGACCCGGTGAAGTAGCACAGCGCCGCTCCCCAGGCATCGGGAGGCACGAAGCGGATGTCGATGCCGATGTCGATGCTGCGGCTGCGCACGTGCAGCTTGCGGTCCCCGCCGGACACGACCTCCGCCACCGGGCCGAGCTCGGGCACCGCGGCGCGCACGTCGCCCGGGTGGTGGGTGGCCACGAGCACGTCGAGGTCCCCGATCGTCTCGCGCAGGCGCCGGAGCGAGCCGGCGTACGCGGCGGCCCGGGCGGACGGGAGCTCCTCAAGCTCCCGCACGAGACGCTCCGCGAGGGGCAGCACGTCGCCGATCGGGTGGCGGTCGGCGTCCTTGCCCCCCAGCCGGGACAGGCCGGCGCGCAGGTTCTCCGCGCGCTTGGCTCCCAGGCCCGACAGGGCGGCGACGTCGCCGGCGTCGATCGCGGCGCGCAGGGCGTCCAGCGAGTCGACGCCCAACTCGTCGTGGAGTCGACGAGCGAGCTTCGGCCCGAGCCCGGGCACCCCGGTGAGCTCACGCACCCCCGACGGCACACGCGCCCGCAGGTCCTCGAGCAGGCTCATGGAGCCGTGCTCACGCCACTCGATGATCTTCTCGGCGGTCGAGCTCCCCACGCCCTCGACCTCGGTCAGCCGCTCGCGCTCGACGGTGCCGAGGTCCTCCCGTGCGGCGGCGGCGGCGGCCGCCGCGCGCTCATAGGCGCGAACCCGGAAGCGGTCCGCCCCGTCGAGCTCGAGGAGCTCGGCGATCTCCTTGAACGACCGTTCGAGCTCGGTGTTGGTCCAACTCACCAGCGCTCCTCGTGACAGGCGACCCCCTCAGGATGCCGCGGCGAGGCCGCCGCGGCCGCCCGATCCCGCGATGGCGGCGGGCCGGTTCCCGCCGAGTGTGCCGACGGCCGTCAGGCCTCGTCGGAATGCGGACCGCTGACCGCATCGCCGCGCGCCCGTGACATGCGCTCCGGCTGGCGCGTTCCGGGGACCGAGAGCAGCACCAGCAGCACCCCGGCACCGACCGCCGCGGCAGCGATCAGCCCGCCGCGGGGACCGAGGAGCTCGTCGAACAGCCACGCGACGCCGAACGAGGCCGGTGCGAGGCTGATGTTCGCGAACCAATCGACGCTCGACACCCGTCCCAGCAACTCGCTCGGGACCAGCCGCTGCATCGTCGTGGTCCAGATGATCTCGCTGACCGCGAAGAGCGTGAAGACGAGGGCGCCGGCCACGATCCCGTGCCACGTCGCGGTCATGAGGCCGAGGATCGCGAGGGACGCGACGGCCCCGGCCTCACAGAGGTACATGACGGTCACGAACCGCCTCGGCAGGTCCCGCTGGCCGATGACCGTGGACACGATCACCGACCCGAGACCGCCGGCGGCGAGGACGAGGCTGATGGTGCGCGCGACCTCGCCCTCGGCCATGGCGAGCTCGTTGAACAGCAGGTACGGCAGGAGCACGTCGAACGGCCCGTGGAACGCGAGGGTCCCGATCGACGAGCCGAGCAACCACGGCCACGCCCAGTTCGTCCGCGCGACGAACCGCAGGCCGGCGGCGATCGCCCGGAAGGTCTCGCGCATCGAGCCGGTCGCCTCGCTCGCCGCGGGCTGGCGTCGCACCCGCAGGAGCAGGGCCGCGCTCACGAGGAACGTGACCGCGTCGAGGAGCAGTGCCATGCCGGCCCCGGTGACCGCCACCACGCCCCCGCCGAGCAGCGGACCGAGGATGAAGATCATCCCCGGCCGTGCCACCCCCAGGAACGCGTTCGCCCGCGGGAGGTCGGCGTCCGGGAGCAGCTGGGGCACGAGCGACGTGGCGGCGGGATTGAAGAAGCCGTTGCCGAAGCCGAACAGTGCCCCGAGCGTGAGCAGCTGCCACAACTCCAGCTGACCGGTGACCGACAGCCAGCCGATCGCGCCCATCATCGCGGCGCGCCAGAGATCGGCCGCGATCATGACGCGGCGACGCTCGAATCGGTCGCTCGCCCAACCGCCGAACGGCAAGGAGGCGATCAGCCCGCCCGCCCACGCGATCGCCACCACGGCGACCGCGCCCGCGTCGTTGGAGACGAGCAGCACCTGCACGCCGATCGCGACGCGGAAGAACCCGTCGCCCGCGAGGGAGACCAGCTGCGCGCACGCCAGCAGGCGGTAGTCGCGGTGGCGCAGCGGCGCCAGTACTCCGACGCGCTCGATCACGGCCATCCACGGAGCTCGTGCACCGCTCGCGCTCCTGTCGCCTGCTCCCCCCGACGCGGGCGCCCCCCGCGCGCGTGTGGTGGCAGGCTATGAACGCGGTCGCCGTCCCGGGAAGTCCCCTATTCGGGGGACCCCATCCGGGGGACCTGGTCCGGGGGGAGGACGGACAGACGGGCTCGCAGCACGCGCGCCTGCTCGGCCACCCGCTCGGGGGCGGGTCCGAGCGAGGCCGCGCGCCGGGCGACGGCGGCCGCCGCGTCGCCGAGGTCGGGCGCGTCGGCCAGCTCCGGGAGCAACTCGGCGAGGCGCTCGGGTGCCAGACCCTGCAGGTCCACGCCGTCGCGCTCGAGGGCGGACACCGCCTCCCCGACGCGCTCGTGGGCCACGCGGAACGGGACGCCGCGGCGCACGAGGGCCTCCGCGACGTCGGTGGCCAGCGCGAAGCCCCCGGCCGCGTTCGACGCGAGCCGCTCCCGGTCGAACGCGAGCGACTGCACGGTCCCGGCCATCGCCGGAAGGGTCAGCTCGAGGGTGTCAACGGCATCGAAGACGGGGGGCTTGTCCTCCTGCAGGTCCCGGTTGTAGGCGAGCGGCAGGCCCTTGAGCGTCACCAGCAAGCTCACGAGGTCGCCCACGAGCCGGCCGCTCTTGCCCCGCACGAGCTCCGCGACGTCGGGGTTGCGCTTCTGCGGCATGATCGACGAGCCAGTCGAGAAGGCGTCGCCCACACGGACCCAGCCGAACTCCTCGCTCGCCCAGAGCACGATCTCCTCCCCCAGGCGCGAGAGATGCATCCCCAGCGTGGCCGCGGCCGCGAGGAACTCGATGGAGGTGTCGCGGTCCGCGATGGCGTCCATCGAGTTCGGCGCCGGGCCGTCGAATCCCAGCGCGGCCGCGTACCGTGCGGGGTCGAGCTCCAGGGTCAGGCCGGCGAGGGCCCCGGAGCCCAAGGGCGACTGCGCGAGCGCCCGCGCCCGCGCGCCGGCCAGCCGCTCGGCATCGCGGTCCAGCGCCCAGGCGTGCGCGAGCAGGTGATGGCCGAGCGTCACGGGCTGGGCGCGCTGCAGGTGCGTGTAGCCCGGGGCGAGCCAGTCCACGCAGGCCTCGGCCTGGTCCACCAGGGCGGCCTGCAGCCCACGCAGGCCCGACAGCAGGCCGTCGATCGCCTCGGCGAGATAGAGCTTGAGGTCGCTCGCGATCTGGTCGTTGCGGCTGCGGCCGGCCCGCAGCCGCCCGCCGACCTCGCCGCTGATCTCCAGCAGGCGCCGCTCGATCGCGCCGTGCAGGTCCTCGTCATCCGCGCGGAAGGCGAACCGCCCCTCGGCGAACTCCTCCGCGATCTGCTCCAGACCCGCGGTGATCGCGGCGTGGTCGTCGTGCGACAGGATGCCGAGCCGGAGCAGCTCGTCTGCGTGCGCGCGGCTGCCCGCGAGGTCCTGCCGCCACAGGCGCCGATCGGACGGGTCCCGACCGAGCGCCCAGGCGGCGGCATCGGGCTCCTCCCCGAAGCGCCCGCCCCAGAGCCGCCCCTGCTCGGACGAATCCGGCGGCATCTACAGGTGTCCCTGTCGCTGCGCCCACACCTTCGTCGGCAGGCCCCACAGCTTCACGAAGCCCTCGGCCTGACTCTGATCGAACTGGTCGGCTTCGTCGTAGGTGGCGAGCGAGAGGTCGTAGAGGCCCCGCTCGCTGCGTCGCCCGACGACGGCCGCATGGCCCTTGAACAGCTGCACGCGGACCTCGCCGGCGACGAACCGCTGCGTCTCGGCGACGAACGCGTCGATGGCGCGCTTGAGCGGCGTGTACCAGAGCCCGTTGTAGACGATCTGGGCGTAGCGGCTCTCGAGGCCGCGCTTCTCCTGCGCGAGCTCCTGCTCGAGGCAGAGGTCCTCGAGATCACGGTGCGCGGCGAGGATCGTGACCGCGCCCGGGCACTCGTAGATCTCGCGGCTCTTGATCCCCACGAGGCGGTCCTCGACCATGTCGATCCGGCCGACGCCGTGGCGGCCCGCGCGGCGGTCGACCTCGGCGATCAGCTCGCGCAGCGCCAGCTTCTCGCCGTCGAGGGCGACGGGCAGGCCGTCCTCGAACGCGAGGGTGAGCTCCTCGGGCTCGTCGGGTGTCTCGGCCAGCGCCGCGGACCGCTCGTAGACCTCCTCGGGCGGTTGCGCCCACGGGTCCTCGAGGATGCCGCACTCGGCGGTGCGACCCCAGAGGTTCTCGTCGATCGAGTAGGCCGACCCCTTCGAAACCGGGATCGGGATGTCGCGCTCGCGCGCCCACGCGATCGCGCCGTCGCGCGACAGGCCCCACTCGCGGATCGGGGCCTCGACGGCGAGGTCTGGGGCGACCGCCATCGCGGTGACCTCGAAGCGCACCTGGTCGTTGCCCTTGCCCGTGCAACCGTGCGCGATCGCGTCGGCGCCGTGCTCCTGCGCCACGCGCACGAGGTGGCGGGTGATGATCGGTCGGCTGAGCGCGGACACCAGGGGATACTTGCCCATGTAGAGCGCGTTCGCGGCCACGGCCGGCGCTACGAAGTCGTCGGCGAACTCGTCCTTCGCATCGACCACGAGCGACTCGACCGCGCCACAATCGAGCGCGCGCTGCTGGACCCGGTCCATCTCGCCCGGTGCGGCCTGGCCGACGTCGATGGCCAGCGCGATCGTCTCGTAGCCCTTGTGCTCGGCGAGCCAGCGGATCGCCACGGACGTGTCGAGCCCGCCGGAGTAGGCGAGCACGACCCGGGGTGCGGAGCTGTCGGTCATCGTTGGGCTTCCTTCGCTCGGGTCTCGGGGATCGTTCGGTCGGATGGATCCGCGCCGCTCGTGCCGGGCGTCTCGCCGGCGCCACGGCCGGGCTCGGTGGCCTCGTCCTGCTCGCGCGGCACCGTCACCGGTGGGCGGGCCTCCTTGCGCACGCGCAACAGCTCGGCGATCTCGGCTCCGCTCCGCCCCTCCTCGGCGACGACCAGCAGCGTGTCGTCCCCCTGGACCGTCGCGAGCACGTGCGGCAGGTCCGCGTCGTCGATCGCGCTCGCGACCGCCGCGGCGGCGCCGGGCGGGGTCCGGATCACGGCGAGGTTCCCGCTGGCATCGATCGCCGTCGCGAACTGCCGCAGCCGTTGGGCGACGCCGCCCGGCTCGGGCAGCGCGTACGCGACGCGCCCGTCCGCGCCGCGCTGTTTGCCGATGCCGAGCTCGTCGAGGTCCCGGCTCACCGTCGCCTGCGTGGCCTCGAGGCCCTCGGCCGCGAGCAACTCGACGAGTTCCCGCTGGCTCGCGACCTCGTAGCGCGCGACGAGGTCGCGCACGAACCGCTGACGTTCGGCGCGTTCGGTCACCCCGCCCCCCGGGACAGCAGATCGAGCAGGAGCGCCTTCTGGGTGTGCAACCGGTTCTCGGCCTGCTCCCACACCACCGAGCGGGGCCCATCGATCACCTCGTCGGTGATCTCCTCGCCGCGGTGAGCGGGCAAGCAGTGCAGGGCCACCGCGTGGTCGGCGGCACGGTCCAGCTTCGACCGGTCCAGCTGGAACGGTCGGAAGGCCGCGACCCGGTCCTCGGCCTCGGCTTCCTGGCCCATGCTCGCCCACACGTCGGTGTAGACCGCGTCCGCGCCGTCGCACGCGGCGTTCGGGTCGTTGGTGACGGTCAGCTCGGCACCCGTGGACTCGGCCAGGCCGCGGGCGCGGGCGAGCACCTCGCCGTCGGGCTCGTAGCCGACCGGGGCGGCGACGGTGACCGACAGTCCCGTGAGCGCGCCGGCGACGAGCAGCGAGTGGGCGACGTTGTTGCCGTCGCCGAGGTAGACCAGCCGCCGCCCCTCGAGCCCCCCGGTGTGGGCACGCACGGTCTGCAGGTCGGCGAGCGCCTGGCAGGGGTGCTCGAGATCGCTGAGCGCGTTGACGATCGGGACGTCGGCGTGGGTGGCCAGCTCGATGAGCCGATCCTGGCCGAAGGTCCGCAGCACGACCGCGTGAACGTAGCGGCTCATCACGCGGGCGGTGTCACCGATGGTCTCGCCGCGGCCGAGCTGCAGCTCACCGGACGACAGCGGCAGGGGGTGGCCGCCCAGCTCTCGGACGGCGACCTCGAACGACAGCCGCGTGCGGGTGGAGGGCTTCTCGAAGAGAAGTGCCACGGTCCGCCCGGCGAGGGCCTCGCCGAAGCGGTGGGGGCCGCCGGGGTCGGTCGTGCGCTGGGCCTTCAGCGCGTCGGCGCGGTCCAGCAGCGCGAGGAGCTCGTCGCGGGAGAGGTCTTCGACGGTGAGGAAATGGCGGGTCACGCGGGCTCCAGTGCGTCCAGGGAATCGGTCAACACGGACAGCGCCTCGTCCAGGTCGTGCTCGTCGATGATGAGCGGCGGGCTGAGGCGGACGGCGTCGGGCCGCACGTCGTTCACGACGAGCCCTCGCTCCAGGGCCTTCTCACGGACCTGGGCGGCCACCGGCCGGGCGAGCTCGAGCGCCTGCAGCAGCCCCTGGCCGCGGATCCCGCTCACCTCGGCATGGGTCTCGGCGAGCGCACGGCCGCGGGCGGTCAACTCGGCGCCGAGATCGGCGGCGCGGGCGACGAGCCCCTCGTCACGGACGGTGTCCAGCACCGCGTTCGCGGCGGCGCACACGACTGGCCCCCCGCCGAAGGTCGTCGCGTGGTCACCGGGCCCGAAGACCCCGGCAGCATCGCCGCGAGCCACGATCGCGCCGATCGGCAGACCGTTCGCGAGGGCCTTCGCGAGGCACACGACGTCGGGTTCGATCTCGGTGGTCTGCCACCCGAACCAGGCCCCCAGGCGACCGATCCCGGTCTGGACCTCGTCGACGACGAGCAGCGCATCGTGGCGGTCGCAGGCCTCGCGCGCGGCCTTCAGCATCTCCGGGGCCACCGGTCGCACCCCGCCCTCCCCCTGCACGACCTCGAGCCACACCGCGCAGACGTCGTCGCCGACGGCGGCCTCGAGCTCAGCCGGATCGTCGTGGGGCACGTGGGTCACCCAGTCGCCGAGCGGCTCGAAGGGCGTGTGCTTGTCCGGGTTGCCGGTGGCGAGCAGGGTCGCGAGCGTGCGGCCGTGGAAGCCGCCGGAGAGCGCGACTACGCGCACCTTGTCCTGGCTCGCGGTGCCGCGTGCTTTGCCCCACCGGCGGGCGAGCTTGATCGCCGCCTCGTTCGCCTCCGCGCCCGAGTTGCAGAGGAACGCGCGGCCCTCCGGCCATCCCAGGGCCGCCTGCAGCCGCTCCGCCAGCGCCACCTGGGGCTCGGTGTAGAAGAGGTTGGAGACGTGGACGAGCTGCCGCGCCTGGGCCGCGACGGCCTCGGCGACGGCCGGGTGGGCGTGGCCGAGGCTCGTGACCGCCAGGCCGCACAGGAAGTCGAGGTAGCGACGGCCCTCGCGGTCGGTGAGGCGCGTCCCCTCGCCGGCGACGAACTCGACCGGCTGGCGCGCGTAGGTCGGCAACAGCGCCGCGGCCTCGCGAGCGGACAACGAGGCGCCGGGGGGTTGCGGGGAACTCATCGGGGTGCCTCCTCCGCCGCAGGGGCGCGGTACGGGACGCGCATCACGGCGACGGCTCCTCCCCGCGGGGGGTCACCATCGTCCCGATGCCCTCGTCGGTGAAGACCTCGAGCAGGAGCGCGTGCTCGATCCGCCCGTCGAGCAGGTGCGCTTGCGGGACACCGCCGTCGAGGGCATCGACGACCCCGCCGATCTTGGGGACCATCCCGGCCTCCAGGGTCCCGTCGGCCAGCATCCGCCGCAGCCGGTCGGCACTCACCACCGACAGCAGCGTCGAGTGCTCGGTGCCGAAGTGCTCGTACAGGCCGGACACGTTGGTGAGGTAGATGAGCTTGTCGGCGTCGAGCGCGGTCGCGATCGCTCCCGCGACCCGATCGGCGTTGATGTTGTAGACGGCCCCGTCGGCGGCACGGCCGAGGGTCGCGACCACCGGGACGGCGCCGTCGGCCAGGAGCGAGCGCAACAACGTCGGGTCGACCGACGCGACGTCGCCGACGCGACCGAGCCGGGCGTCGGCCGGTCGCGCCGTGACGAGCCCGGCGTCGGTGCCCGACACGCCGCTCGCGGGGGCGCCGGCGGCGCTGACGAGCCCGACGAGCCACGGGTTGACCTGCCCGAGCAGGACGAGCTGCACCACGTCGAGGGTGGCCTCGTCGGTCACGCGCTGCCCGTCGACGAACGTGGGCTCGAGCCCGAGCTTGCCGCCGAGCTCCGAGATCTGGGGGCCGCCGCCGTGCACGACGACGACGTCGACGCCGACCGAGCGCATGAGGGCGATGTCCGCCGCGAACGCGGCGGTGGCCTCGTCCGGGCCGCCGTCGGTCGCGACGTTGCCGCCCCACTTCACGACGACGGTCCGCCCGCGCCAGCGGGTGATCCAGGGCAGCGCCTCGCGCAGGACCCGCGCCTTCTCCTGGGCGAGCTTGGTGCGGTCGGTCAGGCTCGGCGGCAGCATCGCGCTCACGTCGTGTAGTCGGCGTTGATGGTCACGTACTCGTGCGTGAGATCGCTCGTGAGCAAGGTGGCGCGCGCCTCGCCGAGCCCCAGGCCGACCTCCACGGTCACGTCCGCCCCGCTCAGGGCAGCCTCGGCGGCAGCGCGGTCGAAGGCGGCGGCCGCCCCGTGCTCGCAGACGGTCACGTCGCCGAACCGCACGCTGAGGCGATCCGGCTCGATGGCGACGGGACCGGCGCCGACCGCGGCGACCACGCGGCCCCAGTTCGGGTCGCCCCCGGCGATCGCGGTGCGAAACAGGACGCTGTCGGCGACGGCGCGCCCGACGTCGGCGGCCTCCTCCTCGGTGCGCGCCCCGGTCACCGTGAGGTGCACGACGTGTCCCACCCCCTCGCCGTCCCGCACCATCTGCTCGGCGAGGTCGCCACACACGTGCTCGACCGCGTCGGCCACGACCGCCTCCGGCGGCGGATCGGTGGCCCCGCCGCGGGCGAGGAGCACGACCGCGTCGTTGGTCGACATGCAGCCATCCACGGTGATGCGGTTGAACGTCCGGGCCACGGCACGGTCCAGCACGCGCTGGGCGGCCTCGGCATCGAGCGGCACGTCGGTCGTGACCACCGCCAGCATCGTCGCGAGACCCGGCGCCAGCATGCCCACGCCTTTGCCCATCCCGCCCACGATGCCGGTCCGGCCCTCGTCGTCGGTCACCGAGACGGCCGCCTCCTTGGCCACCGTGTCGGTCGTCAGGATGGCACCCGCCGCGTCCGTTCCGCCGTCGGTGGCGAGGGCGGCCGCGACCGTGGGCACGCCCGCGCACAGGACGTCCTCGCGGATCGGCACGCCGATGACGCCGGTCGAGCAGACCAGCACGTCGGCCGCGTTCGCCTCGAGGGCGTCGGCGGTCCAGTCGGCGGAGGCGCGTGCGAGGGACTCACCGGCCTCGCCGGTGCACGCGTTCGCGCTGCCGGAGTTCAGGAGCACCGCGCGGGCGCGTCCGTCGGCGGCGTGCGCGGCGGACACGCGCACGGGCGCGGCCGCGACCTGGTTGCGGGTCTGCACGAGGCCGACGGGCACGGGCTCCCCGCAGTCGACGAGCGCGAGGTCGGGCTTGCCGGAGGCGCGCAGCCCCACCGCGCGCCCCGCGGCCCGTACCCCCGGCACGGCGGTGACCCCTCCGCCGAGCGGCTCGAGCGCGCCGCGCGGACCCGCGTGGGCGTGCCAGCCGGGATTCGATGCCGCTGCGGACTTGCCCCCGGGGCTCACGGGTGCACCCCGGCCGGGGAGAGGCCGGCGCCCTCGTCGAGCCCGAGCGCCACGTTGGCCGCCTGCAGGGCCTGGCCGGCAGCGCCCTTGAGGAGGTTGTCGAGGGCACAGGCCGCCGTGACCCGGCCCGTTCGCGAGTCGACGGCCGCGTGCACGTGCGCGCCGTTGCCACCGGCGACGTGGGTGGTGGCGGGCCACGCCTGCCGTGCCACGACGAAGGGCTCGGCGGCCGCGAAGGCCCCGACGGCGTCGGTGACCGCCGCCGCGTCGGCGCCCTCGGCGAGGGTCGCGCTGACCGTGCAGAGCTGGCCCCGCGGCATCGGTACGAGATGGGGGGTGAACGACAGTGGCACGGGCTCGGCGAGGCCGGCGGCGTCGGCGACCCCCCGCTGCCGGGCGTAGGCCGCCCACCAGCGCTCGATCTCCGGCGTGTGGCGATGGCCGGGGGCGCCGTACGCCGCGACGTTGCCCATGGCGTGGCTCGCGTGCAGGTCGGCGCGCAGGCCCTTGCCGGCTCCGCTGGTCCCGCTCATGCCGGTGATGACGACCGAGCCCGGGTCGACGAGGCCGGTGAGGGGCGCGAGCGCGAGGAGCGCCGCGGTCGGGTAGCACCCGGGGCCGGCGACGAGCGGCGCTCCCTTGAGGTCGGTACGGAACAGCTCCGGCAGCCCGTACGGCGCCGGGGTGCGCGCGGGCGCCGGGTGGTCGAGGCCGTACCACCGGGCGAACTCGGACGCCTCCAGGCGGAAGGCGCCCGACAGGTCGACGACCGTCGCCCCGCCGTTGGCCAGCACCGGGCCGAGCTCCGCGCTCACCGCGTGCGGGGTCGCCATGAAGACGAGGTCGCACCCGGCGAGGGCGTCCGGCTCGGCCGGCGCGAGGGCGCGGTCGGCGCCGGGCAACCCGGCCAGCTGCGGGGCGGCCGTGTCGAGCCGTTCGCCGGCGCTCCCGCTCCCGGCGGCGACGTGCAGGTCGAGCGCCGGGTGAGCGGCGACGAGGCGGACGAGCTCAGCGCCACCGTAGCCGCTGGCCCCTACGATCCCGACCCGCATCGGCGCCCTCCGGTTCGAACGATCCTGGCTGTGGCCGCCTGTCCGGCGGCCGCGCGTACTATACAGGTTCCTGTATATCCATGCAGCACCGACGGGGTGGGCAGACCGCCGACGGTGCGTTTCCGAGGATCGAAGTCCTGGAACCCCGTGACGTCGGCCGCGCTCACAAGAGCGCAGCGCCCTCGGCGGGTCGGCAGCGGTAGCTCGCGGCGTCACGTCCGGTCGCCGCGCGGTAGGCGCTGCCCACGGCCTCGGCGACGTCGCACGCGCGGTCGGCGTCGGCGAGGGCGACCGCGCATCCCCCGAAGCCGGCGCCCGTGAGCCTCGCGCCGTGGCAGCCGGGCTGCGCGCGGGCGTGCTCGACGACCGTGTCGAGCTCGGGTGTGGACACCTCGTAGTCGTCGCGAAGACTGACGTGGCTCGCGTCCATCAGGGTCCCCGCGCCCTCCACGTCGCCCGCGGCGAGCGCGGTGGCGGTCTCGAGAACCCGGGCGTTCTCGGTCAACACGTGGCGCACACGGGCAGCCAGCGGCCGATCGATCGCGGCCACCGACTCCGGCAACCGGCCATCGGCCTCGGGATCGAGATGACGCAGGGTGGCGACACCCAGCGCCGAGGCCGCTTCGGCGCACTCCTCGCGGCGCCTCTGGTAGTGCGAGCCGGCCAACTCCCGCCGAGTGCCCGTGTCGAGCACTAGCACCGCCACGTCGGGAGGGACGGGAACGGCCCGCAGGGACAGGTCCCGACAATCGATGCGCAGCGCGGCCCCGTCCCGGCTCGCCGCCACGGCGAGCTGGTCCATGATCCCGCACGGCACCCCGGCCCACCGCGTCTCGGCCCGCTGGGCCACGCGAGCCACCACCTCCGGTGGCAGCGTCGCTCCCGCGAGACCGGACACCGCGACAGCGACCGCGACCTCGAGGGAGGCCGACGACGACAACCCGGACCCCAGCGGCACGTCGCTGGCAATGGTCGCCTCGAAGCCACCGACCGCGACGCCCCGGTAACGGAGCTCGTGCACCACGCCCTGGGGATAGGCGGCCCATCCCGTGAGCCGCTCCCCCACCTCGGCGACCTCGAACGTCGCGGGGGCGGCGGTCGCCTCGCTGTGGAGCACCACTCGGCCGTCACCACGCGGTCGCACGGCGACGGCGGTGTCCCGATCGATGGCCAGCGGCAGCACGAACCCATCGTTGTAGTCGGTGTGGTCGCCGATCAGGTTCACGCGCCCGGGCGCCCGTGCGACCAGCGTCGGGGCTGCCCCCCACCGGTCGCGCGCCGCCCGCGCGGCCCGGTCTATCGCCGGGTGACCGCTCACGGCTCGGGGCCCCCGACGGGCTCACCGGAGCGCTCGGCGGGCAGGGACCGCAGGTGGCGAGCGGCGTCCTCGGGGGTCAGATCCCGCTGCGGGTTCGCGAGCATCTCGTAGCCGACCATGTGCTTGCGCACTACCGCCGAGCGCAACAGGGGCGGGTAGAAGTGGGCGTGCAGCTGCCAGTGCGCGTGATCGCCCTCGGTCTCCGGAGCGCCGTGCCAGCCCATGGAGTACGGGAACGGATGGTCGAACAGGTCGTCGTAGCGCGAGAGCAGCCCGGACAACGCGACCGCGAGGTCGTCGCGTTCGACGTCGTCCAGATCCGGGAGGCGCGTCACGTGGCGCCGCGGCACCACGAGCGTCTCGAACGGCCACAGCGCCCAGAAGGGCAGCAGCACGAGCCACCGGTCGGTGGCGACCACCACCCGGTGCCCGTGAGCGGCCTCGACGTCCGCGTAGTCGACGAGCAGGGGCCGGCCGTGCGCGTCCCTATATGCACGCTGGCACCGGTCCTCTTGGGTGGCCTCGCGCGGGACCACCCGACTCGCCCACACCTGGCCGTGCGGGTGCAGGTTCGACGCCCCCATCGCCTCACCGTGGTTCTCGAACAGCTGGACCCAGGGCCAGTCGCGCCCGAGCTCGGCCACCTGCTCTGCCCACAGATCCACGACCCGCCGGATCGCCGGCGGGGACATGCGCGCCAGGCGCAGGTCGTGGCGGGGGTCGAAGCAGAGCACCCGACAGGTTCCAGGCATCGTGTGGGCACGCAGCAACGGGTGGGGCGCCGTCTCCTCCTCGGCGACGTCGGGCGAGAGCGCCGCGAAATCGTTGGTGAACACGAAGGTGCGGTCGTAGTCGGGGTTGCGCGCCCCCGTCGCCCGCACGTTGCCGGGGCAGAGGTAGCAGTCGGGATCGTAGGAGGGACGCTCCTCGACCGGGGGGCGTTCCTGCGCACCCTGCCACGGCCGGTCGGTGCGCCCCGCCGAGACGACGACCCAGTCGTCGGTGAGGGGGTTGTAGCGCCGGTGTGGGAGCGACGGGTCGATCATTCCTTCAGGGCTCCCGCCAGCAGCCCCCGCACGAAGTACCGCCCGAGGAGGACGTAGACGATCAGGGTTGGCAACGCGGCCTGCAGGGCGGCGGCCATCTGGACGTTCCACTCGACGATCTGCGCCCCCGACAGGTTCTGCAGCGCCACCATCACCGGCCGCTGTCCCGCGCTCGTCAGCGTCACCGCCCAGAGGAACTCGTTCCACACCTGGGTGAACTGCCAGATGCCGACCACCACGAACCCCGGCAGCGAGAGCGGCACGGCGATCCGCCAGTACAGCGAGAGGACCCCGGCGCCGTCGACCTTGGCCGCGTCCAGCAGCTCCTGCGGGATCCGGGCGTAGAAGTTGCGGAAGATGAGCGTGGTGATCGGGATCCCGTAGATCACGTGGACGAGCACCAGCCCTCCGATGGAGTTGTAGAGCCCGATCGACTGCATGGTCACGACCAGCGGGATGAGCACGATCTGGTAGGGGATGAACAGCCCGAAGAGGACGAGGTTGAACACGATCTCGGAGCCGGGGAAGCGCCAACGAGCGAACACGAAGCCGTTGAGCGAGCCCAGGAAGGCCGAGAGGACCGTGGCGGGGACCGCGAGCTGGAAGCTGTTGACGAGGTAGGGGCGGAGCGTGGCGAACGCGCTCCGCCAGGCGTCGAGGCTGAGATCGCCCGGCAGGTGCCACATGCGGCTGAGGATCGCCTCGGCGGGCGACTTCAGGCTCGTGACCACCATCAGGTAGACGGGCACGAGCACGAACACCGCGAACAGGCCGAGCAGCGCGTACAGCGCCACCCGCGGGAGCGCGAGCCGAGCGATCATGCGGCCGTCTCCTCCTCGACCTTCCGGCGCGCCCGGATCGCCGGGCCCATGAGCAGCAGCATCAGCACGAGGAGCGACATGGAGATCGCCGCGCCGCGCGCGAACTGGTTCGCGCGGAACGTCGACTCGTACATGTAGACCGCCGGGACGTCGGTGACGTAGCCGGTCCCGGGACCGGTCATCGTGTAGATCAGGTCGAAGGTCTTGAGGGCCATGTGGCCGAGCACGATGATGATCGTGATCGTCATGGGCTTGAGCGGCGGCAGGACGACCCGGCGATAGATCTGCAGCTCGCTCGCGCCATCGACCCTGGCCGCCTCGCGCAGGTCCTCACTGACGCCCTGCAGCCCGGCGAGGTAGATCGCCATCGCGAACCCGGACAGCTGCCAGACCGCGGCGATGACCACCGCCACGAGCGCGAGCGGGACCACCATCTCGATCCGCCCCCAGGTCACGCCGGGCACGATCGTCGTGCTGACGTACCAGAGCGGAAGGTCCTCGAGCCCGAGGTTCGCGAGCGGGATGTTCAAGCCGGCGGAGGGGTTCAGCAACCACTGCCACACCACGCCGGTGACCACGAACGAGATGGCGAGCGGGAACAGGAAGATCGTGCGCCACACCGGATGGCCGCGGGGGCTGCGGTCGAGCGCGATCGCGATGATCAGGCCCATCAGCAGCGACGCGCCGACGAACAGGATCGTGAACACGATCACGTTGCGCAGCCCCGACAGGTACCGGAAATCGGTCAGCATCCAGCGGTAGGCGTCGAGACCGCCGA
This sequence comes from Egibacter rhizosphaerae, assembly GCF_004322855.1. Taxonomy (NCBI): domain Bacteria; kingdom Bacillati; phylum Actinomycetota; class Nitriliruptoria; order Egibacterales; family Egibacteraceae; genus Egibacter; species Egibacter rhizosphaerae. Next base: position 4,285,133 of record NZ_CP036402.1, on the reverse strand, counting down.
AGGACAGGTCGCGGACGAAGCTCGTCCAGTTGCTCACCGACACCCAGCCCGTCCACGCGATGAAGCCGTAGACGAACACGCCGATCGCGAGCACCGAGGGGGCCACCATCGCCAGGGTGACGATCCGGTCACGATCGACGCGCACCCGGCGAGCCGGCGCTGGCGTCGCCTCGGACGTGGCGCCGGGCCTGGTACGGGCCGTGGTACTCACCGCACGCTCCTCACCACCCACGAGTTCCCCGGGGGCCGGCGACCGGGACCGGCGGTCCACGCGGGGCCGCCAGCCCCGGTTCCGGGCTTCGGGTTAGCGCAGGAAGCTCTCGGCGGCCGCCTCGAGGTCCTGCACCGCGACCTCGGGGTCGCGCTCCGACATGAAGACCTCGAGCACGCCCAGCGCATCGTCGGTGAAATCCGGCGGCGCCGCGCTGTTGTGCGCGACCGAGGGCACGAGCTCATCGGACTGGAAGTCGTCCATCGTGTCCTGCCCGTACGCGTTGTACTCCCCCTCGTCGGCGTCGAGCCGCGCGGGGATCGAGCCCTTCAGCGGGTTGAACGTGTCCTGGCCCTCCTGGGAGCCGAGGATCCGCAGCCAGTCGACGACGCCCTCCTCGTTCGGTGCGTCCTCGGGGAGGCCGAACGTGTCGACGACGGTGATGAAGTTCCCGTCGGTGCCCGGCGTCGGGGCCCAACCGAACTCGTCCTCGAGCTCCAGCTCCAGATCGACCCAGAAGTAGCCTCCGGCCCAGTCCCCCATGATGTTCATCGCGGCGTCGCCCTCGGCGAGGAGCTGGCTCGCCTCCTGCCAGTTGCGCGCCGCGTGATCGTCGTTGACGTACTCGAACATCTCGCCGAGGACCTCGAAGGACTCGACGACCTCGTCGCTCGTCCAGTCGGCGTCGCCGGCGAACAGGTCGTTGTACATGTCGGGCCCCGCGGTGGCGAGCAGGACGGTCTCCCAGGTGTGCAAAAGCGTCCACGTCTCGTTGTCACCGAGCGCCAGCGGGGTGTAGCCGGCCTCCTCGATCGCCTCGGCGGCAGAGAAGAACTCGTCGAAGTCGGTCGGGACCTCGACCCCGGCCTCCTCGAACACCTCGGGGTTCGTCCACATCACGTTGCTGCGGTGGACGTTGACCGGCACGGAATAGATGTTCCCGTCCTCGTCGGTGGTCATCTCGAGCAGGGTGTCGGGAAAGACGTCCCACCAGCCCTCCTCGTCGTAGAGGAAGTTGAGCGGCTGCATCGCGTCGACCTCGACCCACTGGTCGAGCAAGGCGCGACCGGCGTGGATCTGGAAGGTGCTCGGCGGGTCGCCAGCCTGCATCCGGCTCGTGAGCACCGCCTGCGCGTCGACGCCGGCACCGCCGGCCACGGCCGAGTTCACGACCTCGTACTCGGGGTGCTGCTCCTCGAACATCTCGATGAGCGCGAGCAGCCCGGCCTCCTCGCCGGCACCGGTCCACCAGCTGAAGATCTCGACCGCGTCCTCCGGGATCGTGTCCGGGTCCTCGGGATCGACGTCGTCGGGCGCGGCGTCGTCCTCGTCGTCGTCCGGGTCGTCGGGGTCCTCCGGGTCGTCGGGGTCGTCGTCGGGATCCTCGGCGACGTCGTCCTCGTCCTCGAGATCGGCGATCGGGTCGTCGTCGGCCTCGCCGCACGCGGCGATCAGGACCGCCACGAGGCCGATCAGTAGGGCGAACCTCAGGTAGCGCATCGGCGCATTGCCTTTCTCTCGTACCCCCGTCGGATGGGTTCTCCGGTTCCCCGCCGGCCCTGCGTGCTCCGGTGACGTCGAGGGCTATCCAGCGGGCACGAGCGGGGCGACCGCGCGTTCCTCGGCGACCTCGGCCCGGCGCACCTCGAGCCCCGTGTCCTCGAGCGCGGTCACCACGTCGGGTTCCGCCCCCGCATCGGTGAGCAACAGGTCGACGTCCCGGACGCCGCAGAGTCGCGCGACCGACACGCGGCCGAGCTTGCTTGCGTCCGCCAGGACAACGCGCAGCCTCGCGCGCGTGAGCATGGCCTCCTTCACCTCGGATTCGGGCAGGTTCGCGTTCGTGATGCCCGCCTCGGGGTCCACCCCGTTGCAGCCGAGGAAGACGGCGTCCGCGGTGAGCTCCCCGAGCAGCTTGAGGGCCCATGGATTCACGAGGCTGTGCTGCAGGGACCGCAGCGTTCCCCCGGTCACGACCACCGCGATGCGCGGAATCGCCGCTTCGAGCTCGCGCGCGACGCTCAGGCCGTTGGTGACGACGGTGACGTCCCGCAGGTCGTCGCGCTCCGCGAGGGCGCGGGCGAACGCGGTCGTCGTCGTGCCGACGTCGCAGAGCACCGTCTGCCCGTCCTCCACCAGATCGGCAGCGACGCGGGCGATCGCCGCCTTCTCGCCGGCTGCGACGTCGGCCGTGCGCTCGAACGGTTGCTCGGGGCCGCTCGCCGCCCGCGGCAGCGCGCCGCCCCTGACCCGCCTCAGCTGCCCCCGCTGGGCGAGGAGCTCGAGGTCGGCGCGGACCGTCACGGCGGACACCCCGAAGTGCTCCACGAGCTCGGTCACGTGGGTGAACGAACGCTGGTTCACGAACTCACGGATGAGCTCGCGCCGCGCAGCCGCCGACACCGGCTCCTCGTCACCCACCTGACGCCTTTCGATCAAGGAAGGTCATCGCCGGTCGCTTTCGAAACCTCCGAACCGCCCACGACGACCCGATACAGCGGGAAGAAGCGGGACATCGTCGCTTCCGCAACTACGTTACGTAAACGCTACTACGAGGTCAATACCCCCCTCGAAGCTTTCGCGACGACAAGTCCGATCGACCCACGACCCGAGGACCTTCGGCCTGGGGAGACGCTCGCCCCGCTCCCCCGGACCACCCGCGCGTGCTGTCGGCCACGCCGGAACGGGGCGGGCGGCGGCCCTGCGTGGGTCAGCGTCGCAGCGACCCGCCGACCCGGTCCCGGACCGCCTCCTCGACCCCGTCGATCGCCGCCTGCTCGTCCGTGTCGGTGAGCTGACGCTCGGGATCCTCGATGCGCACCCGGTAGGCGAGGCTCTTGCGGCCGTCACCCACCGACGGCCCGCGATAGACGTCGAAGAGACGCAGGTCCGCCAGACGCGGCCCGGCCCCGGCGCGCACGGCAGCCTCGACCTCCGCCGCGGGCACGGCCTCGTCCACGACGGCCGCGACGTCGAAACGCACGCCGGGCAACGGGGAGGGATGACGGGCCACGCGGGACCGCACCCCGCCGGTCACGAGCGGAGCGAGGCGAAGCTCGCCGACCAGCGTTCGGGGCGGCACCCCCGCCGCCTCCGCGACCCGGGGGTGCAGTTCGCCCACGGCCCCGAGCGCGACCCCGTCGAGGCTCAGCCGCGCGGCCCGTCCGGGGTGGTACGGCGCCTCCTCGGTGGGCTCCACGTGCATGCCGCCACGGCCGACGGCCTCGCGCACGAGCTCGACCGCGCCGAGCAGGTCGAACACGTCCGCCGGGCGGGCCGGCCGGTCGTACCGGGGACGCTCGAAGGCCCCGGTCGCGGCGAAGCCGACCAGGAGCGGCTCGGCGGGCAGCCGCACCCCGTCGGGACCCCCGTCGGCGCCGGGCTCGTCGGACACGGGCGCCAGGAACACCCGCCCGACCTCGAAGATGCCCACGTCGGGCACCTGCCGGTTGGCGTTGTGGCGCACGACGCGCAGGAGGCCCGGCAGCAGCGTCGTGCGCAGGACGGCCTCCTCCTTCGACAGCGGGTTGACGAGGGGGATCGGCTGCCGTCGCCGGTCGTGGGCGGGGAGGCCGAACAACTCGAGGTCGTCCTCGGCCATGAAGGGGAACGGCATGACCTCCGTCCACCCGCCGCCCGCGAGGCTGCGGCGAACGGCGCGCCGGGCCTCGTGCTCGGGCTCGCGCCGGCCGACCTGACCGCTCGAGGGCACCTGCTCGGGCACACGCTCGTAGCCGTGCAGCCGGGCGATCTCCTCGTGCAGGTCCGCCTCGAGGGTGAGATCGGGACGGTAGGCGGGCGGGGTCACGTCGATCGCCGCCTCGTCGCGCGCGGGCTCCGTGACCTCGCAGCCGATGCGCTCGAGGAGGCCCCGCTGCTCGTCGGTCGACAGGTCGAGGCCGAGCCGCGCGGCCGCCCGCCGCGTGCGCAGGTGGATCGTCGGGCGTTGTCGGGGCCGGGGATGGGTGTCGCTGCCGCCGGTGACCTCCCCACCGGAGGTCTCGGCGATCAGCCCGGCAGCGCGGGTCGCGGCGAGCGTGACGCCCTCCTCGGGCACGGCCTTCTCCCACCGCCGCGAACCCTCGGTGTGCAGCCCGTGCCGTCGAGCGGTGCGCAGCACCGTCGTGGGGCTGAAGTTCGCGACCTCGAGCAGCACCTCGCTCGTGCCGGCGGAGATCTCGGTGGCCTCGCCACCCATCACGCCGGCGAGCGCCACGGGCCCCTGCGCGTCGCAGATGACCAGGTCGTCGGCGTCCAGGGCACGGTCGACGCCGTCGAGCGTCCGCAGCCGCTCGCCGGGGTGGGCGGTGCGCACCTCGATGGCGGGGCCCGCGAGCGTCGCGAGATCGTAGGCGTGCACCGGGTTGCCCGTCTCGAGCATCGCGTGGTTCGTCGCATCGACGACGTTCGAGACCGGGCGCATGCCCGCCGCCGCGAGCCTGCGCTGCAGCCATGCCGGGGACGGCCCGACGGTCACCCGCGAGATCCGCCGGGCGTCGAAGCGCGGGCACCGCTCGGTGTCGTGCAGCGTCACCGGTACCCCGGGGTCACCCTGCGGCGCCTCGGGCTCGGGCAGGTGGACCTCGGTACCGACGATCGCGGCGATGTCGCGCGCGAGCCCGTGGATCGACAGCGCGTAGCCACGGTCGGGGGTCACCTCCAGCACCAGCACCGGATCGTCGAGGTCGAGCCAGTCCGCGAGGTCCGCGCCGAGCGGCGCGTCCCGCTCGAGCACCCAGATCCCCGAATGGTCGTCGGAGAGGCCGAGCTCGTACTGGCTGGCGAGCATCCCGTTCGACGTGTGCCCGAACAGCGTCCGGCGACCCACCTCGAGCCCGCCGGGCAACGTCGCCCCCGGCAACGCCCCGGGGACCCGGTCACCGGGCCCGAAGTTGCTGGCCCCGGCGACCATCTGCCAGGTCTCGGCCCCGTCGGTCGCCTCCACGAGGTGGAGCTTGTCGCTGCCCTCGACCGGCTCCACGTCGGTGACCTCGAGCACGCGCACCCCACGGGTGCCCGCGGTCGGGCGCACGATGTCGTCGACCTCGATCCCGCCGAGCGTGAGACGCTCGGCGAGCTCCTGCACCGGCAGGTCGAGTTCGACGTGCTCACGGAGCCAGGAGTAGGGCACGCGCACGGGTCAGCTCCTGTCGCAGGTGGTCACCGGGGATGGGGCGGGGGCACGCGAGGACGTCCGGGGCTAGAGGCTCTCGAGGAAGCGCAGGTCGTTCTCCACGAACAGGCGCAGGTCCCCGATGTCGTGGCGCAGCATCGCGAGGCGGTCGACGCCCATGCCCCACGCGAACCCGCGGTAGGCGTCCGGGTCGAGGCCGCCGGCGGTGAGCACGTTGGGATGCACCATCCCGGCGCCGAGCAGCTCCATCCACTTGCCGCCGTACCAGGCGTCGAGCTCGCACGATGGCTCGGTGAAGGGGAAGAAGTGCGGCCGGAAGCGCAGCCGGACGTCCTCGCCGAGCAGCGCCCGGGCGGCCACGACGAGGCTGCCCTTCAGGTCCGCGAACGACAGGTCGCGGTCGACCGCGAGCCCCTCGATCTGGTGGAACATCGGCAGGTGCGTGGCGTCGGTGGTGTCGGCGCGGAACACCCGTCCGGGCATCGCGACGTACAAGGGCGGGTCCTGCGCGAGCATCGTGCGGATCTGCACCGGGGAGGTCTGGGTCCGCAGCAGGATGCCGGTCGAGCCGTCCTCGCCGACCTGCGCCTGCCCGTCGATCGGGTGCACGTAGATCGTGTCCTGCAGGCTCCGCGCGGGATGGTCCGGCGGCGTGTTGAGCGCGTCGAAGTTGTGCCAGTCCGTTTCGACCTCGGGCCCCTCGGCGACCCGATAGCCGAGGCCGATCAGGACGTCGAGCATCGCCTCCATCGTCTCCTGCACCGGGTGCAGGCGGCCCTGACGCGGCACCCGTGGCGGCAGCGTGACGTCGACGGCCTCCGCGGCGAGCTGGTGGCGGTCGCGTTCGGCCTCGAGCTCGACGCGGCGGGCGGCCTCCGCCTCGGCGAGCTCCTCACGGGCGGCGTTGATGGCTCGCCCGAGCTCGCGTCGCTGGTCGTCGTCGAGCTGGCCGAGGGTGCGCTGGACCTGCGCGAGCGCCGACTTCTTACCGAGGTGGGCACTGCGCGCGGCGTCGAGCTCGTCGAGATCGCCCGCGGCGCGCAGCGCGGCGAGTCCCGCGTCGCGCAGACGGGTGACCTCGTCGGTCGTCGCGGTGTCGGTCATGCCTCTCCCCCGCCGTCGGTCGTCGGTCGTGCCGGGGTGCCTGCGTCGGTGCCGTGATCGGTTCGATGGCCGGCGGCCTGCGAGGGCGCCTCGAATTCGGGGGCCCGCGGCAACCGGACATGGAAGCGGGTGCCCTCGGCCGGGTCGCTCTCGGCCCAGATCCGCCCACCGTGGGCCTCCACGATACCTTTCGAGATGTAGAGGCCCAGGCCGGTCCCGGTGTGACGCTCACCCGAGCGACGATAGAACTTCGTGAAGAGGTGGTCGAGGTGCTCGGGGGCGATCTCCCCACCCTGATCGGTGACCGAGAAGCCGATCTCCTGCTCCCCGGCCGTGAGCACGATCTCGATCCTCCCGGCCCCGTACTTCGTCGCGTTCTCGACGAGGTTGGTGAGGACCTGCTCCAGCTTGTCCTCGTCGGCGTGCACCCGGGGGAGATCCCTCGGGTCGCGCACCCTCACCGTGGCGGCGTCGTGCTCGTGGACCCCGTCGTCCGCGGCGAAGCGGTCGGCCACCCGCGCCGCGAGCCCACCCAGCGAGACCGGCGCGCGCTGTAGCTTCAGCCGCCCCGCGTCGATCCGACTCACGTCGAGCAACTCGCCGAGCAACCGCGTGACGCGGTCCGCGTCCGCGTTGACGGTCGTGAGCATCTGGCGCTTCTGGTCGTCGGTGAACCGATCCCACTTCGCGAGCAGGGTCTTCGTGAACCCTTTGACGGCCGTCAAGGGCGAGCGCAGTTCGTGACTGACGGTGGCGACCAGATCGCTGCGGGCAGCGTCGAGGCGCTGCCGACGCTCGGCCCTGCGCAGGCACAGCACGAGCCCGACCGCGCCGGTCGCGTCGCGCTGCCGGGCCCCGGTGAGGGTGACGGGTCGCGCGCGGCCACCGCCCTCGAGCCAGAGGTCGCGCTCGGGGATCCGGTGGCGCACGGAGGCGTCGCCGTCCTGCGGGCAGTCGGTCGTCCACCAGTCGTGCCCGGCCTCGTCCCGCAGCGCGATCATCTCGTCCGCCCGCGCGCCGCGCGGATCGGCGCCGAGCAGGCGCACCGCGAGCTCGTTCGCGGCGGTGACGAGTCCCCGGCCGTCCACGACGACGACGGGATCCGGCAGCAGCTCCAGCGTTGCGGTGTCGGGGAGGTGCCCGTGGCCACGACTCATACCGACTCCGGTGCGCCGGGGCTCGCGGTGCGTGGCGCCCGCTGGCGCGCAGCCTCGAACGCGAGCACGGCCGCCGTGGCGGCGAGGTTCAGCGACTCGGCGACCCCTCGGTACCCGGGGCGCGGCGTCGCGAGCATCGGGATGCGGACCAGCTCCGCGCAGCCGTGCGCCACCTCCGCGGGCAGTCCCGCGGCCTCGCCCCCGAGCACGAGGAGCGTCGGGGCGGCGAGATCGGCGTCGGTGTGGGGCGTCGAGGCGGAGGCGTCCGCACCCACGGGGCGGAGGCCGGCTCGGCGGGCGGCCACGAGCGCACGCGCGGGTTCGACGTCGTCGACGACGGGCAGGTGGAAGAGCGATCCCGCGCTCGCGCGTACCGCCTTGGGGTTCGCGGGGTCGACCGAGCCCGCCCCCACGATCACCGCGTCCGCGCCGGCCGCGTCGGCCGTGCGCAGGACCGTGCCGAGGTTCCCCGGATCGGCCAGCCCGCAGCAGAGCAACGCGAGCCGCGCGTCCTCAAGCACCGTCGGCAGATCGGGTTCGGGCAGCCGTGCCATCCCGACGATGCCGCGCGGGGTGACGGTGTCGGCGACGCTCTCGAACACGCCCGCGTCCACGTACCGGACGTCCACCCCACCGGCAGCGAGATCGGTCGCCGTGCGCTCAGCGGCCTCCCCCGCGCGCTCGGAGATCAACACCTGCTCCAGGTACTCGCGTGCCTCGGCGACGACGTCGGGACCCTCGACCAGCAGCCGGCCGGCGCCGGAGCGTCCATGGCGGCGAGCGAGCTTCCGCACCGCCCGCACCGTGGGGTTGTCGGGGCTCGTTATCAGCGTCACCGCAGTGGGTGCTCCGGGTCGAGCGGGGTCGCGTCGACGTTGCCGTCGACCGGCAGCCTAACGGTCCTCGTGCGCGCCTTCGGCGATCCGTACCAACTCGCCGAACGCCTGCGGGTCGCGGACCGCGAGGTCCGCCAGGTTCTTCCGGTCGACCGTGACGCCGGCCTCCTTGAGGCCGCTGATGAATCGGTTGTACGGCACGCCCTGCTGGCGAGCCGCGGCGTTGATGCGCGTGATCCAGAGCCGGCGGAAGTCGCGCTTGCGCTGACGGCGGTCGCGGTAGGCATAGTTGCCGGCCTTCATGACCGCTTCGTTCGCCACGCGCAGGCGGCGACTCCGCGCGCCGCGGTAGCCGCGGGCAGCTTCCAGGATCTCGCGGCGTGACTTGCGCGCGTGGACACCGCGCTTCACACGAGCCATGGGTCGTCCTTTCGGGAGTGGGCGGTGAGCCGGATCAGCCTTCTCCGGTGATCCGGCGGGCCCGACGAAGCCAGCGGATCCGGCGGATCCAGCGGGTCCCGCGGGCCGGGCGCGCGCCCGTCGGTCGGGCCAATGCCCGTGGGCCGGGCGCGCGCCCGTCGGTCGGGCGAATGCTCGGGTGCCGCGCGGCTACTGGTCCGGGCGGAGCATGCGCTTGACCTGCTTGGCGTCGCCGCCGGTGAGCTCATCGGTGCCGTAGAGCCGACGCTTGCGCTGGCTCGTCTTCTTCGCGAGCAGGTGGTTGCGGTTCTGCCGCCGGTGCAGCACCTTGCCGTTCTTGGTCACGCGAAAGCGGTCACGAGCGCCGCTGTGACGCTTCTGCTTCGGCATGGCGGTTCCCCTCGGTGTCGGTTGCAGGCTCGGTCCCTGACGTCCTCACGCGCGCAACGTCCTCACGCGCAGCCCGCACGCGGGCTGGCTGACGACCCGTGGCGGGACGCCGGCCCGTTGGGGTGCGACCCGTCTGGAACCCGTTCCGCCCGGCGCGAGCCCAGGCCGAACACACGACGGCCGCTCCCCACGGGAGCGGCCTCCTCGCGCGCGCTGCCACGACCCAGCCGACGCCCGGTGGCCGCCGGTCGGTCGTGCATCGCGCGTACCCTCGCTGAGTGCGGCCGGTGCTCCGGGCCTCGCGGGGTGGGGAGAGGCGCTCCCACTTGTCGTTCGTTCGATGATTCGGTTGTCGTCGCTCGACGGTCGGGCGTGGAGACGACCGCACCCGACCGTCCGAGTTTATCGTTCCCCGGGCGCGCCCGCGACGCGGCGCCCCGGCAAGCGGCTACTGGCCGGGGATCCAGAGGCGGTCCGCGGCACGTTGCCCGCTCTGCTCGGAGGACTGCTCGCCGCCCTGACCCGAGGCAGCGTCACCACCGCCCGGGGCCGCGCCGAGGTCGGACTGGCCGGCCTGCTGCTCGGGCGCGGCCCCCGCCTCGCTCTCGGACTGCACCTGCGCCTGCTGCAGCTGCGAGAGGTCGTTGCGCATCCCCTGGGCCAGCTGGTCGGGCAGCCGCCCCTCGAGCGCGTCGACCATCGCCTGGGCCGCGTCGATCAACACGCGCGCGTCCGGGCGTCCCAGCTTGGTCTGGGCCCCGGTCCCGAGCATCGCGAAGGCCTGCGCGACGATCTCGGAGGGGTCGGCTGCGCGCAACTGCTCGACGTACGCGCGCATCTGCTCGTCGCTCGGCTGCTGCTCCTGCGGGTCGCCGCTCATCGCTGGGACCTCCTTGATTCCACGGGGATGGTCGGGATTACCCCGTACCGTTGGCTGCGCTGCCCGCGCGCCGGTGGCCGCGGCCGAGCATCCACCCGTCCGGCTGGGGCTCGCCGCAAGGCTACATGCCGACAGCGGCACGGTACGCGTCGATGATCGGTTCACCGACCAACAACGCCGCGAGCGCCCCCGCCGCCAGCGAGGGACCGAACGGCACGTAGTCCTTGCGGGTGCGCAGCCCGGTCGCGAGCAGGGCGATCGCGACGATCCCCCCGACCAGGAAGCCGCCGAAGACCCCGAGCAGCACCTCCCCCCAGCCCAACGGGCCGAGCCCCACGCCGATGAACCCCGCCAGCTTGACGTCCCCCATCCCCATCCCGCGCGGGCTGATCAGCGCGAGGGCGAGCAGGGCGGCGAACGCGGCGACTCCGCCGAGCACACCCCGCAACGCTCCTGCCGGATCGCCGCCGAGCAACGCACCACCGACCACGAGGAGGAGCAGCACGGGCGTCAGCGGGTAGGTGAGGCGGTTGGGGATCCGACGGACGCGCAGATCGATCACGGCGAGCACGAACAGGGTCCAGGCGAACAACAGCCACGCCGGCAGCAGCGGGTCGAGGCCGACCCGCCACGCCACGACGCCGAACAGCACGCCGATGCCGATCTCGACCAGCGGGTAGCGGACGGGGATCCGCTCGGCGCAGGATCGACAGCGTCCCCGCAGCCAGAGCCACGAGAGGACCGGCACGTTGTCGCGGGGCGCGATGCGCGCGTCACATCCCGGGCACGCGCTGCGCGGACGCACGACGGAGCCACCCTCGGGGACACGGACGATCGCGACGTTCGCGAACGAGCCGGCTAGGAGGCCGAGCAGCACGGCCACGGCGACGGTCGGCAGGGTCATGGCGGCGTAGTCTGCCTGCTCCCGCCGGCGCACGCCGGAACCCCGGCAGCGGCGCCTGTGAACCGCACGAGTCCGTCAGGAGCGCCGGGTCCCGCCCGAGACGGATTGGAGGACACGGACGGTCTCGATGGCCGCGAGGGCGGCCTCCCATCCCTTGTTGCCCAGCTTGCCGCCGGCACGGTCGACCGCCTGATCGTAGGTCTCGGTGGTCAGCACGGCGTTGCTGATCGGCAGGCCGTGGCGGACCGCGAGCTGCCCCACGTCGGCGGCCTGACCCGCGACGTAGTCGAAGTGCGCGGTCTCGCCCCGAACGACGGCGCCCAACGTGACGATCGCGTCGAGATCGCCGCGCGCGGCCAGACGATCCACCACCAACGGCAGCTCCCAGGAACCGGGCACCCAGACGAGCTCGATCGCGTCGTCGTCTGCTCCGTGGCGTCGCAGGCAGTCCTGTGCACCGTCCACGAGACGCCGTACCACCGTCTCGTTGAAGCGCGCGGCGACCAGGCCGACCCTGAGCCCGGTCGCGTCCAGCGGTCCTTCGTGCACCTGCATCCATCGCTCCCATCGTCCGCGGGGCCGACAGCCACCGTCGGCGCCCGTTCGCCCGCAGCACCCCGTCCCGAGCCTTCCGCTCGCGGGTGCAGTCCCTGCTCCTGTGGCTCCGCGCCTAGCGGTCCGGCTCCTCGGCCTCCTCCTCGCCCCCGGCCGCCTCCTGCTCCTCCTCGAGCGCCTCCTCGACCGCGTCGGCGAGCCCGACGAGCTGGTGGCCCATCTTGTCGCGCTTGGCCTCGAGATAGCGCAGGTTCTCGGGGGTCGGCGTCGTCTCGATCGGCACGCGGTCGACGATCTCGAGCCCGTAGCCCTCGAGCCCGGCGCGCTTGGCGGGGTTGTTCGAGAGCAGGCGCAGTGTCGACAGACCGAGGTCCACGAGGATCTGGGCCCCCGTACCGTAGTCGCGGCTGTCGGCCGGGAACCCGAGCTCGATGTTGGCCTCGACCGTGTCGTGCCCGTCGTCCTGGAGCTTGTAGGCCTGGAGCTTGTGCATGATCCCGATGCCCCGGCCCTCGTGGCCCCGGATGTACACGAGCACGCCCTCGCCGGCGTCGGCGATCTTGCGCAGCGCGTCGTTGAGCTGGGTCCCGCAGTCGCACCGCAGGCTGCCGAAGATGTCCCCGGTCAGGCATTCGGAGTGCATGCGGACGAGCACCTCGTCCTTGCCCGAGGGGTCGCCGCACACGAGCGCGACGTGCTGGAGCCCGTCGACCAGGGACTCGTAGCCGATCGCGGTGAACGGCCCGTACGGGGTCGGGATCGTGGCCTCGGCGACCCTGCGCACGAGCTTCTCGTAGCGGCGGCGGTAGGAGATGAGGTCCGCGATCGAGATGATCGGCAGGTCGTGGTCGCGAGCGAACGCGGTGAGCTCCGGCAGCCGCATCATCGTGCCGTCGTCGTTCACGAGCTCGCAGAGCACGCCGGCCGGCTGCCAACCCGCCAGGCGGGCGAGGTCGACCGCGGCCTCGGTGTGCCCGGCGCGCTTGAGCACGCCACCGGGTTGTGCCCGCAACGGGAAGATGTGGCCGGGACGGTTGAAGTCCCGGGGGCCTCGCGAGCGGTCGACGAGCGCGCGCAGGGTCGCGGCGCGGTCCGCGGCGCTGATGCCGGTGGTGGTGCCCTCGGCGAGGTCGACGCTCACGGTGAACGCCGTGCCGTGCTGGTCGGAGCCGCCCTTGACCATCAGGGGGATGTCGAGCGCGTCGAGCCGTTCACCGGAGAGCGGCGCGCAGACCACCCCGCTCGTGTGTCGGACGATGAACGCCACCGCCTCGGGGGTCACGGCCTCCGCGGCCATGATCAGGTCCCCCTCGTTCTCGCGGTCAGCGTCGTCGACGACGACGGCCATCCCCCCGGCGGCCACGGTGCCGATGGCGGCCGCGACCGGCGAGAAGTGCGCCTCGGGCTCGGACGCCCCGCGCGGGTCACCCGAATCGCGCGCCTGCGTGGCCTCGGGCGGTGGTGTCCCGGGCGAGGCGCCCGTCGTGGTCGCGTGCTCCCCAGCGCTCATGGCTGCGCGTCCTCCTGCCTGCTCGTGGGCGCGGTATCGGCGACGGTGCCGCGGAACGCGTCCGGCGCGTCGTACGGGGTGGGTGTCCCGGCACGCAGCATCCGCTCAACGTACTTCGCGATCACGTCGGCCTCCAGATTGACCGGGTCCCCGGCGGCTCGGCGGCCGAGCGTGGTGACCGAGAGGGTGTGCGGGATCAGGCCGAGCGCGAACGTGTCGCCACCCAGCTCCGCCACGGTGAGCGACACCCCGTCGACGGTCACCGATCCCTTCTCGACGAGGTAGGGCCGCAGGTCGGCGGGCGCCCGGATCGTCATGCGGGTCCACGTGCCGAGGTCGGCCACCTCCTCCACGGTCGCGACCGCGTCGACGTGGCCCTGCACGAGGTGACCGCCCAAGCGCCCGTTCGCCGGCACGGACCGCTCGAGGTTGACCGGGTCCCCGGGGGCGAGCACCCCCAGCGCCGTCCGATCGAGGGTCTCGCCCATCAGGTCGGCGGTGAAGCCTTCCGCGGGATCGATGCGCGTGGCCGTGAGGCAGCACCCGTTCACGTTCACCGAGTCGCCCACGCCGGTGTCGGCGAGCACGGTGCGGCACGCCACGCGCAGGCGGGCGCTGCCGCCGTCGCGCTCGATCCCCGCGACCGATCCGAGCTCCTCGACGATCCCGGTGAACATCAGCCCGCCTCCGTGTTCGGGGGCACCGCTCCCCGGCCCGGTCGGAGCCCGCCGGAGGTACCGTGAGGAGCGTGGGGTTCAGGGTCACGAGCGCCGGGATCAGGCACGGGAGCGGGTGCACGGCAGTGCAGCACGGCATCGTCCCCGACCCGCGCCACCGATTCGAGCCCGAAGCGAGGCGCCTCACTCAGCGTGCGGATGTCGAGACCGACCGCGCCGGGCCGGCCGTCGTCGCCGAGCCACACGGGCGCGATGTGCACAGCGAGGCGGTCGGCGCACCCTGCGGCCAACGAGCTCGCCACGAGGCGGGCGCCGCCCTCGAGCAGGGCCGACTGGACGCCGCGCGACCCGAGCATGGCCAGCGCCGCCAGCAGATCGCCGGCATCGTCGCCATCGCCATCCGCGGCCGGCAACCGCGCGACCCCCACGCCGGCGTCGACGAGATGGCCCGCGTCCGCCTCGGCACCCACGATCGCCAGGCTCGGAGCGGCGTCGTCGTAGACCCGCGCCCCCGCGGCCGTCCGAGCGCGGCGATCCAGCACGACCCGCAACGGCTGGCGGGTGGACTCGTCGAGCCGGACCGTGAGCCGGGGATCGTCGGTGAGCACCGTCCCGGCGCCGACCACCACCGCGTCGCAGTCCGCGCGCAGGCGATGGGCGCGCTGGCGCGTCCCCGACCCCGTGAGCCACTGGCTCGTCCCGTCGGCGGCGGCGATGCGCCCGTCCAGGCTCACCGCGAGCTTGACGGTGAGCAAGGGGCGCCCGGTCTCCAGCGGATGCAGGAACGCGGCGTTCTGCTCCCGAGCGACGTCGGCGCGCAGCCCCGTGGTCACGTCGATCCCGGCCGCCTCGAGGGTCGCCCGCCCCCCGGCGGCGATCGGGTCGGGGTCGGCGGCGGCGATCACCACCCGAGCGACGCCCGCGTCGATCAGCGCCCGCGTGCACGGGCCCGTCCGACCCGCGTGGTCGCAGGGCTCGAGGGTGACGAAGGCGGTCGCCCCGCGCGCCCGCGCGCCCGCGCGCTCGAGCGCGACGACCTCCGCGTGCGGACCCCCGGGCGGCTGTGTCCACCCCTCCCCCACGAGGGTCCCCTGCTGGGTGACCACGCAGCCGACCGCGGGATTGGGCCGTGCGTGCCCGCGGGCGTGCTCGGCCAGCGCGAGCGCGCGATCCATGCAGGCGAGGTCCTCCGCGGTCGCGGACATGGCGGCCGGTGGCTCGTGTCGAGCCGTGGTGCTCTGCACCGTGCACCCCCTGCCCACCGGGCCGGCTGTCGGGACGGACGCAGGCTCCGCGGGGCGCACGGCAGACGACGGGCGTCGGCCGGCCCGTCACGTCGCGCCGCTCTCCTCCGGACTCTCACCGTCGGCTCCGGACTGGCGGCCGTACCGGCCGCGTCACCGGATCCACCGTCGGTCAGTGTGCCGACGGGTCGCGGGCTTCCCGCGCCGGGCGCGAGTCACCGCCGGTCGGGGATTTCACCCTGCCCCGCGGACGCGTTCCCGCCGAAGCCTACCGCCGCGTGGTCGCGGTCGCGCGTCACGGACGACTCGCCGTTCGGCCCGTCCATCGCGTCCACCCCGTCGTGCCCGTCGTGCTCGGTTCGTGGCGCCGGCGGACCGTGATCGCGGCGCCCGTCGATGGCGTAGGCCGAGCCGGGCCGGTTGTGCTTCACGAACGTCTTCAGCTCCGTCGCCACCTCGACGATCGCCCGATGGTCGGCGAACCAGCGACGCTCGGTGGTCGCCACGCCGATGGCGATCGACACGATGGCGGCTCGGTGCGCGCGCCCGCGGCGGTCCTCGAGCTCCAGGTACCCACGTGCCGCGTCCTCGTCGTCGTACAGCGACGGCACCTGCCGGTCGAACTCGGCGATGATCGTCTCGCACAGGCCGGTGACGCAGTCGGGTGCCAGCAGCACCATGAAGTCGTCGCCGCCGATGTGGCCGGCGAACGCCTCCGGGTCGCCGCAGGTGGCGACGGCGTCGCGGGTCACTTGTGCGGTCAACGCGAGCACGTCGTCGCCCCGCAGGAACCCGTACCGGTCGTTGAACGTCTTGAAGTGGTTCAGGTCCGCGTACGCCAGCGCCAACGGCTCGCGCTGACCGACGCGGCGCGCGAGCTCCCGATCGATCCGGTGGTTGCCGGGCAGCCCCGTGAGCGGCGAGGTGGCCCGCAGTTCACCGACTCGGTTCAGGAGCGAGCGGGCCCTCGCGACGAGCTCGGCCGGGTCGCACGGCTTGCGCAGGTAATCGTCGGCACCGGCGGTCAGGCCGAGCACGCGGTCCCCCGTCAGCGCCCGCGATGTCAGCACGATCACGGGCACGTGGCTCGTCGCACCGCGTGCGCGCAGAGCACGGATCATCTCGCAGCCGTCCATGTCCGGGGTGGCCACATCGGTCACGACGAGGTCCGGGGTCGACTCCCGCGCGAACGCGAGTGCCTGCCGGCCGGTCTCGGCGGTCTCGACGTCGTAGCCCGACAAGCGCAGGTTGACCTCCACGAACCGGCGGGTCTCCGGTTCGTGGTCCACCACGAGGATTCGCTCAGCCATCGCCCTCCGCCATGCGGGCGCCTTGCCTGCCCCACCATGCTGGTGTCGGTGGTGAATCGGGCGCACGCGCCCCACCCGTCGGCCGCCGAGCCGGCGACTCGAGTGCCTCCGCCGGACCGGTCCCGCGAGCCGGCCCGGGGCCGTGCCTACTCCCGCCGCAGCACGGCGTAGTACATGCCGTCGCTGTCGTGCTCGTCCGGGCGCAGTTGCACCGCGCCAGCGTGCGCCGCCTCCGCGTCCGGCGGCCCGTCAGCGGGGACGAGCCGCACGGGTAGGTGGGCCAGCGCCCAGGCCACGACCTCGTCGGTCTCGGCGGCGGTCCACGTGCACACGCTGTAACACACCGTCCCGCCCGATGGCACCGATCGCACGGCTGCCGCGAGCAACGCGCGCTGCAGCTCCGCGAGCGTGCCCGGATCGCCAGGATCGCGCCGCCAGCGCAACTCGGGCCGACGACGGACCGTGCCGAGGCCCGTACAGGGCGCGTCCACGAGCACCGCGTCGAACGCGCCGTCGCGCCACGGGCTCGTCGTCCCGTCGGCGACCGCCAGGTCGAGGTCGATGCCCAACCGCCCGACGAGGTCCGCCATCTCGCGCACGCGTCCCGCGTGCCGGTCCGCGGCCACCACGCGGTGACCCCGCAGGACGAGGTCGCTGGCCTTTCCCCCGGGGGCGGCGCACGGCTCCAGAACCCGACTGTGCGGGTCCAGTCGAGCGTCGAGGGCATCGACCACCAGCATCGACGCCTCGTCCTGGGTGACGGCACGCCCCTCCCGCGTGGCGGCGAGCCGTCGCGGGTCGGCTCCCGGCACGCGCACCGCGAGCTCGTGGAGCCGGCCCGGCTCAGCCGACAGCCCGGCGTCCCGGAGTTCGGCCACGAGCGCGTCGCGTGCCCCCGGACGCGCACGCAGCGTGGCTCCCGGCGGCGCGTTGCCGGCCTCGAGCACCGACCGGGCCCCCGCCCCGAAGCGGGCCACCGCCGCCTCGACGACCCAGCGCGGGTAGCCGGTCGCCAGCGCGAGGCCCTCGGGCTCGGAGGGGTCGGGCCACGGGAGCTCGTCCCAGCGGCGTCCCAGGGCCCGGAGCACCCCGTTCACGAACCCCGTGGCGCGGGCGCCGACCTCCTCGCGTGCGAGCTCCACCGAGGTGCTCACCGCGGCCCGGGTCGGCACCCGGCCGTACCCGATCTGCCACGCACCGAGGCGCAGCACGTCGCGGACGTCGGGCTCGATGTCGTCGATCGAGCGGTCCAGCACCTGACCGAGCGCCCAGTCGAGCGTGCCCTCGCGCCGCAGCGTGTCGAGGGCGAGCGCCGTCGCGAACGCGCGGTCTCGCGCGTCGAGCTGCGCCTCTCCCAGCGCCGCGTCGAGCGCCGGACTGCCCCACGCGTCGTCGCGGTGGGCCCGCCGCAGCGCCCGCAGCGCCACCCGCCGTGCCGGCACGCCCGCGCCGCGGTCGGTCGCATCCTCGCCGGGTCGACTCACGAGCCCAGCACGGCCCCGTCGAGGCGCACCCCCCGCGCGAACGCCGCCCCGCTCATCCGCGGCTTGCCGGCGGGCTGCACCTCGTCGAGTCGGACCGTCCCCTCGCCGCAGGCGACGATCGGGCCGCCGAGCCCCTCGCCGGGCTCGTCCACCCCGAGCACGGTCCCGGGCGCGGGCGTCGCGGCGCCGGTGGGCGCAGCGACCAGGGTGACCCGGTGGACCTTGAGCCGCTCGCCCTGCCACGTGGTGTGCGCCCCCGGCACCGGGTTGAACGCGCGCACGACACGGTCGATCGCGTCGGCCGGCTCCGACCAGGCGAGCCGGGCGTCCTCGGTCGTGAGCTTCGGGGCGTAGCTGACGCCCTCCTCGGGCTGCGGTCGCGGGGTGATCGAGCCGTCCACGAGGCCGCGCAGTGCCTCGCGCAGCACTGGGGCCCCGAGGTCGGCGAGTCGCGCGGTGAGCTCACCGGCCGTCTCGCGCTCGCCGATCTGCGTGCGCGCCGACCCGAGCACGGGGCCGGTGTCCATGCCCTCGTCCAGCAGGAAGCAGGTCACCCCCGTCTGCCGGTCCCCGGCGACGATCGCGTGGGGCACGGGGGCGGCTCCACGCCACGCGGGCAGCAACGAGAAGTGCAGGTTCACGAAGCCGGCGCCCCCGGCATCGAGCACGTCGCGACGCAGGATCGCGCCGTAGGCCACGATCGCGCACGCGTCGACCTCGAGCGCCGCCAGGTCATCGCGGATCTCGCGGGGCTTCTCCGGTTGCCACACCGGCACGTCGGCCTCGGCCGCGACGATCTTGACCGGCGGCGGGGCGAGCTTCTGTCCCCGCCCCTTCGGGCGGTCCGGATTGGTCACGACCGCCGCGACCTCGATCCCGGGGTCGTCGACCAGGCCCCGCAGGCCGGGGACGGCGGGCTCGGGGGTGCCGAAGAAGCAGATCCGCATGATCAGGCCGCGGGGGGCTCGTCGTCGGCGGCCGGCCGACGCGGCTGCTCGAGCTCGCCCTCGCGGATCCGGCGCATCGCCTCCTTGCGGTCGTGACGTGCGAGGTGGTCGATGAAGAGGATCCCGTTGAGGTGGTCGAGTTCGTGCAGGAAGATCCGCGCGCGCAGCTCCTCGACGGTGTACTCCATCTCGTCACCGTGCACGTCGCGACCGCGGACCCGGGCGCGGAACGGCCGCTCGGTGGGGTAGAACAGGCCGGGGAACGAGAGGCACCCCTCGTCGCCGTCCTGGGTCTCCTCGCTCGTCTCGACGACCTCGGGGTTGACCAGCGCGCCGTGCTCGTCCGACTCCTCCCACGTGAACAGCCGCTTCAGCACGCCCACCTGGTTCGCGGCCAAGCCGGCGCCCTCGGCGGCGCGCATCGTCTCCAGCATGTCCTCGGCGAGCCGCGCGAGCGCGGCGTCGAAGTCGGTGACCTCCGCCGCGCGGCTGCGCAGCACCGGGTCGCCGAAGATGCGGATCGGCAGGCGGGCCATCTCTTCCGTCCTTGGATCGGGGATCCGGCGACGCACACGGCGCCGCGGAGCGCGTCGAGCAGGGCGTCGAGGCGCTCGGCCGGCGCGGCTAGCCCGCGGGGACGGGATCGACGTCGACGCGGACGCCCAGGTCGTCCCGGCCCCACGCGGCGCGCAGTGGCACCAGCGCGCGTAGCGTGCCACGCAGGCGCGCGGTCTTCACGAGCAGCGCCCCACCGGGGTCCGGACCGAGCACATCGGCGATCCCGGCGAGGGCCTCGCGCAACTGCTCGCCGACCAGCTCCGCGTGGCGCCCGGCCTCCACGCGGACCAGCGTCCGGGCCGGGGGGAACCCCAGTTCCGCTCGCCAGCGCTCCTCGCGGCGCCAGAATCCGTCGGGGTCCCAGCGCACCAGCGCCTGCACGCCGGCCGCCCGGGGCTCCCGGGTCTGCAGGACGATGTGGTCGGCCAGGCGCGCGGCGTCCATCCAGAGGCGCAGCGCATCCTCCCCCGCCTCGAGGTCCGCACGGCCGCGCAACGCGTCCGCGTCCGGGACCACGAGCACCGTGGCCCGGTCCGAGCCGAGCCAGCCCGGGCGGTCGACGATCGCGCCGCGCGTGGCCACCGCGATCGCCGGGCGTTCCGTCGGCCCGGGCGCGTCGTAGCCCTCGAGCGCGACCACCTCCGCTGCCGGGTGCGCCCGACCGAGCTCGGCCGCGAGGCGCTCGGCGCCCGCCGCGAGCGGCGCCGTGCGCGTGTCCCCGCACCGCCGACAAGGCTCCGCCGAGCCCGTCCAACCACAGGTGGGACAGCCGCGGCCGGACCCGTGCGCGGCCAGCGACCCAGCGCACACCGGGCACACCAGCCGCTCCCCGCATCCGGAACAGGCCAGCGCCGTCCCCTCGCCACGACGGGTCGCGAGCACGAGCGCGGCACCCCCCTCACCGACCGTGCGGGCAAGGGCTCGGTCCGCGACGCTCGACAGCCTCGCCCGCGGCCGGGGGCGAGGGTCCGCGAGGTCGATCACCTCGACGGCCGGGGCACGATCGGTCTCGACGGCGCGGGGGGCCCGCAGCTCGGCGACGTGCCCGTCGCCGAGCAGTCTCCACAGGGCCGCGCTCGGGAGGTCGCCGGTGACCACCGCCGGCACCCCGGCGAACCGCGCCCGCGCGAGCGCGACGTCGCGGGCGTGAAAGCGCGGGCTGCGGTGCTCCTTGTAGGCGGGGTTGGCCTCGTCGAGGGCGATCACGAGGCCGAGCTCGGCCACGGGCGCGAACACCGCCCCCCGCTCCCCGACCGCCACGCGCGCGTGGCCGGTGCGACCCCGCAGGAACGCACGGTGACGCGACCGGGGGCCCTGCGCGGCGCGCCAGTCGACGGTGCGGTCGGGGTCCAGGCCCGCGACGGCGTCCAGCGCGGGAGCGTTCGGCTCCGGCGCGATCACGAGCACGCCCCTTCCCGCAGCGAGCGTGCGCGCGGCGAGCTCGGCGACCGCCCCGGCCGGATCGGCATCGGCCAGCGGGCGCCACCAGAACGCCGGTGCCCCCGATTCGTCGGGCGCGTCGGCCGCGGCCAGCAGGCTCTCGGCCCCGTAGGCCTCCCACGCCGCGGCGGGCGGGGGTCGCGACGGCGTGCACGGCGGCGGCGCCGGCCATTCAGCGGCCTCCCGGTCGACGGCGGCCACCCGTGCCGGCACGGCGTGGCGGAGCACGTCCGCGAGCGTGCCGGCCCACCGGTCGGCCACCCACCGATAGAAGCGCAGGTCGTCGCGGTCGAACCAGCGGGTCTCGCCCTGGACGAGCGCGAGGTCGCGCACGCGTGCCGGGTCGGTCTCGGGCTCGTCGGCGAGGTCGACGACCCAGCCGGTCCGTCGACGCCCGGCGAAGGCCACGCGCACACGCTGACCGATCCCGACCGTGGCGCCCTCGGGGATGCGGTAGTCGAAGGGATGATCGAGGTGGGCCGGGCGCACGTCGACGATCACCCTCGCGTACCCCGGGGCACGACCGTTCGGGCCCCCGCCCTCGGACGGCGGCGCGGCCTGCGGCACGTGCCCTACGAGCCGGCGGCGCGACGCAGCGCGTCGACCCGGTCGACCCGCTCCCACGAGAAGGCGTCGCCCTCGCGGCCGAAGTGCCCGTACGCGCTCGTCGCGCGGAAGATCGGGCGCCGCAGACCGAGGTCGGCGATGAGCGCCGCCGGCCGCAGGTCGAACACCTCGCTGATCGCGTCCCGGATCCGCGCCGGGTCGACCTGTTCGGTGCCGAAGGTGTCGAGCATGATGCTCACCGGATGGGCCACCCCGATCGCGTAGGCGACCTGCAGCTCGGCCTTGCGGGCGAGGCCGGCGGCGACGACGTGCTTGGCGACCCATCGCGCGGCGTAAGCGGCCGACCGATCCACCTTCGTCGCGTCCTTCCCGCTGAACGCGCCCCCGCCGTGGCGGGCCATCCCGCCGTAGGTGTCCACGACGACCTTCCGGCCGGTCACCCCCGCGTCGGCCTGCGGTCCGCCGAACTCGAACCGACCGCTCGGGTTCACCAGGATGTCCGTGTCGTCCCACGGCAGGTCGTCGAGCATGACCGGCGCGATGACCTGCTCCCGGATGTCGGGCGCGAGCAGGGTCTCGGTGTCGATGTCGGGTCGGTGCTGGGCGGAGATCAGCACCCGCACCAGCCGTTGGGGGCGCCCGTCCGGCCCGTACTCGACGGTGACCTGCGTCTTCCCGTCCGGCCGCAGGTACGGCACCTCACCGCTGTGCCGCACGTGCGCGAGCCGTTCCGCGAGCCGGTGGGCGAGGTGGATCGGCGTGGGCATGAGCGTGGGGGTCTCGTCGGTCGCGTAGCCGAACACCATGCCCTGATCGCCTGCGCCCAGCGAGTCGAACTCGCTCGACTCCGCGGTGCCGCGGCGCACCTCGAGGCTCTTGTCGACGCCTCCGGCGATGTCAGGGGACTGCTCGTCGAGCGCGACGAGCACTCCGCAGGTGTTGCCGTCGAACCCGGCCTCCGCGCGGTCGTAGCCGACGCGGGTGACCGTCTCGCGCACCAACCGGTTGATGTCGATGTAGACCTGGGTGGAGACCTCGCCCGCGACGATCACCAGCCCGGTGGTCACGAGCGTCTCGACGGCGACGCGGGCGGCCGCCGGGTCGGGATCGTGGGTCAGCACCGCGTCGAGCACCGCGTCCGAGATCTGGTCGGCGAGCTTGTCGGGGTGACCTTCGGTCACGGACTCGGACGTGAACAGCCAGGGGTCGCTCATCGTCAGCCCTCCGGGGGTGCGTCGGGGGCGTGGGTGTCCTCGGGTGCCCCCAAGGGTTCGGGCTCGGGTCCGGTGCCGCGGTCGCGCTCGGCCAGGAGGTGCTCGAGCTCGTTGCAGAGCACCTCCGCGAGACGCGACTTGGTCGTGAGGGGCACCTCGGTGCGTCCCCCTTGTGCAGTCAACAGGAGGGCTCGGTTCGTGTCCACGCCGAAGCCGGCGTCGGCCATGTCGACGCGGTTGATGACGATCAGGTCGATGCCCTTGTCGTGCAGCTTCTCGCGTCCCCGTTCCTCCTCGAGGTCGGTCTCGGCGGCGAACCCCACGAGCAGCGGACCCTCGGGCCCGCGCTCGCGACCGAGCTCGGCGAGGATGTCGGGGTTGCGGGTCAGCACGACCTCGGCGAGGCCGTCGGCCTCCTTCTTCAGCTTCTGATCGTGGTAGCTGGCCGGCCGGAAGTCGGCGACCGCGGCCGCCTTGACGATCGCGTCGGCGTCGGCGGTGAGCCCTCGGACGGCCTCGCGCATCTCAAGAGCCGTGTCCACGTGGAGGGCGCGCACGCCCGGGGGGACGGGCAGCCCGCTGGCGGTGGTGACGAGATCGACGCGCGCGCCCCGGCGCGCGCAGGCCTCGGCGATCGACGTGCCCATCTTGCCGCTCGAACGGTTACCGATGAAGCGGACCGGGTCGATCGGTTCGCGTGTGCCGCCGGCGGTGACGACCACCCGTCGGCCAACCAACGGGCCAGTGGGCGGCGCGAGCGCACGGGCGAGCGCATCGAGGATCGCCGGCTCCTCGGCCATACGGCCGGGGCCCTCGTCGCCACCGGCGAGCTCCCCCTCGTCCGGGCCGACGATCTCCGCGCCCCGGTCGGCGAGCAGTCGCGCGTTGGCCTGCACGGCGGGGTGCTGCCACATCTCGGTGTGCATCGCGGGCGCGATGACCGTCGGGCAGGTGAGGCACGTCCAGGTCGACGAGAGCAGGTCGTCGGCGAGCCCCGTCGCGAACTTCGCCAGCAGGTTCGCGGTCGCCGGGGCGACGATGGCCACGTCGGCCTCGCGGGCGAGCTGCACGTGCAGGATCCGGTGGGCATCGGCGAGGATCCCTGTGGGCACCTCCCGACCGGTGAGACCGGCGAACGTCGCGGGACCGACGAACGCCGCGGCCGACTCGGTGAGCACGACCTGGACGGTCGCGCCCTCGCGTCGCAGCGCGCGGGTCAGCGCCGCCGCCTTGTAGGCCGCGATCCCCCCGCCCACACCGAGCAGGACGTGGGCGTCCCGCAGCACCGCCCGCCCGGTCATACGGCTCCCGTTCCGCGTCTCGCGGTCGCCGGCCGCCTCAGGCGTCCGGGTCGTCCTCCTCGGCGCCGGCATCGGTGAGCTCGCTCTCGCCGACCGGTGCCTCGGCCTCCTCGCCCTCGCCCTCCTCGGGCGCGCCGAGCGCCTGAGCGGCGACGTCCTCGGCGCTCGGCACGGTGCGGGCCATGTCCGAGGTGAGCCCCTGCGCCGCCGGGTCCTCGACGACGGCCTCCTCGAACACGCCGGGATCGAGGGGGACGACCTCGCCACCCTCGCCCTCGGACGAGCCGAGCATCTCCTCCGCGGCGCGACGCGCGTCCCCGGGGTGCTGCACGACGATCTTCTCGGCAGCGATCTCCTCGAGCGAGATCGACAGCGGCTTGTTCGACGTGGAGTCCACCAGCGGCGGCGTGTACTGGCCGAGCCCCTCGCCGAGCGCGTGGTAGTAGTTGTTGATCTCTCGCGCGCGCTTGGCGGCGAGGTGGACCAGGGTGTACTTGCTGTCGACCTTGCCGAGCAGCTCATCGATCGTCGCGATGGCGCATCACTCCTCTCGTCCCCCCTCGGGTGGTCCCTCGGGGCCGCAGGTGCCGTGTTCGGTCGGTCGGCCGCCCGTGCCCATCACATCGAGTATAGAGGCGAGCTCGTCGACCGTGGCGGCGAGCTCGTCGTTCGTGATGCGGATGTCGAAGCGCTCGGCCTGGGCGAGCTCCCACCGCGCGATCGCCATGCGCTCGGCGATGCGCTCGGGCGGGTCCGTGCCCCGCTGCCGCAACCGTGCGACGAGCGCGTCGTCGTCCGGTGGGCAGAGGAACACGAGCACCGCGTCCTCGAAGCGGTCACGCACCTGCAGCGCGCCCTGGACCTCGATCTCGAGCAGCACCACGCCGCCGTCGGCACGCGCGGCGGCCACGCTCGACCACGGCGTGCCGTACCGGTCGCCGCCGAATTCGGCCCACTCGAGGAACCCGCCGGCCTCCACGAGCTCGGTGAAGGCGTCGGGATCGAGGAACCAGTAGTCGACACCGTCGCGCTCGTGCGGGCGCGGGGCGCGGGTGGTCGCCGACACCGAGACCGCGACGTCCGGTCGCTGTGCTCGGAGCTGTGCCACGACCGTGCCCTTCCCCACGCCTCCCGGCCCACTGACCACCAGCAAGCGGCCGTCGGCGGTCCCCGCCGGCTCGGGCGGCGTCCCGGCGGTGCCCGGTTCGGGCGCGCCGGGCCCGCTCAGGACGACCCGCCCTCGAACTCCGCCAGCAGCCGCTCGCGCTGGTTCGCGCCGAGGCCGCGCAGGCGGCGGGAGGGTGAGATGTCGAGGCGCTCCATGAGCTTGCGCGCCCGCACCTTGCCCACCTTGGGCATGGCCTCGAGCACCGCCGCGACCTTCGTCTTGCCGACCACCTCGTCGCGCTCGGCACGGTCGAGCACGTCGCGCAGCGACACCTCGCCGTCCTTGAGCTGCTGTTTCAGCTCCGCGCGTGTCTTGCGCGCCTCGGCAGCCTTCTCGAGCGCTTGCCGTCGCGCCTCATCGTCCAACTCGGGCAGGGGCATGGGTCTCCTCGCAGGGCCGTGGTCTGGCGGCGGGAATCCTATCCGGACCACCGGGCCGGTCAATCACGCGGCGGGGCCCGTCGTGACCTGCGTCGCGACGAAGGCCACGCCAGGCACCAACTGGCTCGGGCCGGGCGTCCGTCCGGGCAGCGATCGTCGATCAACCCCGGTGCCGGCTGCCGGGCGCGTCGAGCGGCCGTCCCGCGGCGCACGCCGGGCAGTCCTCGGGGTCCCAGGTCGCGGGCTCGAGCACCACGAGCGCGAGGGGGGGCTCGCTCGGGCGCTGCGCCTCGTCGACGCCCGCCGAGCGGTCGACGATCGCCGCGTGGCCGACCGACGAGGCGCCGTGTGCCTCGAGCAGGGCCTCGACCTCGCGCGCCGACCCGCCGGTGGTGATCACGTCCTCGACGACCAAGGCCCGCTCACCGGCCTCGGGCCCCTGACCGCGGCGGAACTCGAGGTCACCGTCCCGGCCCCGCTCGGCGAACACGAAGCGCACCCCCAGGGCCGCGGCGGTGGCGAACCCCGCGAGGACCCCTCCGAGGGCGGGCGAGGCGACGACGTCCGGCGCTCGGTCCCGGGCGCGCCCGGCGAGCGCGCGGCCGAGCTCGAGGGCGAGGTCGGGGTGCTGCAGCGCTCTGGCCAGCTGCAGGTACGTGTCCGAGTGCGTTCCGCTCGACAGCCGGAAGTGGCCGCGCTGCAACACCTCGAGTGCCTCCAGGCGGGCGGTCACCCATCCGGTGCCACCGGTCCCAACGGGGTCCGCGGTCTCGACCGGGTCCACCGGCGCGCCGCTCGCGCTCGCCGGGCGGGCTCCGCCGGCCTGGTCGGCGCCCGCCTGCCCGGAACCACCCGCCTGGCCGGGTCCCCCCGGCGCGCTGGCACCGCTCATCGGCCGGCCTCCGCGCATTCGCGGCGCACCCGGCGGGCGGCCGCCGCCGGATCGGGATCCCGGGTTAGGGGCCGACCGACGACCAGCAGGTCCGCACCAGCGGCGATCGCGCCCGCGGGCGTGCCCACCCTGGCCTGGTCGTCGGTGCCGCCGACCGACTCGCCCGCCGACAACTCGCCCGCCGACAACTCGCCCGCCGACGACTCGCCCGCCGACGACTCGCCCGCCGACGACTCGGCCGCCGATGGGACGGCCGCCGATGGGACGGCCGCCGATGGGACCGCCGGCCGGATGCCCGGCGTCACCACGAGTGGTCGCGCGCCGACCGCGGCCCGCACGGCGGCGACCTCCCCGGGCGCGCACACGAGACCCGCGGCGCCGGCCTCGACCGCCATTCGGGCCAGGCGTGGCACCTGCTCGACCGCGGGCGGTTGCCCCATGGCCGCGAGCGCGTCGTCGTCGAGGCTGGTCAGCACGGTCACCGCCAGGATGCGCACGTCTGGCGCGCCGCGCGCGGCGGCCGCGATCATCGCGGGACCACCACCGGCGTGGACGGTCAGCAGCGACACCCCGAGCGTTGAGGCCGCGGCCGCAGCGCCCTCCACGGTCGCCGGGATGTCGTGCAGCTTCGCGTCCAGGAAGACCGGTGCGTGGGCGCGGGCGATCTGTACCGCGTCCCCGCCGTGCGCCGTGAACGCCTCGAGCCCCACCTTCAGGTAGCCGACCTCGGGACCGAGCTCAGCGGCCAGGACCGCCAGCCGATCGCGCGTGGCGGTATCGAGCGCGGCCACCAGCGGGTTGCCGCCCGCGGCCCGATCGCGCAGGTCGCCCGCGTCGCCCGCGACGCGATCTTCGCCCCGATCGCCCGCATCGCCCGCGGCGGCGCCGCTCACGCTCCGCTCACCTGCCCACGGAGGTCGCAGAGGCGCGCGTGCCCCCGATCGGCCAGCCAGCGCGGCAACTGCTCGACCAGTCGGAAGGCCGCCGCGGGATCGGCGAATGTGGCGGTCCCCACCGCGACGGCGCTCGCCCCCGCGCGGACGAACTCCACGACGTCCTCGACCGTGCGAACCCCGCCCATGCCGATGACCGGCAGGTCCGGATCGGCACGGTGGACCGAGTGGATCGCGGCGACTGCGACCGGCTTGATGGCGGGGCCGGACAACCCACCGGTGCCCCCGCCGAGAACGGTCTCGCCCGTCTCCGGATCGATCGCCATCCCGAGCAGCGTGTTGATGAGACTCACCCCCGCGGCCCCCGCATCGCGTGCGGCCAGGGCGATCTCCGCGATGTCCCCGACGTCCGGGGTGAGCTTGGCGAACACGGGCACCCCGAGCAGCCGGGTGACCTGACCGATCGCCTCGGCGGTCGCTTCGGGGCGGCAGGCGAAGATCGTGCCCCGGTCCTCGACGTTCGGGCACGAGATGTTCGCCTCGACCGCCGCGATGGGCTGCCCGCGCAGCTTCTCGGCCAGTTGGCGATACTCGCGCACGGTCGAGCCCGCGATGGAGGCGATGGGGCGCACCCCTCGGTCGACGAGCCACGGCAGGTCGTCGGCCAGCCACGCGTCCACCCCGGGATTCTGCAGCCCGATGGCGTTCAGCATGCCGCGCTCGGTCTCGACCATCCGCGGCGTCGGCAGGCCGGAGCGGGGTTCGAGCGTCACCGATTTCGCCACGACGGCGCCGAGCCGCGAGATGTCGAAGAACCGGTCGATCTCGCGCCCGCTGGCGAAGCAGCCGGACGCGGTGACGATCGGGGTCGGCAGCTCGAGGCGCCCGAGCCGCACGGAGCAGTCGGCCGGCGCCTCTGCCGACTCGACGGCCTCGGCGCCGGCGCGATCCGGCGCTGCGCGGACGCGAACGATCTGCGAGGGCTTGCTCACGTCTCGCCTCCCGGACCACCGTCGCTCATGGACGGGTCACGGATCCGGTCCCACATCACGCGCTTGCCGTCGAGCACCGGACCCTCGATGCACGCTCGCACGTTACGAACCTCGTCGCGAGTCCGGTAGGGGATGACGCAGGTCATGCACACACCGGTGGTGCAGGCCATGTCCTCCTCCACCGAGACCTGCACCGGGACGCGGCGCGCGCGGGCGACCTGGGTGACCGCGGCGAGCATGCCCATGGGCCCGCACGCGTAGACGACCCCGGCGCCGGACCGGTCGAGAACGTCGTCGAGCCGATCGGTGACGCGACCCTTGTGCCCGAGCGATCCGTCCTCGGTCGTGAACATCGCGGCGGTCGCGGTTCGCTTCGCCTCGATCGAGTTGTAGACGCGGTCCGCGTTCGCGGCCCCGAACAGGACGTCGACACGCAGGTTCTCCTGGCGGAGTCGCTCGCCCAGGAAGAGCAGCGGCGCGGCCCCGTACCCTCCACCGACGAGGAGGCAGGTCACCGGCTGCGCCGGGACCGGGAACGCACGGCCCAGGGGCCCGACGACGTCGACCGCGTCGTGCTTGCTCCGCCGGGCGAGCCAGGCGGTGCCCTCGCCGACCACCTCGAGGACGATGTCGATCGTGCCGGCCCACGGACCATGGCGTGACACGCCGGCGACGCTGAACGGACGGCGGAGCAGCGTCCCGCTCCCGCCGACACCGAGCGAGACCATCTGACCGGGGGCCGTTCGGGCGGCCATCTCGGGAGCCACGATCGTGAGCAGGTGATACGCGCCCACGTGGCGGTGGGCCAGCACTTCGCAGGTGGACTGCAGCGGCTCCTGGCCGCGCGCATCACTCACCATCCGGCACTCCGAACGGGCCGGCCGGCACTGCCGATCCCGCCGTGGTACTGCTGCAAGCTGCGCACCACGACGCGGCCCTCCCGCAACGCCTCGATGCCCTGGACGGCCGCCAGCATGCCCGAAAGCGTCGTGATGCAGGGCACCCCGTGGGCGACCGCGGCGGTGCGGATCCGGTACCCGTCGGTCCGCGGCGCCTGGCCGGCCGGGGTGTTGAGGACCAGGTCGACGTCTCCCTCCTCGATGCGCTGGACGACGCTCGGCCACTGCCCGGGCGCGTCGCTGACCTTGCCCACCACCTCGCAGTTGACCCCGACGCGCCGCAACACCGCGGCGGTACCGGTGGTCGCGACGATCTTGAAGCCGAGGTCGGCGAGCCGCTTGACCGGGAAGATCATCGCGCGCTTGTCGCGGTTCGCCATCGAGACGAACGCGGTCCCGCCCGTGGGCAGCACCATCGTGCCCGTGCCGGCCTGGCTCTTCGCGAACGCGGCGCCGAAGTCCGTGTCGATCCCCATGACCTCGCCGGTGGAGCGCATCTCCGGGCCGAGCCGCGTGTCGACCCCGGGGAAGCGGTTGAACGGCAACACGGCCTCCTTCACCGCGACGTGACCGTCCACCGGGGCGGCGACGGCATCGTGCGGTGGCAGCAAGGGCCCCTCGTCGTCACCGCGCAGTTCCGCGAGCGTCGCGCCGAGCATGACCCGCGCCGCCGCCTGGACCAGCGGGACGCCGGTGGCCTTGCCGGTGAACGGCACGGTCCGGGACGCGCGTGGGTTCGCCTCGATGCAGTACCGCCGATCGTCGCGCACGGCGAACTGCAGGTTGATGAGCCCGCCCGTGCCGAGCCGCGCCGCGAGCGCCTCGGCATCGGCGCGGATGCCCTCGAGCTGCTCGGGTCCCAGCGTGAGCGGTGGCGTGACGCACGCGGAGTCACCGGAGTGCACGCCCGCCTCCTCGATGTGCTCGAGCACCCCGCCGACGAACAGTTCGTGCCCGTCGTAGACCGCATCGACGTCGACCTCGACCGCCCCCTCGAGGAATCGGTCGACGAGCACTGCGCCCTCCCCCGCGTTCGCGGCGAGCCAGGCCGACAGCTGCTCGGGCGTGTAGACGATCGCCATCGCTCGGCCGCCCAGCACGTAGCTCGGGCGCACGAGGACGGGGTACCCGACACGGTCGGCGACGCTGCGGGCCGCGTCGGGGCTCGCGGCGACCTCGCCGGGGGCCTGGGCGATGCCGAGCTCGTCGAGGATCGCCCCGAATCGGCCGCGATCCTCCGCGAGGTCGATCGCGTGCGGCGGCGTGCCGTGGATGCGGACGCCGGCGGCCTCGAGCTCGCGGGCGAGTCCGAGGGGCGTCTGACCGCCCAGCTGGCACAGGACCCCGACCTTCGAAGTGTCGCCGCCCACCGCCGCGAGCTCCGACTCGTGCACGGCCAGCACGTGTTCGAGGGTGAGCGGCTCGAAGTAGAGGCGGTCGGCGATGTCGTAGTCGGTGGAGACGGTCTCGGGGTTGCAGTTGACCATCACGGTCTCGTACCCGGCGGTGCGCAGCGCCCCGACGGCCTGCACGCAGCAGGCGTCGAACTCGATGCCCTGCCCGATGCGGTTGGGGCCGCTGCCGAGGATGATCACGCGCGGGCGGTCGCTCGGCGCGACCTCGGTCTCGCTGCTGTACGTCCCGTAGTGGTACGGGGTGACGGCGGGGAACTCGCCCGCGCACGTGTCGACGGTGCGGAACACCGGGGTGACGCCGTCACGCGTCCGCCGGGCCCGCACGTCGCTCTCGTCGGTGCGCAGCACCTCGGCCAGCGCCGCGTCGGTGAGGCCGTGGCGCTTCGCGCGAGCGAGCAGGCCGGGATCCACGTTCGCGAGCGCCTCACGGCCGCGCAGCTCGCGGCGGACCTCGACCACGCGGGCGAGTTGATCGACGAACCACGGGTCGTAGCCGGTGAGCGCGGCCACCGCCTCGATCGACCAGCCCCGCGTGAGCGCCGCGTCGGCGTCCTGGAGCCGCCGCGCATGGGGCACCGCCAGGGCGACGGCCAGCCGGCGATCGTCTTCCCCGGCCTCGAACTGGCCGGGGCCCGCTGCTCCGTCGAAGCCCGCACGCGCCTCGACGTCAGGCGGGACGGTGTCGGGCGGAGGCACGAACCCGGAGGGGCGCCCCAGCAGCCCGATCGTGCCGTCCTCCAGGCTCGCGAGGGCCTTGCTGAGCGACTCGGTGAACGTCGCGCCGATCGCCATCACCTCGCCGACCGACTTCATCCTCGTCGTGAGGGTCGCGTCCACCCCCGGGAACTTCTCGAACGCGAAACGCGGGATCTTGGTGACGACGTAGTCGATGGCCGGCTCGAACGCCGCGCCCGTCTCACGGGTGATGTCGTTGCGCAGTTCGTCGAGGCGGTAGCCGACGGCCAGCAACGCCGCGACCTTCGCGATCGGGAACCCCGTGGCCTTCGACGCCAGCGCCGAGGAGCGAGAGACGCGAGGGTTCATCTCGACGACGACCTGCCGGCCGGTGGCGGGATCGACCGCGAACTGCACGTTCGATCCGCCGGTCTCCACGCCGACGCGGCGGAGCACGGCGAACGCCGTGTCGCGCAGGCCCTGGTACTCGACGTCGGCCAGCGTCATCGCCGGGGCCACGGTGACGGAGTCGCCGGTGTGCACCCCCATCGCGTCGACGTTCTCGATGGAGCAGATCACGACGCAGCTGTCGTTCGCGTCGCGCATCACCTCGAGCTCGAACTCCTTCCACCCCAGCAGCGACTCGTCGAGCTGCACCTGGCCGATCGGGCTCGCCGCGAGTCCCTCGCCGACCATCCGCGCGAACTGCTCGCGGTCGCGGGCCAGGCCGCTGCCGGCGCCCCCCAACGTGTACGAGGCGCGCACCAGGATCGGGAACCCGACGCGCTCGGCGAACGCCTCCGCGTCCCCGACCCGCGTGACGGTCGTCGACGCGGCGACCTCGACGCCGATGTCGCGCATCGCCGCGGCGAAGCGCTCGCGATCCTCGGCCACGGTGATCGTCTCGCGGTTCGCACCGATGAGCTCGACCCCGAGCCGTTCGAGCACGCCGCCGTCGGCGAGCTCGATCGCGACGTTGAGCCCGGTCTGCCCGCCCAGCGTCGGCAGCAGCGCCACGCCGGTGGCTCCCCGCCCGGCGTGGGCGACCTCGGCGACCTCGGCGACCTCGACGTCCAACACCCGCTCGACCGAGTCCGCGGTGAGCGGCTCGACGTAGGTGGCGTCCGCGAGCTCGGGGTCGGTCATGATGGTCGCGGGGTTCGGGTTCACCAGCGCGACGCGGTAGCCCTCGGCGCGCAGCGCCTTGCACGCCTGCACCCCCGAGTAGTCGAACTCGCAGGCCTGCCCGATCACGATGGGGCCGCTGCCCACGATCACGATCGTGCCGAGGTCTCCACGGCGCGGCATCAGGCCACACCCCCGTTCGAGCGCCCGGCGAGCAACCGCGCGAACTCGTCGAACAGGTACCGCGAGTCGTGCGGCCCGGGCGCGGCCTCGGGGTGGTACTGCACGCTGAAGGCCGGGCGCTCGTCGAGCGCGAGACCGGCGTTCGTGCCGTCGTTGAGGTTCACGTGCGTCTCGTGCGCCGGCCCGAGCGGCCCGTCCCCGCCCGGCAGCGTCGCCGCGTCCACCGCGAACCCGTGGTTGTGGCTCGCGATCTCGACGGTGTCGCGCGCGAGGTTCTTCACCGGCTGGTTCACGCCGTGGTGGCCGAACGGCAGCTTGTAGCTCCGCGCGCCGGCGGCGAGACCGAGCAGCTGGTGGCCGAGACAGATCCCGAACGTCGGCACGCCCGCCTCGACGATCCCGCGGATCACCCGCACCGCGCCGAGCACCGCCGACGGGTCACCCGGCCCGTTCGAGAGGAACACCCCGTCGGGACGGAGCGCGAGCACGTCCTCGGCGCTCGCCTCGGACGGGACGACAGTCACGTCGCACCCCCGCGAGGCCAGCAGCCGCAGCTGGTTGCGCTTGAGGCCGAAGTCGACGCACACGACGCGCCAGGGACGCTCCCGGCCATCGGGCGGGACACTGGCGGCGACCTCGTACCGTTCGGCTGTCGTGACGGCGCTCGCGAGCTCGGTCCCTTCCATGCCGGGGTGGGCGCGGGCCTGCGCGAGCAGCTCCTCCCGATCCCCACCCTCGGCGTCGATGACGCCGCGCAAGGCCCCGCGGTCGCGGATCCTCCGCGTCAGCAGTCGGGTGTCGACGTCGCTCACGGCCACGATCCCCGCGTCGGTGAGCCACGCGCCGAGCCCGCGGCGAGCCCGGTGGTTGGATGCCCGCCGCGCGAGGTCGCGGACGACGAAGCCGGCGACCTGCACGCCGGCGGACTCGGCGTCCTCGTCGGTCACGCCGTAGTTGCCCTGCTGGGGCGCGGTCATGACGACGATCTGGCCGTGGTACGAGGGGTCGGTCAGGACCTCCTCGTAGCCGGCCATCGCGGTGTTGAACACCACCTCGCCCGCGGCGCGGCCGACGGCACCGGCACTCACGCCCTCGAGCGTGGTGCCGTCCTCGAGCACGACGAGCGCCGGTGAGCGCGTCCCCGCCGGCCACGACGAGCTACCGGTCACGGGTGCACCGCCGGGCTCGTCGCCAGCGGCTCGGCCGGCTCCCCGTCTCGGCACGTGAAGCGCCCACGCAGCAGGGTGTAGCGGACCCGCCCACGCAGCCGCCGACCCGCGAACGGGGTGTTGCGCGCCCGCCCCCGCAGGGCGGCCGGATCCACGGTCCACCGTTCCTGCGGGTCGAACACCGTGAACGTCGCGGGGGCCCCGACCTCCAACGGACCGCCGTGCTCGGAGAGCCCCCACACGGCGGCCGGCCGGGTGCTCAGCCGGTCGACGAGGCCCGACAGCGACAGCAGCCCGTCGGGCGGCGCACCCCCGGCACCGCCCGGGGTGGCGAGCTCGTCGTCGGGCACCAGTTCAGTCAGCGTCACCGCGAGCGCGGTCTCGAGGCCCACCATCCCGGGCGGCGCCTGGGTCCACTCCTGGTCCTTCTGCTCGTGCGAATGGGGCGCGTGATCGGTCGCGATCGCGTCGATCGTCCCGTCGGCGAGCCCCCTGCGCAGCGCATCGATGTCAACCGACGTCCGCAGCGGGGGGTTCACCTTGAAGACCGGGTCGTAGCCCACGGCCGACTCATCGGTGAGGCAGAGGTGGTGGGGGGTGACCTCGGCGGTCACCCGCACGCCGCGGGCCTTGGCCTCGCGGATCAGCTCGACCGCACCGGCGGTGGACACGTGCGGAACGTGCAGCCGCACCCCCGAGGAGGCGGCCAACCGCAGGTCGCGCGCGACCATGATCTCCTCGGCCTCGGCCGGCCGACCGGACAGCCCGAGCCGCCCGGCGACCTCTCCGGCGTGCAGCTGCCCGCCGGCGGCCAGGTCGCTGTCCTCGGCGTGGTTGCAGATGATCGCGTCCCACGTGCGGGCGTAGGCCATCGCCTGGCGCAGCACCCGCGCGGACTGCACCGGATGCCCGTCGTCCGAGAAGCAGCCCACCCCCAGCGCAGCCATCGATCCCATCTCGGCGAGTTCCGAGCCGCCGAGGCCCCGGGTGATCGCGCCGGTGGGGAACACGTCGCAGCGGGCGGCGTCCCGGGCGAGACGCAGCACCTGTTCGACGACGCCGGCGTGGTCGCAGACAGGATCGGTGTTCGCCATCGCGCAGACCGCGGTGTAGCCCCCGACCGCCGCCGCCGCGGTGCCCGTGGCGACGGTCTCGGCGTCCTCGCCGCCGGGCTCGCGCAGGTGGGTGTGCAGGTCGACGAGCCCGGGGCTGATGACGAGCCCCGCGGCGTCGATGCGCAATCCGCGGCTCTCCTCCCCCGCGCTGGCGATCCGGTCGTCCTCGACGACGACGTTGGCGATCTCGTCGACGCCGCGGGCGGGATCGACGACGCGCGCGCCCGTGAAGGTGAGCAATTGTCCGGTCAGGCTCACCGCTGCTCACCTCCGAGCAACAGGTAGAGACAGCTCATCCGCACCGCGATCCCGTTGGTGACCTGGTCGGTGATGACCGCGTTCGGCGCGTCCGCGGCCTCCGCGGAGATCTCGACCCCCCGGTTCATCGGGCCGGGGTGCATCACGACCGCGTGGTCGGGCAGGCGGGCCAGGCGGGCACGGTCGAGCCCCCACAGCCGTGCGTACTCCCGGGTGGAGGGGAACGCCTGCTGTTGCTGGCGTTCTCGCTGCACCCGCAGGAGGTAGCAGACATCGACGTCGCCGATCACCCCGTCGAGGTCGGCCCGCACCTCGACGGCGTCCGGGTTGCGCGTCCACTGCGCCACGGTCGAGGGCACCAAGGTCCGGGGGCCCACGACGCTCACCTTCGCGCCCATCGTGACGAGGCCCTGCACGACGCTGCGCGCGACGCGGGAGTGCACGACGTCGCCGACGACCGCGACGTGCAGGCCGGCCAGGCGCCCGAGCCGCTCACGGATCGTGAAGAGGTCGAGCAGCGCCTGCGTCGGGTGTTGGTGGGCTCCGTCGCCGGCGTTCAGCACGTGCGCGTCCACCCACCGGGTCAACTGTTCGGGGGCGCCGCTGGCTTCGTGGCGGATCACGATCGCGTCGACCCCCATCGCCTCGAGCGTGAGGGCCGTGTCCTTGAGGGACTCGCCCTTCTCGACGCTGGAGCCCTGGGCGCTGAAGTTGAGCACGTCGGCCGAGAGGCGCTTCTCGGCCAACTCGAAGGACGTTCTGGTGCGGGTCGAGTCCTCGTAGAAGAGGTTGCACACCGTGCGCCCGCGCAGGGTCGGCACCTTCTTGACCGGGCGCAGGGCGAGGTCCTTCAGTCCCTCGGCGGTGTCGAGGACGCCGGTGATCGCGTCCTCGTCCAGCGCCTCGAGCCCGAGCAGGTGCCGGCCGATCACGATCCTGCCTCCGTGGCGTCGTCGGCGTGCGGAGTGGGCTCGGCCCGGAGCAGCTCGACCTCGTCCCGACCGTCGATCTCCTCGAGACGGACCACCACGTGGTCGTCCGGCGCGCTCGGCAGGTTCTTGCCGACGATGTCGGGCCGGATCGGCAGCTCGCGGTGGCCGCGGTCGACGAGCACCGCGAGGCGGACGGCGCTGGGCCGGCCGAGGTCGGTGAGCGCGTCGAGCGCCGCCCGCACCGTGCGACCCGTGTAGAGGACGTCGTCGACGAGCACGACGGTGCGCCCGTCGATCGATCCGGGGAGGTCGGTGCGCCCGACCGGTCGCGGTCCCGCGGATGCGTAGTCGTCGCGGTACAGCGTCGTGTCGAGCGCGCCGGTGGCCACGGGCTTCTCGACGGCGGCCACGTGGGCGGCAAGGCGTTCGGCCAGCGGCACCCCGCGGGTGCGAACGCCCAAGAGGATCAGCCGGTCGAGGTCGTGGTGGCCCTCGACGAGCTCGTGGGCCATACGACGAAGCGCGCGAAGGATGTCGTCGGCGGTCAGGACGACGCTCACGGACACCTTTCCGGCCTCACTGGACCGCGATTAAAGGCGGGGCCGCCGCCCTCGGCGGCTGGGCGCACGCTAGCAGCCGGGGTGCGCCCGACACCAGTCTTCCGGGCCCGCAGTGCAAGGACGGCATCGCTTCTCCTCTCATCATTGCGACCGTTCGTCGGTCAGCCCCCGACCGGCTGGTGCACGCGACCGTTCGGCGGCCCCGCGCCCGTCGGGTCCCTGCCGCGCCGATCACGGCTTTCCGGGTCTCGTGGGTCCGGCTCAGGTTCGACCCCACTCCGTTGCTCCGGCTCGCGTGGGTCCGGCTCAGCTCCGACCGGATCACGTTGGCCCGGCTCGCGTGGATCCGGACCCCGTTGGTTCGGCTCGTCACCAGCCGGAGCCCTACCACCCCGGTCGCCACCGCCCGGATCGCGAGCGCGCGACCGCGCCAACGCCCCGGGTCGGTGAACCTCGAACGCCCCCGCCGGCCGGCGGTGGACGGTCCACCCGTGGTGATGGACGTGCCAATGGCACTCCCAGCAGAGCAAACACAAGTTGTCCACGTCGGTGGGACCGCCATCGCGATGCCACCACCGCACGTGATGGATCTGGCAGAGGCTGACCCTCGAACCGCAGCCCACGCAGGCGCCGTCCCGAGCGATGACGGCGTCCACTTGGCGTGCGCTCGGTTCCCGGCGCGTGCGTCCCGCGTCGAGCACGTCGCCGTTGCGGACGGTGACCGGCGCGAGGCTCGCCTCGCAGCAGATCAGCCGGGCGGTCTCCGAGGAGATCGCACCGACCCCGTCGAGGTGGTTGGGCTCGCCCTCCGGATCGCCGTGCAACGCCTCTGGCGAGGTGCGCAGCAACACGTGCGCCGGGGCGTGCGCATTGCGCGGGAGCTCACCGGCCCGCATGGCGCGACGGGCCAGGGCGATCAGCGCGTCGTACTGGCGCTGCTGCCGCGTGCGTTCGGTCGAACGCCGGTCGGTGCCACCACCCTTGCGGCGCCCCCTGTCGGCGGTCTCACCGCCGTCGGCAGTGCCGTCGCCGGCAGCACCGTGGCCGGTAGCAGCCTCACCGACGGCACCGTCACCGGCAGTACCGTCACCGGCGGCACCTTCGCCGGCGTCATCCCCTTCCGGGACGGGAGCGGTCGCCGGACGAGACAGCGAATCGATCGCGGCTCGCAGGTAGGCCAACCCGAGCGGCTCGGCGTGGCCGCCGAACGCGACCAGCCCGTCCTCGTCCGGTTCCCCCGCGATCCAGAACCGCCGCTTCGGGAACGCCTTCCGCTCGCGCTGCGCGGGATCGTCCGGGTGGTGCTCGCGCCGCCACCGGTCGAGGCGCCGTCGAAACTCGGCACGGTCGTTGCCGGACGCGGCCTCGCGCGCCGCGCGATCGAAGCCATCGAGCAGCTCGTTCCACGACCCCGCTCCGCCACCCGGTAGCCCGGAGTCTGGCCTAGCGTCGCCGTCTCCCGGCGTCCCAGCACCGGGCTCGGCACCGCCTGTGCTGTCGTCTTCGGCCTGCTGGCGATCGGCTGGACCCGGGTCACCGTCAGGACCCGGACCACCGTCAGGACCCGGGCCACCATCAGGGACCCGGCCATCGTGTGTCTGCCCGGTACGGTCACCTTCTTCGCGCGCTCGCTTGCGCAGCTCGTCGTACTGGCGGGCGGCCAGGTGGACGTGGTCCTCGCCCACTCGGCCCGCGGCGAACTCAGCGAACGTCTCCGGGATCGCCGAGGTCGCCGCCGCCGTCTTGACCTGCTTGTGCGCCTCGTTCCTCGTGAGCTGCAACCGCTCGATCAACCACCGCGCCGTCGACGCCGTCCCGTGAACCAACTGCGCCTGGCGTTCATCGATCTCTCGCAGCCGGCGCAGCCGTTCAGCGCCGAGCGTCCGCTCGAGGCGCACGAGCTCCTCCACAGAGTCGAGCAAGACCTCGTCGCTCTCGCTGCTGGACAGCGGTGCCCTCTGCAACGCGCCCACGCTGTCGGCGATCGCTTCCAGCACCGCGCGGGAGTCATCAGCAGCCGACCACCGATCGGACTTCCCGTGCGCCGCCCCCGCGGCAGCAAGATCGGTGGGCACATCCACCGCGCGCGACTCATCGGTGCTGTACCCCGCGTCGTACGGCGGGGCCATCTCCGCGACCAGCGCCATCGAACTCATGTTCTCAGTATGCCATCATCTCCGACCATTCGCAATCATTTCTTGCGTCTTTGGGGATGAGTTAAGCGATCAAGGCTTATCTCGTGTTCTGTACCGTTAACTGGTTGACATATGATCATCGACCACACATCGCGCCGTGCCGCGTGCGGGGCCGGCGCGTTGCCAGACCTCCTCGGACGCAGCGGCTGCGCCGGCGAGCGCTGAATCCTCCTCGGCCGTCGGCTCGGACATCAGCCGAGTTCAACTCGCGGGCCGCGACGCCCGCGAGGAACGAGTCGCACGAATATGGGGAACGTCCGGCTCGGGTCTGATCCGGACGTTCCCCACACGTGCGAGGCCGCTCAGGTCGGCCGGCTCACTCCGGGACCGCGCCGTCCCCGAGGCTGAACTCGGCGAACCGCCCGAAAGCGACCGCGGTCTCCTCGCCCACCGCGGCGGAGCCACCGGCGAGGCCGACGTAGTCCGGCGCCCTGGCAGTGAGGGCCGCCTCGGTCGCCGCGGGCACCGCGTCCGGCCGCGCGAGCAGGAGCGGTCCCCGTCCGGCCGCCACTGGCCCGGCGGCCAGCGCGTCCGCGAAGGTCTCGCCGCTGGCGACGAAGGCCCATCCGATCCCGGGGCCGACGCGTTCGGCCACGGCCGCGGCAGTCTCGTAGCGGTCTTCCCCATCGACGCGGGTCACCTCGGCACCGGTCTCCGCGACCTCCCCGGCGACCTCCCCCGACAGCGCGGCGGTGCCGCCGAGGACGACGACCTCGTCGGGGTCGAGACGGTCGAGTTCCGCTGCGGTGGCCTCCGGCATCCGGTCGGCGTGCGACAGGAGCAGTGGGGCCTGCTCGGCCGCCGCGCTGGCCCCGCCGCTCAGCGCGTCGGGGAACGCCTCGCCGGTCGCGAGGTAGACGGTTCCGACCTCCTCCGGATCCGGTGCGGTCGCCGCGCTGACCGCCGCGGCGGTCTCGTAGCGGTCCGCTCCGGCGAGCCGTTCGACAGGTGCCCCGACGGCCTCTCCGATCGCGTCGACGACCGCGTCGGCAACCGCCTCGCTGCCGCCGGCCACGTACACCTGTGCGGGCGCGAGTCGGGCGAGTTCCTCGGCGGCCTCGTCGGAAAGCTCATCGGCGGGGGTGAGCACCAGCGAGCCGCCGAGCGCCCCCGCGGCCGCACCACCGCTCAGGGCGTCGGGGAACGTCTCACCGGACGCCACCACGGCGGTCGCCGCTCCCTGCGGGCGCGACCAGCCCGACAGCGCCGCGGCGGTCTCGTAACGGTCGTCGCCCGCGACGCGTGCGACCCCCACCGTCGGGGCCTCCGACAGCACCGGGTGGAACCGTGGCGGCGGCTCGGTCGCGCACGTCGCGTCGATCTCGGCCTCGGGGTCATCGAGGAAGGAGGCCACGAGCTCGGCGCCGCACGGCCCGGCCTGCTCGGCCGGCGCGTGGGATGCCGACGGGACCTCGACGAGCTGGGCGTCCTGGGCGCGATCGGCGACGGTCTCGCCCCATGACGGCGGGGTGATGTGATCGAGGCCTCCGGTCACGACGAGCAGCGGCGTGTCGGTGTCGACCTCCGCGAACGGGTCCGGGTCGGCCGCGGGCACGTCCCAGACGTCGCACACGTCGGGGCCGATGAGGCCGAACAGCGGCGCGTGGGCGAATACCCCCACCGCTGCCGAGGCCCCGGCCGCGTCGGCGTAAGCCTCCTCGTCGGCGTAGGCGACCTCCTCGGCGCAGACGAACGACTGGAGCATGCCGAGGCTCTGCCCCGGGGCGCGCGGGTCGTCAGGGTCATCCGGCTGCGGGGGCAGCGGCTGGGGCGTGGTGAACCCGAGCAGGAGATCGGCGACGCGCGCCTCGGCCATCGCCTCGTACGCGGCGGGCTGCGCCCCCGGCGGCTGGTAGAAGAGCTGGAAGCCGAGGTTGGCCGCGGTCGTCGCGTCGAGCGCGAGTTGGTGCGGCTCGCCCCCCTCGGGGTCGGGCACGGTCTCGACCGCCGGCCCGTCGGCCAGGTCCTCGACCGCCGTGTCGAGGCTTCCCCGCGGTTCGGCGAAGCGCTGTGCGCACGTCGGATCCGCGGCGCACGCGGCGTCGAGGCGATCGAGGGTGTCGTCGAACGACGCCGGCAACTCCTCGTAGAAGGAGCGGTCGAGCGCCAGCGGCGAGGACAGCACGACCGCCGACCACTCGTCCGGGGCGCGGTCGGCGGCGGTGAGGGCGAGCTTCGCGCCGTAGCTCACGCCGTAGAGGGCGATCTGCGCCTCGGAAGGATCGGTGCCGGCATCACGGGCGAGCGCGGTGCGCAGCACCCGCAGGTCGTCGGCGTTCTGCGCGGTGGTGAACGCCGAGAGGTCGACTTCCTCGTCGAGGCGCTCGAAGCACGCCTCGAAGCTCGCGAGCGGGTCGGTGGTCTGGTGCTCCGACAGCACGTACGGCAGCACGCGCAGCTCCGGTGCCGCATCCTCGTGGCCGTCGGCCGGCGCGTGCACCCCTGCGGCCGGCGTGCTCACCCCTCCGGGCAGCGCGTCCATCACTCCGCCCGGCGCGCCCGCCCCTCCGGGCAGCGCGTCCATCACTGCGCCCGGCGCGCTCACCCCTCCGGGCAGCGCGCCCACCCCTCCGGGCAGCACGTCGGCGTCGACCTCGGGGCAGGCGAGGGAGGGCTCGCTCAGCCCGACGCCGCGTTGATCGACGAGTACGAGGTCGCGGTCGGCGGCCGCGTCCCCGATCAGCCCCTCGGGGTTCGCGGCGAGGGCCGCGAGCTCCGGGCCGACGAGGCGCCCACCCGGCCCGCCGGCCAGACGCACGAGGGGTTCGCGCGGCTCGTCGGCGTCGGTACGCACGATCGCGACCGCGAGATCGAGGCTCGCACCGTCGGGATCGGCGTGGTCCGCGGGCACCTCGAGCGTCGCGCAGTCGACGTCGGCGTCCGGCGGCAGTTCGATGTCCCAGCAGTCGGCGACCGGCTCGAGTTCGCCGTCCACGACGTCCTCCGTGCTCGCCGTGGCCTCGGCCCCGGCCAGTGCGAACGCGAGCCCCAACGCCGCGACGAGACCGACGAGGCAGACGAGGCGCGGCAGCGTGCGGGTGATCGACATGGGTCCTCCCGGGTGGTCGGCGGCGTGCCGGGCAGGGCCCGCGCCGCCCCGTCCCCCGTGCCCGCATGGCGTGGAACTCGCGACCGTACCCGCCCGAGCAACGGAGCCTACCGGACCTCACGACAGGGGTCGAGACGGATCCTGGAGTTACGGCGACGCATCGGGTCGTCCAACCGGGCAAGCCGTGCCGACCGGACGGTGTGAAGGCGGGTGATCGGGGCGGTCAGGAGGCAGCGGGCGAGGCGGCCGCGCGCGCGAGCACCCCGTTGACGAACCGCCCGCTGTCGTCGGTCGACAGCTCCTTGGCAAGTTCCACGGCTTCGTCGATCGCGACCGCGTCGGGCACCTCCGAGTGGCGGATCTCCCACAACCCGAGCCGCAGGAGGTTGCGATCGACGACCGGCATCCGCTCCACGCGCCACTCGACGGCATGGGCGGAAATGCCCGCATCGAGCTCGTCGCGCCGCCCGGCGACGCCGCGCACGAGCTCGCTCGCGAACTCGGGCGGTGGGTCGTCGCTGGCCTCGTGGACGGCCAGGACGTCGGCGGTCGAGTGATCCCGCACGTCCGCCTCGTACAGGATCGCGAGCGCGCGTCGTCGGGCGTCGTGGCGGCTGACCATGGCCTACGTCCGCGAGAGGTAGCTGCCGTCCCGGGTGTCGACCTTGACCCGGTCGCCCGGCTCGATGAAGAGGGGCACCTGCACCACCGCGCCCGTCTCGACGGTCGCCGGTTTCGTCGCGCCGGAGACGCGGTCGCCGGCGTGGCCCGGTTCGGATTCGGTGACCTCCACCTCGATGCTGGCGGGAAGGTTCACGTCGATGACCTGGCCCTCGTGGAAGACGAGCTCGACGCTGTCGCCGTCGCGGATCCAGCGGGTGGCGTCGCCCAGGCGGCTCTCCTCGACCGGGGACTGATCGAAGGTCTCGGTGTCCATGAACACCAGCTGAGTGCCCTCGCGATACAGGAACTGCAGCTGCCGGCGCTCGAGGATCGCCTGCTCGACCTGCTCGTCGGCGCGGAAGCGCTTGTCGAGCGTCTTGCCGTTGCGCACGTTCTTGAGGGTCGTGCGCACGAACGCCCCGCCCTTTCCGGGCTTGACATGTTGGAACGAGTCCACGCGCCAGATCTCACCGTCCACGACCAGGGTCATGCCGTTCTTGAGGTTGTTCGTGGAGACCATTCACGCGCTCCGCTCGCAGGTGATCAGCTCGGTCGTCATGGGGGTGAGGACCTCGGCGCGGTCAGGGCCGACCAGCACCGTGTCCTCGATTCGGATTCCCCGAGCCCCGGCAGGTAGACGCCGGGCTCGACGGTAATGGTGGACCAAGCGAGCAGTGTAGCGAAGGGATCGGGGAGCTTGCCCTCACGAGCGCCCGTAGGGACGGATCCACCCTCGGGCACGGACTCACCCGCAGGAACGTCCCGGCGAGCTTCGGGCTGCGCGGCTCGCAGGATCGGCGGTTCGTGAACCTCGAGCCCGACGCCGTGACCGGTCGGGTGCACGCAGGCCTCCGCGAGCTCGTGGCGTGCGAGCACGGCCCGGGCCGCCGCGTCCACCTCCCCCGGCACCGCTCCCGCCCTGGCGGCCTCGACGCCGGCCGCCTGCGCGGCGCGCACCGCCTCGTAGGCCGTCCGCAGCCTGCGAGGCGGCTCGCCGATCGCCACGGTGCGGGTCATGTCGGCGTGGTAGCCCGCGACGCGCGCACCGGCGTCGACGGTGACGAAGTCCCCCTCGGCGAGCACGCGGTCGCCCGGTTCGTGGTGCGGGTGCGCCCCGTTGGGTCCGCTGGCCACGATCGTCGGGAACGCGCGATCCTCCGCGCCGTGAGCCCGCAACGCGTGCTCCACCCGGGCGGCCACCGAGCGCTCGGACTCGCCGGGCTCGAGGGCCGGGAGCAGCTCACCGAGCACCTGCGCGGTGATCGCGCAGGCACGACGCAG
Source organism: Egibacter rhizosphaerae (assembly GCF_004322855.1). NCBI lineage: Bacteria > Bacillati > Actinomycetota > Nitriliruptoria > Egibacterales > Egibacteraceae > Egibacter > Egibacter rhizosphaerae. The sequence goes on along the minus strand of NZ_CP036402.1, from coordinate 4,241,446 downwards.
GGCGGCGATCTCGGAGGCGTCCTTGCGCAGGCGCAGCCCTTCGACGAGGCGGCCCGCGGGTTCGACGGCCGCCGTCGACCACTGGTCGGCGAGCCGGCGGGCGCGCTCCCAGGTGAGGCCGTGCGCCTCGACGCCCAGCCGGTGCACGCCGGCGATGGCCTCGTCGAGCCAGTCGTCGCTCCGGTCGAGGGCCACCTCCAGCCCGGTCGCGGCCGCCCGTTCGGCGTAGCGCCCGTCGGTGGCGAGCACCGCGCGCCCGTCACGGTGCAGCAGCAGCGCGCCCGAGGAGCCGGCGAACCCGGTGAGCCAACGGACGTTGGGGGCACGGGTGACAAGCAGCGCGTCCAGGTCATCGAGCGCCTCGACGGCACGGGCACGGCGCGAGGCGTGATCCGCGGCCTCCTCGCCGTCGGGTCCCGGGCCCGCAGCCGGGTCGGACGCGTGCGAGGCAGCGGCAGTCACGACGCCTCGCCCCCGAGCGAGGCCCCATCCCCGGGCGACGACTCCTCCCCGGACGACGACTCCTCCCCGGACGACGACTCCAGTCCGAGCAGCGCTCGCGCGGCCTCCGCCGCCAGCCGGTACCCGACGAGGCCCGCGCCCGAGATCGACACGTCGGCGACCGGGGCGACGACGCTGTGGTGGCGGAACGGCTCTCGCGCGTGGATCTGCGAGAGGTGCACCTCGACGATCGGGACCTCGAGCAGCTCGAGCGCATCGTGCAGCGCCCAGCTGTAGTGGGTGAGCGCGCCCGCGTTGCAGATCACCGCGCTGGTCCCGTCGCGGCGCGCGTCGTGGACCCGGCGCACGAGCGCGCCCTCGTCCTCGTACTGGGCGCTGTCGGTGTCCGGATGGACCGCGCGCACCACAGCGACGGCGTCCGCGAGGGTCGCGGTCCCGTAATGGGTCGGATCGCGCGTCCCGAGCTGGCTCAGGTTCGGTCCATGGAGGACGAGCAGGCGCACGGCGGCTCCCGGGTGACGGGTCGGGCGGTGGGCGTGCCCTCGCGGTGAACCGACGGGTGGCGCAGGGGTTCGCCGAGGGCGGTCCGGGCAGTCTATGGTGCCGGGCGGACCGGGCGGTGGGCCCGGCCGTCGTCGGTGCGGTCGACGACTCGCGAAGCAGGTGGGGACATGGCGTGAGCGTCGAGCAGCGCGGAACGCAGGCCTCCGCCAACGCCGAACAGGACGCCACGCAGGCCTCGACAGACGCCGAACAGGACACGACGCGGGCGTCCACGAATGCCGACGCGCGCCCGGACCCCCTCACCCGGATGCGCGAACTGCAGGCCCTCACCCGCCAGATGGCCGAGACGCTCGACTTCGAGGCCGTCTTCGATCGGGTGTCGGAGGCGGTGCGCAGCCGCACCCCGGCCTCGGCCGTGTCGGTCTTCGAGGTCTCCGGGGAGTCGGCGGACCTGCTCAGCAGCGACCTCGACGAGGAGGGTCGCGGCGGGCAGCTCGCGATCCCGTTCTGGCGGGTCCCGCTCGACGCCTCGCTGGCGGCGCTGCTCGACCGTGTCCGCGCCGAGGGCACCGCCTGGGTCGACGACACCGAGGCCACGCCCGAACTGTCGGGTGTCGCCCACCCGGGGATGCGGTCGCTGCTGCTCGCCGGCCACCTTCCGGGCGGGGAGGCGGACTCCCCCAGCCCGCACCTCGTGGTCGTGGCGGCGAGCGACGAGCCAGGCGCGTTCGCGAGCCACCACGCCGAGGACGTGCTCGAGCTCGCGCACGTCACCGCGCTGGCGTTGCGCAATGCGCGCCTCTACGAGGACGCCCGCGCGGCCGCCGAGCGCGACGCGCTGACGGGCCTGCGCAACCGACGGGTGTTCTGGGACGCGCTGCGCACCGCCCTCGAGGACGCGACTCCCGAACGTCCCGTCACCCTCGCGGCCGTCGACATCGACGACTACAAGGCGGTAAACGATCGGTACGGCCACGCCGTCGGCGACCTGGTGCTCACCCACATCGCCGACCGGTTGGCCCGGTCGACACGGGAGACCGACGCGGTGTTCCGCTTCGGCGGCGACGAGTTCGCGATCCTGATGCCGGGGGCGAGCCGCGCGCAGGCGCAGACCGCCCTGCGCCGCTGCGCGCGGGCGGTCGAGCGGCAACGACGCGAGGACCTGCCGGCGGTGACGCTGTCCGCCGGGATGGCGGTGGCACCGGAGGACGCCGCGGAGGCCGAGGGGCTGTTCCGCGCGGCCGATCACGCGCTCTACGACGCGAAGGCCGCGGGCAAGTCCCGCCTCGCCCCCGGCCCGGGGCAGGCCTCGTGCGCGCTGCACGGCCCGGCGTCCTGACCCGCTACCGGGCGAGGGCCGCGACCGCCGCGTCCACCTGCGCGCGAGTGGGATCCGACACGAGCTCGGCGACGCCCGGCTCGCGGCAGAGCACCATGCGCACCCCGCCACGCGCCTTTTTGTCCCGACCCAGTGCCTCCCACACCCCGGCGGGATCGAGCCGCAGCCCGCCGGTCGGCAGCCCGAGCGAGTCGAGGAGCGCGACCGTGCGTTCGGTGAGGCCCGGCTGGCTCATGCCCATCGACTCGCCGACGCGGGCGGCGGCGACCATGCCGAGCGCCACGGCCTCCCCGTGGCGGTAACGCGCGTAGTCGGTGAGCGCCTCGATGGCGTGACCGATCGTGTGCCCGTAGTTCAGCAGGGCACGTTCCCCGGCCTCCCGCTCGTCTGCGGCGACGATCCGCGCCTTGACCGCCGCGCCCCGCACGACGAGCTCGGTCAGGACCTCGGGATCGCCAGCGACCGCGTCGTCGGGTCGCTCCTCGAGCAGCTCGAGCACCCGCGGATCGGCGATGAAGCCGTGCTTGACGGCCTCGCCGAGCCCGGCACGCAGCTCGCGGGCCGGCAGCGTCGACAGCGTCGCGGTGTCGGCGAGGACGACGCGGGGCTGGTGGAACGCCCCCACGAGGTTCTTGCCCTCGGGCAGGTTGACCCCCGTCTTGCCGCCGATCGCGGCGTCGACCTGCGCGAGCACGGTGGTGGGCAGCTGCGCGACGGCCACGCCCCGATGCCAGGTCGCCGCGGCGAACCCCGCGAGGTCGCCGACCACTCCCCCGCCGAGCGCCGCCACCAGGTCGTCGCGGCGCAGCGGCATTGCCGCGAACCGGTGGTACAGCATCGCGAGGGTGTCGAGGGATTTGGCCTGCTCGCCGTCGGGCACCTCGATCGTCTCCACACCGAGGCCGAGCCGCTCGAGCGCGGCGGCGGCCGACGCCCCGTGCAGCTCGCCCACGGTCGCGTTGGTGACCAGCGCCACCCGGGTCGCGTGGGTCGGCACGGGCAGGTGGTCGTCGAGGGCGTCGAGCACCCCGGCTCCGACGACGATGTCGTAGCCGGAGTCGGGCAGACGCACCGGCACGGTGGTGCTCACGTGTGCGCCTCCGGTCGTGGGCGGTCGGCGGCCGCGCGCGCGTCACGTTCGCGGTCGGCCGCCGCGCGCGCGTCCTCGTCCCCGTCGGCCGCCTCGGGCACGAGCGGTTCCCCATCGGCGGCCTCGCGCGCGAGGCCGGTCAGCGCCTCCACGATCGCCCCGACCGTCGCGCGCGTGCTGGCACCGCTGGTGTCGATGGTCACGTGCGCCGCCCCCGCGTGGGCGTCGGCGCGCTCGTCGCGCAATGCGGCGAGCCGCGCGGCGACGTCCTCGACCCCTTCGAGGAGCGGTCGACTGCCGTCGCGCACGCCGCGACCGACCCGGGAGGCCAAGGTGAGCGGGTCGCCATCGAGGAGCACAACGACCGCGTTGGCCCGCAGACGCTCCACGTTCTCGGCTCGCAGGATCGCTCCCCCGCCCACGGAGATCACGAGGCCCGTCCGCTCGCACGCGGCGCGGATCGCGTCCGCCTCGAGTCGCCGGAACTCCCCCTCGCCGTGGGCGGCGAACAGCTCGCTGACCGAGCGACCGGCCGCTTCGATCACGAGCTCGTCGGTGTCGACGTACACCAGCCCGAGTCGCGCGGCCAGCTTGCGGCCGGCGGTGCTCTTGCCCACGCCCATCGGCCCGATCAGCGCGACGTTGTCCGGCAGGCGCTGCCCCGGCCCATCCGCGCGGTGGACGTCGCCGACCACGGCGTCAGGCGGGGTCGTCGGCGGGCCGCTCCGCCGCGCGGTCGTCGGCGGGCCGCTCCGCCGCGCGGTCGTCGGCGGATGGCTCCGCCGCACGGGCGTTGGCGGATGGCTCCGCGGCGCGGGGCAGCGAGCCGAGGAAGGCCTCGAGGTTGCGGCGCACCTCGTCGAGCGAGTCGCCGCCGGTCTTCTCGAGCAGCGCGTCGGCGAGCTCGAGCGCCACGATCGCCTCGGCCACCACCCCCGCCCGCGGCACGGCGCACACGTCCGAACGTTGCGTGATCGCCTGCGCCTCCTCGCCGGTCTCGACATCGACGGTACGCAGCGGCTGGGTGAGGCTCGACAGCGGCTTCATCGCCGCGCGGACCCGCAGCGGCTCGCCGGTGGTGATGCCTCCCTCGAGGCCCCCGGAGCGCGAGGTCAGGCGCCGGTAGTCCCCCTCGGAGGCGACGATCTCGTCGTGCGCCTTGGAGCCGGGCACCTCGGCGGTGCGGAAGCCCTCGCCGACCTCGACGCCCTTGAAGGCCTGGATGCTCATCAGCGCCTGCGCGAGGCGGCCGTCGAGCTTGCGGTCCCAGTGCACGTGGCTGCCGAGGCCGACCGGCACGCCGTACGCGACGACCTCGACGACGCCGCCGAGCGTGTCGCGTTCGCCCTTCGCGCGGTCGATCCGCTCCTGCATGCGCTCGCTCGTCGCGCCCTCGGCGCAGCGCACGGGGTCGTCGTCGACGCGCTCCTGCTCACCGGGGCCCGGGGGCGGCGCATCCTCGGGCACGGCGACCTCGCCGATGCGCACGACGTGGCTGAGGACGCTGATGCCGAGCTGATCCAGCAGGCCCCGAGCGACGGCGGCGAGCCCGACCCGGGTGGCGGTCTCGCGGGCGCTCGCGCGCTCGAGCACGTTGCGGACCTCGTCGTAGCCGTACTTCTGCATCCCAACGAGGTCCGCGTGTCCCGGCCGCGGGCGGGTGAGGGGCCGCCCCCGACCGGTCTGCGCGACGGCCTCGGGGTCCTCGGGCGCCTCGACGGCCATGGCCTCGGTCCATTTCGGCCACTCGGTGTTGTGGATCACCAGCGCGACCGGGCTGCCGATGGTGAGGCCGTGCCGCACCCCGGCCAGGACCTGGAACTCGTCGGCCTCGAACTTCATCCGCGGACTGCGGCCGTGGCCAGCGCGACGCCGCTCGAGCTGGTGGGCGATCGCGTCGAGGTCGACGGGCACGCCCGCCGGCAGCCCCTCGAGGATGCCCACGAGCGCGGGCCCGTGGGACTCACCGGCGGTCAGGTAGCGCAGGGTCATGGGACGCAACGCTACCAGCGGGCGGGTGTGACCCGCGGCCTACGGGCCGGTGTGACCTGCGTGCCTACGGGCCGGAGTGACCCGCGTGCCTACTTGGTGATCTCCTCGCCCTCGCAGAGGGTCGTCGGGGCGTACTCGGCGAACTGCCACTCCACGCACGGCGGGTCGATCGCGAGGATCTCGAGCGCCCCGTCCGCGGCCGTGACGCCCTCGGTGAGGGTGTAGCCGCTGCCGTTCACGGTGAGCTCGACGCGGTCCTCGCCCTCGTCGTCGGTGTAGACGCTCTCGATCTGGATGACGGTGCCGCCCACGGTCACGTCGCTCGGCGGGTCGTCGCCGTCGTCCCGATCCTCGTCGTCGGAGTCGTCGGAGTCGCCGGGGTCGCCCCCGCCGTCGTCGCCGGGGTCGCCGTCACCGGTCCCGTCGGCCGCCGGCAGGGCCTCGCTCTCGGCCGCCAGCTGCTGGAACGGGTCGCGGGCGCTGAAGACCTCGAACGTCTCCTCCAGCGGCCCGTCGTCCTCGGGGGAGGCCTCGTCGCGCTCGTCGAACTCATCCGGGTCGTCGGGCTTGTCGGCCAGGAAGTCGTCGTCCTCGTCGGACGGCTGGACCTCATCGATCTCAAGGTCGTCGCCGTCCTCCTCGAGCCCCTCGGCGTCGGGGTCCTCGGCGTCGGGACCCTCGGCGTCGGGACCCTCGGCGTCGGGGCCCTCGGCGAGCTCGTCGGGCTGGTCGTCGGCCACCTCGTCACCGTCGTCGAGGACCATCGGCATCACGACGAAGACGCCGCCGAGCACGACGACCACGAGCGCGCCGAGCGCGATCAGAAGATTGCGGCTCATCGGTTCGCGACCTCCTCGTCCTCGTCGTCCTCGTTATCGAGGTCGTCCGGCTCGGCGTCGCCATCCTCATCGGCGTCGTCGAGTTCATCCTCGTCGAGTTCGTCCCCGTCCTCGAGGTCCGGCAGGTCGCCGGCGCCTTCCTCGCCCGGGTCGCCCGCGCTGGCGATGTCGACCACGGCGAACATCCGCCCGTTCCACGTGCCCCGGAGATCGGGGAAGCCGTCCTCGCCCTCGGTCAGGTTGACGGAGTCGACAAGCAGCGCACGGGCGACGTCCACCTCGAGCCTTCGGAGCAGGTCCACGAGTTGGAAGTAGCCGCCCTGCAAGCTCATCGAGACGTTGATCTCGGCCAGCGTCGTCTCGGGCTCGCCGGTGTCGGGTGCGTCCTCGACGGCGACCGGGTCGCCGAACGAGAGATCGCTGATCTCGACCCCGGCCGAGTCGGCGGTCTGCTGGAACTCGCGCAGCGCCGAGGGCTGCTGGACGCCGTGGGGGACGTACTCCTCGAGCCGGGCCAGCCGCGCCTCGTACTCGATCTCGTTCTCCTTGATCTCGCGCAGGTGCGCGATCTCGTTTCGCAGCTGCCCGGCCTCGGCCTCGAGCTGCGCGGTCTCCTCCTCGATCTCCTCGCGGTTCTCGGTCTGCGGCTGGTACAGGAAGAACCAGAAGCCCGCGCCGAGCGCGACCGCCAGGAGGCCGGCGATGATCGGTGCGCGTGTCCTCATTCCGTCACCTCCGCCGGCAGGCCGTCGGTGTAGCGGCCGGTCCGGGCATCGTCATCGAGGTCGATCGTTCCGCTGAAGGTGGTGATCTCGCTGTCGGCGCGCTCGTCCGCGGTGGCGGTCTGCAGGTAGCTGTTGAAGAACCCGCGCGCGCTCTCGAAGTCGATGAGCACCGACTCGACACCGGGGGCGTACTCCTCGATGGAGTAGCCGGTGACGGTCATCTCCCCGACGCTGTGGCCCGGGTCGATCTCGCCTTCCTCGGGCTCCTCGACGTCGTTGGCCATCGTGTCCAGCGACAGCAGCGAGGAGTCCGACGGGAAGGTGAGGGCGAGGTCGTTGAGGATCCGTGCCCACGAGATCTCGTCGCTCATCGCGGTCGCCAGGGTCTGGTTGCGGGCGTCGAGGCGTTCGGCGAGCTCGCGGTACTCCTCGAGCTCGGCGAGCTCGGCCTGGAGCTGTGAGACCTCGGCCTGGGCCGCCTCGCGCTCCTCCTCGGCGAGGCGCACCTGGTTCCAGCCGTGCCCGTAGACGCCGGCGAGCGCGAGGACGAACACCGCGAGGCCCACGTAGGAGCCGCGTGCGACGCGGCGCGCACGCGCCTGCTCGAAGAGGTCCTTGGGGAGGAGGTTGACGCGCACGCTGTTCATTCCGCGGCCCCCATGGCCAGGCCGATCGCGACCGCGAGGAAGGGCTCGGCCTCGTCGAGCTCCCCGGGGGCGGTCGGCGCCTTGTCGGTCTCGAGCTCGGCAGTCGGTCGCCCGCGGGTGACCTCGACGCCGAGCGCGTCGGACAGCTGGTCGGCGAGGCGCGGCAGGAGGCTGCCGCCGCCGGCGAGCATGGCCCGCCGGACCGGGATCGCCTCGACCTGCGCGTGGTAGTAGTCGATCGACCCGCGGATCTCGTCGACGAAGCGGGTCGCGCGCTCGCTGATGAGCGTGCCGACGTCGTCCTGCGGATCGTCGTGGTAGCCGTGCTGGGCCTTGAGCTGCTCGGCCTGCTCGAACGAGAGGCCGAGGCTCGCGGTCAGCGTCGACGTGATGTCGTCGCCGCCCATCAGCAGGATGCGGACGAACAGCGGCCGGCCGTTCTCGTGGACGATGAGGTTGGTCACCGACCCGCCCACGTCGATGAGCAGCTCGGCGCCCTCGCCGCCGATGAACTCGCTGCCGCCCATCGACCGCAGGACCGCGAACGCGTCGAGGTCGAGCAGTGTGGGCTCGAGCTTGGCGCGCTGCGCGACGTCGACGAGGGAGTCCACCATCGTGCGCTGCGCGGCGACCAGAAGGATGCGCGTGAGCGGTTCGCCCTCGGGTCCCTCATACTCGTCGAGGACCACGAAGTCGAGCACCGCCTGGTCGGTCGGGATCGGGATCGTGTCCTGCACCTGGAAGTCGAGCGACTCGCGGAGCTCGTTCTCCGGGAGCGAGGGCAGGTCCATCTGGCGGACGACGACCTGCTGGTTCGCGAGGCCGAGCGCGACCTTCTTGCCCTTGAGCTTGTAGGTGGACCAGAGGGTGCGAATCGCCTCGGCGACCGCCTCCGGGTCCTCGATCTCGCCGTCGCGGACCGCACCGGCAGGCAGGAGCACCTGTCCGAGCCGCTCGAGCTTCGGCAGGCCGCGGCCTGTGCTCACCTGCGCGGCCCGCACTGCGGTCGAGCCGATGTCGAGTCCGATCGTGGTGGCCATCGCAGACCTACCCCTTCGCTTCGTGCTGGCCGGACACACCGTTGAGTTGTCCCGGCTGGGTCGTCGCGGCGGCCTCGAGGAAGGCCGCGAGATCACCGCCGCGGATGCGGTAGTTCTTACCGACGCGGATCGCCGGGAGCGTCCCGGCCTTGATGAGGCGGTAGACCGTCATGGTCGACACGCGCATGTGCTCGGCCACCTCGGCGACCGTCCACAGCTGCGGGGGCTCCTGCCCCGCGTGTGCTGCCGCGATGTCGGCCATGGCGTTTTCCACTCCCTTCCTCGTCGGTGACGCGCCTCGTCGGCAGGAGCCACGCCGGCCACAAGAGCCACGTGCGCACCACATGCCACTGGGGGATCGCCCGCATCTGGTGCCCCACCCGCCTCACGGCGCGTCACTGAATGGGTCGGCAGGACTAGTCCCCGGCTTGAGGAGCGGGCGGAAGAGAACCACGCGCGTCGCCTGGCAGCACCCAGTGAGACCGTCGTGGGCTGTGGCCGCGACCGAACGCCTGGCACGTGGCCGCTATCCCTCGGGTTCGAGATCTATCCGCGTGTCGACCACGACACCGTCGCAGATCGTGAAGCTCAGCCGGCGGGGTTCAGATCGTCGTTGGCGCCGAGGCGCACGCTGTCCCGTACCGTCACGCGTACGGTCCGGTCCTCATGGGCGGCCTTGTCCTCGGCCTCCTCCAGCATCAGCCCGAGGTAGCTGCGACGTACCTGCGCGGCTCGCTGCTCGGTCGGCTCGTCCTCGGTCTACCGGTTGGGCAGCACCTCGTCCTGCTGTTCGGCGCGCTGTTCGGCGTCCGCGATCACCGACTCGTCGCATGGCACGTCGCGGGGAGCGCGAACAAGACACCAGCGCGAGGGATCGTCGACGGCCTCCTCCCAGGCGGCCACCTGTTCGGGCGTGGCGTCGATCACCTCGATCCGGCCGGTGCCCGTGGTCTCGTCACCCGCCCCGGAGACCGGCTGCATGCCGACCTCATCCGGCACCTCCACTCGGGACCCACCGAGTGAGACGCCACGGCCACCAGTCACGTTCCATCCAGCCGGATGACAGACCCGACCCGGTGTCGGCCGCAGCTTGGCGAGGCCCTTCTGTAGCTGGCTCGCACAACGGGCTGATCCACTACCGATCGCGGCCGGTGCCGCTAACCGCGGGCCACCACCCCCGCACCGCGAACTTTCGAGGAAGCGTAGTCGGCGCTCTCGGGGGCCTGGACGGGCTAGTGACGCGCGTGCACCACATCCAACTGGGGGATCGTCCGCATCTGGTGCCCCACCCGCCTCACGGCGCGTAACTGAATGGGTCGGCAGGAGTAGTTCCCGGCTTGAGTGGGCATCACCAGGAAACGCTATCGGGCGCGTCTTGGTCGGACGAGCCCTTCGCACAGCGGTTTCATCATAGAGCAGTTCCCGAACAGGAAAAGGGCGGAGCCGAAGCTCCGCCCTAATACTTGTGCGGGGATCGACTGGACCGACGAGCCCCGCACTCTTCAGTCAGTGTCGAGGAGACCACCAGTGGCGCTGTCGTACGTGACGACCACGTCGTCGTCCTCGCCGATCTGCTCGTGATAGGCCTCGATCTCGAAGGTGTTTCCGTCCACAGTGATCGTGAGCGAGACATCGGTGCTCACGGTGATGGATGCCACGCCCTCGTCTTCGTCCGCCTCAGCATCGCCGTCATCGTCGATGTGATGGACGCCCTCCGAGAGATCCTGACCAGTTTCCCAATCGGGGTAGGAGCCTTCCGACGTGTAGAAGGTTTCGAGAGCCACAGCAGCATTTCGGGCATCCGATTCTGCCGACGAGCGCCAGGCGGACTCCCGCTGGTTCAGGAAGACCGGGATCGCGATGGCGGCGAGGATGCCGATGATGATGACAACGACGAGGAGCTCGATGAGGGTGAAGCCCTCTTCCTTCTCCTCAAGACGCTTCCAGATTGCACTCATAGCGTTGCACCTCCGGTGCTCGCGCTCGGGCAAGTCGAGGGACGAGCACGCCCACAGGGGGCGCACGCCACGTCGTGTGGCGCGAGGCAGCCCGGCGAACCCGGATGACGTACAGGGTCCCGTGGCATTGCTGACCCGCCTCGCGGCGGGATCGCCCGTTCTGCACCCACGACTTGCAGATGACAGTGGGGATCTCGACGGCTCAACCCACGGACTTGAGAGATTTTTCACTCTCCGTAGTCTATCCGGGTCACGGTCGGGTTAGCTGCAACCGTCCGGGTCCTCGACCAGCGCGCCCGTCCCGCTCTCCCACTGCGCCACCGGATCGCCGGTGTCCAGCTCGGCGTGCCAGCCCGCCAGACAGAACTCCTCGCCGGTCACGACGTACTCGAGGCCGCCGTCGCCATCGTCGTCGACGGTCCCGTTGCTCACCCGCAGCACGGGCGGATCCTCGCTCGGCGCATCGTCGTCGACGAACGTCAACGCATCCGGACCACCATCGGGCGGGAGCTCGCCGCTCACGTCCTGGAGGCTGAAGACGGCCATCGCCGAGGAACGCACGTCGGCCTCAACCTGGCCCTCGCGGGCGGCGTCCCGCTGGGACACGAAGACCGGGATCGCGATCGCCGCGAGGATCCCGATGATCACCACGACGACCACCAACTCGATGAGACTGAACCCTTCGTCGCGCTGCTCCACCGCCACGATGCCCTCCTCCGCCGGGACACGCGGGCCCGCACGCGGGCACCAACCGAGCGGGGACGAAAGCAACCGGCGGGGCAGCCTCAGCCCCAGAGGCGGCCCCGCCGGTTCGTCCGAGCTCGGTTGCTCCCATGCATGGCCCGTATACAGGGATCTCGGCCGGTAGGCCCGCCGGCTTAAGCGCGAGACCTAATCCCGGGCGGCGTCCCCGGACATCCGCACGACCCCGGCGTCGAGCCCCGCCCCGCGCAGCGCTGCGCCGAGCTCGCGGGCGACGGCGCGCGCGTCGTCGAAGTCGGACTGCTTGATCCCGAGCCGCTCGGCGAGCGACTGCCGCGGTAGCACGCGCACCCGCAGGCGCGCGTCCGTGGGCAGGCCCACGAGCTGCCGCACCGTCGCGAACGCCGCGCGGTAGCCACCGAGTCGGTCGACGAGGCCACGCTCGGCCGCATCCGCCCCGGTCCACACCCGTCCACGGGCGTGCTCGTGGACCTCCTCGGGCGACATCGCGCGGCCCTCGGCCACCTTGCGCACGAACTCGTCGTACACGCGATCGAGGAAGGCCTGCACCTGCTCCCACTCGTCGTCGGAGAAGGACTGCTCGGTGGAGAACATCCTCGCGTGGGCGCCGCGCTCGACCGCGTCGGAGGTGATGCCCAGCCGCTCGCGCAGGCCCCGCAACACGAACTTGCCACTGACGACGCCGATCGACCCCGTCAGCGTGCCGTGGGCGGCCACGATGCGGTCCGCGCCCATCGCGACCCAGTACCCGCCGGAGCCCGCGACCGAGCCCATCGAGACGACCACCGGCTTGCCGGCCTCCCGCGCCCTGGCGACCGCTCGCCAGACGGCGTCGCTGGCGACCGCGGAGCCCCCGGGGCTGTCCACGCGGAAGCAGATGGCCCGGACCTTCTTGTCCCGGATCGCCTGCTGGAACCCCAGCGTCACGGTGTCCGAACCCATCACCGGGCCCATCATCGAGCGGCGGTTGCGCCCGGCCTGGATCGCGCCGTGCCCGTGCACCAGGGCGACCGTCGTGCGCCGCCCGGGGCGCAGCTGCCGTCGGCGCACCAGCGAACGGTAGGCCGCCAGGGTCGTCACCTGCGCCCCCTCGCCAGCGCGCTGCTTGCTCTCGGCGACCACCTCGTCCCGGTAGGCGAGCCGGTCCACGAGGCCGGCGTCCCGGGCCTCCTCGGCGGCGATCGGCGCACGGTCCACCAGAGCCGTCACGGCCTCGTGGGACAGCGAGCGATCCCCGCCGACCCCGGCGACCAGGTGCTCGTAGTGGCTCTCGACCATCCGGTCGGCGAACTCGCGGTGCGCGTCGGTGAACTCGCGGTGCGTCGCGACGTTCGCCGCCGTCTTGTACTCGTGACGGCGGTCGAGCTCCGGGCGCACGTCGAGCTTGTCGAGCATGTCGGCGAGGAACCGCTCCTCCCGCGCGACCCCGACCAGCCCGACCTCACCGGACGGTTGCAGCCACACCTCGTCGAACGCGGCCGCCACGAAGTACGACAGCGTGCCGTCGCCGGCCTCCCCGAAGCTCTGCGCGTGCGCGAGGGCGGGCTTGCCGCTCCGGCGGAACGCGGCCACCGCCTCGCGCAGCTCCTCGGCGTGTGCCCAGCTGGCCGCCGGCTGGTCGACCCGCGCGTGCAGCACCCGCACCCTCGGGTCGGCCGCCGCGGCCTCCAGGACCTCCAGGACGTCGCGCAGCTGCGGCCGTTTCGGCCCGGACAGGCGCCCCACCAGGCCGCCCGGGGGCGCGTCGGTCACGGGCTGGGACAGATCGAGCGCCAGCACGCGCGGCGGTCGCACACGGGCACGCAGTCGGGAAACGGGCACCGCACTCCCCCTTGCCAGTCAGACGAGGACGGCCCCGGCGACCGTCGAACCTCGGGGATCCTCGTCCGCCCAGCAGGCGTCTCGCAACCCGTCGCACCGGGCGATGCCCGAGGTTGACCCCGACCCTGCCCCCTCACTATCTTGCCCGGAACCTACCAGGGGGTTCGTAGCATCGCCCTGCTCCCGCAGCGCGTCGGGCCACGCGGCTGATCCGCGCTCGGCCCGCGCCCGCCTCGCGCCCCTCGCGGAGGTGCCCGGCCGCCCCGAGTCCCGGGGGCCGGTGACCGCCGCCTGCGGGGTGCGGTCCACGACACGGGTGGCTGGCCCCGATCGGACCAGCGCCTGACACAGAGGGGAGATCCATGAGCGCACGGCACCTGCTGCTCCTGTTGGCCGCATTCGTCCTGAGCCTCGCGATCGTCGCCTGTGAGGGCGAGCCGCAGGATCCCGACGCGGACCCGGCGGATCCCGAGGATCCCGACGAGGAGGCCGCGGAGGATCCGGACGATCCCGACGAGGACGACCCCGAGGACGACGACCCCGACGACGAGCCCGACGACGAGGCCGACGAGGAGGCCGACGAGGGGGGCGACCTCGTGGTCGGCACCACCGACGAGGCGTCGAGCCTCGATCCCGCGGCCGTGTACGACACGCAGTCGTCGCAGATCCTGTTCAACGCCGGCGAGACGCTCGTGGGCTTCGAGCCCGGCGAGACCGACGTGTCGCCCTTCCTGGCCGAGGACCTGCCCGACATCAGCGACGATGGCCTCACCTACACCTTCGAGTTGCGCGAGGGCGTCGAGTTCCACGACGGCAGCGAGATGACCAGCGAGGACGTGCAGTTCTCGCTCGAGCGCTCGATCAACATGAACCACCCGCTCGGGGCCGGGTTCCTGCTCGAGCACGTCGAGGAGATCGAGACCCCCGACGACTACACGGTCGAGATCACGCTGAGCGAGCCGAACGTCACGTTCCTCCCGCGGCTGGCCTACACCGTCGGCACGATCATCCCGGCCGACGGCGACTACGAGGCACCGGACGAGTTCCTCGACGAGGACGCCGAGGAGGAGGCCGACGACTTCGTCAACGAGGACTTCGTCGGCACCGGCCGCTACGAGATCGAGGAGTGGCGCGAGGGCGAGTCGATGACCCTCGTCGCCAACGACGACTACCACGGCGATCCGCCGGCCAACGACCGGGTGCGCATCCAGTTCTACCAGGAGTCGAGCCAGATGCGCCTGGCCCTGGAGTCGGACGAGATCGACGTCGCGTTCCGGGACCTCTCCCCCGACGAGCAGACCGACCTCGCCGACCTCGAGGGCGTGCAGGCGATCGAGGGCGAGGGCGCCTCGATCCGCTACGTCGTCCTCAACCCCGAGCTCGAGCCCTTCGACGACCCCGACGTGCGGCGTGCCTTCGCGGCGGCGATGGACCGCGACCGCCTCATCGAGAACGTCTTCCAGGGCTTCGGGGACCCGCTGTACTCGATGATCGCGACCGGCTTCGACGAGTACGAGCCGGAGTTCGAGCAGTACGACGACGCCGAGCCCGAGGACTTCATCGACGAGCCGGTCGAGCTCACGCTGTGGCACGAGACCGGCGACCACTACGGCCCGACCGAGCCCTCCTTCGCCGAGGAGATCTCCCGGATGCTGGAGGAGTCCGGGATGTTCGAGGTGCAGACGGACTCGAGCGAGTGGGCGCAGTTCCAGGACGAGGCGTTCGGGGCCGACCCGAACTATCCGGCCTTCCTGCTCGGCTGGTACCCCAGCTACTTCGACGCCGACTACTACATCGAGCCCTTCTACCACTCGGGCGGGTTCCTCGGCTTCTACGCCGACGACGAGATGGACGAGATGATCGCGGCGCAACAGCAGGTCGACGACCCCGACAGCGAGGAGCGCGCCGAGATCTTCGCCGACATCCAGGAGGTCGCCGTCGAGGAGACACCGCTCATCCCGCTCGTCGAGGAGCAGCCCGTCGCCTTCGCCCGGGAGGGCGTGAGCGGGATCGAGGAGACGATGGACGTGATGCAGATCTTCCGCTTCTGGTTGATCTCGCCGGGTGACGAGGGCGCGTAGCGCCGTCCTGCAGGATCCGCCGGGGCGGGCGCGCCACGTCCCGCCCCGGCGCCCGGCATCTCCGTCGTCGGCGAGGGGGTAGAGCCCGTGGGAGGCGGTTCGCTGCGCCGCTACGTGCTCATGCGCATCGCGCTGACCGTGCCGATGCTCCTCATCCTGCTCACCATCGTCTTCCTGCTGCTGCGGGTCGCGCCCGGGGACCCGATCGCGGCGACGATGGGCGACCGGATCTCGGCCGAGGAGCTGGAGTCGCGCCGGGCCGCCGCCGGTCTCGACGAGCCGCTGCTCGTCCAGTACGGCACCTACCTCTTCAACGCCCTCACCGGCGACTTCGGCGATCCGGTGACCGATCGGCGCACCACCACCGGAGTGGTCGCCGACACGTTCCCGGCGACGCTCGAGCTGACCGCGTTCGCGATGCTGGTGGCCCTGGTGCTCGGCATCGGGGTCGGCGCGCTGTCCGGGAGGCTGCGCGACACCCCGTTCGACGTCGGCGGGCGTCTGTTCGGGATAATCGTGTACGCCGCGCCCATCTTCTGGGTGGGCCTGCTCGGGCAGCTGTTCTTCTCGGTGCGGCTGGGCTGGTTCCCGACCGGCGGTCGGGCCACCGGCTTCGACGCGCCCAACCATGTCACCGGCTTCTACGTGCTCGACTCGATCCTGACCCTGGACCCGTCGGCGCTGTGGAGCTCGATCCACCACCTCATCCTGCCGGGCACCACGCTGGGCCTCGTGTTCGCGGGCATCTTCATGCGCTTCGTGCGGGTCAACATGCTGCAGACCCTGCGGGCGGACTACGTCGAGTCGGCCCGCGCGCGCGGCGTCGGCGAGCGGCCGGTCGTCTTCCACCACGCGCTCAAGAACGCGCTCGTGCCCGTCGTCACCGTCGTCGGCCTGCAGTTCGCCCTGCTGCTCGGCGGCTCGATCCTCACCGAGCGGGTCTTCTCGTGGCCGGGCCTCGGCCTCGCCCTCATCGACTTCCTCGGCGCCCGCGACTACGTCGGCGTGCAGGGCATCGTCACCTTCCTCGCGCTCGTGGTGGTGATCGTGTCGCTGCTGATCGACATCGCGAGCGCGCTGATCGACCCGAGGATCCGTCACTGATGGCCGCGCCGACGCGGAACACGGAGAGCGCCGTGGGCGCCGGGCGGGGGGCCGCGCTCCGCGCCCGGGCGAGCCACGCGCTGAAGCCGTGGCGGCAGGCCACCACCACCGCGAAGGTGATGATCCTCATCGGCCTCGCGATCGTGGTGGGCTTCCTGCTCATGGCGCTCGTCGGGCCGTTGCTGTCGCCCTACGAGGCGACCCAGTACCGGGAGGTCGCCGGCGATCCGACCAGCGAGCAGTTCGAGCGCCTGGCCGAGCCGTCCGGCGACCATTGGATGGGCACCAACCGCGACAACTTCGACGTCCTGGCGCGCGTGATCGGTGGCAGCCGCGTGGCGCTGGCCGTCATCGCCGTGTCGACCGTGATCGCGCTCGGGGTCGGCGTGCCGCTCGGGCTGCTGTCGGGCTACCGGGGCGGCCGGCTGGACCGGTCGCTGGTGACCGCGATGGACGCGCTGTACATCTTCCCCGAGCTCCTGCTCGCCATCGTCGTCGCGTTCCTGCTGCAGGACCTGCTCACGCCGGGGGTCGCGAGCGCGGCCGTCGCCGTGGGCCTCGTCTACATCCCGCAGTACTTCCGCGTCGTGCGCAACCACACCCTGAGCGTGAAGGAGGAGCCGTTCGTCGAGGCGGCACGCTCGCTCGGGGCGCGCGAGCGCACGATCGTCTCGCGCTACGTGTTCTTCAACGTGATCCAGAGCGTGCCGGTAATCTTCACGCTCAACGCCGCCGGGGCGGTGCTGACACTGGCGGCGCTGGGCTTCCTGGGCTACGGCGTCCCGCCGCCCGCGCCCGAGTGGGGCTACGACATCTCCCAGGCGACCCAGGACATCACGTCGGACGTGTGGTGGACCGCGTTCTGGCCGGGCATGGCGATCGTGACGCTGGTGACCGGCCTCACGCTGGTGGGCGAGGGCCTCAACGACATAATCAACCCGCTGCTGCGCGCCCGCGGCGCGGGCGGCGCGGAACTCGGGGCCGCGGCCCCGACCGAGCCCGCGCAGGCGGCCGGCGAGGACGAGGCCTCGGCCGAGGAGTCCCCGGGAGGAGGCACCGGTGAGCGCTGACCCGCCCGTGCTCTCGGTCTCGGACCTGCGCGTGGGATACCGCACGCCGCGCGGACCCCTGTGGGCGGTCGACGGCGTCGACTTCGAGCTGCGGCCGGGCGAGGCCCTCGGCCTCGTCGGCGAGTCGGGCTGCGGGAAGTCGTCGCTGGGTCGCGCGCTGCTGAACCTCATGCCGCCTGGCGGGCAAGTGCGCGGGCGGGTCGAACTGGCCCCTCGGGGCACGCACGAGGGCGAGGGGCCGGTCGATCTCGTCAACGCGAGCGAGCGGCAGCTGCGGCGGATCCGGGGCGAGCGCGCCTCGCTGGTCTTCCAGGAGCCCATGACGCGCCTGGATCCGCTCATGCGCGTGTCCGACCACTTCCTGGAGGCCATCCGGGCCCACCGCCCCCGCACGGACAAGCGGGAGGCGCGTCGCATGGCCGAGGCCGCGCTCGCGCAGATGGGCATCCCTCGGACCCGGATCGACAACTACCCGCACGAGTTCTCGGGCGGCATGCGCCAGCGCATCATGATCGCGCTGGGGATCGTGCTGCAGCCCCAGGTCGTGGTCGCCGACGAGCCCACCACGAGCCTCGACGTGATCGTGGAGGCGCAGATCCTCGACATCCTCGAACGGTTGCGCGAGGACGCCGACGTCGGTCTGCTGCTCGTCACGCACAACCTGGGGATCGTCGCCGAGACGTGCGACCGCGTCGCGGTGATGTACGCCGGCAAGGTCGTCGAGGTCGGCCCGGTGGACCAGGTGTTCGCGGACCCCGCGCACCCCTACACGAGAGGGTTGCTGCGTTCGACGATCTCGCTGGAGACCACGAGCCTGCACTCGATCCCGGGCGCGCCGCCCGACCTCGTCGACCCGCCGCCGGGCTGCCGCTTCGCGCCGCGCTGCCCCGACGTCATGAGCCACTGCACCGCGAGCGAGCCGGCGTACGCCGAGCCCGCACCGGGCCAGTACGCGGCGTGTTTCCTGCATCCCGGCGCCGAGCGCCACGCCGCCGTCGCCGAACGGGGGCGGGCATGACGGGGCGTCCCATCGCGAGCAGCGAACGGGGGCGGGCATGACCGGGCAGCCGGCAGAGACCAGCGCCGCCGACCGCCACGCCGCGGCCGTCGCGGGCGACACGCTGGTCCGCGCCGAGGACGTCCACACGCACTTCCCGATCCGGCGCGGCCTGCTGTCGCGAGGCAGCGGAGGCGCGGTGCGTGCCGTGGACGGGGTCAGCTTCGACATCGCCCGGGGCGAGACGTTCGGGCTCGTCGGCGAAAGCGGGTCGGGCAAGACGACGCTCGGGCGGACGCTGCTCGGTCTGGAGCCGGCGACGTCGGGATCGATCCGCTACGACGGGCGCGAGCTGGTCGGCTTGCGCGAGCGCGACCTCCGCCCGCTGCGGCGCGAGCTCGCGCTGATCTTCCAGGACCCCCACGCGGCCCTGAACCCGGCGATGACGGTCTGGCAGGGCGTCGGGCACCCGCTGCGGATCCACGGGCTGGCCACCAAGCGGGCCGACGTGCGCGCTCGTGTGGCGGCGATGCTCGAGCGCGTGGGGCTGACCCCCGCCGACACGATCCTCGACAAGTATCCCGAGGACCTGTCGGGCGGGCAGAAGCAGCGCCTGGTCATCGCCCGGGCCCTGATCACCGAGCCGAAGTTCGTGGTGGCCGACGAGCCCGTGGCCGCGCTCGACATGAGCGTTCGGGCCCGCGTGCTCGAGCTGATGCTCGAGCTGCAGCGCGACCTCGGCCTCACCTACCTGTTCATCACCCACGACCTCGCGACCGCGCGGTTCCTGTGCGATCGGATCGGCATCCTCTACCTCGGCAACCTCGTCGAGTGGGGCGAGGCCGACCGGCTCTTCGACGACCCACAGCACCCGTACACGCGCTCGCTGTTGAGCGCGGTGCCGCTCCCCGACCCGGCTCGGCGCAGCCGGGACAAGGAGCTGCCCGTCGGGGAGATGCCCGACGCGCAGACGCCACCGGCGGGCTGCCGCTTCCACCCGCGTTGCCCCGCCGCGTTCGAGCCGTGTGGCTGGGAAGGCACCGACCTCGTCGACTATTTCGAGCGACGCTGGACCGAGGTCGACACCGAGACGTTCGAGGCCGAGCTCGACGCAACGGGCGGGCTGCACGCTGCCGAGGTCACCCGCGAGCAGGTGCGTTTCGGATCCGGCGACACCGAGCGACTGGTGTCGTTGCTCACCGACCTGCAGCTACGGGAGGCGCATCCGCTGTTCCGGGCGGTGGTGGCGATCGAGCGGGACGGCGGCCACGTCCTCGTCCGCTTCGGCGAGGGGGCCGAACCGGCCCTGCAGACCGTCGCGGGGCGCGAGGTGGCCTGCCACCTGCACGGTCTGACCTCCCGCGAGCGCTGACCGGCACCCGCTCGCGACGGCAACGCCTGCCGGGGAAGCCGCCTTCACCCGGCGTATCCTGCGCTGGACGGGCGATGTCCGACCGACCCGGTCGGCCCTCGTGCGAAAGGCCGAGCGTGGGTAGCGTCGAGAGTGAACGACCCGCTCAGCGACCGAACGAGAGCCCTCGGTGACCGAAACTCCGCCCGACCCGAGCGCCGGTGTGCTCGCCGGCCGCTACGTGCTCGAAGAGCGTCTCGGCTCGGGTGGGGCCGGGATCGTGTGGCGCGCCCACGACCGTCGCCTCGAGCGCACCGTGGCGATCAAGGTGCTGCACGGGGACCTCGCACGGGACCCCGAGACGACCACGCGCTTCCGCGCCGAGGCTACCGCAGCGGCGAACCTCAGCCATCCTCACGCCGTCGCGGTGTACGACGTCGGCAGCGGTGAGGAACGCGACTTCCTGGTGATGGAGCTCGTCGACGGGGGGACGCTCGCGGACCTGCTCCCCCACAGCCCACTGGCGCCGGGCCTCGTCGCGGCCCTCGGCAGCCAGGTCGGCGGGGCGCTCGGGGCGGCGCACGCCCGAGGCCTCGTGCACCGCGACGTCAAGCCCGCGAACGTGCTGCTCACGCGGGAGGGGATCGCGAAGGTCGCCGACTTCGGCGTCGCCCGGGCCCTCGGCGACGCCACGTCGCACCTGACCATCCCCGGACAGGTGATCGGCACCGCCCGGTATCTCGCGCCCGAGCAACTGCGCGACGACCCGCTCGATGCGCGGGCGGACGTCTACGCGCTCGGGTTGCTCCTCCACCAGCTGCTCACCGGGAGCGCCCCGTTCGGGCACGGGACGACCGCCGAGATCGCGGTCCGCCGGCTCGGCGAGCAGCTGCCCGCGCCGAGCGAGCTGCGCGGCGACGTGCCGGAGGCGCTCGACGCCGCGGTGGTCCGCGCGACCCGCCTCGAACCGGCCGAGCGCTTCGCCGACGGTCACCGGCTGGCCGAAGCGTTGAACCCGCTCGCCGCCCCGCACGCGGCCCGCGACCTCGCGATCCTGCTGCGCACACGGTCCACGCCGGCCCCCGGCACACCGACCGCGTCGTTCGTCCCCACGACCGTCAGCACCGCATCCGGTGACGGGCCCGGCCAGCAGGATCAAGCCGTCCCGGGCGCAGAGGTGACCGCGCCGGAGCCCGCCTCCCACGACCCCGAGGCGACCGCACCGGCACCCGCCTCCCAGGACCCCGAGGCGACCGCACTGGCCCCCGCCTCCCAGGACCCCGAGGCGACCGCACTGGCCCCCGCCTCCCACGACCCCGAGGCGACCGCACCGGCGCAAAGCGTTGGGGCCTTACCGGGCTCGACTCCCGCCACTCGAGGAGGGGGGCGGCGTCCGGTGATCGCGGGGATCGCCACGCTGTTCGCCGTCGCGCTGCTCGCCAGCGGGGTGATCCTCGCTGTGACCCGTGAGCAGCCCGATGACACCGCCGTGCAGAGCGAGGGTGACCCGCCGGGTGCGGAGGCGCCCGCGAACGACGAGGGCGAGGCCGAGGCCGCCAGCGACGAGGAGGACGAGGACGAGGACGACGACGAAGACGACGGCGAAGACGAGGAAGACGAGGAAGACGAGGAAGACGAGCCGACGGCTGTGGAGATCGTCGGCGCAGGCGACCACGATCCCTTCGGCAGCGGGGAGGAGTTCCCCGGTGATGTGATGAACGCGGTCGATGGCAACCCCGACACGACGTGGCAGACCCACGGCTACCGGGGGGATCCCGCCCTCGGCGGCCTGAAGCCGGGGGTCGGGGTCTGGTTCGAGCTCGACGAGGCCGCCCCGGTCAGTGAGGTCGCGCTGTCCACCAGCGCCGGGTCGTCGTTCGATGTCTACGCGGGCGCGGAACCCCCCGGCGCCGGGGAGGCTCCCGAGGACTGGGGGGTCTCGGTGACGAGCGTCGCCGATGCCGACGGGACCACGACCCTCGAGCTCGACGACGAGGCCGAGGAGCGCGTGTGGCTCGTCTGGTTCACGTCGCTGCCCGACGACGGCGGCGCGTTCCGGGCCGAGCTCGCCGATGTCGAGTTCCGGGCGCGTTGACCGACCTCGTTCTCCAGTAGGAACGTCAACGCAGCGTGAGCCCTCTCGACTTGCACCGGATCGACGTCGACATCCTGGCGCAGGATCCCGCGCCCGAATGTTGACGACGATCGGGTGCAAGCCGGGATGTCCGGGGAACGGACGCGCCGGGCGGATCCGCTCGCCGGCGCGGCTCAGATGCCGGACGGCTCGGATGCCGGGCGGATCCGCTCCCCGGCGCGGCTCGGATGCCGGGCGGACCCGCTCCTCCGGCGGATTCGCTCCCTGGGCGGCTCAGATGCCGCCGGCGCCCGAGTCGACGAGGTCGAAGATCTCGAACATCGGCATGTAGAGCGCGATGACCATCGCTCCGACGATGCCGCCGAGCACCATGATCATGAGCGGCTCGAGCATCGCGGTCAGCGACTCGGTGGTCGTGGCGACCTCGTCGTCGTAGAAGTCCGCGATCTTCTCGAGCATCTCGTCCATCGCGCCGGTCTCCTCACCGACGGCGATCATCTGCACCGTCATCGGTGGGAACACCGCGTGCTGGCTCAGCGGGCGCGCGACGCTCTCGCCCTCCTTGACCGCGGTCTGCACGTCCTTCACGGCATCGGAGATCACGCCGTTGTTGACCGTGTCGGCCGTGATCTCGAGCGCGCTGAGGATGGGGACGCCGGCACGCAGCAGGGTCCCGAAGTTCCGGTTGAAGCGGGCCAGGGCGATCTTGTGGAACAGGTCGCCGAAGACCGGCACCTTCAGCTTCAGCCGATCCAGCTGATAGCGGACCTTGGGGTCCTTGCGGGCCTGCTTGAACAGCTGCCACGCCACGATCGGCAACGGCAGGATGAGGAACCACCAGCTTCGCAGGATGTCTGAGAGGAACAGCAGGATCTGCGTCGGCAGCGGCAGCTCGCCTCCGAGATCCTCGAACATGTCGACGAACACGGGGACGATGAAGATCAGCATGGCGGCGGTGAGCAGGATCGCCAGGCAGACCACGACCACGGGATAGGTGAGCGCGGTCTTGATCTTGCGGCGCAGCTCCAGGTCCTTCTCGAGCGTGTTCGCCACGCGCAGGAGCACCTGGTCGAGCATGCCCGCGGTCTCGCCGGCGCGGACCATCGCGACGTACAGCTTGGGGAACACGTCGGGGTGATCGGCGAGCGAGTCGGACAGCGACCGCCCCTGCTCGATCTGGCCGCGCACCACCCCGACGATCTCGGCGAGCTTCCGGTTCTCGGTCTGCTCGGCGAGAATGTTCAGGGCGCGCACGAGCGACAGCCCCGAGTTGATCATCGTCGCGAACTGCCGGCTGAAGACCGCGAGGTCCTGCAGCTTGATCCGCCCGGACAGGCCGGGGATGGAGACTTCCTTGTGCAGCGTGGAGCTCTTCTGCTGCTGCACCGAGATGGGCGAGTACCCCATCTCACGCAGCTTCGCTGCGACCGCGCGCTGGTCGGGTCCGTCGAGCGAGCCCTTGAGGGTCTTGCCCGACTGGTCGCGGACGGTGTAGTCGAAGGTCGCGGTAGCCATCTCGTCGCTCTCCTAGGCCCGGCCGCAGAGGCGGTTGAAGTCGGCGGCGTTGTTGCACTTCTCGAGCGCGGCGTCGTACGTGACCTTGCCGGTCTTGACCAGCTGCGCCAGGGACGTGTCCATCGTCGCCATGCCGTGCTCCTTGCCGGCCTGGATCGACGAGTACATCTGGTGGGTCTTGCCCTCGCGGATCAGGTTCTTGATCGCGCTCGTCGCGATCATGACCTCGGTCGCGGGCACGCGGCCGTGGCCGTCCTTCGTCTTCAGCAGCTGCTGGCAGACGACGCCCTGCAACGCCCCGCCGAGCTGCACGCGGATCTGCTCCTGCTGGTGCGGCGGGAAGACGTCGATCATGCGGTCGATGGTCTGCGGCGCGTCCTGGGTGTGCAGGGTGCCGAACACGAGGTGCCCGGTCTCCGCGGCGGTGAGGGCGACCTGGATCGTCTCGAGGTCGCGCAACTCGCCGACGAGGATCACGTCCGGGTCCTGGCGGAGCACGTGCTTGAGGGCCGCCGAGAACGAGTGGGTGTCCCCGCCGAGCTCGCGCTGGTTCACGATCGAGCGGTTGTGCGTGTGCAGGAACTCGATCGGGTCCTCGATCGTCATGATGTGGCTCGAGCGCTCCCGGTTGACCATGTCGATCAGCGACGCGAGCGTGGTCGACTTCCCCGAGCCGGTCGGACCCGTCACGAGCACGAAGCCGCGCGGCCGCCGCGCCAGGCTCTCCACGGCGCGCGGGAGCCCGAGGTCCTCGATCGAGAAGATCTCGTGGGGGATGGCGCGCATGACGGCGCCCATCGAGTCGCGTTGCTGGAAGACGTTCACACGGAAGCGGGCGACGTTGGGGACCTGGTAGGAGAGGTCGAGTTCCAGCTCGTTCTCGAACTGCTCGCGCTGCTTCTGGGTGAGGATCGCGTAGATCATCTTCTGCAGCTCGGGCGGGGTGAGCACGTCGAACTCGTCCATCGGCTCGAGCTCGCCGTGCAGCCGCAGCATCGGCGGCACGCCCGCGGTGAGGTGGAGGTCGCTCGCGCCGCGCTTGATGATCTGCACGAGGACCTCGTCGAGGTCGATCGCGCTGCCCTGCTCGTACGCCAGCAGGGAGTCGGCGCCCTCGGGGGCGGCCTCCGTGGCGAGGGAAGCCTCGGCGGCGTCCGACCGTTCCGCGAGGCTCAGCCCCCTCGAGCCACCGGGTGGCCTCTGGCGCGCCTCCCCCTGCTCGCGCTCGGGTCGCGCACCCGCGCCACCATCGGCGGGTGCGGAACCGGGCGCGTCGGCGAGGTGGGCGATCGCCTGCTGCAACTCGCCGCGCGCGGCGAGTGCGGGGCTGACGTCGACGCCGGTCAGCGCCTTCACCCGTTCGACGGCCTCGTCGTTGCCGGGGTCGGCGAGGGCGACCAGGAGGCTGCCGTCGCGATCGAAGCCGACCGGCAGAGCGCCCAGTCGGGTGGCCTCGTCCTGGGGCATGAGCGCCGCGGCGTCGGGATCGACCTGTCCCGGCCGGGTGTCGGCGAAGGGCATGCCGATGGTCTCGGCCACCGCTTGCACGATCTCGCGCTCGGCCGCATAGCCGAGGTCGACGATCACCTTGCCGAGCGATCCCCCCTCGTACTCCTGGGTCTCAACGGCGGAGCGCAGCTGCTCCTCGCTGACCACACCTCGGCTCACGAGCACGCGCCCGAGTTCCGTCGTCATCGCCTCTCCCAGCCGTCAGCTCGTCGGGCCGCAATGGCGACCCCGTTCACTGGATCGGCAACGGCCCGGGAGCGCTTGAGTGCCGCCGCGCCGACGAGTTCCCCGCGACGGGCTCCGGTTGACACGGGAGACCAGCTGGCGGGCATTGACCGTCCGGAATCACACAGAGTGGTTCTTCGCACACGGATTGCTAAAGCTATTCCGGGCGGCTCCCGACATTCCGTGTTGTCGGGATGATCGGACACGGAGAACGCACGGGTGCCGCGCGCCAGTGCCGAGCACGAGGCGGAAACGATGATCGGGAGGTCCTGATGCTCACCGCCCTCAGCGACGACGAGGGGATCAGCCTGGTCGAGCTGCTCGTCGCGTTCACGGTCCTGATGATCGCGCTCGCCGGCACGGCCGCGGTGCTCATATCGGTCCTCGAGGTGAATCGACAAAGCGAGGAGCGGGTGGCGGCGAGCAACGTCGCCGACCAGGAACTCGACCGCGCCCGCAGCCACGACTTCCTCGACCTCGAGGCGTGGATCGACGACCCGCCCGATCCCGAGGCGGTGGCCGTCGACGGGCTGGACTACACGGTGCGCCGGTGGGCGAACTGGGTCACGCTCGAGCAGGAAGGCAGTTCCTGCGAGGCCCCCGACTCGGACGGACCCACCCACGTGGAGGTCGTCGTCGAGATCGACGGCCCGAGTCTCGCCGAGCCACATCGATCCCAGACCATGGTCGCTCCAAGCGTCGGTGACCTGGACCCCAACCGCGGCCACATCGGCGTGCTGCTCAGGGACCGCGACGGGGACCCGCAGGTCGGGGAGCGCGTGACGATCGATCGTGGGGCCCAGCAGCACACTCAGCTCACCGACACGGACGGCTGCGCCTTCTTCGGTTACATCGATATCGGCAGCTGGACGGTCGAGGTCCCGAACGCGGCCCCGGCGGACGCGGTACCCACCACCGACCCGGTCCACGCCGCGCTGGTCAGCCGACCCGACGTGCCGGCCCCGCCCGCGGAGCACCAGGACGTCGGCGGCGGGGAGGTCCGCACCTCCGAGTTCTGGGTCGACGAGCCCGCCACCGCGACGGTCACCGCCGAGGGCGAGCTCGGCGGGCAGCTCGTGCCCACTCCCCTGCCGGACGCCTTCCCGGTCGTGTTCCGCCACGCGGAGCTGAACGACCGCCTCCCGTTCACCTTCGACCAGGGCATGGCCATAAACGGCTTCTGGCCCTATCCCGCCGATCACAGCGTTTGGATCGGCGAGAACCAGCGGCCAACCGACGACCCGGACGCATGCCTGCCCGAGGGCGCTGCGGTACCCGCCACGCTCGAGCCCGGGGAGGCGACCGCAATCACCGTCCCGTTCGCCACGGTCGAGGTGGTCCTCGGCGAGAACCCCGGCCAGGGCGAGGGCGAGGGCGAGGGGGAGGGCCCCACGCGCACCGTGCGGGCCGAGCGCCCCGACGACTGGGACTGCGGCGAGGACTCCCTCGAGGTCGTCGAGCTGGAGCGGGGCGAGAGCGAGCTCGTCGCCCTGCCGTACGGCCCCTGGACGTTCTCGACCGACCCGAGCGACCACACCGACGTGACCACGGAGCTCGCTCCGGGACGGGACGAGCCCGAGGCGGTCGAGCTCGAGCACCGGGGCGAAGGGAGCTAGCCATGCGACGGCTACACCGCGAGGAGGGCGTCACCCTCGTCGAGCTGCTCGTCACGATCGTCGTGACCGGCGTGGTCCTGGCCTCGCTCACCGGGGCGGTCCTCACCGTGACGCGCTCCACGGCCAGCACCGACCAGCGCGAGGAGGACCGCGGGGTGGCGATGATCGCCATCGGCCAGGCCACGCAGGCGCTGCGGACCGCGCACGAGCCGGCGGGCGTCGAGGGGCCCTTCCTGCACGCCGATGCCGAGCGGGTGACGTTCTACGGCAACATCGGCGGCGACGTCGGCGACCCTCCGGCCCGCGTGACCATCGAATCCGTCGAGACCGACGAGGGCCACGCGCTCGAGATGACCACCGTGCCCGGCGATCCCAGCGGGGGCTCGCTCGCGTTCGACGAGG
This sequence comes from Egibacter rhizosphaerae, assembly GCF_004322855.1. Classification (NCBI taxonomy): domain Bacteria; kingdom Bacillati; phylum Actinomycetota; class Nitriliruptoria; order Egibacterales; family Egibacteraceae; genus Egibacter; species Egibacter rhizosphaerae. The sequence goes on along the minus strand of NZ_CP036402.1, from coordinate 4,214,341 downwards.
ACGACGCGTCGACCCGACGGCTGGTCGGTCGGCTCACCAACCCCGACGACCTCTTCGTGCTGCATCCCGACGCGACCTCGGATGCCCCGTTCACGCCCGCGCCCGACGACCCGAACTCCCTGCGCGCGATCCGCGCGATCAGCGTGGAGGTCGCCGTCGGGGGCGCCGAGCACCTCGACGTCGCACCGACCCGCGTCACGAACCGCGTACGTCTCCCGAACCTGGAGGGGTGACCGATGCGCCCTTTTCCCACCTTCGATCGGCCGACGGCCGCCCTGGCGGATGATCGAGGCGCTGCCCTCGTCGCCGTCCTCGGCTGGACGGCGATCCTGGCGTCGCTCGTGGCCGCGCTCATGGCCTTCGCGTTGAACGGCTCGCGCCAGAGCGCCGAGGACCAGGACTGGCACGCCGCGCTGGGCGCGGCCGAGGCGGGCGTCGACGACTTCGTGCACCGCGTCAACCGGGACTCGACGTTCTGGCAGGACGCCGTCGACTGCGAGGATCCCGACGAGGCCGAGGGCCAGCCCCGCTGCGAGTTCGTGGACACCCCAGGGGCCGGGTCGGTCGGCGAATACCGTTACACCGTCAACACCGGCGAGTTCGAAGACACCGGCGGCGTCACGGTGGTCGCGACCGGCCGCGTGCGGGACCGCACGCGGACGATCGAGGCGACGATTCGCCGAACGACGTTCCTCGACTTCGTGTACTTCACCGACTACGACATGCTGCCCGGGCGGCTCAACGACGACTGCGACGGCAGCGACCTCGAGACGTACTACTGGCAAGACGGGTGGGACGGGACCACGCGGGACTCCGACTGCAACACGATCCGCTTCGTCAGCGACGACGTGATCGACGGGCCGTTCCACACGAACGACGTTCCGCTCGTCGAGGGCTCGCCGACCTGGAACGCCCAGGCCACGTCGTCCAATCCGCAGCTCGACCCGACCCGGGACGAGCTCGACGATCCTGACCCGAACGACGGCTGGGCTGACTTCTGCCCGTACACGAACCGGTGCAGCCCTGGGACGCCCGACCCCGACTTTCAGGACGGTGACCCCACCTACCGGCCCTCGCAGGACATGCCGCCGACCAACGACGCGGTCCGCGCCGCCGCCGATCCCGAGGACGCCACCGCCGGCGAGGGGTGCCTGTACCTCGGGCCGACCCACGTGGAGCTGCTCGACGGGGGCCAGATGAGCGTGCTGAGCCCGCTAACGCCGGACAGCCACAACCCCGGCCAGGGGTGCCCGGGGCATGGCAACACCGGCAGCCACCCCGACAACGGCGTGATTTACGTCGCCACGGGCTCGGAGGCCGACGGCTCCCATCCGCTGGAGGGCTCGGTCATCCCGTCGGGTGACGCGACCCTGGACAGCAACCCGGTCGAGAGCCACCTCGAGACCTACGACCCCGAGGCCGGCGACCTCTTCATCGAGGGCACGGTCGACGGGCACCTGACCGCGGCGAGCGCGAACGACGTCATCATCAGCTGGCACCTCGAGTACGCCAACGGGACGGACTCCGATGAGGACCTCATCGGACTCATCGCCCAGAACGACGTCAAGGTCATGGGAGCCGTCGCCGGCTCTCGCACCGGCGGACCGAGCTTCTCGACGCTCGACCTCCCACGGCACGGGACCACGTTCGACGATCCCCGGATCCACGCGGGGCTGCTCGCTCTCAACGGCGTGGTCAAGGTCCAGAACTACGCTCACGTGGGTGACCGCGGAACGCTCAACATCACCGGCGCCATTGCCCAGCGCTACCGCGGCCCGGTCGGCCTCACCATCGGCAGCGGCCGCTCCGGCTACGCGAAGAACTACACCTACGACTGGCGGCTCCAGCGGCTGTCGCCGCCGCACTTCATCGAGCCGGTCGACGCTCAGTACGACGTCGCCGAGTGGGCCGAGCGCGTCACCCCCGACGTGCACCGCGACTGACCGCGCGAGCGACCCGACGACCGGCGACCCGCGGCACTCACCGGCTGACCTCAGCCCGTGCGGCGATGGCTTCGTGGATCTCACGGCTGCGCTCGTCCGCGCCGAGGGAGCCGAACGAGGTCACCGACCGGGGCAGGTCCACGGGACCGTCGTCCGTGTCGAGCACGACCACGTGGGCCAGCCGCTCGTCGCCGCGCACCCCCACGAGGCTCGCGAGGGGGACGATCCGTCGGGGCCGCACCCGGCGGATCACCACACTGGTCGGGCCCAGCCGCACTTCGGTACGACTCACCCGCCACATCAGGACCGCCACCGCCAGGAAGACCGTCGCGACGGCGACCGGGCCGAGCGCCTCCGTCGGCATCTGGGCGTCGAGCAGAGCCCACACCGCCACAAGGCACAGAGGCACGACCAGGGCCAACCACAGCCAACGCTGCAGACGCACGAGCGGGTGAGCACGCCATCGCCGCTCCGACGCGTCCACCACGCTCACCGCCTCGGTCGACGTGTCGCCGATCGTCTCCTCAGTCCCATGACGGGCGGAGCTCCAACGAGTCCAGAACCGTGTCCGCGACCACCTGACCATCGACCACCGCGTCCTCGTCCACGCCGATGGTGACGGCCACCACGCGCTCCGCCTCGCTCATCGCGAAGACACTCCAGAAGCGGTAGGCGGTCTCCTCGTCGACCACCGCGTCGGTGGTCGTGAGCGTACGCAGGACCGCCTCGTCGGCACCGGCGACGTCGATCGGCCCCTCGTCGACTTCGGAGACCTCCGGCTCGCCCTCGTCCCGTCCGAAGAACCCGATCGCACCGTCGAGGTCGTGGCTGTGCAGGCTCGGCCAAGCCACGATGATCAACGCCTCGGCGTGGTCCGCCTCGTCGGCGGGTCGCTCGATGCGGATCTCGCGCTCGTAGCCTTCACCGACCGTCATCTCCCAGTCCGCGGGATGGGCGAAAGCGAGCCGGTCGTCCTCGTAGCGGTCCACGTCGAGTTCGCCCGAGGCGTCGCCCCCATGGCCGGAGCAGGCGAGAAGCCCGAGCATGGGAACGAGGAGGAGCGTCCCGCGAGCGAGGCGCCACGAACACGATCCTGTGCCAACATGCCCCACCGTCACCACTGGCAGTCCCTTCGGCGCGTCGATCGTGGTCCACGCGGACGGGATGACGTTCGAGCTCGCCGGCACCGAGTCATGGGCGTCTGCCAGCCCACCGGCACGACCCGCCCCCACCATTCCGCCGACCACGAAGGTCGAGCCCACCCGCGACGGAGAAGGCTACTTGCTACACGACGACCCGGGAAACCTCCTCGAGGGTCGTCTGGCCCATCAGCGCCTTGGCGAGCCCGTCCTCGCGCAGGGTCCGCATCCCCTGGGCCTTCGCGAACTTGGTGACCTCCTCGGTGGAGGCACGCTCGACGATGAGCCGCTGGATCTCCTCGCTCATGACCATGACCTCGTGGACCGCGAGGCGGCCGCGGTACCCGGTGTGCGCGCAGGCGGCACAGCCGACCGCCTTGTAGAGCGTGGGCAGGGACTCGTCCTCGTCGACGGGCAGGCCGGCGGTCCGCAACTCGGCGGCCGTCGGCTCGTAGGCCTGGCGACAGTGCTTGCAGATCCGCCGGGCGAGGCGCTGCGCGAGCACGCAGTCGACCGAGCTCGACACGAGGAAGGGCTCCACGCCCATCTCGGTGAGCCGCGTTACGGCGCTCGGCGCATCGTTCGTGTGCAGCGTCGACAGCACCAGGTGCCCGGTGAGCGCCGCCTCCATGCCGATCTGCGCGGTCTCGGTGTCGCGCATCTCCCCCACCAGCACCACGTCCGGGTCCTGACGGAGGATCGACCGCAGTGCGTTCGGGAAGCTCAGGCCGGCCTTGGGATTGATCTGGACCTGGCTGATCCCGCCGAGCTGATACTCGACCGGGTCCTCGGTGGTGACGATGTTCACGCCCGGCTGGTTGATCACGTTCAGCGTCGCGTACAGCGTCGTCGACTTCCCGGACCCGGTCGGCCCGGTGACGAGGATCATCCCGTAGGGCTTGGTGAAGCTCTCCTCGTAGCGCTGGTAGTTGTGGTCGAGGAAGCCCAGGTCGCTGAGTTCGAGCAGCACCGACGACTTGTCGAGGATGCGCATCACGACCTTCTCGCCGTGCACGGTCGGCAGGGTCGAGACGCGCAGGTCGATGGCCTTGCCGCCCGTGCGGATGCTGATGCGGCCGTCCTGGGGGATCCGCCGCTCGGCGATGTCCATCTCGGCCATGATCTTGAGGCGGCTCACGACCCCCGCGTGGATCTTCTTGCCCTGGGTCGTGACCTCGTGGAGCACCCCGTCGACGCGTTCGCGAACGCGGATCTCGTGCTCCTGGGGCTCGATGTGGATGTCGCTGGCCCGATCCGCGACGGCCTGGCTGATGATCGCGTTGACGAACTTGACGATGGGCGCGTCGTCAGCGACCTCCTGGATCGATTCCAGGTCGTCGGGCTCGTCGCGGGTGTCGATCTCGTCGGCGAGGTCCTCGACCGACTCGCCCATGCGAACGTAGCGCTCGATCGCTTGGTTGATGTCGCTGCGCGTGGCAACCACAGCGCGCACGTCGCGGTCGGTCGCGGTGCGGACGTCGTCGATGGCCAGGACGTTGGCCGGGTCCCCCATCGCGATGACGAGGGTGCCGTCGTCGTCGAAGCCGATCGGCAGCACGCAGTGGCGGCGCGCGAGATGCTCGGGAACCAGCGAGGCGGCCACGGTGTCGACCTGCCCGCTCGACAGGTCGACGAAGTCCATGCCTAGGTGGCGGGCGAGGGCGGCGACCAGATCGGCTTCGGTGACGAGCTCGAGCTCAATGAGCACGCGGCCGAGCGACTTGCCGGTCCGTTCGTGCTCGGCGGTCGCGCGCGCGAGGTCCTCCCCGCTGACGAGGCCGTCCTCCCGAAGGATCTCACCCAGTTGCACGAGACTATTCCTCACGCCAGACGTCACGTTGCCAACCGTCGAGCGTGGGTTCGGTGATGTCTTCGGTCGCAATCAAACTGGCGCCACCACCTAGATCGATCTCAAAGCACATCATGGAACCATAGAAAGTTGGTTGGCCATTCCAGTCCCCACATTGCGCACCAGGAGCATACAGCAACGCCCTGGCAGTCGACTGGTTTGGCAGTTCCACTTCCCCATGAGGACTGTCAGGCACCTCATCATGCGGGGGCATTGCATATATCTGCAAGTCACTTGATGAACCATGAAAGTTTACTTGACTCCCAGGCCCGCTGCCCAAGTGAATCTCCTCCCAATCCCTCACAACAATCCGGACAGCGTCGCCAGTACCAGTCACGTGAAAACCGTCGTCGAGATGCAAGTCTCGGCCCTCAACTTTGTAATCTCCCCCGTCGAGCGACGGGACCGGGCTTTCATCCAGGCCTTCCAGATCTTCCAGCTCTTCAGCGCCATGCTCGATCGTAGCCACCTCGTTCAGGCGCCCTTCCGTAACAGCCTGCACTCGATCCGTCCTTACCTCAACGTACTCGCCGTTCTCGCAGTCGTCACCATCGATGCTACAGCGGTCAGCGTCGCCGTCGTAATCAGCAATCACAAGCCTTCCGAGCTCTTGGGACGGCCACCCGCCAATATCGATCTCCCCATTGCTCCCGGCCAGGCCGTCGAGTGCCTCAAGGAGGCCAGTTTCCCCATCCTCGAGACTGATTTCCCCCTCTCCATGAGAGCTGAATATATCTTCACCGAAGAATGCAAAGTCGAAGAACGGTTCAGTCCGCAGTTCGCGTGACACAGTTCGCTCGACACCGTCCCCCGCTAAGCCCGTGGACCGGACGGTCAACCGACCGTCCCCCTTCTCGGTATCATCGATCTCGACCTCGTAGGAGCCACTCTCGACGCTGCCCTGGATCGGGGGGATCGCCACGGGACCTTCGGTCTGTACGCGATGCACTCCGCGCTCCAAACCGATCTCAGCGACGTGGAGCGCTTGCTCGTAATCGACGTCGAAGCGCGCCTGGCGTTGCCCGGTGACCATGGTCGCCGTCACGACGACGGCCAGGCCGGCGATCACGATGGTGGCGAGGAGCGCGAGCGGCAGGCTCCCGCGCTCCGAATAGATCTCCGCATGCGCCACGGTCATCCTCCTCGATTCCGCATGATCACGGTGTCGCTCAGTTCGACCGGCGCGTCGGCGTTATCGATGTCACGGCCGAATCTGAGCTCGACGCCGTACGCGGAGCCCGGCGGCTCGACCGACTCGACCGCGTCCGCGTCATCGGGCACGAGGAACGCGAACGGGTCGTGATCATCCGGCCACCGCTCGACGAGCGACTGCGCCGACCCCCCGTCGACGCGGCGCACGAGGCGACCGTCGTGGATCGTGTACTCGACCTCCTCGTGCCCGTCGCCGCGATCGACTTTGGCCTCCAAACGGTCCGCTTCGGCGAAGAGAAGTGGGTCCGCGGCGCGGACATCACGGGAGACGCGCTCGGCCGCCGTCCGCAACTCGGCGAGGGCGTCGCTGCGCTCGATCTGCGCCCGTTGCGCGCTGTGCGCTGAGACGATGCCGCTCGTGATGGCCGCGCCCAGGACCCCCAGGAGGAGGACGACGACGAGCAACTCGACGAGGGTGAACCCGTCCTCGTTGACCTGCCGAGAGAGGGTCGCAGCCCTCATGCCACCCACCTCCACACGACCGCGCCGCTCAAGTCGTCGACGTGTGCGGGGTCGATCGCGGTCTCGAACGTCACCGACCGGTCAGAGCCGGCTGCGGTCCACCGGATGTCCAGGCCCACGTAGATCAGGTCCTCGTCGTCACCCTCCTCCGGATCCGTCGCGTCCATCCACGACAGGTGACGCGTGATCTCGTACGTTCGACCTGCGACCTCGACCTCCAACGTGCTTGGGTCCTCGCCGACCTGGTCGAGGAGGTCGACTTCGCCGGCGGCCCGCAGGCGCTCGATCTCCTGCGTCGCCGCCCGCGTGGCGCCGGCGCGGCCTTCCTCGTCCATGAGCGAACGGGAGGAGGCGATGAACGTGCTAAGCAGCGCGAACAACCCAACGCTCAGCACGAAGACTCCGATGAGCACCTCGACGAGGCTCACGCCGGTGTCGTCACTGAGCCGTTCCCGCCTCAGGTGTCCTCGCATACGCCCTCCCATCCGGCCTCCCAAGGGGTATCGGCCCACACGCGCAGCAGGTTGAGCGCAGAGTAGGAAGCTGAGGCGCCGCACTCGCGGTGTGTAGTCCGCTCGGTGCTTGACATGCGGTCATGCAGGGGTCGGCATCCGCCCGTCGATCTCGTCGAGCGCCGCGTTCAGGAGGGTGAGCAGGACCTGCTTGACCGACTCCCGCTCGCGCGCGTCGCAGGCGACCATCCGCACGTGGGAGGGGACACGAAGCAGCCGGCGCACCCGCTCCACGACGTCGTCGCCGGCGGCGGCGGCGGCGGTGTTCGACTTGTTGACCGCGACGACGTACGGGACGTCGGCGGAGCGCTTGAAGAACTCGAGGATGCCCGCGGCGTCGTCGAGGCTGGCGTCGTCATCGCCGTCCACGAGCACGACGAAGCCGAGCATGCCCTCGGAGAGGATCTCCCACATGAAGTCGAAGCGCTGCTGTCCGGGCGTGCCGAACAGGTAGAGCGCGAGCCCCTCGTCGATGGTGAGCCGCCCGAAGTCCATGGCCACGGTCGTCTCCGACTTGCCACCACCCGACTTGCCACCGCCCGAGGGCCGGCGATCGGCGATGCTGCGCTCGGTCGACAGGACCGTGATCTCGCTGATCGCGCGGATCAGGGTCGTCTTGCCGGCCCCGTACGGCCCGGTCACGACGACCTTGGCGGAGACCCGGGAGCCGTTGCGGTGGCTGCGAGCCTGAGGGCGGCTCATCCCGTTCGCCCTCCCCGCACCGAGGCGGTGGGCAGCGGCATCCCTACGCATCCTTTACGCCGTCGATGAGCCGCAGCAGCAGCCCGCGGTTCACGTCCTGATCGCGGCTCAGCCGCCCGCCGTACGCGTCGTCGTGGCCATCGGACCCCGACCCCGGCTCGGCCGTCTCGTGCTCCTCGATCGCCTCGACCGGTTCGACGGCCTCAGCGGCGGCTCCGTTCATCGTCCCGCCGGTCACCGATCCGGCGCTGGCTCCAGCACTGGCGCCGGCGCTGGAGGCTGGGGAGGTCCCGCCGCCAGACGTCCTGCGTCCCCCGTCGTTGCGTGGGGAGGCCTCGGGCCCCGCTCCACTGGCCCGGTTCGGGCCGCGGCGCCCACCGTTGCCGCCGGCGTCGTCCATGCCGAGCGAGGCGAGCTCACGCGCGACCTGCGCCCGATTCACGCCTCGCGCATCGCGGCCACTGCGAGTGGTCGGTGCAGGACGGTCGTGCTCGCCCGACCCGCTCGACGCGTCCCCGGGGTCCTCGGCGGAGGCACCGGAGGCGTCCCCTGGGGCCTCCCCCCGGTCCTCGTCCTGCTCCTCTTCCCCCTTCTCCTCCGACGGCGACGCAGCGCTGGCGGAGCGTGCGTCCTCCAGAGAGGTCACGGGTGGTGAGTCGGTGCGGCGCGCGGGATCGGGACTGTCCGCGGGCCTCCCAGCGGTGGCGTCGCGACGAGCCGCGGCCGAGCCCTGCGAGACGGGCACGTCCTTGGCGGCGAGCGCGTCCACGCTCCCGGGCGCGTCGGCAGCGGGAGCGGTGTGAACGGCGCGCACGGGCTCCTCGGCCGCGGATTCCGCCTCGTCCTCACTCACGGTGTCCGCGCGGACGCGCGCGGTGCCGGGGGCAGCTCGACCGTTGGCCGGGCCGGAAGCTCCGTCCTGCCGGTCGTCGGTCACGCGGTGCCCGACCGCGGCCGATTCGTCCGCGAGATCCGAGGCGACTCGCGTGCGCGAGCGCGTGCCCTGCTCGGCCGTCGCTCGTGAACCGGGATCGTCCGTGCGACCGCTTGAGCGCCCGCCGCGATCACCGACCGTGGCGAGGCGATCGAGGCTCCGCCGGCTCTCCAGGAGCTCGTCGAGGCTGGAGCCTTCCCCCTCCTCCACGACCTCGATCAGGCCGTCCTCGACCAGGTCGGCGAGCAACTCGCCGGTGGAGAACGCACCCATTCCGCAGAGTCCGGCGAGCTCGCCCACGGTGCGCTGCCCGTCGACCAGCACGAGCAGCTGCCAGGCCGACCGGCTGATCTCCAGGAGCCCGTCACCGGGAGGACTGGGCGCGAGCGCGACGCGCGCGTGCGCGCCCGGCACCCGGTCCTGGGCCTCCTGCCAGCGTTGCAGGCGCTCGCCGGCCTCGGCGAGGAGTTCGTCCCCGGCCACCGCAGCGCGCGGCCAACTGGCGGCGAGCCCCACGGACTGATCGAACTCGAAGGTGCCGTCCTCGAGCTGCAGGAGGGTGAAGAGCGCGTCGATCACCTGCTCACGGACCGCGTGGTCGACCGAGTCACCCGCGACCTCCTCGCGGGCGAGGAGGTCGCTCGCGAGCGCCACCGGTCCACCGTCCCGGTGCGCGGCGACGGCCTCGGTGAGCTTGTCCGCGTCGAGCAAGCCCTCGACCACGAGCCGCGCTGCGAGCGGGAGGCGTTCGAGGTCCGCGACGGCGAAGCACACCTCACCGTCGCGGACGACGACCTGCCCTTCGCCGTGGGCGTATCGCACCCGCAGCGCGCCGGTCTTGTTGGTCAGGCCGAGCAACTGGAAGATGTCCTGGAGCGTGAACTCCGCGAGGTCGCCTGCGAGCATCTGGACTCCCGGGGCCAATCTGGGATGGCGTTGGGCGGATACGGCGGGGGGACGGGACGGCGGGTGGGGGATCCCGCGGAGCTAGGTCTCGGCGGGAGTGGTGGTCGGTGGGTGCCCCTGGCGGTGGTCGCTTGACAACTCGTCGCCGAACACGTCGACCGAGCGGTCACGCCATCGGACACCCGCGTCGGCCAGGGCGGCGAACTCCTCGAGCCCGCGCGTGGAGGCATCCGGCGTCGTGTCAGAAGGACCGTCGGGCGCAGGGGCCGAAGAACCCTTCCCCGCGGGGACCGAAGGACCCTCCGGCACGCTGGCGTGGGCCAGGGCATCGGCGATGTCGGCCGCGGCCCGGCGCAGCTCGTAGCGGACCAACCCGAGCTTGGCGTCGGGCTCGGTCACCGCGAGCAGCACGGCCTCCTCGCCGGCGGACAGGCAGCACACCAGCCCGCCCTCGGCGTCGACCAGCAGCTCGCGCAGCTGACCCCGGCCCAGCCCGACCGCGGCCTGCTCGCCGAGCGAGAGCAGGGCGGCGGCCATCGCGCCGACGTGCTCCTCGTCGATGTCGTCGGGCACGGCGGAGGCCATCGTGAGGCCGTCGAGGCTCACGACCGCGGCGGCGGCGACATCGCGCAGTTGTCCGATGAGCCGCTCCAGGGCCTCGACGAGTCGCACGTCGAGCGAGTCCTCCCGCTCCTCGGGAAGATGTCGGGCATCCACCTGGCCACTCATGCGCGTCCTCGTCTCGCTGGAACCGGTCCGTCGGCCATCGGAGCGGCCCGCGCCAAAGGGTGCTCCGTCGGGGATGTCGGCAGACCTCCGGGGTTACTTGACGGCCCGGAGCGAGGTCACCGGAGATCGGTCGGTTGACGAGAAGTGCCTCAGGTGGCCAGCGCGGCCCGCATCGCCGACCGGGGCGGCGCCGACCCGATCCATCGCTCGAACGCGAGGGCGGCCTGCTCGATGAGCATCCCCGTGCCGTCGCGAACGGTGGCACCGCCCGCTGCGCCCGCCCGCAGGAACGGGGTCTCGGACACCCCGTAGACCAGGTCGAGGGCGATCTGGCCGTCCCCGAGCGTCATGAACCGCGCGGGCAGGGACTCGCCGGCAAGACCCAGCGGGGTCGCGTTGATGACGCACCGCGGCTCGCCGACCTCGTCCGGGACCGCTCCTGCCCGCGCGGCGAGCTCCGCGATCTCCCCGGCCGCCTCGGCCCTCCGGGCCGAGACCTCGACCCGCGCGCCGACGCGCCCCAGCGCGACCGCCGCCGCCCGGGCCGCCCCGCCCGAGCCGAAGAGCACGACCGTGTCCCCGGCGACGAGGCCGAGGTCGTCGCGCAGCTCGCGTTCGAGCCCTGCCGCGTCGGTGTTGTCGGCGGTCAGCACGGCCTCACCGGTCGATCCGGTCCGCCAGAAGAGCGTGTTGGCGGCACCGACGAGCTGCGCCTCCTCGGTCGCGGCGTCGGCGAGCGCGAGCGCCGCCGTCTTGTGGGGGACGGTCACGTTCGCGCCGAGCGCCCCCAGGGCCCGCAGCCCGGAGACCGCCGTGGCGAGCCGCTCCGGCGCGACCTCGAACGCGAGGTAGGCCGCGTCGACGCCGGCCGCGGCGAAGGCGGCGGTGTGGATCGCGGGTGAGCCGGAATGCCCGACGGGCTGGCCGAGCAGCGCGACCAGCCAGGTGGCGGCGGTGGTCATGGCCGGCCGGGTCCGGTGCGGGCGGTGGTCACGTGTCGTCGCAGAAGCGGCCCCCGTCGTCCTGGATCTCGCGGAACCGGGCGACGTTCTGCTGGTGCGCCTCGTCGTGCTCGGCGAAGGCGTGCTCCCCGGTCTCGGTGTCGCACACCACGTAGTACCGGTAGTCGGTATTCGCCGGATGGGCCGCGGACTCGAGGGCGGCCCGCCCCGGCGCGGCGATCGGGGTCGGCGGCAGCCCTTCGACCTCGTAGGTGTTCCAGGCCGAGTCGATCTCGAGGTCCTCGAAGAGCAAGCGACCCTGATGCTCGTCCTGGGCGTACTGGACGGTCGCGTCGATCTGCAGCAAGCGCTCGTCCTCGAGGCGGTTGGCGACCACGCTCGCGACGACGGGCCGTTCCTCGTCGATGCGCACCTCCCGCTCGATGAGGCTGGCGACGGTCAGCAGCTCGTACTGCTCCCAGTCCACCTCGGGTTCGATCCCGCTGAGGCGGTCGTCGGTCGTCCGAACGAGCTCGGCCAGGATCTCCGCAGCGGGGGTCTCTTCCTCGAACTCGTAGGTCGCCGGCGCGAGCAGGCCCTCGAACTGCTGCGCGCCCTCAGGCAGGTCGCTGGGAACCCACTCGGGCAGGCTGATCTGCACCAGCCCCTCCTCGAGGTCCTCGACCTCGTGAGGGCTGCCGCCGGCCTCGGCGATGCGCTCGAGGGTCTGGGGCACCGTAAGACCCTCGGGGACGGTCACGGTGAACGTCGGCGGCGGAGGTGGCCCCTCGGCGAACCGGTCGAAGACCTGGGTCGCGCTCATGCCCTCGCGCAGGGTGTACTCGCCGGCGCGGATCTGGTTCGCCCGCGCGTCGAACCGGGCGGCGAGCCGGAAACGCCACTCGCTGTCGATGACGTCGTCCTCGGCCAGCATCGTCGCGACGTCGTCGACGTTCGCGCCGTCAGGAATCTCGACGGCGACCTCGTCGCCGAGATCCTCGGAGGGTTCCCCAGGCAGCAGAGCGCGGACCCCGAGGACGGCCACGACGGCGAGCCCGACCAGGACGATCAGGAATAGCGCCGACCCGCGTGACAAGCGCATGACCCCGATCCTCGCACGTCTACGTTCGGTTCGCGTCCAACCATCCCTGAAGGATGAGGACGGCGGCCACCCGGTCCCGCACCGTGCGCCGCTCGCGGCGTCCGGAGCCCTGGGCACGCATGGTCCGCTCCGCCTCCGCGGTCGAGAGGCGCTCGTCCCACAGCTCCACGGCGAGGCCGGCCTCCTCGACGGCGGCGGCCACCGCCCGGGCGCTACGGGTGCTCGCCGTGTCCCGACCGGAGAGGCCCCTCGGCAACCCGATCACGACGACGCCCGCGTCACGCTCGGCCGCGAGCGCGACGAGGCGGTCCGCCAGGTCCGCGGCCCACGCGCGCTCGTCGCCCCCGGGATCCCCGGGTCGGGTGCGGCCGCTCGCACCCACCTCGCTCGCGGAGAGGGTCTCCACGGGCGTGGCGACCGTGCGATCGGGGTCGCTGATGGCGATGCCGACGCGCACGCTGCCGACATCGACCCCGAGCGCGCGCCGCCCCCCAGGCGTCTCGTTCACGCCGCCGCCTCGCTCACGCCGCTCCGAGCCGCTCGCGCGCCTCGCGCCGGCTCGCCTCGAGTGCGTCGCCGAGCCGGTCGCCCTCCTTGCCGCCGGCCTGGGCGAGCTCGCCGCGGCCGCCCGCGCCGCCGCCCACCGTCTCGGCACCCGGCCGCAGCACGTCGGCCGCCTCGATGCCGAGGTCGGGCGACACCACCGCGACGAGCGAGGCCTTGCCGTCGGGAGTCGTGGTCCCGAGGACGACCACGCCGCTGCCGAGCCGGTTGCGCAGGTCGGCGGCGAGGATCTTGAGACCGTCGCGGTCCGCGCCCTCGACACCGGCGGCCAGGAGGCCGACCGACCCGCCGTCGGGTCCCGGCAATCGCTCCGCGTCGTCCAGCAGCGCGGCACCGCGGGCCATGAGGGCGTCCTGGCGCGCCTGCTGCGCGGCCTTCTCCGCGGCTTTCACGCGCTCGAGCAGCGCCTCGACGCGTTGGACCGCCTCGTCGGTCCCGACGTTCAGCAGGTGCGCGACCTGCTCGGCGACCATCCGCTCGCGCGCCAGGTGCTGGAAGGCTTCGGGGCCGGTGACCGCCTCGATGCGCCGCAGGTTCGCGGCGATCGAGCCCTCGGCGAGCACGGTGAACAGCCCCACCTCCGGGGTGCGGTGCACGTGCGTGCCCCCGCACAGCTCCTTGGAGAAGTCCCCGATGCGGACCACGCGCACGTGCTCGCCGTACTTCTCCCCGAACAGCGCGATCGCGCCCATCCGCTGGGCTTCGTCGATCGACGTCTCGACCACGTCGATCTCCGGGTCGGCGGCGATCCGCGCGTTGACCCACTCCTCCACCTCGGAGAGCTGGTCCCGGGCCACCGCCTCGAAGTGCGGGAAGTCGAAGCGGAACCGTCCCGCGTCGATCGCCGAGCCCGCCTGCACCGCGTGGTCGCCGACCACCTCCTTCAACGTCGCGTGCAGGATGTGGGTGGCGGTGTGCCCGCGGGTGATCGACACGCGCCGGTCGAGGTCGATCGCGGCGTGGGCGTCCTGACCGGTGCGCACCTCACCGCTGGCCACCCGGGCCCGGTGCGCGTACAGCCCCTCGAGCGGCTCGAACGTGTCGACGACCTCGAGGCGGCCGGTCTCGGTCTCGATCACGCCGTGGTCGCCGAGCTGGCCGCCGCCCTCGGCGTAGAACGGCGTGCGAGGCAGCACGACCTCGACCTCGTCGCCCTCCTCCGCCCGGTCACGCAGACCCTCGCGGGACAGCAGCGCCGCCAGCGGCGTCTCGGTGTCGGTGCGCGTGTACCCGATGAAGTCGCTGGGACCGGTCCGTGCGACCGCCTCGCGGTAGGTCTCGATCGGGACCGCCGTGCCGTCCCCGCCCTTCGCTCCCGCTCGCGAGCGCGCACGCTGGGCCTCCATGTGCTCGGCGAAGGCGTCGCGGTCGAGATCGAGGCCCTGCTCGCGCGCGATCTCCACGGTGAGGTCGACCGGGAAGCCGTAGGTGTCGTGCAGCGTGAACGCGGTCGCCGCGGGCACGTGGGACCACCCCTCGGCCTTGGCCTTGGCGATCGCCTCGTCGAGCATGCCCGTGCCGTAGGCGAGCGTCCTGGTGAAGTGCTCCTCCTCGCTGGCGCAGACGCGGTCGACGAGCTCGCGCTGCTCGACGAGCTCGGACCAGGCGTCACCCAGGGTCTGTCGGACCGCGTCGGTCATCGCGGGCATGACCGCGCCCTCGTGGCCGAGGCTGCGGGCATGCTTGACCGCGCGCCGCAGCAGCCGGCGCAGCACGTAGCCGCGGCCCTCGTTCGACGGCAGCACCCCGTCGGCGATCAGGAACGAGGCCGAGCGCGTGTGCTCGGCCAGCACGCGCAGGCTCACGTCGGCGTCCTCGCGCTCGCCGTAGCCGATGCCGGTGACGTCGGCGGCGCGGTCGAGGATCGGGCGCAGCACGTCGGTCTCGTAGACGTTCGGCACGTCCTGCAGCAGCATCGCCATGCGCTCGAAGCCCATGCCGGTGTCGACGTTCTGCTGGGGCAGCTCGCCGAGCACGTTGCCGTCGGCGTCCTGCTCGTACTGCATGAAGACGAGGTTCCAGAACTCCAGGAACCGGGTCTCGTCGACCAGCGGACCGCCGTCGGGTCCGTGCTCGGGACCACGGTCGTAGTAGAGCTCGCTGCACGGGCCGCAGGGACCGGCCCCGCCGAGCGACCAGTAGTTGTCCGAGGCGTCGAGCCGGCTCGACCCCTCGGGCACGCCGATGCGCTGGATGCGCTCGGCGGGGACGTCGGTCTCCTCGAGCCAGAGCTGCGCGGACTCGTCGTCCTCCTCGAACACCGTGGCCCAGATCCGCTCCGGCTCGAACCCGAACCCGCCCTGCTCCTGCGGCGTCGTCGACAGCTCCCACGCCCAGCGGATCGCCTCGCGCTTGAAGTAGTCCCCGAAGCTGAAGTTGCCGAGCATCTCGAAGAACGTCAGGTGGCGGGTGGTGTACCCGACGTTCTCGATGTCGACCGTGCGGGCGGACTTCTGCACGGTCGCGGCGCGCGGGTGGTCCGGCACGGCCTCGCCCAGGAAGTACGGCTTGAACGGCACCATGCCCGCGATCGTCAGCAGCATCGTCGGGTCGTTGGGGATCAGCGACGCCGACTGGCGGACTCGGTGGTCCTTCGACCGGAAGAACTCGAGGAAGGTGTGGCGGATCCGGTGGGCGTCCATGGGCTCACTCGCGGTGTGGTCGGCGGTCGGCGGTGGTCAGCGGTCCCGGGACGGTGGGGAACGTCCGTCCTCCCAGGATGACGCGCCCTGCAGCGGTCGGTCTCGATGCGTCAAGGAGCGGCCTACGCGCCGGGGTCACGGGGTCGGTGGGCGGCACGTAGCTCCGCCTCGCGGCTGGCGGCCACCGAGCGGCCCTCGGCCAGCGCGTCGCGCAGCCGGTCACCGAACGTGCCGGCCCGCGCGGCCGCGCTCCGTCCCAGTTCCTCGGGAGCCAGCTTGCGCTGGGCCTCGTCGAACTTGCGGATCGCGTACACGCCGAGCGTGATCCCGGCCCCCAGGCCGAGCAACGCGTAGAACGGACGACGGATCACGCCTGCTCACCCCCCGAGCGGGCGCGACGCGCCGCGGCCGTCGCCCCGGACACGAACGCGATCGCCTTGATCAGCGGATTGGTCACCGCCGTGTGCAGCACGTCGGCGATGCTCTCCGCACGGGTGGACACGTGCTGGACGCTCGCGACGATCGAGTCCACGCGGGCCAACTCCGTGTTGACACCGGCGACCGTCTCGTTGACGTCGGTGAGGATGGGGGTCGTGTGCTCGGTGATCTCCGAGACGGTCCGGGTGAGCTCGTTCACCGTGGACACGAGGCTGACGAGCACCGCCATGAGCCCGAGCATCGTCGCGCCGAACGCGACCGCCGCGAGGATCGCAGCGACGCCGAAGAAGTTCTCGTCGAAGATGAACCCGAGCACGACGAACACTGCGGCCACGGCCAGCGCGATCACGACCGAAGCGATCACCGCTGCGTTGCGCATCCTGTCACCTTCCAAAGCCGGCTTCACGGTCGGGGCGGCCCGTCGGGTCCCCGGGGGCCCTCCGGGCTCGCGGGGGCTTGAGGTCGAGCCCCCGCGAGCCTAGAGGGTCCGGCGCTGTGCCCGCGACACGGCACCCCGCTGTCGGCGGGTGCCAGCCGCCAGGCGCAAGCCCAACTCGACGAGTCGGAACCCCAGCTTCCGCCGGTAGGCCGCACGACGTTGCCGACGCAGGCCGCGCAACAGCCGCTCCCGAGCGGCCTCCTCGTGCAGCTGCCGTTGTCGTTCATGACTGAACCGTAAATCGAACGAATCGTACATTTGCTTACCTTTCGGGCACGAACGAGCGCAAGAGTTGAGCGCGTTCATGCGATCGAGCAGATCAGCGGACCTCGTGCGCACGCGAACCTCGTGCGCGGTGCGACCGCGTCGAGGGACTGGCTAGGGGCGGAAGGCCCCGGTTACGCCGCGATGGCCCCGCGGGTGCCGGCTGTCGCGCCGAACGCGATCGTTCGGCCGAGACGCGGCCGGCACTGAGCAACGTGGGCCCAGTCCCGTCGCGCGTGGCGTCGCGTGCGCGGTCCAGATCCGTTCATCCCGAACGCAGGCACGATCACGAGCGTCACGAGGGCAGCGGTCTCACGTGGACGCAAGAGCTTCAACATGGCGTCCCCTTTCCCTCGGTCTCGTGCGCGCCCGCGGAGCGCGGACGGCTCGCCGTTCGATGGCGAGCCGTCGGAAGATACGGGGTGGGGCGCGGGTTGATCAAGCCCTCGGAACCACACCGGACGTTGTCCGGTCGGACAGTTCCGGTCGAGCGGGGGAAGGCTAGCGGGAAGGGGCCCACAGGCCGGGATGGGAGATTCCCCTCAGAGGCGCCGGGTCACCACGACCCAGAAGGTCTTCGCCAGGATCACGAGGTCCAGCACCGGCGACCAGTTCACGAGGTACTGGAGATCGTGGCCGAGCTTGTACTCGGCATCGGTGTGGTAGCGACCGTGGATCTGCGCGAGGCCGGTCAGCCCGGGAGGGACCTCGTGGCGCCGCGTGTACCCGGGGATCATCTCGGCGAAGTGGTGCGTGAGCTCGGGGCGCTCGGGCCGGGGCCCGACGATCGACATCTCGCCGCGCAGCACGTTCCACAACTGCGGGAGCTCGTCGAGCCTGGTGGCGCGCAGCCATCCCAGGCCGCGCACGACCCGCGGATCACGCCCCCGGGCGGCCAGCTGCGCACCGCCGTGGCGCTCGGCATCACGCACCATGGTCCGGAACTTCACCATCGAGAAGACCGCACCGTCCTTGCCGACGCGCTCCTGCCGGAAGAGCACCGGCCTGCCCGCCACCGCCAACACGTAGAGCGCCACCAGCGCGACGAGCGGCAACGCCACGGGCAGGAGCAACGCGAGGACCAGCAGCTCGAGGGTGCGCTTGGCGTGCCAGCGCGACTGGGGCAGGGCCCGCGTGCGCACCGGCACGAACGGCATCCCGGCCACCTCGCGCACCGCGCGCAGGCCGAGCAGCGTGTCGCGCGCGCCCACACGTTGCAGCACCCCGATGCCGCGCTCGTCGAAGCTCGACAGCGGCTCCGGGTGCAACTCGTCCAGCAATCTGCTGGTGAGGACGAGCACGTCGGTCGCTTCCGTGCCCAGCACGGCCTCCAGCAGCCCGTCACTCGAGTTGGCCGACCCGACCACCTCGGCGCGCTCCTCGGTCTCGGCGAGATGGGCCCGAGCCAGGTTGACGTCGTCCGGCGCCCCGACCAGGAACACCCGCGGCGGGCCGTCGCGGCGGTCCCGCAACCACCGGGACAGGCCCCGGTTCGCCGTCACCCCGAGTGCGGCGAGCACCGCGACCGCCGCCAGGTTGCCGCGCGGCACCAGGAACACCCCGGTCAACAGCTCCGCGAGAGCGACCAGGAGGATCGACCCCAGGACGGCACCACTCGCGCGCGGGAGGAAGGACCGGTGGCCGAGGCGCTGCTCGCGCTCGTAGAGTCCGCCGAAGTAGAACGCCGCCATGTGCAACGCGACGATCGCCGCGTAGCCGCCCGCGTAGGCCGCCGACGAGTAGGTGGGCCAGGTGAGGCCGTGGCGCACGAGCATCGGCACGACGAGCGCCAGGCCGACGGCGAGCGCGTCCACCAGCATCAACAGGCGGAACCCGCGCGCGTTCAGCCGTGCCAGCAGCGGCCGCTCGGGAGCGGCGTCGTCCTGGGCGGGCGGTGCGGGAGCGGACTGCGTCATCGCCCCCAGGATCGCACAAGCTGCTACCGCGAGGCATTGACCGACCGCAGATCGACCCCCGACCCGCTCACGCAGTGACGCCCTGGCTCGATGCGTCGAGTCGGTCACGCGATCAGGCGATCCCGCCGGCTCGGCAACCGAACAGCGGACGGTTCGGCGGGGCGGTCACTCGCTGGCCCGTGCCCGCGAGCGAGCGGCCTCGGCAGCGTCGGACTCCCCCGCGGCCTCGAGCGCCGCGGCGAGGTCCCGCCAGCGCTCGGGGTCCTCGTCGCCCACCGCGAGCGACCGTTCGAGCAGATCGGCGGCTTCCTGCGGCCGGTCGCGCTCGAGCGCGTGCCGGCCGGCTTCGGCCAGCACACGCCCGGTGCGTGGGTGCAGGACGACGGCCCGCGCGTAGGCCGCGTCGGCTCGCTCCGGGGCGTCGAGCGCGACGGCGAGGCGGCCGATGTTGAGGTGCGCGGCTACCGCACGGGGATCGCGTCGCACGGCCTCCTCGTAGGCCCGGAGACCGGCCTCGAGGTCCCCGGACGCGACGTGCGCCCCGCCGAGCCGGGAGGCGTGGCTCGGTTCCCACGGCGCGAGCGACGCGGCCCTCGCGTAGCCCTCGACCGCGATGTTCTGCTCCCCCGCCCGCGCCGCCTGGGCGGCGTGCACGTCGGCGCGCCAGGGCAGGGTCGCCGCGACCCCTACGGCGGCCACGAGCGCGAGCACGACGGCCCCCGCCGCGCGCACGAGGCCGGCCGGCGCGCGGAGGGACACGAGCGGATCCGGCGGCCCCGGCGTCCCACCGAGCGCGAGCCCGGCGACGAGCGCGCCGGTGACCGCGAGCGGAGCAACGTCCAGCGAGACCGCGGCCTGCGCGAGGTAGGCCGCGCCGGCGGCGCCGAGGCCGAGCGTCCGGAGACGGTCCGCGGTCCCGCCGCGCCGCCACGTGCGCACGAGGGCGTGGGCCACGAGGCCCACCAGGGCGAGCCACGTGACCAGGAGGGGTGCCCCGCCGGACACGAGCAGGTCGAGGGGGACGCTGTGCGGGCTGTCCGCGATCCGGTCGAGCCCGCGGGCGGCGGCGCTCTCGGCCGCCTGGTAGGCGGCGAAATGGCCACGGAACCCGGCGAGACCGACCCCGCGCCACGGGTGATCCGCGACGATCCGCAGCGCGACCTCCCAGATCTCGAAACGGTTGGCGAGCGACACCCGGGCGCTCGCCCAGGCACCGGTCGTGACCCCGGCGAGCGCCGAGCCGAGCAGCGCCGCCACGACCAGCAGCCCCACCCGACGGGCCGCACGAGCGCCGCGGAGCAGGGCCGCGCCGCCGACCAGCACGACCGCTGCCGCGAGCCCGCCGGCCACCACGCCCTGCAGCGAGCCCGACAACGCCGCGACCACGAGCGCCGCGGCGGCGATCGCCCCGGCGCCCGCGCGTGCGGTCGACGCGGTGCTCGCGAGGGCGGCCCAGACGCCCAGCGGCGCCACGATCCCGAGCCAGCCCGAGAAGAAGTTGGTGTTGCCGAGGAACGCGAACACCGGCGGGCCGCCCTCCACCAGCGCCCAGGGGAACGGGTCGGCACCGATCGCCTGCACGATCGCGTAGCCGATCGCCGGGATCGCGGCGACGAGCAGCGGCGCGATCGCGGTCAGCGGCGCGCGGCGGCCCGCCACGATGGCGGCGAGCAGCAGCACGAGCGCGGCGAGCGCGACCGCGAGGCCCAGATGGCGGCCCGCGTGTCCGACCGTGGCGAGCAGCGGCCGCTCGTGCGCCGCGGCCGCCGTGACGAGCGCGGCCGCGTGGGCGGCGACCACCACGAGCAGCACGCCCCGTGGACGGTGCACCCGTCCTCCCCGCAGCCCGCCGAATGCGACCGCGGCGGCCAGGCCCAGTCCCCCCAGCACCGCGAGCACGGCCTTCGGCGTGAGGAACGGGTTCTCGAGGCCGGGCCACATCACGAGCACCACCAACGCGGGCACGGCCCCGGCCGCGAGCGCCCAGCGATCGGGAGCGGCCGGAGCCGTCGAACCCGGCGGCGCCGATACCGCGGAGGGTCGCGCGGCCCCGATCACCGCGGCGCTACTCCTTGGGCAGGGTCCTGAGACCCAAGTCACGTAGCTGCGCGGCATCGACCGGCGCGGGCGCGGACGTCAACGGGTCGGAGCCGCTCTGGGTCTTGGGGAACGCGATCACGTCGCGGAGGCTGCGCTTGTCGGCCATCAGCATGGCGAGACGGTCGAGCCCGAACGCGATGCCACCGTGCGGGGGCGCACCGTAGGCGAGCGCGTCGAGCAGGAACCCGAACTTCTCGCGGGCCTCCTCGTGCCCGACGCCGAGCAGGTCGAACACCCGCTCCTGGGTGTCGCGCCGGTGGATACGGATCGACCCCCCGCCGAGCTCGGTCCCGTTGAGCACGAGGTCGTACGCGCGCGCCCGCGCTGCCGCGGGATCGGCCTCGAGCTTGTGCAGGCTGTCGTCGGTCGGCGCGGTGAACGGATGGTGGACCGCCTCCCAGCGCGCCTCGTCCACGTTCCACTCGACGACCGGCGCCTCGGTCACCCACGTGAAGGCCCACTTGCCGGCGGGGACGAGCTCGTGCTCGCGGGCCGCGGCGACCCGCAGTGCGCCCATCAGCTCCTGGGTCTGCCGCGTGGGGCCCGCCCCGAAGAAGATCGCGTCCCCCAGGCGGGCCTGCGTGGCGACGAGCAGCGCGGTGATCTCGTCGTCGGCCATGAACTTCGAGAGCGGGCTGCGCAGCGCGGGACCCGATCCGCCCTCGCCGGACTCGACCACGCCCCACGCGAGCCCCTTCGCCCCGCGCCGCTGGGCGAACTCGACCCATCCGTCGAACTGTTTGCGCGAGAGCTGCCCCCCGTCGGGCAGACGCCAACCGATGACCGAGCCGCCCTCGTCGAGCGCGCTGCGGAACACCCCCACCTCGGTCCCGCTGAAGACCTCCCCGAGGTCGGTGAGGCGCAGGTCGAAGCGGGTGTCCGGCGCGTCGGTGCCGTACCGGGCGAACGCGGCCTCGTAGGTGATGCGCGGGAACGGCGTCGGGATCTCGACGCCGAGGACGCGCTCCCACAGCGTCGCCATCAGCTCCTCGACGAGCCCGTAGAGGTCCTCCTCGTCGACGAAGCTGGCCTCCACGTCGAGCTGGGTGAACTCGGGCTGGCGGTCGGCTCGCAGGTCCTCGTCGCGGAAGCAGCGCACGATCTGGTAGTAGCGCTCGAGGCCCGCGACCATGAGCAACTGCTTGAACAGCTGGGGCGACTGCGGCAGCGCGTACACGCTGCCGGGCTGCAGGCGGCTGGGCACGAGGAAGTCGCGCGCGCCCTCCGGGGTGGAGCGCGTCAGCATCGGGGTCTCGATGTCCAGGAACCCGTGGCGCTCCATGACCTCGCGGATCACGCTCGTGATCCGCGCGCGCAGCCGGATCGCGTCGCCGACGCCCGGGCGGCGCAGGTCGAGGTAGCGGTGCTCGAGGCGGAGGTTCTCGTCCGTCTCGACGCGCTCGGTGAGCGGGAAGGGCGGGGTCTCGGCGACCGCGAGCACGTCGAGCGACTCGGCCGCCACCTCCACGGCGCCGGTCGCGAGCTCGGGGTTCGCCATCCCCTCGGGCCGCCGGCGCACGGTCCCGCGCACCTGCACCACCCACTCGCCGCGCACGTCGTGCGCGGCCGCGAGGACCTCCTCCGCCTCGCCCTCGCCGGCATCGGCGACGACCTGCACGATGCCGCTCGCGTCGCGCAGGTCCAGGAAGGCGACGCCGCCGTGGTCCCGTCGTCGGTCGACCCATCCGGCCAGGGTCACGGTCTCGCCATCGTGCTCGTCGCGCAGCGTGCCCGCCCCGTGGGTGCGGTACCGGCCGAAGGGCTTCACGGTGGCTCGTCTCCCTCGTCGCGTCGGCGGTGTGCGCGGCGACGCGCCGCGCGGACGCCGAGGCTAGCCACCACGACCGCGCGTCGCGCGCCGACTGCGCGAGACTGCGGCGCATGGCCCCTGCCCGTCCCCCCCGGCGTCGCGCGATCGCCTTCGCCCACGCGACACACCTCGCGCCGACGCTGGTGGTCACCACGCTCACGTTGCTGCTCGCCCTCGCGGTCGGGCATGGCGCGCGCGCGGCACTCGTCGCGGCCGCGGTCCTCGCGGGCCAGGCGTGCATCGGGTGGACGAACGACGCGGTGGACGCCGAGCGCGACCGGGCGGCCGGGCGCGACGAGAAGCCGATCGTGGCCGGTGACGCCTCGCGCCTCGGTATCGGCATCGGCGCGGCGACCGCGGGCGCGGCGGCGGTCGCGATGAGCCTGCCGCTCGGCGGGCCGGCGGCCGCGGCCCATCTCACCGGTGTCGCCGCGGGTCTGGCCTACAACCTCTGGTTCAAGGGCAGCCCCGCGAGCCCGGTGCCGTACGCCCTCGCCTTCGCACTCGTGCCGGGCGCGCTCGTGCTGCTCGCCCTCGAACCGCCGGTGCCGCCTCCCCCCTGGCTTCTGGCAGCCGGGGCACTGATGGGCACCGGGGCGCACTTCCTCAACGCGCTGCCCGACCTGGCCGACGATCGTGCGCGCGGCGTGTACGGCCTGCCGCAACGCCTGGGCACCGGGCCGACCCTGGGGGTGGGCGCCGGCGCGCTCGCAGCGGGGGCGGTCGTCGCCGCGGTCGGCCCCGTCGACCTCCCGCTCGCCGTGAGGGTCGGCCTGCCGGCGTTCGCGCTCGCCGCCCTGGGCGCGGCCGCCGTCAGCGCCCGAGCGGGCCGGACCCGCCACGCGTTCCTCGCCGCGCAGCTCGTGGCGCTCGCCGCGGTCGGCGCGATCGTGATCTCGGGAGCGAGTCTCGCCGACTGAGACGGTCCGAGGCTGTCGCACCGTCCGGGGTTGCCCTGCGGTCCGCAGCTGCCCTGCCGTCCGCTGCTGCCCTGCCGTCGGGGCTCCTGCGCCTTCCGGCGTTCTCGTCAGGTGTCCTCACCCGTGGCGACCGGGAGGTCGTGCGCCGACCAGTCGCTCCACGATCCCGCGTAGAGCTTCGCGTCGTCCCGCCCCGCGGCCGCGAGGCGCACCAGCAGCGCACAGGCACTGACCCCGGAGCCGCAGTACGCCACGATCTCGGTGTCGGGATCGGCCACGTCGGCCGGCAGCGCCTCGTCGAGAGGGACGTTGCGGGCGCCGGGGATGTGGCCGGCGACCGGGTCCATCGGTTCGTGCTCTCCCCGGAAGCGGGCCGGCGCCCGGCTGTCGAGCAGCACCCGCCCCGGCTCCCCCAGGCGAGCTGCGACGTCGTCGCGGTCGACGAGATCGTCCCGGCGGGGCCGGGCGACGAGGTCGCCCCGCTCGACCGGCTCCTCCCCGCTGGCGAGCGGAACGTCCCAGCCCTCCAGCCCGCCGTCGAG
Source organism: Egibacter rhizosphaerae (assembly GCF_004322855.1). Taxonomy (NCBI): domain Bacteria; kingdom Bacillati; phylum Actinomycetota; class Nitriliruptoria; order Egibacterales; family Egibacteraceae; genus Egibacter; species Egibacter rhizosphaerae. The sequence continues at coordinate 4,190,275 of NZ_CP036402.1, read as the reverse complement.
GACCGCGACGTCCTCCTTGCCGACGTGGCGCAGCAGCCACCAGAGCCGGGCGGCGCTGCCGACCATCGCCTGGTCGTAGGCGACCACGGGGCGGTCGTCGCCAATCCCCGCGCGCCGAGCGCTCTCGACGAACGCGTCGATCGACGGCAGCGGGTTGCGGCCCGGACCCTCGGGAGCCGACAGGTCCTCCTCGAGGCTCAGGAACGCCGCTTTGGGGATGTGCCCGGCCAGGTAGCGCCGCCGGCCCTCCCCGGGCTCGCCCAACACGTACTGGCAATCGACGACGTGGACCTCGTCCCGGTGGGCCGCCAGCCACGCGGCGTCCACCAGCGGGGTCGGCACGGACGGTGGCAACGGATCAGTGGTCATGGCCGGCAGGCTCGCACACCGACGCCACGCCGCCAATGCCGCGCGGTCACGTGCCGACCCCCACCTCCACGTCCCCGTGGGCGAGGCGATCGGCCGCGGCACGAACCCCGCTGCCGGCCAGCTCGACCCCGGCGAGCTCGAGGCTCATCTCGACGCCACTCAGGGTTCCCTGCAGCATCAGGTCGTTGAAGTCGCCGAGGTGGCCGATGCGGAACACGCGGTCGGCGAGGGCGCCGAGGCCCGCCCCGAGGGACAGGTCGAAGCGCTCGAGGGCGATCTCCCGCACGTGGTCCGCACCCTCGCCACCCGGCATGAACGCGGCGGTGACCGCCGCGCTCCGCTCGGCCGGCACACGGCAGACGACCTCGAGGCCCCAGGCCTCGACCGCGGCCCGCGTCGCGGCCGCGTGGCGTCGATGGCGCGCGAACACCGCCTCCAGTCCCTCCTCGTGCAGCAGGTCGATCGCCTCGCGCAGGCCGTACAGGAGGCTGGTGGCAGGCGTGTACGGGAAGAAGCCACGCGCGTTCGCCGCGAGCATGTCCTCCCAGTCCCAGTAGGCCCGCGGGAGCCGCGCAGCGGAGGACGCGGCCCGAGCCTTCTCGCTGATGGCGTTGAGGCCGAGGCCCGGGGGCAGCAGGAGGCCCTTCTGGGACGCCGCGACCGCGACGTCGACCCCCCACTCGTCGTGGCGGTAGTCGATCGACCCGAGGGACGAGACCGTGTCCGCGAGCAGCAGCGCGGGATGCCCGGTGCGGTCGAGCGCCGCTCGGACGTCGGGCAACCGGCTCGTCGCACCGGTCGACGTCTCGTTGTGCACCACCGCGACGGCCTTGATCTCGTGACCGGTGTCCGCCGCCAGCCGTGCCTCGATCGCCGCCGGATCCGCCCCCGAGCGCCAATCACCCTCGACGAGATCGACGACCAGTCCGAGCCGCTCGGCGAGTCGGCGCCACAGCACCGCGAAGTGTCCGGTCTCGTACATGAGCACGCGGTCACCCGGCGACAGGGTGTTGACGAGCGCGGCCTCCCACGCGCCCGTGCCCGAGGACGGGTAGGTCACCACGGGGTGCTCGGTGCGGAAGATCGACCGGATGTCGGCGAGGACCCCCTGCGCGAACCGGCCGAAGGACGGTCCGCGGTGGTCGATCGTGGGACGATCGATCGCCCGCAGCACGCGATCCGGGACGTTGGTCGGCCCCGGGATCTGCAGGAAGTGGCGTCCGCTGCGGTGGGCCATGGGCTCGACTCCAGTTCGGGCGCGCTGCGGGCAGCTCGGGTGCGCTGCGGGCTGCGCGCGAACGGTCCGCCGGCCGATGCGTCGTGCCCACGGGCGAACCCACGGGGCGGAGTGAGGCCGACGGCAGGGTGACGCTACGAAGCGCCCTCAACCGCTGTCAACCGACCAGCGACGACGGGACCCCCCTCTTTGGGTCGGCTGTGGAAGAATCCGGCCGCCTTCGGGCTCGCCACGCGCCGAGCCCCGCCACGCGCCCCCGTCGACCAGGACCGACCCATGACCGCGACGCGTCCGACCGGCACCGCGCCCTCCGCCGCCGATCCCGCCCTCACCTCGGAGCTCGCGCGTGCGCTGGAGGGCGAGGTCGCTTTCGATCCGCGAACGCGCGACATGTTCGCGACCGACGCGAGCATGTACCAGGTCCCACCATTGGGGGTGGCGTACCCGCGTCACCGCGACGACCTCGTCGCCGCGGTCGAGGTCGCCAACCGTTTCGAGGTGCCCGTGCTTCCGCGCGGGGCGGGCACGAGCCACTGCGGGCAGACGATCGGGGCGGCACTCATCCTCGATTGCTCCCGGCACATGACGGCGATCCGCGAGCTCGACCCCGTGGAGAAGCGCGCCCGGGTCCAGCCGGGCGTGATCCAGGACGAGCTCAACGCCGCCGCCGCGCCACACGGGTTGTGGTTCGGCCCGGACACCTCGACCTCGAACCGCGCCACGCTCGGCGGGATGATCGGCAACAACTCGTGCGGCAGCCGCTCGGCGCGCTACGGCATGACCATCGACCACGTGCGGTCCCTCGACTGCGTCCTGTCCGACGCCACGACGGCGCGGCTGGCGCCCCGTGACCGCCAGAGCGCCGCCGAGGCCGCGGCCCTGCCGGGACGCGCGGGCGAGCTGTGGGCCCACCTCGTCGACCTCGTCGACGACCCCGCCCGCGTGGCGGCCATCGCCGACGGGACGCCGCCGTTCTGGCGTCGAGCCGGCGGCTATCGGCTCGACCGCCTCGTGGAGCGCGCCACCCGGGACGGCGTGATCGATCCCGCCCAGTTGTTCGTCGGGGCGGAGGGCACGCTCGCGCTGGTCGACGAGGCCGAGGTCGGCCTCGTCGACAAGCCCGCGCACACCGTGACCGCCGTCGGCCACTTCACGTCGACCCCGGCGGCGATCGCCGCGACCGGCGACGCGATGGCCGCGGGCGCCGCCGCCGTCGAGCTCGTCGACGGGTACATCCTCGACCTGGCCCGCCACTCCCCCGCCCACGGGGGGGTCACCGACTTCCTCGAGGGGACACCGCAAGCCCTGCTGTTCGTCGAGTTCTACTGCGACGACCCCGCCGAGGGGGCGGCGATGCTCACCGGCCTCGAGCGCACCTGGGCCGCGCACGGCCACGGCTACGCGGTGGTCCGCGCCACCGACCCCGCCCAGCAGGACCGGGTCCGACGCCTGCGCAAGGCCGGCCTCGGCCTCCTGATGAACGCCGGGCAGCCGGGCGAGCGCTCGGTCGCGTTCGTCGAAGACACCGCGGTCGACCCGGAACACCTCGCCGACTACACGCAGGAGTTCGCCCGCATCCTCGAGCAGCACGGCCTGCGCGCCGGCTTTTACGGGCACGCGTCGGTGGGGTGCCTGCACGTGCGGCCGTTCATGGACCTGCGTCGGCCGGGCGAGCCCGAGAAGATGCGCACGGTCGCCCGTGAGGTGCAGCAGCTGGTCGCGCGCTACGGGGGGATGAACTCGAGCGAGCACGGCGACGGCCGCGCTCGCAGCGAGTTCAACCGCGAGGTCTTCGGCGACCGCCTCTACGAGCTGATGGTCGATCTCAAGCGCGTCTGCGACCCCGAGGACCGCTTCAATCCCGGCAACGTCGTCGACGCCGGACCCATGGACGCCCACCTGCGGGAGCCCGCCCTGCCCGAGGCCGTCCCGCTGCCCACGCACTTCGCCTTCGACGGCGAGGACGGCCTGCGCGGGGCGGCCAACCAGTGCATGCGCATCGGCGCGTGCCGCAAGGGTCCGGTATCGGGCGGCACGATGTGCCCGTCGTACATGGCCACCCGACAGGAGGAGCACTCGACCCGCGGCCGTGCGAACGCCCTCGTCGCGGCGCTCTCGGAGTCGGACCCGCGGACGGCGCTCGGCGACGAGCGCCTCCACGACATCCTCGATCTGTGCATCGAGTGCAAGGCCTGCGCCTCCGAGTGTCCCCTCTCGGTCGACATGGCCACGATGAAGAGCGAGTTCCTCGCGCACTACCACGCGCAGCACGGCGTGCCCCGCCGCGCCAGGCTGTTCGCCGGGGTGCGGCGGCTCTACGCCCTGGGCGCGGCCACCGCGCCCGTCTCCAACTGGATCACGCGGCTGCCCGGCGCGCGCCGGCTCACCGAACGGGTCGTCGGCATCCACCGCGACCGTCCCCTGCCCCGGTTCGAGCGCCACACGCTCCCGCGCTGGTTCGCCCGGCGCGAGCCGCCCGCCGGCCCCTTCCCGCGCGGGCCGCTCGTCTTCCTCGCCGACTCCTTCACGAGCTCCACCGAACCTCGGATCGGCCGCGCCGCGATCGAGCTGCTCGAGGCCGCGGGGTGGGAGGTACGCCTCGAGTCCGAGGTCTGCTGCGGGCGCCCGATGATCTCCAAGGGCTTGCTGGAGGACGCGACGGCGCGGGCGCGCGACCTCGTGGACCGCCTCGAAGGGCCGGCGCGCGCCGGCGTGCCGATCACCGGGTGCGAGCCCTCCTGCGTGCTGACCCTCGGCGAGGAGCATCCTTCGCTCCTGCGAGGCAGCGACGGGGGCGGCGGGGGCGGCGACCGGAACAGCGACCGGAACAGCGACCGGGACGGCGACGGGCACAGCGACCGGGACGGCGACGCCGCCCGCGCCGAGGTGGTCGGCGGGCAGTCGCGGCTCGTGGACGAGCTGCTGGCCGAGGCTCTGGCCGACGGCGACCTCACGATCGACCCTCGCCGGTCCCCGGAGCGGATCCTCTACCACGGGCACTGCCACCAGAAGGCCCTGGTGGGCACCCGGGCGAGCGAGGCCCTGCTGAGCACCCTGAGCGAGCACCTCGACGTTCTCGACGCCGGATGCTGTGGCATGGCCGGCTCGTTCGGGTTCGAGGCCGAGCACTACGACCTCTCCCTGACCATCGGCGAGCAGCGGCTGTTCCCGGCCGTGCGCGCGGCCGGGCCGGAGGCCGCGATCGCCGCCAACGGCGTCTCGTGCCGCCAGCAGATCGCCCACGGCACCGGGCGCACGGCCCTCCACCCGGTCGAGTTGCTGCACGCCTGCGTGCGATGGTGAGGCCCGCCGACCCCTCGCCGATCGGGCACCGCCCCTCAGACCGGCGGTGCGGGATCGTACTGGATGGCTCGGCGGACCTCGCGGGCCCGCTCGACCGAGTGCAGGCGGGCCACCAGGTGCAACGCCATGTCGATGCCGGCGGAGATGCCCGACGCCGTGACGATGTCCCCGTCGTCGACGAACCGCTCCTCCGCACGCACGTCGATGGCCTCACCCAACGTCCCCAGCCTCTCGATGGAGCGCCAGTGCGTCGTCGCCGGCCGACCGTCGAGCAATCCCGCGTCCGCGAGCGCGAGCGAGCCCGTGCAGACGCTCGCGAGGACGTCGACCTCCTCCTTCATGCGCCGCACCCATTCTCGGATGGCCGCGTCGCCGAGCTGGGCCCGCGTCCCCTGCCCGCCCGGATAGATCAGGAGGTCGTAGGCGGGCGCGGTGTCCCACGCGTGGTCGACGAGGACCCTGGTGCCCTTGGCACAGCGCACCGGACCCCCGTCGCGGCTCACCGTCGAGCAGGAGATCCCGTCGTCGGGCCAGCGCGCCGCCCACGAGGCGAGCACCTCCCAGGGACCGACCCAGTCGAGTTCCTCGACATCCTCGAACAGGAAGAACCCGATCGTGTACACGCGCGCCTCCTCGTCGGTGACTCCCGGGCGGGTGGCCCCCGGGTCGGCAAGTTCCGGGGCGGTGACTCCCGGGGCGGCGCCCACCGGCAAGCCCGGGCCGTCGCGGGGATGTCGGACCGCCGCGGCGGGAGCATACTGCCCACCGTCGTGACCCCGACGCCGACGGGAGGCCGCATCGGATGAGTGAGACCGAGATCCTCGTGGTGGTCGTGGCGATGCTGCTCGGCGCGGTGGTGAAGGGCGCGGTCGGCGCCGGCCTGCCGACCATCGCCATCCCGGTGATGGCGGGCTTCATCGGGGTGGTCGACGCGGTCGTGATCATGGCGATCCCGACGGTCGTCACCAACACGTGGCTCGTTGCGCGGCATCGTCGCGCCCTGGACCAGACGCGCGACCTCCCCGTCCTGCTCGTCACGGGCGGCATCGGCGTGGTCCTGGGTGCCTGGATCCTCGACCGGGTGGCCCCCGCATGGCTGATGTTCACACTCGCGGCCGTGATCGTGCTGTACGCGGCGGTGTTCCTGACCCGCCCGACGTTCGAGATCTCCCCGGACACCAGCCGGCTCCTGGCGCCGCCGATGGGGTCGGCAGCGGGCCTCCTGCAGGGGGCGACCGGCATGTCGGGAGCCCTGCTCACGACCTACACCCACGCGCTGCGGCTCCCGCGACCGGCGTTCATGGTGCAGCTCGTCACCCAGATCCAGGTGTTCACCGTGGTGCAGGTCGCGTCGTTCGCCCTGTTGGGCCTCTACGACACCGAGCGCCTGCTGGGCAGCCTCCTCGCGATCGTGCCGGCCCTCGTCGGCCTGCCCCTGGGCATGCGGCTGGGGACGCGATTGCCCCCGCGCCCGTTCGAGCTCCTGGTGCTGGTCGTGCTGGGGGGGATGGCGATCAAGCTCGTCGTCGACGGGATCGGCGCCCTGTGAACGGACCGCACGTGCGCCGATCCGAACACCCGTTCCGCCCCGAGCACCCGACGCGGAAGGACGCCCCGTGACAGAACCCGCACCGGAGGACCCGACGGACTGGACCGACGCCGGCGATCTCGGCGCGACCGGTCTCGACCACCTGGTCCTGACCTGCGCCGACGTGGAGGCCACCACCCGCTGGTACGCGGAGGTGCTCGGTCTCGAGCCCATCACCTTCGCCGGAGGGCGCCGAGGGCTGGCCGTCGGCGAGCACAAGATCAACCTGCACCAGGCCGGCTCCGAGTACGTTCCGCACGCCGCCGCGCCGACCCCGGGCGGCGCGGACTTCTGCCTGCGCGTTGCCGCCGACGTCGAGCGGCTCGCCGAGGAGTTCGCCGCCCGAGGGGTCATCGTGGAGCTCGGACCCGTCGACAAGGTGGGCGCGCAGGCGCCGCTGCGCTCCATCTACCTACGCGATCCCGACGGCAATCTCGTGGAGCTGGCGAACGAGCGGCCGCCGCAGCCGTGACCGCGTGGACCTCGGCGACCTCGGGGCTCACCGCTGCGCGCGCCGGGCGTCAGCCGCCAGGAACATCCGCCGCCCGACCAGCAAGAGCACCGCGGCCGCCAGCAGACACCCCGCGCCCGCACCCCAGGCCGTCAGGTACGACAGTTCGCTCGCGAGCAACCCGAACACCGGGGGCCCCACGAGGCCTCCCACCCACAGGCCGGTCTGGCTGATCCCGCTCGCGCTCGCCGGTGCCTGGGGATAGCGCCGCACGACCGCGAACGTGTAGAGGCCGTTCCACCCCCATCCGGCAGCGAAGGCCAGCAGGGTCCCGACGACGAACACCCACGGGGCGGCCCCGGACCCGACCAGCACGAAGCCGACCGCCCCGACGGTCAGCAATCCGCCCACCACGCGCAGATGTCCGCCGTCGCGCAGGTCCGCGCGCCACCCCACCGTGATCCGCGCCACGATCCCCGCGACGCTTCCCACGGCGAGCATCGCGCCGGCCAGACCGGGAGCCAGACCGGCCTCGACCCCGGTCGCGACGTGAAAGACCCCCATCGAGTTCACGGCCGCGGACCCGAGCAGGCCGCCAACGGTGACCGTGAGCAGGGGACCCAGGTCCGGGGTACGGCCCATGACCGGGCGCGACGACGGCCGACCGGAGGCCTCGCCCCTCGGCGCGGCCGCGATGAGCCCCACCGCCACGAGGGACAGCCCGATGAACGCCCACTGCCACCCGAGCGTCAGGCCGACGGCCGGCACGAGGATCCCCCCGACCAGGGTCGTGACCGGCACGGCCGCCTGCTTGATCCCAAAGAGCAGACCCTGGCGAGCGCGAGGGGTCCGCGCGGCCAGCAGCAGATTGGCGGCGGGCTGGGCGACGGCGTTGCCGACGCCCGCCACGATCAAGGCCCCCAGCACCCACCACCACGAGGTAGCGAACAGCGCGATGACGAGCAACGCCACGGCGCTGCACGACGCGGTCAGGGCGATGCCCCGGAAGGCGCCCGAGTGCTCGACACGCCGGCCGGCGATCGCCGAGCCCAGCGCGGAGACCCCGTAGAACGCGCCGACGACGAAGCCGAGCCGGGCGGCGTCGAACGCGAAGTCGTCGCGGAGCTGCACCGCGAACGCGCTGACCAGGAACGACGGCAGCACGCCCATCGCGGTCACGCCCACCGCGACCGCTGTGCTGCGCACGACGGTGGCACCGGGTGGCCGCGAGTTCGTCGTCACCGGGCGGCGAGACCGGCCAGCACCCCCGGCAGATCCCGAAGGTCGGCGACCTCCGCATCGGGGGCGGGACCGTTCGGATCGACACGTTGGCCGGGCCGCGCGACGCGCACCACCGTCAGACCGGCCTCCCCCGCGCCGCGGACGTCCCGGGCGGACCCGGCGACGTGCACGAGCGGCCCGAAGCGCTCCCGCGCGACCCGGTAGATCCCCGGGTGCGGCTTGTAGGCGCGCGCCTGCTCGGAGGTGACCCCGTCGGGGAACGCGTACCCCGTCCGCGTCCGCGCGAGCAGGTCGTCGTCGGTGTTGGTGAGGACGGCCACGTCGTGGGTCGCGGCCGCCGCGGCCACTCCGTCGGGGACGTCCTCGTAGTGCGGCCACTCGTGGATCGTGGCGAGCAGTGCCGTCGCGATGTCGTCGGCGTCCCCGGACAGGTCCAGCGCGGCCGACGTCTCCGCCATCGCGTCCGACACGATCCGCCGGAACGGGATCCAGTCCGTGATCTCGCGCTGGCGCCGTTTGGACGCCGCATCGAAGTGATCCACGACAGTGCCCACGTCGAGCGACCACCCGTGGGCGTCGGCAACGGGCCCGAGGCCGTCGATCATGCCCCGTCGGGAATCGATCAGAGCGGTGTACACATCGAACGTGATCGCGGGAGGACCGGGGGTACCGGCTTGCGCGTCAGCAGCAGGGGTCATCGCGGCCACTCTCGCACAACCATCGTCCCGCGGTATCCCGCGACCAACGGGCATCCTGCGGACGTCGGGATCAAGCGCGTGAAAGAAGTCACGCCCCCGAACGCTTCGGAACCCTCTTGACCAACGTGTCATCGGCCACTATTACTGTCGGGGCTCGGGTCCAACCATCCGAAGCAGTCCGGTTCGGAACGCGGCGAACCGGCCCGAACGGTGCCGGACTTCCCCGCCGGAAGCTGTCACGTGGTGCCTTCAGGAGAGGCCCGGGCGTCCCACGACAAGGAGCCGACATGACGAAGCGATCCGCCCTGCGCTTGCTGTTGCTCGTCCTCGCCGGCGCGCTGGTGCTCGCCGCCTGCGGCGACGGCGAGGTCGACGACGCCGAGGCCGACGATCCGGACGCGGACGACACCGCGAGCGGACAGGAGGAGGTCGTCGCCGAGATCGACGAGGTCGTCGCCCAGATGGAGGACGACGAGCTCGAGTACGACCCCGACGCCGACACCGACGAGGTGACCGAGGCGCTCGCCGACGTCATCCCTCAGCCCGAGGACTTCCCGGCCCGCTCGGTCGAGTGGATCGTCCCCTGGGGTGAGGGTGGCGGCTCCGACAACTACGCCCGGCACATCGGGCAAGACGCCGAGCGGATCATGGGCGAGGACATCGTCTACAACAACATGCCCGGTGCCTCGGGCGAGGTGGGACTCGGCCACACCCTGAGCCAGGCCCCCGACGGCTACACCATCTACGGGGCGATCGCGAACCAGACGATCAACGACGCGCTGGGGATCCAGCCGTACAGCTTCGTGGACGAGAGCGAGTTCATCATCCGCAACCAGGGCGCCACCGAGGTGTACTGGGTCACCGAGGACAGCGAGTTGGAGACCTTCGACGACATGATCGAGGCGGCGGAGGACAACCCCGGCGACGTGATCCTGTCCGGGTCCGGCATCGGCAGCGACGACGAGTTCCGCATGCTGAGCCTCGAGAACGAGCTGGGCGTCGAGTTCGGCTTCGTGCCCTTCGACGGGGTCGGCGAGCGCACCTCCGCCCTGCTCGGCGGCGACGTCGACGTTCTGCACGAGACCTTCGGCACGGTCGCCGATCTCTACGAGGACGGGCAGATCCGACCCCTCGCCTACGGGGGCGACATCGTCTTCGAGGACGTCGACCCCGACGTGCCGTCGGTGGAGGAGCTCGGCTACGACGTCCCGATCGGTCGCTGGCGGGGCGTCACCGCACCCGAGGGCGTCGACCAGGAGATCGTCGACTTCCTGCACAACGTCTTCTACGCCTCCGCCCAACTGCCGTACTACACCGACTACGAGGTGGACTTCCTGCAGCACGTGGCCGGTGGGTACCTGAACAGCGAGGAGTTCCGTGAGGCAGCCGAGGAGGAGCGCGCCGAGGTCGAGGCACTCGTCGAGGAACTCGACTACGACACCGGTGCGGTCGAGGAGGAACTCGAGGAGGACGAGTAGGTAGGCTCGGCTCCCACCGACCGAGCCGGCCGGGACGGCCCGACGGGCCGTCCCGGCTCCCCAGCCTTCTCAGGCGCAACCCGCGCTTCCATGAGAACTGCACGGGACGTGCGACCGAACGACCCGGGACGAGGGGACCTCGATGGCCGCACAGGACGAGTCCACCGAAGCCGCTCACGACCCACCGGCCTCGGCTGCGACCAGTACGTGGAAGCGGGTGGCCGGGCAGATCCGCACCTTCCGCGAGGTCCTCGCCGCGCTCGTCCTCCTCGGCTTCATGCTGTACTTCTTCGTGCGCATCGACGAGCACGTCTCGGGGCGGCGCGGCCAGGCGCTGCTCGACCCCGACGTCTGGCCCACCGTCCTGCTCGGCACCGGCGTCGCGCTCAGCGCGGTGTACCTCGTGCTCGCGCTCGTGGACGTCCGACGCGCCAAGCGGACCCGGGCGCTGACCACCGAGGGCGCCGACGAGGGGGGCGCCGCCCCGCTCGCGACCGAGCCCGAGCCCGAGGTCCCGAGCCTGAGCCGGCGGTTACGGACGCTGGCGGCGGTCGCGCTGCTCGTCGCCTACGTGGCGCTCATGCCCACCGTCGGATTCGTGCCGGTCACGTTCGTCTTCGCGATCGCGTTCCTCGCGTTGCTCGGCGAGCGTCGCATCCTGATGCTGCTCGGCCTCCCGCTCGTGACGGTCGCGGTGGTGATCGGCGTGTTCACCCAGCTGCTGGTCGTCCCCTTGCCCCGTGGGATCGGCCCGTTCCTCGAGCTCAGCACCTGGCTCTACTGACCCGCGGGCACGACCCGCCCGCACGTCGCCGCAGGAGGAGACCCGGTGGATCTCGTCGAAGGCTTCGCCATCGTCTTCCAGCCCTGGAACATCCTCCTGATGCTGGTCGGGGTGTTCATCGGGCTGGTCTTCGGCACCATCCCGGGCCTGAGCGGGGTGACGGCGGTCGCCCTGCTCGTCCCGTTCAGCTACGCCCTGGGCGCCGAGTCGTCGATCATCATGATGCTGGGCGTCTACGTCGCGGCCACGCTCGCGGGGTCACTGGCCGCCGTCCTCTTCAACATGCCGGGCGACGTCATGGGTGCCGCCACCGCGCGCGACGGCTATCCGCTGACCAAGAAGGGACAAGCCGACCGCGCGATCGCCCTCGCGATCCTCTCCTCCGCCGTGGGTGGTGTGATCGGCGCCCTCCTGCTCATCTTCGTGGCCCCGCAGTTCCTGCGCATCGCGCTCGAGTTCGGGCCGCCGGAGTACTTCGCGATGGCGATGCTCGGGATGGTGTGCGTCGCGAGCCTCGGGACCGGGTCGATCGTGAAGGCCGTGATCGCCGCCGTCTTCGGCCTGCTCCTCGCGACCGTCGGCCTGGACCCCGTGTCGGGGGCGAACCGCTTCACGTTCGACATCCAGCCCCTGCAGGGCGGCATCGACTTCATCCCCGCGATCATCGGGTTCTTCGCGGTCTCCGAGATCCTCATGGGGATCTATCGCGGGACCGCGGCGGGCACCTACACCGCCGAGGACATCCGCAAGGTCAGCCGCTTCCCGTTCCCCTCGTGGGCCGACATCAAGCTGACCCGGCTCACGATGGTCCGGTCGAGCATCGTCGGCAACTTCGTCGGGATGTTGCCGGGCGCCGGCGCGACGATCGCCGCGTTCCTCGGCTACGGCACGAGCCGACAGCTGGCCCGCGACAGCTCGCAGTTCGGGCACGGTGACCCCCGGGGCGTCTCCGGCCCCGAGTCGGCGAACAACTCCGCGGCCGCCGGCTCGATGGTGCCCCTGCTGACCCTGGGGATCCCGGGAGGGGCCACCACCGCCATCCTGCTGGGGGTGCTGATCCTCAACGGGCTGCGGCCGGGGCCGCTGCTCTTCCGCGACAGCCCGGACGTCGTTTCGAGCGTGTTCGTGTCGATGCCGTTCATCAGCATCGTCGTGCTCATCGTGGGGCTGCTGACCGTCCGCATGCTGCTGCGCCTGCTCACGATCCCCTTCAAGATCTTCTCGACCCTCGTCATGGTCTTCGCCGTGGTCGGCACCTTCGCGATCTACAACCGGCCGGCCGACCTCTGGATCATGATCTTCTGCGGCGTCGTCGGATTCTTCGCCAAGCAGTACGAGTTCCCGATCGCAGCGATCGTGCTCGGTCTCGTCCTCGGGGGCATCGCGGAGACCGGGTTGGTGAACGGCATCGGCGTCACCCGTGGCGACTGGGGAGTGTTCTTCAGTCGGCCGTTCACGCTCGCGACGTTCGCGCTGGCAGCGGTGCTGCTCCTGTTGCCGTTCGTGTACCAGGCGATGTCGTCGCGCAAGAAGTCGGGGGCCTCGGAGGCATCGGAGGCATCGGAGGAGGCCGACGAGCCGACCTCCAGCCACTGACCGTCGGGTTCCCCCGAGGCTCAGGGCTCGAGGAGCACCTTTCCGGTCGTCCGGCGGCCCTCGAGGTTGCGGTGGGCGGTCTCCGCGTCCTCGAGGGGATGGGCCTCACCGATGCGCACGTCGAGCTCACCGCTGCGAATGAGTTCGAACACCTCGCCCGCGCGCCACAGCATCTCGTCGCGGTCCGCGACGTGGTGGGCGAGGCTCGGGCGGGTCAGGAAGAGCGAGCCGCCAGCGTTGAGGCGCTTGGGGTCTACCGGATCGGGTGGACCCGACGACTGGCCGTAGAGCACCATCATCCCGCGGGGCCGCAGGCACGCGAGGCTCGCGTCGAAGGTGTCGCGGCCCACCGCGTCGTACACGACGTCGACACCCCCGGGTACGTGCTCGCGCACCGCTTCGGTGACGTCGACGCGGTCGTAGCGGATCGTGTGATCGGCGCCCGCGTCGGCCGACAGCGCCGCCTTCTCGTCGCTCGACACGGTCGACAGGACCGTCGCCCCACGACGCTTGGCCATCTGTGTGAGCAGCAGGCCGACACCGCCGGCGCCGGCGTGCACGACCGCGACGTGCCCCGGCTCGATCGGGTACGTCGAGGTGGTGAGGTACTGCGCGGTCATGCCCTGCAGCATCACCGCCGCCGCGATCCGGGGCGGAACGCCGTCGGGCACGGGAACGACCCCCTCCGCGGGCAGGACGGCCTGCTCCGCGTAGCTCGTCCGTCCCCACCCCCAGGCGACGGTGTCCCCGACAGCGAGACCCTCGACGTCGGGTCCCACGGCCTCGATCGTGCCCGCCCCCTCGAGCCCGGGCGTGAACGGGGTCTCCAGCGAGTAGACACCCTTGCGCTGGTAGACGTCGATGAAGTTGACGCCCGCGGCGGCGACGCGAATCCGCACCTCGCCCGGCCCGGGTTCGGCGACGTCCACATCGGCGACTCGCAGGACCTCGGGTCCGCCGGTCTCGTTGATGCTGATGGCACGCATGGGGGTGGGCCTCCTGACAAGGTCTCGGGGTGAGCGTGAGGTGCGCGTGAGGTGCGCGTGAGGTGCGCGTCGGGGCTCGCGGGTCACCGGCCGGGGCGTTTCCTGCTCAGGCCTCGGCGAAGCGGCCCACGACACCCTCGGGTTCCAGGCCGGTGAGGTGCTGCTGGAACGATCGGTAGTAGGCGAGCTCCTCGCGGGTCCGCAGCGGGGGCTCCACCGCGGTCCGGTCGCGCTGGAACTCCTTCTCGCTGATCGTCGCCTCGTAGTGGTCCCGCAGCACCTCCCGGGCGCCGGAGCCCTGCCCGAACTGCTGCTTCGGGCGCCACAGGAGGTCATGGGGCAACCAGCCCTCGAACGCCTTGCGCAACAGCCACTTCTCGGGGCGGTCACCGTTGGTGAGCTTCCAGTGCGCCGGCAGGCCGAGCCCGAGCTCGACCACGTCGAAGTCGAGGAACGGGATGCGCGACTCGACCGCGTTCGAGCTCGCGACCCGATCGACCCGCTGCAGGCCCAGGTTGTGCAGCCCGCGCATCGTCTCGACGAGTTCGTCGTGGAGCTCCTCGTGGCTCGAGATGTCGCCGTAGTGCTCGTAGCCGGCGAAGAGCTCGTCGGCGCCCTCCCCGATCAGGACGACCTTCACGTACCGCGCGGCGTATCGGGACACGAGCAGGTTCGGGACCGAGCTGTGCACCAGTTGCGGATCGAATGACTCGATGACGCCGATCACCTCGGGCACCCAATCGATCAGCTCGTCCTCGGTGTAGACGCGCTCGTGGTGCTCGGTCCCCACTGCTTCGGCCACGCGTCGTGCCGCCTCGAGGTCGTCGCTGCCCTCGAGGCCGACGGCGAACGTCGGCAGCGTCCACCCCTGCTCGGAGGCGACCTTGGCACCGATGGCGCACACCAGGCTCGAATCCAGACCGCCCGACAGGAGCGCCCCGACCGGCACGTCGGCGCGCATACTGCGGGCCACGGCGGTGTAGAGCGTGTCGCGGATTGCGGTCAGGACCTCCTCGGGAGGCTCCTCTTGGTCCTCGGCGCCGGTGAGGAGTTGCGCGACCTGCCCCGTGCGGCGCTCCGGCAAGCCGCCGAACTCGACGAGGCCGTCGCCCGGGATCCACGCGTGCCCGGGCGGGAACGGCTCCACGTCGTTGCGGCGGTCCGGGTCGAAGGCCTTCAGCTCGCTCGCGAACAGCACGGTGTCGTCGTCGCGGACCCAGTACAGGGGGGTGATGCCCAGCGGGTCGCGCCCGACGATGAAGCGTCCGTCGGCGCCGGCGAGGATGAACGCGTACATCCCCCACAGCTTGGTGAAGCCGTCGACGCCCTCGTTGTCGAGCACGTGCAGCACGATCTCGTGATCGGACTCGGTGCGGAACACCCGACCCTCGTTCTCGAGCTGCTGGCGAAGGCGCGGGTGGTTGTACACCTCGCCGTCACCGATCAGCCAGAGGCGGCGGTCCGGTTCGTAGAGCGGCTGGCCTCCGCCCTCGAGGTCGACGATGGCGAGTCGGCGGTGCCCGAGCCACGTGTTGCCGATGGTCTGGGTGCCCTCGCCGTCGGGCCCTCGGTGCGTCAGTCGGTCGAGCATGCGATGACCCTCGGCGGGGTCGAAGCGTCCGTAGGCGGCCACGATGGCGGAGATCGCGCATCACTCCTTCTGCGGGTGCCGAGGCGGCCGTCGCGGGTCCGCGGCACCGACACCCGCCGTTCCTCATTCGCTGGTACTCCCAACGAGCCTGCCGAGACTAGCCCACGTCGGCCTCCCCGTCTGCCCCGGGGGCAGGCACGTCCTCCCCCGCCTGCTCCGCAGCCGAAGCCCAGGGGTCCTCGATCGGTTCGGGCCTGGGATGGGCGCGCCACCCGCTCGTCATCGGCATCCGCCGGTCCTGGTTGAACGCCCGGCTGGTCACCTTGACCCCGATCGGGGTGTAGCGGCGGATCCGCTCGGCGTCGTCGATCCGGCGCAGGGCGTCCTGCACGACGTCCTCCGCGTAGCCGGCGGCCACGAGGTCGTCGAAGCCCTGCTGGTACTCGACGTAGCGCTGCACGATGTCGTCGAGCACCTCGTACGACGGGAGCGGGTCGGGCGACAAGCGACGCATCGTCGAGGTCCTGGCCAGGGTCTGCTCCGGGATCACACCTCCTCGAGCGTTGCGCCAGCGGGCGAGCTCGTAGACCAGCGTCTTCGGGCAGTCCTTGAGGGGTGCGAACTCGCCGGCCAGGGACCCGAACAGCGAGGCCTCCCCCACCGAGATCTCACTCTTGTTGCCGGTCGCCAGCACGAGGTACTGGCGCTCCTCGAACATGTCCAGCAGCACCGCCGCCCGCGCCCGATGGTAGGCATGCTCGCGCTCGTAGCGTGACCCGTGCGCCTCGTGCTCCTGCGCGCCCTCGGGGACCTCCTCCGCGCGGCTCGGCACCTCGACGGACACCACCTCGAGCGCGATCCCCAGATTCGCTGCGAGCTGCTTGGCATCGGTGGTCTCCTCGCCGGGCGTCTCGGGCGAGGGCAGCGCGAGCGCGAGCACCCGATCGGGGCCGACCGCGTCCACGGCCAGGGTCGCCGTCACCCCGGCGTCGATCCCGCCGGAGAGGCCCAGCGCGATGCCGTGGAAGTCGTTGCGCTCGGCATAGTCCCGGAGACCGCTGGTGAGTGCCGACCAGGTCGCCTCGGGGTCCTGGAGCGGCTCCCGGGGCACCGCGGTCGGTGTCACGGGCCCGGTTCTCGCGATCGGACGGGTGTGGACGGTCGTGATGGGCCCACGCAGCGGCCGCTCGGGGGCGAGGGGCACGTCGACGGCGAAATGGTCGACCGCGAACTCACGACCGCGGTGCCGCAACTCGCCGTCACGGTCCACGACGATCGATCCCCCGTCGAACACCACCTCGTCCTGACCCCCGACGAAGTTCACGTAGACCACGGGCAGCCCGTTGCGGACCGCGACGGCCTGGGTGTTCGTGAGCCGCCCGACGGCCTTGCCGCGGTGGAACGGCGAGGAATTCGGGACCAGCAGGATCTGCGCGCCGGCCACCGACTGGGCCTCGGGCGGTCCCTCGGGCGACCACAGGTCCTCACAGATCGACACCCCGGCCGCGACGTCGCCGATCCGCCAGAGTTGGTCGGCGCGACGGCCCGGGGCGAAGTTCCGCGCCTCGTCGAAGAGGTCGTACATGGGCAGGAGCATCTTGTGGTAGCTCCCCCGCAGCTCCCCGCCGGAGATGAGTGCGGCGCTGATCGCCACGCTGCGCTCGCGGGTGTCCCAGGAACGTTGGGGAGCCACCCGTTCGACCGTCGACAGCACCGTCGTTGTTCGGCCCGAGCGCTGCGTCAGCTCGCGCAGCGCGTCGTCGGCGTCGTCGAGGAACTCGCGGTGCAGGACCAGATCGCCCAGTCCGTAGCCGGTGAGCACGAGCTCGGGCAGAACGAGCACGTCGGCCTCGGCCTCCTGCTCGGCCCAGTCCATCGCCCGGCCGATGCGCTCGGCGTTACCGTCCAGATCACCGACCCGGTTCGGCAGCTGGGCGACCGCGACCCGCAGCGATGTCGTCATGCGTGAACCCCCACGTCGGCACGGCTGCTCCCCAGAAGGCCCAGCGTAGGGTGCCGGCCTCAGCGACGCCCCGGCCGAGACATGGTACGGCTACCCGCGCCGGCGCGGTTTTCCGTCGGGTGCGTAGAGCGCACGTGCGGTGAACGGACGGAAGGATGGAGGTCCGCGTACGCCTACCCGCGCCTGCGCGGGTGAGCGTACGTCGACCGCACCGGCGGGTCGCCGCGGGGCGGGAGTCAGCCCTCGAGGAACTCGGCCACCGCTGCGTCGCGGGCAACCGTGCGCTGCTCTCCGGTGAAGAGGTCGCGGACGGTGACCTCCCCGGCCTCCACCTCCCGCTGACCGAGCACGACCGCGTAGCGCGCCCCGCTGCGGTCGGCCGCCTTGAACTGCGCCTTCAGGCTGCGTCCGTCGCAGGCGAGGTCGGCGGACGTGCCGGCGCGGCGCAGCTCACTGGTCAGCGCGAAGGCTTGCGGGGCGAGGTCGGTGGACGCCGCCACCACGAACACCGCGACGCGCTGCGTCTCGGGGAGCTCCACGCCGTCGGTCCGCAACGCGAGCAGCGTGCGGTCGATCCCGAGCGCCCAGCCGATCCCGGGGAACCGCTCGGGCCAGCCCAGGTCCTCGGCGAGGCCGTCGTACCGGCCTCCCCCGCCGACCGCGCTCTGCGCCCCGAGGTTGGCGGCCTGGTACTCGAACGTCGTCCGCGTGTAGTAGTCGAGGCCGCGGACCAATTGGGGGTCGTGGGTGAGGGGCACGCCCTCGGCCTCCAGCAGCTCCACCACTTGGGCGTAGTGGGCCTTGGCGGCCTCGGAGACGTGGTCCGACAGCACCGGCGCTTCAGCCATGATCTCGGCCATGCCCGGCGCCTTCGAGTCGAAGGCGCGCAGCGGGTTGAGCCGACGGCGCTCCTCGACCTCGGCGGGCAGGTCGAAGCGGTCGAGGTAGGCGTTCAGGTGCTCGTGGTAGGCGGCCCGATCCTCGCGGTCGCCGAGGTTGTTGATGCGCAGCACCAGCTCGTGGAGGCCGAGGCGCTGAAGGGCCTCCCAGCCGAGCAGCACCGTCTCGGCGTCGACCACGGGATCCTCGGTGCCGAGCGCTTCGATGCCGACCTGGTTGAACTGGCGCTGGCGGCCGGCCTGGGGGCGCTCCTGGCGGAAGAACTCCCCCGCGTACGCCCACTTCGCCGGCAACCCGCCGGTCTTGGGCACGTTGGCCTCGAGCGCCGCGCGCATCACCCCCGCGGTGCCCTCGGGCCGCAGCGTCAGCGAGCGGTCACCCTTGTCGAGGAAGGTGTACATCTCCTTCTGCACGACATCGGTCGACTCGCCGACGCCGCGGGCGAACACCTCGGTCGGCTCGAAGATCGGTGTACGTACCCGCTCGTAGCCGGCGCGCGCCGCGGTGTCGAGCACCGTCCGCTCGACGTGCTCGAACGCCCGCGCGTCCGGCGGCAGCCAGTCGGGGGCGCCCTTGATGCCGCGTGGAAGATCCATGACGCCCGCCAGCCTACGCCGAGCGCAGGGCAACGCCGAAACGTCGGTGGGGTCAGTTCACGATCCCGACCTCTTCGAGGTGGTCCCGGGCGACGTCCTCGGCGATCTCGCCTTCCTCGTCGACGCGCGCGTTGAGCTCCTGCATCTCGTCGAACCCGATGGAGGCGATGATCTCGTCGCCGAGCTCGACGAGTTCCGGGTGTTCCTCCGCGACCTCCGCGCGGACGGTCAGCGCCGGGTTGTACTCGGGGAAGAAGTTGTCGTCGTCGTCGACCAACTCGAGGTCCAGAGCGGCGATCCGCCCGTCGGTGGTGAAGACCATTCCGAAGTGACAGGGGCTGTCGGGCGCGTCGGCGGTCTCGGTGTAGATCACGCCCTCGTCGAAGGGGTCCGGCACCGCCCACTCGGCGTCGTAGTGCTCGGTCAGGCCCGGGAGCCCGTCGTCGCGGGTCGCGAACTCCTCCGCGACGCAGAACGAGGCGGCCTCGGGGTCCTCACGGGAAAGCTCGGCGAGCTCGGAGATCGTCTCGACGCCGTACTCCTCCGCGATCTCCTGGTTCTGGGCGATCCCGTACGAGTTCTCGAAATCGCCGCGCGCGCCCCAGACGATGTCGTTCTCTTCCTCGTCGCGCTCCGCCACCATCTCGTGGAGCTCGTCGGGGTCCTCGACGATCTCCTCCTCGCCGAAGATGTCGGCCCACGCCGTGCCGGTGTACTCCCAGTACGCGTCGATCTCCTCCGTCTCGAGGGATTCGCGCACGACCGCGGTACCGGCCAGCGAGGTCTCATCGGTGACGTCGGCCCCGGCCTCCTCGAGAGCGATCACGAGCATCTGCCCGAGCACGACCTGCTCGGTGAACTCCTTCGACCCCACCGTGATGTCCGCGCCGTCGAGCCCTTCGAGGATCTCCGCGGCATCCTCGTCGGGCTCGTCGTCGGGCTCGTCCTCGCAGGCCGCGATCCCGAGGCCCATGATCAACAGCGATGCCAATACGAACGTGGTCCGTCTCCTCAACATCGTCCCCTCCACAATCTCGGCAAGCGGTCCGCTCGACCGGTCCGCCGTGCTACGACCGGGCCCGGCGGGCGGTTCGCGGTGTCAACGACCGTGCTCGGAGCATCCCACCTCGCGCGGGGGCGGGCAACCTCCGGTGCGGTTGCCTAGATGCCCTTGGGTCGAAGGAAGACCTCGGCCAACCCCGCCAACCAGTCGATGAACAGGGCGAAACACGCGGTGAGCACCGCGCCGGTGACGAGCACCGGGTCGCTGAAGCCGACGATGCCGGAGTTGATGATCACTCCGAGCGTCCCAGCGCCGATCAGCGCCCCGAGGGTGATCGTCCCGACCGCGAGGATCAGGGCGGTCCGTACGCCCGCCAGCACGACGGGCACCGCGAGTGGCAGCTCGATGCGCCGGAGCACCTGACCCTTCGTCATCCCCATCCCGCGTCCCGACTCGATGATCGCGGGATCGATCTGCTCGATGCCCACCATCGTGTTCCGCAGGACCGGAAGGATGCAGTAGGCCACGACCGCGATCACGGCGGCCTGCTGGCCGGTGCCGAGGAGGATGGCGAGGACGATCAACAGCCCGAACGAGGGGATCGCCTGACCCGCGTTCGCGAGGGCCAGCACCACCGGCGTGATGCTTCGCGCCCACGGCCGAGTCACGACGATGCCGAGCGGCACTGCGATCACGATGACCCAGAACGCCGCCTGCACGCTCAGCAGGGCGTGCTGCCGGGCGCGCAGCAGCAACTCCGGTTGATTCAGCCGCGTGGCCTCACGGCTGGTCAGCTCGACGTCGCCGAACAGCAACCACAGGCCCGCCAGGGCCACCAGGATGAGGGCGGGGATCCCGAACAGGTCCCACACGCGAGCCGGATCCGAGAGCGCCGTCCGCAGCCGAGACGGCTCCGAACCGCCCTTCCCGGCGGGCTCGCCGGTGTCTCGGCGCGTGACCTGCTCCCCCATCACGCATCCCCCCCGGCGACGCGGCGAGCGCCGCCCGCGGATTGCCCGCCGTCGACCGGGGCGTGCCACGCCGCGACGGCCACCAGCTCCCGAGTCTCCTGACGCATCGTGTTGACCGCCGTCATGATCGTGTCGATATCCACGACCCCCAGGTAGCGTCGCTGGTCGTCGATCACGGCCGCGACCCCCACGTTGGAGGTCAGCATCTCGTCGAGCGCGTCGTGCAGGGTCGCGCGCTCCGGAACCACCGCACGGACGGCCAGCCCGACGTCGGGCGTCCACTGCGGCCGGCTGAGGTCCCGTTCGCTCACCCAGCGCACCGGACGGCCCTCTTCATCGAGGAGCAAGAGGAAGGCCTGCTCGATCTCGGCGAGCCGCTCCTGAAGGGTCTCGCGGCTCGTGCTCGAGGGCAGGTTCGGCCAGTCCCCGAGCTCGACATCACGAACGCGCTGGAGGTTGAGGCGCTTCAGCGATGCACCCGAGCCCGTGAAATCGTCGACGAAGTCGTTCGCGGGCTCGGAGAGGAGCCGTTCGGGAACGTCGAACTGCTGGATGCGGTGGTCGTTGCCGAAGATGGCGATGCGGTCGCCCATCTTGATGGCCTCGTCGATGTCGTGGGTGACGAAGACGATCGTCTTCTGGATCTCCTCCTGGAGCCGAAGGAACTCGTTCTGGAGCCGATCCCGGTTGATCGGATCGATGGCGCCGAAAGGCTCGTCCATCAGCATGATCGGGGGATCCGCGGCGAGCGCGCGGGCGACGCCGACGCGCTGACGCTGCCCGCCCGAGAGCTCCTTCGGGTACCGATCCCGGTGCTGGGCGGGGTCGAGGCTCACGAGCGAGAGCAACTCGTCGACGCGCTCTGTGACCTGGTCCCGGTCCCAGCCGAGGAGACGGGGCACCGTGGCGATGTTCTGCGCGACGGTCTGGTGCGGGAACAACCCCACCTGCTGGATGACGTACCCGATCCGGCGGCGCAGGTGATCCGGATTCTCGTGGGTGACGTCGCGATCCTCGATGATGATGCGCCCACTGGAGGGCTCGATGATCCGGTTGATCATCTTGAGGGTCGTCGTCTTCCCGCAGCCCGAGGGACCGACCAGCACGACGATCTCGCCCTCGTGGATCTCCATGTCGATCGCGTCGACCGCGATCTCCTCCGCGCCCGGGTAGCGCTTCGTGAGTTCGCGGAGCTCGATCATCGTCGTCATGTGCGGCCTCCTAGCGCATCCCGCGCGGCGTGGTGAAGCGGCGCAACAGCGTCCAGAGCAGGTCGAGCACGAGCGCGACCACGACGATGCCGACCGTGGCGGCGAGGGCGACGTCAAGCGCCCACACCGAGCCGATGTTCTGCAGCGCGCGGGTGACCTCCTGCCCCCAGCCCATCGCGCCGATGTAGGCCGCGATCGCGGCGATCGAGGTGAGGACCATCGTCGCCACCCGCAGGCCCGCGAGGATGACGGGCCAGGCAAGCGGCAACTCAACCCGCCAGAGCACCTGGCGGCGCGACATCCCCATCCCACGAGCGGACTCGACCACCGCCGGGTCGACCTCCTGCAGCCCCGTCACCGTGTTGCGGACGATCGGCAGGAGAGCGTACGCCGCGAGAGCGACGATCGGCCCGGAATTGCCCAGTCCGAAGAGCGGGAGCATGAGACCGAACAGGGCGAACGACGGGATCGTGAGGATCGTCGCGGCCGCGGCGGTCGAAATCGAGCTCGCGACCGGCCGCGTGTACGCGAGCATCCCGATGAGGATCCCGACCACGCCACCCAACGCGAGGCCCGCCAGAACGAGGGTCGCGTGCTCGATGCTCAGCTCCAGCGCCCGCCCCGGGTTGTCGATGAAGTACTCGAGGAACCCCATAGGCGCGCCGAACCCCCTCATCCACGATCCCCGGCTCCGTCGCGCGGACCCACCGCCGTCGCAGGTTATCAGGGGTGCGTAGGACGCACTCGCCGTTCGCGGCGTACCGCGTATCGCCGCAGGTCAGCGTGCCTGCGTGAGGAAGGGGTTCGTCCCACGCTCGGTGCCGACCGTGGTCTCGGGTCCGTGGCCGGGGGCGACACGGGTGGTGTCGTCGAGCGAGAGCACCGCGTCCTTCAACGACATCAGCTGTTGCTCCCACGAGCCGCGCGGGAAGTCGGTGCGCCCCACGGATCCCGCGAAGAGCAGATCGCCCGACAGCAGAAGGGGATCACCGAGCGCGTGGTCGTCGTCCAGTAGGAAGACGGACGAGCCCGGGGTGTGCCCTGGCGTGTGACGAACCTCGAGATCGAAGCCGGCGAAGGTCAGCCGCTGACGGTCGTGGATCGCGTCGAGCTGCTCGGTCGGCGGCTCCCACACCAGCCCCAACTCGCGTTCGAGCACGTCGGGGGGCAGCATCTCACCGAACGCGGCCGCCGGATCGTCCCAGAGCCAACGATCCTCCGGATGCAGCAACACGGGCACGTCGAGTGACCGGGCGAGCTCCGGCACCGCCCACACGTGGTCGAGGTGTCCGTGGGTGAGCAGGATCGCCACACAGTCCACCCCGTGGGCAGTGAGCCGCTCACGGACCGGCGGGCCGCCATCCTGCCCCGGGTCGACGACGACGGCCTCGCCACGTTCGCGATCCCCCAGCACGTAGCAGTTCGCCTGCCACACCCCGAGGGTCAGGACATCCAGGAAGCGCGCATCGCTGGTAGCCATGATCTACGGATCCAGGGGCGCGGGATTGACGTCCGCGGGATCGGGCGCGCTCCCCGCGGGCTCCCCCGGCCGCGGGCCAGCCGGCGCTTCGACCTCGTCCTGGGGCTGGCCCTCACGCCCCCCGCGGGGCACGACCCGGTAGGCGTCGTACACCGACTCGATGCGGCGGATCTGGGTGAGGATGTGGTCGAGGTGCGCGATGTCGGCCAACTCGAAGGTGAACCGGAGATGGGCGATCGCGTCGCGCTGCGTCGCCACCTGGGCCGACAGGATGTTGATGTGCATGTCGCCGAGCAGCGTCGTCACGTCGCGGAGCAGGTGCTTTCGATCGAGGGCCTCGATCTGCACCGTCACGCGGAACATCGTCGGAGCGCGCATGTTCCACTGCACGGGGATGATCCGGTCGGGCTCCTGACGCAGGTTCTCCGCGTTGGGGCAGTCGTCGCGGTGCACCGTGACGCCCCGACCGCGGGTCACGAACCCCATGATCTCGTCCCCCGGGGCGGGCGTGCAGCAGCGACCCAGGGTGACCCACACATCGTCGGTCTCGTCGACGATCACGGCCTCGCTCTGCTGGGCGGGTGCCTCCGGCCCGTGAGGGACGAGCTCCTCGGTCTCCTCCTCGTCGGTGACCCGCGCGGCGAGGTTCGCGACGACGGCCTGGGCACCGATGTGCCCGTCCCCGATCGCCCGGTAGAGCTGATCGAGGTCGTGGTGGTTCATCTGCTCCGCGACGGCCCTGAGCTCGGGGCCGGCCATCAGCCGCTTCCAGCCGATGCCTTGCTTGGCGAGCTGCTTGCGCAGCGCCTCGCGGCCCTTCTCGATCGCGTCCTCGCGACGCTCGCGGCTGAAGTGCTGACGGATCTTCGACCGCGCCCGCGAGGAACCGACGAACTCCAGCCAATCCCGGCTCGGACCGGCCTCGGGGTCGTTCGACGTGAGGATCTCGACCGTCTCACCGTTGCGGAGCTCGTACTCGAGCGAGACGAGGCGGCCGTTCACCCGCGCGCCGACGGTCTTGTGCCCGACCTCGGTGTGCACCGCGTAGGCGAAGTCGACCGGCGTGGAGCCCTGCGGCAGCGCGAACACGTCGCCCTGAGGGCTGAAGACGAAGACCTCGTCGGCGTAGAGGTCGAGGCGCATGTTGCGCATGAACTCGCCCGAGTCCGCGGTGTCGGACTGCATGTCGAGCATCTGCGACAGCCACTGCGTCTCGGACTCGGCGTTGCGGGTGGCCTGCTTGTACTTCCAGTGCGCCGCGACGCCGTACTCGGCAGTGCGGTGCATCGCGCGCGTGCGGATCTGCAGCTCGATCGGCTTGCCCTCGGGCCCCACCACCGTCGTGTGCAGCGACTGGTAGAGGTTGAACTTGGGCATCGCGATGTAGTCCTTAAAGCGCCCGGGCACGGGGCGCCACACCGCGTGGATCTGGCCGAGGGCCGCGTAGCAGTCCTTCACGCTGTCGACGATGACCCGCACGCCGATCAGGTCGTGGATGTCGCGGAACTCCCGCCCGCGCACGACCATCTTCTCGTAGATCGAGTAGAGGTGCTTCGGGCGGCCCGTGATCTCGGCGCGGATCTTGACCTCGCGCAGCCGCTGCTCCAGCTCCGCAACGACCGTCTCGACGTAGCGGTCGCGCTCGGGCTGCCGCTCCGCGACCATCTGGCGGATCTCGTCGTAGCGCTTCGGGTGCAGGGTCGCGAACGCGAGGTCCTCGAGCTGCCATTTGAAGTTCTGCATCCCCAGGCGATGCGCGAGCGGCGCGTAGATCTGCAACGTTTCGTCGCTGATGCGCTTCTGCTTCTCGCGCGGCAGGTGATGGATCGTCTTCATGTTGTGGAGACGATCGGCGAGCTTGATGAGCAGGACCCGATAATCGCTCGCCATCGCGATGAGCATCTTGCGCAGGCTCTCGGCCTGCTGCTCCTCCTTGGAGGCCGCCTTGATACGCTCGAGCTTCGTGACCCCGTCCACGAGCATCGCGGTTTCCTCGCCGAACTGCTCGACGAGCTCGTCGTGGGTGACGCCCGTGTCCTCGACGACGTCGTGCAGGAGCGCGGCGCAGATCGTCGGGGTGTCCATGCCGAGCTCGGCGAGTACCTCGGCGACACCGACCGGGTGGATGATGTAGGGGTCACCGGATCGACGGGTCTGCGGGGCGTGGGCGCGCTCGGCGGTCTCGAAGGCGCGCAGCACCTCGCGGGTGTCGACGCGGGGTGAGTGCTCCTTGAGCGCTTGGATCAGGGGTTCGACGCGCTCGGGCACCTGCAGGCTGAGGTCGAACATCGGCAGTCGTGCGAGCACCGCGCGGACCCCCGACTGCCGCGGCTGGCGCGGACGGTGCGAGAGTCCGCTCGCCCCGACATCGTCGTCGGACGCGCCCGTGCCGCCTCCCCGAGACGGGTGGTCGGCGGCGCCCTCCGACCCCGACGCCGGCTCGGTGTCGGAGTCCTCGCGCGTGTCGTCCGTGCCGTCGTCGACGGGCTCGGACGGGGCCTGACCGGGTGGCGGGGACGGGGCGTCCTCGGGAGCGGTCTCGGGCGTTTCGGCACGCGTGGGCCGCTCCCCGGGGCCCTCGTCCAGCGCCGGGGTGGTCGCACGCGTGTGCCCCTCCCCCGTAGCACCCTCCTCGTGTCCTCGGAATCCGCTCTACCCAAGGACGATACCCGTCCGTACGGGTCGGCTCACAACCGAGGCGCGCCACAAGCTCGCCCAACCGGACGAAACCCCGCTGAAACGGGTCAGAGGCCGTCGGCCCTCGCGGGGCCGACGCCGCGTGGCACGGGCTCCTCCTCGGGTTCGGCCGGCGGCCCGGCACGCTCCTTGAGCCACGCCAGGATCGGGGTGGCCACGAAGATCGAGGAGTAGGTGCCGACGCCCATACCGATGAACAGTGCGAGGGCGAGATCCTGCAGGGTGTCGGCCCCGAACAGCTGCGCCCCGATGAACAGCAGCGCCCCGGTCGGCAGCAAGGACGTGATCGACGTCGACAGCGAACGCACGAGCACCTTGTTCAGGCTCTCGTTCGCCACCTCGCTGTACGTCACCGACGAGTCGGGGCCGATCTGCTTCGCGTCCTCGCCGATGCGGTCGAACACGACCACCGTGTCGTAGAGCGAGTAGCCGAGGATCGTCAGCAGCGCGATCACCGACGCGGGGCTCACCTCGAAGCCCACCAGCGCGTAGACGCCCACGGTCACCACGATGTCGTGCAGCAGGGTGACGAGCGCCGCGACGGCCATGCGCAGCTCGAAGCGCAGCGAGATGTAGACCACGACCAGCGCGAGGAAGACCGCCAACGCGAACAGCGCGGCCTCGGTGACCGATTCCCCCCACGTGGGGCCCACCGAGTCGCGCGCGATGTCGCCCGGATCGGCGCCGGTCACCTCCGCGATCGTGTCCACCGCGGCCAGCTCGCGCTCGCCCCCCGGTTCCCCGAGCTCCGGGGTCGAGACGCGGGCGCCCTCCCCGCCGTCGACGACCTGGGCGGTCAGGTCCTCGACCCCGAGTTCCTCGGTCAGGGCGTCACGCAGCTCGTCGCTGGTGAAGCCGCCCCCGGCGTTCTCGACGATGAAGGTGGTCCCCCCGGTGAACTCGATCGAGAAGTCGAGCCCGCGGATGCCGACCGCGCCCAGGGCGAGGAGGATCAGGACCAGGGACACCGCACCCCAGCGGCGGCCGTGCGGCACGATCTCGAAACCGGCCTCGCCGTTGAGGAACCGCCGCAGCCGGGTGTCCTTGCCGCCGTGATCGGCGCCGACCGTCGCGGTCACGACTTCCCCCGATCCGCGGTGGCCACGACCGGCTGGGAGATGAACGTGTCCGCGCGCAGCCCGACCCAGGGCGAGCGCGCCAGTTTCCGGTTGTTCGCCACGAGCCCGAAGACCGAGCGCGTGAACGTCCCGAACAGCACCGTATCGATGAGCGTCGACAGGCCGAGCGCGAACGCGAAGCCCTGGACCGGCCCGACCGCGAAGAACCACAGGACGACCGCACCGATGAAGGACACCGTGTTCCCCGTGAGGTTCGTGCGGAACGCGCGGCTGAACGCGGTCTCGGCGGCCGTGCGGATCGTGCGTCCTCGGCGGATCTCGTCGCGATATCGCTCCCGGTAGATGATCGACGAGTCCGCGGCGATCCCGATCGAGACGATCACCCCCGCGACCCCCGCGAGCGTGAGCGTGTAGCCGATCGTCTGCCCGAGCACGGTGATCGCCCCGAGCACCAGGAGCCCGAACACGAGCAACTCCATCACGGCGGCGAGCCCGATGCCCCGGTAGAGGGTGACGAGGTAGACCCCCACCAGAGCGAGGCCGATCGCACCGGCCAGCAGACCCGCCTGCAACGACTCGGTGCCGAGCGTCGGACTGATCTGCTGGCTCGTCTCGAGCTCGAGCTGGATCGGCAAGGCGCCCGTCCGCAGGACCAGCTCGAGGTCGCGAGCCTCGTCCTCGCCCGCGGTGCTGATCTGGCCACCGTCGGCGATGCCCTGTCCGCACTCCACTTCCTGGGCGACCGGCGGGGCGTTCTCGACGACCCCGTCCAGCACGATCCCGATCCGACGGGTGTCCCCCTGCTCGCACGCGAGCTCACCGGTGAACTCGCGGAAGATCCCCTCGCCCTCGGCGTCGAACTCCAGCGCGGTCGCCCACTGGCCGGTGGTCTGGTCCACCTGGGCGCGGGCGCCGTCGAGCGCGCCACCGTCCACGACGACCCGGCCGAGCCGGAACTTCGACCGCTGGTCGGGCGGCACCTCCTCGTCGGCGGGATCCTCGATCTCGCCCTCGGCGTCGAGCGGCGCCTCGGCCACCTGCTCGCCCTGGCAGAGCACGACCTCCTCGTCGTCGGGAGGAGGCCCCTCGGCGCGCTGCGCGTCCAGCTCGTCGCAGGACGGGCCGACGTCCTCGTAGTCGGGGGCGCCCGGCGGGATCTCCTCGAGGACCGGGCGGACCTGCAGGATCGCCGTCTCCTGGACGACCTCCTCGGCCTCCTGCTGATCCGCGGCTCCGGGGATCTCCACGCGCACCGTCTCGCCCTGGCGCGCGATGTCGGGCTCGGCGACGCCCAGCGCGTCGATTCGCTCACGCAGGACCTCGACCGTCTGGTCGAGCACCTCGTCGTCGATCTCCTGACCGGGCGCCGGCTCCAGGTTGAGGGACACCCCGCCCTGCAGGTCGAGGCCGAGCTCAGGGGTCCAGTCGTTGGCGAGGATCACACCCCACAGCACGCCGACGGCCACGACGAACGCGGCCAGGACACCAACGAGACCCTGCTTCGTCACGGTTCGCCTCGGACGGTTAGAGGACGGGAACGTCGTTGACGGTGATGCGGAAGCTGCAGCCGAGCGTCTCGGCGGCGCGGCGACACATGATCATGCGGTCCAGGAAGATCTCGAAGTACTCCAGGACCTGGCTGATCTCGGTGTCGATGGTCAGCTCGAGCGTCAGCGTGTGCGCCTCGGCGTCGACGCGCAGGAACGACGCCTCCACCGCGTAGTTGACCCGGTCGTGGATGTCGAAGGCGATGGACGCGTTCTTGCGGACGCGGCTGCGGTGCACGTCCGACTTGTCGGCGAGGATCACCGCTGCCGAGACCGGGCTGACCGACTGGCCGTACTGCTCCTCGTGGTTCCCGACCGCCGACAGCACGAGCGCGAGGTCCGCATAGGTGATGTCGGCGTCCTTGAGCAGGTCGTAGGCGATCAGCGCGCCCGTCTGCCCGTGGTCGGCCCGGCTGACGACGTTGCCGATGTCGTGCAGGAACCCGGCGACCGCAGCCACCTCGCAGACCCGCTCCTCGTGCCCGAGGTACGAGAGGACGTTGTAGGCGATCGAGCCGACGAGGTTCGCGTGCCGTCGCCCGTGCTCGGTGAACCCCTGGGCGTCCATGAACGCGTCGGCCGCATCGAGGAACGCGAGGGCCCGCTCGTTGCCACGCACCTGTTCGAGCAGCGCGACGCGTTCGTACCGGGTCTGGAGGGGCGCCTGCGCCTCGCCCTCGCGACCACGACCGCCGAGCGGAACGTCGTGCGCGACGCGGGGCGTGTTCCCGGCGCCGTTGCCGCCGGTCCCGTCCCGCGAGGCGCGACCGGGGGTCGCTGCCGCGGGATCGACCGCTTCGTCGCTCATCAGTCGTCGTCGTCCTCGTCGTCATCGTCGTCCTGCAACCGCCGGTTGACCGCCTGCTTGGCCATCGTGATGGTCGTACCGGGGGCGATCTCGACGCGCAGCACGTCCTCGTCGACGTTGGTGATGGTGCCGTACAGCCCGCCGACGCTCACCACACGGTCACCGGTCTCCAGGCTGTTGACGAGTTCGCGTTGCTGCTTCTGGCGCTTCTGCTGGGGGCGTATGAGCAGGAAGTAGAACACGACGACGATCAGGATGATCGGCAGGAAGGCGACGAGACCTTCGCCACCTCCGGCCGCGAGCAGGGTCGTTGCGGTCATCGTCGGAGATCCCCTTGGAGTCGGGAACGTGGAAGCTTAGGGCGCGCGGGGCGTGTCCGCAGCGCCCGCGCATGCGTTCACGCGCCGGCCGGCGACCGGCGCGCCCCCGCACGATAGCAGCGCGTCGGGCGGGACGGGCCCCTCAGGTGCCACCCGCCTCGTCGGTGTCATCGTCGAGCGCGTCGAGGAGGCTCGGTGCCGAGGCGCTCGTCGGCGGAGCGAGGTCGAGATGGGCGAACCCCGCGGCGGTGGCGACCCGACCGCGCGGCGTCCGGGCGAGCAGTCCCCGCTGGATCAGGAACGGTTCCACGGTGTCCTCGACCGTGTCGGGCTCCTCCCCCACGGCCACCGCGAGGGTCGACAGCCCCACCGGCCCCCCCGAGAACTGCTCGCAGAGCGTCGAGAGGACCCATCGGTCGACCTTGTCGAGCCCTGCCGCGTCGACCTCGAACAACTCCAGGGCCGCGCCCGCCACCTCCGGCGTCACCACGCCGTCCGCGCGCACCTCCGCGTAGTCCCGCACCCGCTTGAGGAGGCGGTTCGCGACCCGGGGGGTTCCGCGGCTGCGCTGCGCGACCTCCTCCGCGCCACCGGGATCGAGCCGGACGTCGAGCAGCGTCGCGCTCCGCTGCAGGATCCCGACGAGCTCCTCGCGGTCGTAGAAGTCGAGGCGGGCGGCGAAACCGAACCGGTCACGCAACGGTCCGGTCACGAGGCCCGTTCGGGTCGTCGCCCCGACGAGGGTGAACTGCGGCAGCGGGAGGCGGATCGCTCGTGCCCCGGGTCCCTTGCCGACGACGATGTCGAGCGCGAAGTCCTCCATCGCCGGGTAGAGCACCTCCTCGACCGCGCGCGGCAGGCGATGGATCTCGTCGACGAACAGGACGTCGCCGTCCTCGAGGTTGGTGAGGATCGCGGCGAGGTCGCCCGGACGCTCCAGCGCCGGCCCGCTCGTGGTGCGCAGGTCCGCGTCCATCTCGGAGGCGACGATGGTGGCGAGGCTCGTCTTGCCGAGGCCGGGAGGCCCGCTGAACAGGAGATGGTCGGCCGCGGATCCACGGCCACGCGCGCCTTCGAGTACGAGGGCGAGCTGCTCCTTCACGCGCCGCTGGCCGACGAACTCGTCGAGCCGCTCGGGCCGCAACGAGGTGTCGAGATCGCCATCGGCAGGGACCGCGGCACCCGCGAGGATCTCGTCCATCAGCTCTCCACCACCTCGCGTCGGGTCGGACGGTCGGACGATCAGCCGGTCAGGCGGTCGGACGCGGCCCTAGGCGCGGCTGCCGAGGCGTTGCAGGGCGCGCCGCAACAGCTCCTCGGGCGAGCCGTCCTCCTCGCCCTCGAGGCCGTCCAGCGCCCGCTGCACCTCGGCGGCAGCGTAACCCAGGCTCGCCAAGGCCTCGCGGACCTCGGTGCGGGGATCGGCCGCGACGGCCTCGCCCGCCACGGCACCGGGCACGCCCGCGGGCTCCAGCGCCTCGGGGCCGAGGCGCTCCCGCAGTTCCAGGATCATGCGTTGCGCCCCCTTGCGACCGACCCCGGGGACCACCGTGAGCGCCGCCACGTCCTCCCCGACGACGGCGCGCCGGAGCCCGTCGGCGCCCATCGTGCCGACCGCCGCGAGGGCGAGCTTCGGCCCGACCCCGGTCACGCCCAGGAGGGTCTCGAACAGGTCGCGGGTGGCGGGGTCGGCGAACCCGTACAGCGTGAGCGAGTCCTCGCGCACCGACAGGTGGGTGTGCAGCGTCACGGTCTCCCCCACGGACCCCTCGAGGCTCCCGGGCGGGACGTGCACCCGATAGCCGACGCCACCCACCTCGAGCACCACCTCGCCGAGGCTGGCTGCGGCGAGCCGTCCGGTGAGCAGCCCGATCACGCCGACGCCTCCTCACCGGGCGTGGCATCGTCCAGCGGGGCGCCCGCGCCCCGTCCACGCGATGGGCGGGTCACCTGCGCGCCCGGCCCGGCATTGGCGACCGCCGCGGCCAGCCGAGGGCTCAGCCCGCCGGCGGCATCCCCGCTCGCGGCGGGCTGCCCGGCCCCTGCTCTGCCCTGATCCGTCCCGTCCGCCGCGAGGTCGACGATGCCCCGGCGCAGGTGGCACAGCGCGAGCGCCAACGCGTCGGCGACGTCGGGGGGTTCGGGGGTCTCGGCGAGGCCGAGCACCGCGCGCACCATGTACGCGACCTGCGACTTCTCGGCGCCCCCGTGGCCCGAGATCGCGGCCTTGACCTCGGTGGGGGTGTACTCCGCCACCTCGAGCCCCGCCTCGGCGCCCGCCAGCATCGCCACACCGGTCGCCTGGCCCACCGACATGACCGTGCGCAGGTTCGCGTGCACGAACAACCGCTCGACCACGACCGCCTCGGGTCGCTCCTCGGCGATCAGGTCGCGGACCGCTCGATGGAGGTCGGCGAGCCGGCTGGCGGTGGGATCACCGGGCGCGGTCCGCACCACCCCCGCGCGCCGCAACACCGCGCGCTGCGCGGTGCCGTCGATCACTCCGAGCCCGCAGCGGGACAAGCCGGGGTCCACACCGAGCACGCGCACTTGACCTCCAGCCGCGCCACCGCGTCCGGTCCGGCCGAGGACCCGATCCGGGCACGAACTGCTGTTCGGACGTCGGGATGCTAGCAGGCCACGACCGCGCCTCGCGGCAGGGTCTACGCGACGACCTCGAGGACCCGCTCGGGGATGTCGAAGTTCGTGTAGACGTTCTGGACGTCGTCGCAGTCCTCGAGGGCGTCGACCAGGCGCAGCACCTGCCGGGCCCCGTCCTCGTCCTCCACGGGGACGATGACCGAGGGGACCTGGGTGACCTCGGAGGACGGCACCGGGATCCCGGCCTCCTCCAGGGCCGCGCGGACGGGCTGCAGGTCCTGCGGCTCGGTGCGCACCGTGTAGGTCGAGTCGTCGAGGCTGACCTCACTGATCCCGGCGTCGAGGGCGGCGAGCAGGATGTCGTCCTCCTCGACCTGGTCGGCGGGAACGAGCACGAGCCCGGTCCGGGCGAAGAGGTAGGAGACCGCCCCGGCGTCGGCGAGGTTGCCGCCGTTCTTGTTGAAGGCGGTGCGCACGTCGTTGGTCGCGCGGTTCTTGTTGTCGGTGAGGCATTCGACGTACACCGCGACACCGCTCGGCGCGTAGCCCTCGTAGTAGACGTACTCGTACTCGGCGCCGCCACCCTCCTTGCCCGCCGCGCGCTTGAGGGCGCGCTCGATGTTGTCCTTGGGGACGGAGTTGTCCTTGGCCTTCTGGATGGCGGTGGCGAGGGTTGGGTTCGCGTCCGGATCGGCTCCGCCCTGCCGCGCGGCGGCCTCGATCGCGCGGATCAGGCGCGCGAACAGCTTGCCGCGGCGCGCGTCCTGCGCGCTCTTCTTGTGCTTGATGTTGGCCCACTTGCTGTGACCGGCCATAGCTGCTCCTCAGGCGGGATCGCGGGTGACCACGGCGTCCACGAGCAGGCGGTGCAGACGCGGATCATCGCTGAGCTCGGGATGGAAGGCTGAGGCGAGCACGGGGCCCTGCCGCACGACCACGACCCTAGCACCGACGTCGGTGGCCACGGTCGCGAGCACCTCGACGCCGGCACCGAGGTCCTCGAACCACGGCGCCCGGATGAACACCGCCCGCATCGGGTCGGTGAGGCCGGCGACGTCGAGGTCGGCCTCGAAGGAGGCGACCTGGCGCCCGAAGGCGTTCCGGCGCGCCGCCACGTCGAGCGCACCGAGGCACCACTGGCCGGTCGGGGTCCCGTCGTGCTGCCGGGGCTCACGGGCGAGGAGGATGGCTCCCGCACAGGTGCCGAGCACGGGCAGGCCCTCGGCGAGCCGCGCCTGCACCGGTGCGGCGAGCCCGGTCCGGTCGAGCAACAAGCCGATCGTGGTGGACTCACCGCCGGGCAGCACGAGTCCGTCAACGGTCGCGAGCTCGTCCTCGCGTCGGACCGGGACGCCCACGGCGCCGGCACGCTCGATCAGGCGCAGGTGCTCGAGCACGTCACCCTGCAGGGCGAGCACGCCGATCCGGGGCGCCTGCCCGTCGGCAGCGGGCGGCCGGTGATGCGGTCCCCGGTCGGGAACGAGGGACTCGCCGGGGATCCGGGCGCCCGGCACGGGGTGTGCGGCCTGCATAGTGCGCAGCGTAGCGCGACCGCCGGAGGCGGCGATCCGCTACCAGCCGCGGTCGGCGAGCCGCTCCGCTCCGGGATCGGCGTCGACCTCGATGCCCACCATGGCCGTGCCGAGGCCGCGGCTGGCCTTCGCGACCACGTCCGGGTCGTCGTAGCTCGTCGTCGCCGCGACGATCGCCTGGGCCCGCCGCTCGGGCTCCGCGGACTTGAAGATCCCCGAGCCGACGAACACGCCGTCCGCGCCGAGTTGCATCATGAACGCCGCGTCGGCAGGAGTCGCGATCCCGCCGGCCGTGAAGAGCACCACCGGCAGGCGGCCGGTCTCGGCGACCTCCTCGACGAGGTCGACCGGCGCGCCCAACTGCTTCGCGGCCGCGTAGCGCTCCTCCCGCGGCAGGCCCGCGAGCCAGCGGATGCCGTCGCCGATCGCGCGCATGTGCCGCGTCGCCTCGACGACGTTGCCGGTCCCGGCCTCGCCCTTCGAGCGCACCATCGCGGCGCCCTCGCGAATGCGCCGGAGCGCCTCGCCCAGGTCGGTGGCGCCGCAGACGAACGGCACCTCGAAGGCGTGCTTGTCGATGTGGTGCGCCTCGTCGGCGGGCGTCAGCACCTCGGACTCGTCGATGTAGTCGACGTCGAGGGCCTGAACGACCTGGGCCTCCACGAGGTGGCCGATCCGCACCTTCGCCATGACGGGGATCGAGACGGCGTCCTGGATCGCGTTTATGACCTCGGGATCGCTCATCCGGGCGACGCCACCGTCGGCCCGGATGTCCGCCGGGACCCGTTCGAGCGCCATCACCGCGACCGCGCCCGCGGCCTCGGCCACGCGGGCCTGCTCGGCGGTGACGACGTCCATGATCACCCCGCCCTTGAGCATGTCGGCGAGGCCGCGCTTGACACGGTCGGTGCCGGTGGCGTGCGGCGGATCGGACGGTTCGAGTGAGCGAGGATCGGACACGGCGAGCGACTCCAAGGGTCGTGCACGGACGTTGATGCGCTCCCCGCAGGGTACCGCCCTGCCCGGCGGCGGACCATCGGTCGGCCCGCCCGGCGATCAGGTCCCCAGGTCGTCCTCGTCGTCCTCGACCGCGTCACCACCCTGCAGCTCGGCGATACCCCCGAGGGGGACGAGCTCCACCCAGGTGCGCCCTGCCGCGAGGGGCAGCGGGTCACCGTCGGGGGTGGTGAAGGAGAAGTGGTCGCCGGGACCGGGCTTCTGCCAGCGGGCCTCGTAGGCCCGGCCGTCGCGGAGTACCAGCGCCTCGCCCTCGCCCAGCACACCGAGCTCCTGGGTCTGCGCCCCGGAGGCGTCGGTCCGCGTGCCCGGGGTCACCGGCACGCGCGCGATCACGACGTTCCGCGCGTCCGCGGGCTCCTCGTCACGACGCTCCCACTCGACCCATTCCTGGGTGCGCTCCCAATGCCCGCCGTCGCGGTCGTCCACCCAGTCCCAGACCGCGCGCATGCTGTCCGAGAAGGCGATCTCGACCCCGTCGATCTCGTCACCGCCCTCCGGCGGATCGGCGGGATCGGCGTCGGGGATGTCGCGGTCGTCGATCTCCCAGGGGCGCTCGGCACTCGGCAACTCCTCCGCCGCCGCCCAGAGGGCGGGGACCGACACGAACAGGTCGTGCGGGGCCGGACGGTTCGGGTCGCGCTCGAAGCCCTCGACCGTGCCCTCGGCGTACGCGGTGATCCCCGCCTGATGCAGCGCGTTCAGGACCGACCGCTCGCCGCCGGAGATCCCCACGACCGGGTCGAAGGCGGGCAGCAGGTCCGCATCCGCCTCGCGAGCGGAACGCACCGGGCCCACCCGCTCGGGGGCCGCGCCGTGGTAGAACGCGACCAGGCGCGTCTGTCCCCCCTCGATCACCGCGGTGAGCACGATGTCCGCGTCATCGAGCCCCACCGGTGGCTGGGCGTTGGGATGGTTGTCCAGCTTCACCGCGGCCACCGGCCGGTCGAGATCCACGTCGTCGGCGACCGGCTCGCCGGTCAGCGGCGCCACGTCCACGGGCTCGGGCGGTGGCTCGTCCGCCCCGGCCTCTTCTTCCTCCTCCTCGTCCTCGTCGCCCTGTTCGACCTCACCGTCGTCCTCGGGTTCGTCCTGGTCCTGCGATCCGTCGGCCTCGTCGACTTCCGCCGCATCGGCGTCGACGTCGTCGGCTTCGGCATCGCCGCCAAGGACGCTGCAGGAGGCGGCGAGGACGGCCAGGGCAAGAAGGAGGGGCAACGTCCGCACGGGTAGGGCTCCCAATCAGGTTGTCGGCACGTTTCGTGTGGGGAGGTTCATTGGCGCCGGGTCATCAGCCACCCGGCCCGCTCGCGGGCGGATCGGAGGCTCCGTCCATCCCCGGGCGACGCCGGGCAGCGGCGTCGCCGAGCAGTCTAGGGACTCCGGCTCGTTTGCCCGGTGAGGCGCGACCGGGGGGCTCACGGGTCGTGCAGCTCCCGACACTACTCCACGCATGCACCGAAAACACGGAAAGCGCCACAACGGAGGAGAACCCCATGAGTCGATACGACGAGACCACCGCACTGCTCGTGGTCGATGTCCAGAACGACTTCGCGCACCCCGAGGGCAACCTGTACGTCCCGGGCGGCGACGCGATCATCGAGCGGATCAACGAGGAGATCGAGGCCGCGCGCCGGGCCGGTTCGACGGTCGTCTACACCCAGGACGCCCACCCGGAAGCGACACCGCACTTCGCGAAGGACGGCGGCAGCTGGCCGGTGCACTGCGTGGACGGCACCTGGGGCGCCGAGTTGCACCCGGACCTGACGTCGCCGCGCGAGGACGACCCAGTGATCCGCAAGGGCACGGGCGGCGAGGACGGCTACAGCGCGTTCAGCGTGCGGGACCCCGAGAGCGGGGACAGCGACGCGACCGAACTGGACCGGATCCTGCGGGATCGCGGGGTGCGGCGCACGGTCGTCCTCGGTCTCGCCCAGGACGTCTGCGTGAAGGACACGACGCTCGACGCGCGACGCCTCGGCTACGAGACCGAGCTGGTGGCCGACGCGACGCGGCCGGTGGACCTGCAGCCCGGTGACGGCGATCGCGCGCTCGAGGCCGCTCGCGAGGCGGGCGCCGTCGTCCGGTGAGCGCCCGCCCGGCGCGTCCTAGAACTCGACCTCGACCGGCGAGCGGCTGTCGGGGTCGGCCTCGAAGTAGTCGAACGACGGGAAGTTGCCCATTCCCGCGATGATGTTGGTGGGGATGGACTGCCGCCGGGTGTCGTACTTGCGGACCGCCTGGTTGTAGGCCTGGCGCGCGTTCGCGATCCGGTCCTCGGTGTTGCTGAGCTCCTCCTGGAGCTGTGAGAAGTTCTGGCTCGCCTTGAGGTCCGGATACTGCTCGGCGACCGCGCGCAGATTGAAGAGCGCCTGCGAGAGGTCGGACTCCGCCTGCGCCTTGTCCGCGGCCCCCTCGGCCGCCATGGCCTGTGAACGGGCCTGCGTGACCGCCTCGAGCGTCTCGCTCTCGTGGGACGCGTAGCCCTTCACCGTCTCGACCAGGTTCGGGATCAGGTCGTAGCGGCGCTTCAGCTGCACGTCGATCCCCGCCCAGGCGTTCTCGACCCGGTTGCGGAGCTTCACGAGGCCGTTGTAGCCGAGCACGAAGACGCCGATGACGACAACGGCGATGACGGCAACGATCACGAGCTCCACGGTCCCTCCTTCGCGCGACGGAAACGGCCCGGCCCGCCGACATGCGCCGACGCACCTGGCCAGAGTGTACGCACCGCGCGACCGGTAGCGCGGCACCCGGTGAAGGTTCGGCCCTCAGCCGGCACCGGCCTCGCGGTAGACCGCCACGACCCGCTCGGCGATGCGCGGCCAGCTGTACTCGGCGGCGCGCTCCCGGCCGGCGGTCCCGAGGCGCTTCCGTGCCGCGGGGTCGTCGAGCAGCGCGCCCATCGCCTCGGCGAGCGCCGCGGCATGGCCGGCCGGGACGAGCACGCCTTCATGCTGGTGCCGGCAGACCGCCCGGAATCCGGGGATGTCGCTCGCCACGACCGGCAGCCCGGCCGCCATGGCCTCCAACAACACGATCCCGAACGACTCGCCACCAAGGTTCGGCGCCGCGAAGAGGTCCGCGCTCGCCAGCAGCCGGGCCTTCTCCTCGTCGTCCACGGCGCCCGCGAACCGCGCCCGGCCCCCCGGGAGATCCCCGACGAGGCGTTCGGCGCGCCGACGCTCCGGACCGTCGCCGACGACCAGCAGGCGCGCGTGGGGATGGGTGCGATGCAGCAACCGGAACGCCCGCAGGAGCACCTCGGCGCCTTTGCGCGCCTCCAGGCGGCCGACGAACACGATCAACGGTTCGCTCGGGTCCAACAGCTCGGGGCGCGGCAGTGCGCGTCCCAGCCGATCGGCCGACACCCCGTTCGGGATCACGGTGAGCTCGTCCGCGTCGAGCCCGAGCGTCCGCGCCGCGTACCTCTCGGCGACCGGGGACACGGCGAGGCGAGCGTCGAGCCCGCGCACCACTCGGCGGCCGAGCGGCGCGATCGCCCGGTAGGCCGCCTCCCGGTCTGACCAGGCGTGAAACGTGCCCACGACCGGGCTGGGGCTGCGTGCGGCCGCCGCGAGCGCGACCGAGGGCACGAGCGGCTCGTGGACGTGCACGACGTCCGGACGCCACGCCCTGAGGGCACGGACGGTCCGCCGCGCGGCCGCGGGGCTGAGCGCGACCCGGGCGACCGAGTCGTTGAACGGGATGCCCACCGCCCGACCCACCGGCCGCACCAGCGCATCGACGCCGCTCGCCCCGAGCGGTCGGGAGGCGGGCGCGATGATGCGAACATCGTGGTCCTCCTGCAGGGCAGCGCCCAGCGCGGCGACGTGCGCACGCACCCCGCCGTGCGAGGACCAGTCGTAGGGGCACACCAGCGCGACCCTCATGGGCGCGCCGACCTGTCGGCCCGAACCGCTGACGTCCGCGCGCCGCTGCCGCCCGCTCGAGCGCGCCCACCGTCCCGGTGGTCCGGCTGGTCCCAGATCGGCTGGAACGCGTGCCACTGGTCGGGATCGAGGCCGACGAGCGCCTCGAGTCCGACAGCCACCGCCCGCTGGCCTTCCGTGACCCCAAGGTGGGCGACGTCGATGGCGGGCAAGACCTGCAGGTGCCAAGAGCGCCCCGGGCGCTGCAGCATCGTGATCGGCACGATCGGTGCGCCGGATTGGCGGGCGAGGGCCGCGGGGCCCGGGGGCAGGGGCGCCGGTTCCCCGAACAGCCGGACCCGTGGGGCCCGCCCCGACAGGTCGCGGTCGGCGAGCAGCCCCACCAGATGGTTCGCCTCGAGCGCCTCGAGCAGCCGCTCCGTGACCCCCGCCCGGCCACCCGGTGCCCGGGGACGCAGGGGCACAACCTCGAGCCCCATGGCCTCCCGCAACGCCACGAAGCGCGCGAAGAGCGCACGGGGGCGGACCACCTCGGCCACCACCGCGAGGTGGTAGCGATGGCTCTCGGCCCATCGCGCCGCGATGTCCCAGGAGCCGTGGTGGGCGAGCAGCACGATCACGCCCCGGCCACGGTCGAGTGCGGCATCGAGGTGTTCGAAGCCCGCGGTCGTGGTCCGCCGATCCAGCTCGCCGGGGTCGAGGTCCGCAGCGCGGAACGACTCCGCCCAGTACCGCCCGTAGGACCGGAAGGCGCGCGCGACGACCTCCTCGCGCTGCTCGGGTGCGACGACGCGGCCGAGATTCGCCGTGACGCGCCGGCGCAACGGCGGCGACAGGTGTCGCAGGAGCGCGCCCGCCCCCTCGGCCAGTCCGAACGCGATGGACTCCGGCATCACCCGCAACATCGTCCACGCGGCCAGCCACAAACGTCCCATGAGCCGCTCGCCGACTCGGTCCCGGCGGCCGCCCCCGGCAGGCACCCGATCGATCGCCCCCGGGCGGCGGTCGACCGGCGTGTACCGCCATCCCGACCCGCGGTACCGCTCGCGATCGTGCCGCCGCGGCCCGTGGCCGCGCGCGACATCGGTCATCGGGCGCTCCTGCGCGCGCGGCGCGCACGCGCGCCGTCGCGACGGGACGCCCGCGCATCGTCCGCCGCGTGACGAGCAGCCCGGCGTGCCCGCCGGCGCGCGCTTCGGCGGGCCGCGACGGGAGTGGGCGGGCCGTGGACGGCGGCCGCGGGTCGCTGCGCCTGCTCGCGCACCGCGATCACGCGCTGCAGCACCGTGGCGACGCCACCGACCGCCAACACCACGACGGCGACGGGGACGAGGTCGAAGACGACACCCACGACGAGGATGACCATGCGCTCGGGCCGCTCCAGCAGTCCGACGCTCGCCCGCCAACCGAGCGACTCGGCCTTGGCCCTGACGTACGAGGTGATGAGCGCAGCGGCGAACGCCACCAACGCGATCGCGAGCAGCACGGGGCGATCGGCCACGAGCCAGACGAGCAGCCCGAACACCGCCGCGTCCCCCACCCGGTCGGCGACACTGTCGAAGAACGAGCCGAAGCGTGTGGGTCGCCCCTGCTCCCGGGCCACCGCACCGTCGACCGCGTCGGTCAGGAGCCCGGTGGCCATGACGAGGCCGCCAATGACGGGGGCTCCGGCAACCACCACCCCGACTCCGATGAGCGTCACGACGAGACCGAGGGCCGTGAGCGCGTTCGCGGTCACGCCCACACGCACGCAGGCCCGGGCGACCGGAACGGTCAACCGCTCGGTCACCCTCCGACCATGAGCGTTCAGCACGCTGACTCCTCGGGTGCGGGCACCGTACGCATCCGCGCCGGGTGCGTGAGACCGTTGGAGGGTAGCAATGCCTCCGCCCCACCGAACGGGAGCAGTAAAGCACCCCGACTGCGCGAGAATACCGGCCAACAACCATGAGACAGCGAGGTGCAGATGGCCGCCGAGACCACCGACGAGCAGATCACCGCCGCCGAGCGCTGGGGCGCCCACAACTACGCGCCGCTGCCGGTCGTGCTCGCCGAGGGCGAGGGCTCATGGGTCACCGACGTCGAAGGCCGGCGCTACCTCGACCTGCTGGCCGCCTACAGCGCCTTGAACTTCGGGCACCGCCACCCACGGTTGGTCGACGCCGCCCGCCGGCAGCTCGACCGTCTCACGCTGACGAGCCGGGCCTTCCACGCCGAAGGGCTCGGCGAGTTCTGCCGGGACCTCGCCGA
Source organism: Egibacter rhizosphaerae (assembly GCF_004322855.1). Taxonomy (NCBI): domain Bacteria; kingdom Bacillati; phylum Actinomycetota; class Nitriliruptoria; order Egibacterales; family Egibacteraceae; genus Egibacter; species Egibacter rhizosphaerae. The sequence goes on along the minus strand of NZ_CP036402.1, from coordinate 4,149,084 downwards.
GCTGTGCGGCCTCGACTCCGTGCTCCCGATGAACACGGGCGCGGAAGGGGTCGAGACCGCGATCAAGATCGCTCGGCGCTGGGGCTACGAGCAGAAGGGCATCGCCTCCGACCGCGCGGTGATCGTGGCGTGTGACGGCAACTTCCACGGGCGGACGACGACGATCGTCTCCTTCTCGACCGACGGCGAGGCGCGTCGCGGCTTCGGTCCCTTCACCCCCGGCTTCGAGGTGGTGCCCTACGGGGACGCGGACGCTCTGGACGAGGCGCTCGCCTCCCCCGACGTGGCCGGGTTCCTCTTCGAGCCCGTGCAGGGGGAGGCCGGCGTCGTGACCCCGCCCGACGGGTTCCTGCGCCGCGCCCGCGAGGCGTGCGATCGGCACGGGGTCCTGCTCATCGCGGACGAGATCCAGTCGGGCCTCGGACGGGCCGGGTACACGTTCGCCTGTGAGCACGAAGGCGTGCAGCCCGACGTCTACATCCTCGGGAAGGCACTGGGAGGCGGGATCATGCCCCTGTCCGCGGTGGTGGCGACCGCGGAGGTGATGGCCCCGATCACCCCGGGCTCGCACGGCTCGACGTTCGGGGGCAACCCCCTCGCCGTCGCGGTCGGTCGCGAGGTGCTCGCCATGCTGCGCTCCGGCGAGCCGCAGGCCCGCTCGGCCAAGCTCGGGCCACGATTCGTCGAGGGCCTGCGGGCGCTCGACGCGCCCGACGTCGTCGGCGTGCGCGGACGCGGGCTGTGGGCGGGGGTCGACCTCGCTCCCGGTACGCCCCCGGGCAAGGAGCGCTGCCGCCGTCTGCTGAGCGAGGGCGTTCTCGCGAAGGACACCCACGAGCGCACCCTGCGCTTCGCGCCGCCGTTGACGATCGACGAGGAGGACCTCGACCTCGCGCTGGAGCGGATCGGTCGAGCGCTGGCCTGAACTGCTACAGGATCTTGGCCAGGAAGTCGCGCAGCCGCTCGCTCGATGGCGCGTCGAACAACTGCGCGGGCGGCCCGTCCTCGATGATGCGGCCCTCGTCCATGAAGACGAGGCGGTCGGCGACCTCACGGGCGAAGCCCATCTCGTGGGTGACGATGACCATGGTCATGCCTCGGTCGGCCAGCCCGCGCATCACGTCGAGCACGCCCTTCACCAGTTCCGGGTCGAGCGCGCTCGTGACCTCGTCGAACAGCATGACCTCGGGATCCATCGCGAGCGCCCGCGCGATCGCGACCCGCTGCTGCTGACCGCCCGACAGCTGCGCGGGCCGGCTCTCGGCCTTGTCGGCGAGGCCGACCTCGGCGAGCCGCTCGCGACCGAGGCGGTCGGCCTCCCCCTTGCTGACGCCCTTCACGCGCCGCAGCGCGAGCGCCACGTTGGCGAGTGCCGTCATGTGCGGGAAGAGGTTGAACTGCTGGAACACCATGCCCACGCGCTGGCGGATCGAGTCGATGTCGGCCCCGCGGCCCATGAGGTCCTCGCCGTCGATCTCGACCGAGCCGCCGGTCGGCTCCTCCAGCCGGTTGATGCAGCGCAACATGGTCGACTTGCCCGAACCCGACGGGCCGATGACGCACACGACCTCACCCGGATAGATCTCCAGGTCGATGTCGCGCAGCACCTCGAGGTGGCCGAACGACTTGTGCAGGTTGCGCAGGGCCACACGCGGGACACCGCCGGACCCCGCGCTCATGAGCGGGCCACTCCCCCGCCACGACCGACCGAGCCGGCCGACACCGGGACCGACGACTGCGGTTTGCCTTCGCGCAGCCGCTTGTCCCACCAGTTCACGAGGTAGGTCAGCGGCACCGTGATGATGAGGTAGCAGAGCCCGGCGGCGACGATCGCCGACGCGTTGCCGGTGTCCTGGGTCACCGACTGTCCGATGCGGTACAGCTCGCGGCTGCCGACGGTCGTGCCGATGATGAACACGAGGCTCGAGTCCTTGATCAACGCGATGAACTCGTTCGTGAGCGGAGGGAGCACCCGCCGCACGCCCTGCGGGATGATGACCAGCCACATCGCCTGCAGGTACCCCATCCCGACCGAGCGTGCGGCCTCCATCTGGCCCTTGTCCACCGACTGGATGCCCGCGCGGAAGATCTCGGTGATGTAGGCAGTCGCCACGAGCGTGAGCGCCGCGATGGCCGCGAGCAGCTGCTCGCGACCGAACGGGCGGAAACCCGCGATCGGCATGCCGATGCCCACGAAGAAGATGACGAGGATCGCCGGCAGGCCGCGGAAGATGTCGATGTAGACCTGGGCGGGGGCCTTCAACCACCACCGCCGGGAGATGCGCATCAGCGCGAGCACCATCCCGAACACCAAGCCGAGGGCCATCGCCGAGAACGAGATGAGGATCGTGTTGCGCAGGCCCTCGGTGAGCAGATCCGGCAGGACCCGCGCGAAGACCTCCGGGTTGAACAGCAGGCGGACGACCCGCTCGAGGGCGGTCTCCTCCATCGCGGCTCCTCACACGGCGCGGCTTGCGGCGGCCGGTCGCGGGATCGGGCGTGGCGCGATGGGGGCCGGGGCGAGGCGGCGCCCCGGCCCCCCGTCATGCGCGAGGCCCGCGAGTCAGTTCCGGAACTGCTCGGGCACCTCGCCCTCGAACCACTCGGTGTAGATCTCCTCGTAGGTCCCGTCCTCGATGATCTCGGCGATCGCGTCGCTGATCGCTGCGCGCAGGTTGTCCGCCCCCTGCTGGACGCCGATGCCGTACTCCTCGCCGGTGTCGACCTCCTCGACGAGGTCGAGGGCGTCGGAGTCCTCCGCCGCCTCGCTGGCCACCGGCAGGTCCCCGAGGACGGCGTCGATCTGATCGCCCTCCAGGGCACTGAACGCCGCGGGGTACGAGTCGTACTCGACGATCTCGGACTCGGTGAAGTTCTCGGTCGCGTAGTCCAGGCCGGTGGTACCGGCCTGCGCGCCGACATCGGCGCCGTCGAGGTCGTCGACCCCGGCGATGTCCGAGTCCTCGACCACCACGAGCGCCTGATTCGCCGCGAAGTACGGGTCGGTGAAGTCGATGGTCTCCATCCGCTCCTCGGTGATCGTGATCGCCGAGATGATCGTGTCGAACTCGTCGGACGCCAACTGCGTGAAGATCGTGTCGAAGCTCGCGTCCTGGAACTCCACCTCCACGCCGAGCCGGTCCGCGATCTCGTTCATGAGGTCGATGTCGAAGCCGTCCGGCTCCCCGTCGTCGTCGATGAACTCGAACGGCGGGAACTCCAGATCGCTGCCGACCAACATCTCACCGTCCTCGGCGAGCTCGAGGTCGCCCGTGTCGACCTCGGCCTCCTCGTCGGGCGCGTTCTGGTCCTCCTCGTCTTCCTCGTCCTCGGCCTCCTCGTCGGGCGCGTCCTCGGCCTCCTCGTCGGCCGCGTCGTCGTCGCACGCGGCCAACATCACGGCCAGCAGCCCCATGACCGCAGCCAACCACCACACACGCACTCGCATCATGACCCCCAGACGATCGCTGGCTCGAGCATCAGCGGAACGAACCATACCGATCGTAGGTTACGGGCCCGAGTCGGCGCGCACGAGCCGACGACGGTCAGCACCGCGGTCGCGAGCCGCTCGGCTCGAGCACCGAGGTGCGAAGCCGCTGGGCTCAGAACTGCGGTGCGAGCCGCTCGTAGGTCTCCTCCAGCATCTGGGGGAGCACCTTCGTCTGGCCGATCACCGGCATGAAGTTCGTGTCGCCGCCCCACCGGGGCACGACGTGCTGATGCACGTGCTCGGCGATGCCCGCCCCGGCGATCCCGCCGAGGTTCATCCCCAGGTTGAAGCCGTGCGGCCCGCTCGCCGCCCGCAACGCCCCGACCGCACGCTGGGTCTCCCGGCCGAGCTCGGCGAGCTCCCCCTCGTCCAGATCCGCGAGATCGGGCACGTGGCGATACGGGACGATCATGAGGTGACCGGGATTGTATGGAAAGGCATTGAGGATCGTGAAGACGCGCTCTCCCCGGTGCAGGATCAGCGCATCCGCGTCCCGATCGGGACCCCAACCGGGCAGCTCGCAGAACGGACAGCCCGTCGACTCCCGATCGGGGTCGGCGACGTAGGCCATGCGCCACGGGGTCCACAGCCGCTGCAGGTCGTCGAGTCGCCCACCGGCCCCGCCGCCGGCGACCGGACCCTCATCGGGCGTCGCGGCGTTCGAGCTCATTCGGTGACCCGGTCCCCGACCTCGCGGGCGAGCTCCTCCGCGAACGCCTCGACCTCGACCCCCTTGCGCTGCTCCCCGCGACGCGGGCGCACGGACACCGTCCCGGCCTCGAGCTCCTCGTCACCCACGATCAGCTGGTACGGCACCTTCGCGAGCTGGTGTTTCCGGATCTTCGCGCCCATCGTGTCGTCGGTCGTGTCGACCTCGGCCCGCAGGCCCCTCGCCAGGAACGTCCGGGCGACCTTCTCCGCGCCCTCGTGGTGCCGGTCGGCGATGGGCACCACCACGGCCTGCACGGGCGCGAGCCAGGTGGGGAACGCGCCGGCGGTGGACTCCAGCAGCACCGCGAAGAAGCGCTCGATCGAGCCGAAGAGCGCGCGGTGCACCATGAACGGCCGGTGCTCGGCTCCGTCCTCCCCGGCGTAGGTGATGTCGAACCGCTCCGGCAGGTTGAAGTCGACCTGGATGGTCGAGAGCTGCCACTCGCGGCCGAGGGCGTCGCGCGCGTGCACGTCGACCTTCGGCCCGTAGAACGCGCCCTCGCCGGGGTCGGTCTCGTACTCGAGCCCGGTGCGCTGCACCGCCTCGATGACCTGCTGCTCGGCGGTGGCCCACTGCTCGTCGGTGCCGAAGGCCTTCGCCGGCCGGGTCGACACCGCGATGCGGGACGCCTCACCGAGGCCGAACGTCGCGAACACGTCGCGGGCGAAGTCGATGCAGCCGGCCACCTCGTCGACGATCTGGTCGTCACGGCAGAAGATGTGGCTGTCGTCCTGGGTGAACCCGCGGGCGCGCAGCATCCCGTTGACCACGCCCGAGCGCTCGTTGCGGTAGACGGTGCCGAGTTCGGAGATGCGCAGCGGGAGCTCCCGGTAGCTCCGGGTCCGCGACGTGAACGCCATGATGTGGAAGGGGCAGTTCATGGGCTTGAGCCGGTAGTTCGCGGCCTCCAGCTCCATGCCGGGGAACATGAGCTCGGCGTAGTTCTCCAGGTGCCCGGAGGTCTCCCACAACTCCTCGCGGGCGACGTGCGGGGTGTAGACCGGCTCGTAGCCCCGCCGCAGGGTTTCGGCGCGGATCCAGTCCTCCATCTCCTTTCGCACGATCGCGCCCTTGGGCAGGAAGATGGCCATGCCCGGGCCGAGCTCCTCGGGGAAGTGCACGAGCTCCAGCTCGCGCCCGAGCTTGCGGTGGTCGCGCTTGCGCGCCTCCTCCAGGAGCTCGAGGTGCTGCTTGAGCGCCTTCCGTGATTCCCATGCGGTCCCGTAGATGCGCTGCAACATGGGCTGCGACTCGTCGCCCCGCCAGTAGGCCCCGGCGACCCGCTGGAGGCTGAACGCGGGGATCCAGCGGGTGGTCGGCAGGTGCGGACCGCGGCAGAGGTCGGGCCACACGCTGCCGTCGGCGCGGACGTTCTCGTAGACGGTGATCGCGCCGCCCGCGTCGGGGTCGACGTCGCCGGCCTCCTCGCCGCTGACCGCCCCCTGCCGGGTCGCCCGATCGATGATCTCCCGCTTGTACGGCTGGTCGGCGAACACCTCGAGCGCCTCGTCGGGATCGAGCTCGCGCCGGCGGAACGCCTGGTCCTCGCGGATGATCTCGTGCATGCGCGAGGAGATCGCCTCGAGATCGTCCGGCGTGAAGGGACGCTCGACGTCGAAGTCGTAGTAGAAGCCGTCGGCGACCGGCGGACCGATCGCGAACTTGGCCTCCGGGAACAGGTCGGTCACCGCCTGGGCCATCACGTGGGCGACCGAGTGCCGCAGCACGTGGCGGCCCTGGTCGCTGTCAGCGGGCACCGGCTCGACCGTCTGGCCGTCCGCGACCGGCACGTCGAGGTCGGCGAGTTCGCCGTCGAGCTTGGCGACCACGACCTGGCCCCGGCGCAGATCGAGCGCCCCCAGGGCCTCTCCGGCGGTCGCACCCGTCGTCACCTCGGCGGCTCGGCCGTCGGGTCCGGTGACGCGGATCGCTTCCTCTCCCACGGGGTTCTCCTCTCTGCCCAGGGGTTCGTCGTCTGTGGCGGGTTGCGCGTGCCGCGGGGCGGCTGGGCCCGGCCCGCTCAGGCCTCGTCCTGCTCGGCGGCCTCCTCCGCCTCGACCGCGGCGATGAGCGCGCGCGCCTCGTCGGCGCGATCGGCCGGCACCAGGAGCCGCGTGGCGAAGATGCCCGTCTCCAGCCCGTAGATGCCGGACAGCGCGTCACGCTGCAGCCGCGACGGGATGCCCTCGGCCTCCAGCGCACCCTGCACGATACGGGCGAGCGGATGGGGCAGCTCGGTGACCTCGACCTCCTCCATGCCGCCACGGTAGCGGGTCGGCCCGTTCGGTCGCCCGCATCCGCACGATCGCGTCCGCACGCCAGTAGGCTGCTCCGCGGTCCTGCCCCGGCGAGGAGGTTCGGTGTGGCTGTGCGTATCGTCCCGTCAGTGTTGCCGGTCGACTTCGCGCACCTCGGCGAGGCGGTCGCTCGGCTCGACGCCGCCGGCGCGGACCGCCTGCAATGGGACGCGATGGATGGCCAGTTCGTCCCGAACCTGACCTTCGGGCCCGACGTCATCGCGGCCGCGCGGCCGCATGCCGGGTGCGGGTTCGAGGCGCACCTGATGTGCGAGCGCCCCGAGGAGCTGTTCGAGCGCTACGTCGACGCCGGCTGCGAGCTGATCATCGTGCACCCCGAGTCCTTGCGCCAGCCGCACGCCGCCCTGCGGCAGATCCGCGAGCTCGGCGCCGGGGCGGGCCTCGCGCTGTCGCCGGGTACCCCCGTGGCCTTCGCGGAGCCGGTCCTCGACCTGCTCGACCTCGTGCTGGTGATGACCGTGAACCCCGGCTTCGGGGGCCAGCCCTACCTCGTGTCCATGGAGGCCAAGGTCGCCCGGACCCGCGAGCTCATCGACGGGTCGGGTCGAGAGATCGCGCTGGAGGTGGACGGGGGCATCGGTCCGGACACGATCGCGGGCGCGGCGGCCGCCGGGGCCGACGTCTTCGTGGCCGGGACGTCGCTGTGGCGAGCGGCCTCGCTGGCCGAGGGAATCGAGGACCTGCGCGCGAGGGCTGAGGCGGCGCGGACCGCCCGATGAGCCGGAACCCCGCGGACGCGCGGGGCCAGCACCCCGCGCGGCAGGAACGACGGTGGGCTCGGCTGGTTTCGAACCAGCGACCTCTCGCGTGTGAGGCGAGCGCTCTCCCACTGAGCTACGAGCCCGAGCACGCGAAGGATAGCGGCGGCGGTCGCCGCCCACCAACCGTGATCCCATGGGCTCACTCGTCACGGTCGGCGCGCAGCCACGCCTCACCGTCGACGAGCAGCTCGACCTGCTCCGCGCGCCCCGGCAGCTGCGGGAGCAACACCAGCATCGTCCCGTCGCGCTCGGTCGCATCACGGCTCGCGATCGTCTCGCCCTCGCCGTCGAGGACCCGGAGCTCGTGACCCTCGTGGGCCCCGGGGACGAGCCCCTCGACCAGGACGGCCAGTGCCCCGTCGTCCTCATGGACCCGTGCCCGCACGTCCGTGGACGAGGGTCCGGCGACCCCGTCACCGGACTCGGTCCCTCCGTCGCCATCCTCCTCGGCGCCGGGAGCCACCTGCCACGCCTGCCCGAAGGCGAGCACCTCGGCCGCCCCCTCGCGCGCATCGAGCTCCCGCTCGGCCTCCTCGACCTCGCCCCGCAGGAGCACGCTCCAACTGGCGATCCCGACCACGATCACCAGCAGGATCAGGATCCACGGCGAGGTCCGTCGGCGCGTCGCCGGGCGCGACGGTGCGGGCTCGGCATCGTCCGCACGCGGCTTGGTCTCCACCGTGGTGTCCGTGCGCTCCCTGGCGGCCCGCTGCTCGACGCTGGCGAGGTCGTGCGCGATGGACCGCAATTCGCCGACGCGCGCGCGACAATGTGGGCACTGGAGCAGGTGCGCTCGGAACCGGCGGGCGTCGTCCTCGGAGAGGTTGCCGAGCACGTGTTCCACGGCCATCCCGTCGAAGGCCTCGTGTCCTTCGGGATCCGGTGCGGCACCCACGCCGCAAGGGTACCCACCCCGGCCGGGGACCGGGAGGGCCGACTGCCCGCGGGCGGGCCGGTTCGCCCCGTCCACCCGGCCTTGTCAGAATCGAGTGCGCTGGTGTCTCGGACGTCAGACCGCGCCCGACCGCGCGGTCTGAGGAGCCAACGATGAGCGGCGACAGCTTCGGCCCCGCGATGCGCGGGGGCCGCCCACGCCGTGGAGGCGGCGCGGTGCGTCCACTCCGCAAGGGCACGGGGGGCGGTCCGGCGACCAAGAGTCCGGCCCGCGCGCGGCCGAGCCGCACGCGACGCCATGCGCGTCCGGCACGGTGGCTCGGGACGGCACTCGTCGTGGTCGCGGTCTTCCTCGCCGGGCTCGCGGGCTGGGCCACGCTGCAGCTCGACACCGAGTCGGTGGACGGGCTCGCCTCCACGCGGTTCGGGGAGCCGACCAACGTGCTCATCGTGGGCTCCGACAGCCGCCAGGACATGACCCGAGAAGAGCAACTTGAGCTGTCCACGGGCTCCGAGGGCGGAGACCTCGCCGACACGATCATCCTGCTGTCGATGCGGGGCAACGACGCCGCGCTGCTCGCGTTCCCGCGCGACCTCTACGTCGAGCGCTGCGACGGCAGCACCGGGCGCATCAACGCGTCGGTGAACATCCGCGGCCCCTCGTGCCTCGTCGAGACCGTCTCCGCGTTGTCCGGGCTCCCGGTCCACCACTACCTGGAGACCCGCTTCCTCGGCTTCGTCGACATCGTCGATGCCGTCGGCGGGGTCGAGCTGTGCCTCGACCAACCGATCGCCGATCGCCGCGCCGGCCTCGACCTGCCCGAGGGGTGCCAGGTCCTCGACGGCGCCGACGCGCTGGGCTACGTGCGCGTCCGAGCGATCGACGACGACTTCGGTCGCATGGAGCGCCAGCAGCGCTTCCTGGGGGCGTTGGCCGGCCGGGTGGCGAGCCCCAGCACGCTGGTCAATCCCATCCGGCTCACCCGGCTCGCGCACTCCGGACCCCAGGCGGTGACGGCCAGCGACTCGGTCGGTCCACTCGCGATGGCGCGGATCGGGTGGGGTGTGCGCTCGCTGAGTGGAGGCGCCACCACCGAGGTCGTACCGGCGAATCCCGCGACGATCGGCGGGGCGGCGGTGCTCGAACCGAGCGGGGAGGCCGCGCAGGTGTTCGAGCGCTTCCGATCCGGCGCCGCGCTCGAGGAGGCACCGGACAGCGACCCGATCGACGGCGGGTAGCGCGGCGGCGCGCTGCCCCGGCAGGCAGCTGCCGCCCAGCGCAGCGCGCGCGTACGGGTTAGGCGCGGACGGGTTAGGCGCGTACGGGTTAGGGCAGGAAGCCCAGTGGGTTGCGGGGCTGTCCCTCGACGTGGATCTCGAAGTGCAGGTGCGTGCCGGTGCAGCTACCGGTGCAGCCCATCCCGCCGATCCGTTGCCCGGCGCTCACCGAGGCACCGACGCTCGTCTCGATCGAGCTGAGGTGCGCGTAGAGGGTCTGGTACGGGCCAGGATGATTGACGATGACGGTCTGCCCGTACCCCCCCTGCGACCCGGCGAACGCGACGGTGCCCGAGCGGGCGGCCATAACCGGCGAGCCGGCGGAGTTCGCGATGTCGATCCCGGCGTGAAGCCGTCCCCAGCGCTGACCGAACCCACTGGTTATGGGACCGCTGGCCGGCCACGTCCAGCCCTCGCCGGACGGTGCTTCGGCGGTGGTCGCCTCGGTGTCGGACTCCTCGTCCCCGGAGTCGGAGGCCGCACTGCCGGCACCCGCGGCCCCGTCGGCGCCGGCCCCCTCGTCCCCGGCATCGGGCTCGGGCTCGGGCTCGGGTTCGGGCTCCGCGGCCTCCTCCTCGATCCGCTCGATCTCGGCGGCGATCGCGGCCTGATCCCCCTCCAGGTACTCCTCGTGCGACTCCAGCTCCGCGATGCGCTCCTCCACCTCGGCGAGCTGCATCGCCCGATCCTCGCGCAGCTCCTCGACGTCGGCGAGCAGCCGCTCCTTGCGGTCGACCACCGCCTCGAGGATCTCCTCCTCCTCCTCGAGCCGCTGCGCCTGTTCCTCCGCCAGCGCCCGCGTGGACTCGAGATCCTCGAACACGAGCCGATCACTACGGTTGACGGCGTCCAGCAACGCTGAGGTCGCGAGGGCCGCGCCCGGATCCTCGCTGTCCATCACCGGACCGAGCGCCCCGTTGGAACCGTCCCGGTACATCTCGGCGATGCGATCCTGCAGCCGCGCCTCGTGTCGGTCGACCTCCTCCTCGAGCTCGGCGAACTCCTCGCGCGCGCTCTGGACGGTTTCCTGCTGGCGCTCGACCGCGTGGCGGACCTCCTCGACCGCGCCCACCACCCGATCGACACGCGCTTCGGCGACCTCGAGCGCGGCCTCCTCCTCGTCGACCGAATCACGAGCCCCCTCGAGCTCGTCCCTGATCTCGGAGAGCTCGTTCTCGGTCTCCTCGAGCCGCTCCTCCTCCGCGGCGAGGTCCGAATCGGCCGTGGCCGGACCGACCGAGATCGCCACGGCGAGGGCGGGCAGGAGCACGGCGACGACCCTGGGGGCGATCACGCGACGCCGGGTACGCGCGCGCCGACGCGGTGGGTCGATCATCGTCCCTCCGGGGTGGGGGTCCCGTTGGACTGCGCCGCCGAGATGGGGCTCGGCGGATTCGGCGGGGTCACTCCTCGTCCCGCAATGACCCGCGCCGACCAACGCGGGATCCTACGAACAGCGGCCCCTGGCGAGCAATCCGGGCCTGTGGACGCGACCCGTCCGGAAGGGCAACCCGCCGACGACCGGGTCCGGCGGTGGGGTGGCGGAGGACGGGCGGGCGACTGTCCCGACGACGTCCCGCCCGCGGGGCCGCCACGAGCCTCTCGAGCCGTCACCGAGCTACGATGTCGGTGGGATGTCACACGTCGATATCAGCTCGCCACGCCGCTTCGCTTGGGCCCCTCCCTGGGTCGTCGCGACCGCCGCCATCCTCGGTGGTCTGCTGCTCATGTTCGGCTTGATCTACGGCGGGTTCCGCCTGGCCAACCCGGGCGTCCTGCCCGGCACGATCGTCGCCAATCCCGACGCCCTGGAGCTGGACGAGACCGACACCGACGCGGAGCTCCTGGAGGTGGGCGACCTGCCCCGCGCCGAGCTCGAGGAGGCCGTCGCCGCGTACGCGGAGCGCCGTGCCACGGACGAGGTCGAGGTACGGGTCACGGACAGTGATGACCGTGTGTCGACCACGGCGGAGGAGGTCGGGCTACGCCTCGATGTCGAGGCCACCGTCGAGGACGTGTGGCGACGTGGGCGTCAAGCGAACCTCATCCGAGCCTTCGGCGACCATGTCCGGTCCCTCTACGGGCAGACCGTCATCGCGCCCACGGACCGGGTGGATCCCGCTGCCGCCACGGAATGGTCCGAGTCCGTGGCCGACGAGTTGCGCATCGAGGTCGTCGACGGCGAGGTGACCTTCGACGGGGCGACCGTCGACGTGACCGAGCCCCGCGAGGGCCGCGAGATCGACCCCGAGGGGCTCCTCGCGGACGGGGCCCGGCTCGCGCGACTCGGGGGCGATCAGGTCCTCGAGGCCGATCCCGAGACCGTCGAGCCCGACCCGGGACCCGAGGAGACCTCCGAGCTCGCCGAAGCCGCCGAGCGAGCCGTGAGCGGCCCCGTTCACCTGACGCGTGACGAGGGCGCCGTCACGTTCAGCCGTGAACAGCTGGGTGAACTGTTCGCCGCGGGGGACGACATCGATCCTCCCGAGGACAGTGTGTTCGGCATCGACCCCGAGGACCTCGACGAGGCGGTCGACGACGAGGAGCGGACCTCCGTCGAGACCGATCCGGTCGACGCCGACATCGTGGTGGCGGACGGCCAGCCCCAGGTCGAGGAGTCGCAGGACGGCTTCGCGTTCGACGCCGAGCGGGCCGCCGAGCAAGTCGCCGAGCTCGCGGTCGCCGAGGAGGGCAGCGAGGACGATCCGCGCACCGCCGAGCTCGAGGTCGAGGTCGTCGAACCGGATCGCACGACGGCCGACGCGGAGGACCTGCAGGTCACCGAGGCCGTGTCGTCGTTCACGACCGAGCACGCGTGCTGTCAGGGCCGCGTGCAGAACATCCAGCGCATGGCCGACATCGTGAACGGGACCCTCGTCGAGCCCGGGGAGGAGTTCTCCATCAACGACCACGTCGGCCCCCGGACCCGGGAGGCCGGGTTCACCGACGGGGGGATCATCATCGCTGGCGAGTTCGAGGAGGCCGTCGGAGGTGGGACGAGCCAGTTCGCCACGACGTTCATGAACGCCGCGTGGTACGGGGGCTACGAGCTGCTCGAGCACCAACCCCACAGCTACTACATCGGCCGCTACCCCGCGGGTCACGAGGCCACGCTCAACTACGGCGTCCTCGACGTCCGGCTCCGCAACGACTCGCCCCACGGCCTGTACATCACCACGAGCTACACGGGCACCTCCATCACGGTGACGTTCTGGGGGAGCGAGTGGGTCGCTGTGGAGTCCTGGACCTCGGGACGCACCAACGTGACGCAACCGGACGTGGAGTACGAGGAGAATCCCGGCCTCACACCCGGCACCGAGGAGATCGTCCAGTCCGGGCGTGAGGGATTCAACATCAGCTACCACCGACGCCTCGACTACCACGACGGCGGCGACGACGAAGAGAGCTACAACCACCGCTACCGGCCCGAGCCCCGAATCATCGAGCGCAACAGCGCCGATCCCGAGCCCGACGAGCCCGACGGCGGGGACGACGACGGCGGGGACGACGACGGCGGGGACGACGAAGGGGACGACGAAGGGGACGACGACGGCGGGGACAACGGGGACGGCGACGACGGCGCCAACCCGGAGGGGGACGGCGAGGACTAGCCTCGGCGCAGCCCCCGCGGCGATATCGTCGGGCCGTTCGACGAGGACCCGTGTGCGCCGCCGGCGAGATGGAGACGGCAGCTATGCAGCTCGGCGCCGCCGCCGAACTCGGCCTGGGGCTCGGCGCCGTCGCCGTGCTCATCCTGCTGAACGGCTACTTCGTGGCGGCCGAGTTCGCCTACGTGGCCGTCCGACGCACACGTCTCGCGGAGGCCGCGAGCGCGGGCGATCGAGTCGCCGAGCGCGCCCTGCGGGTCCTCGGCCGACTCTCCTTCATGCTCTCCGGTGCCCAGTTGGGCATCACGGCGACCTCCCTGCTCGTCGGTTTCATCGCGGAACCGACGCTGGGTCGGGCGGTGCGGCCACTGCTGGACGCGGTCGGCCTGCCGCAGCAGACCAGCATCGCCGTGTCCCTCGGCGTCGGGCTCATCGTCGCCACCGGGGTGCAGATGGTGCTCGGCGAGCTGGCCCCGAAGAACCTCGCGATCGCTCGTCCGGAACCCCTGGCCCGGGGCCTGTCGGGGATCACACTCGTGTTCTTGACGGTCGCGGGTCCGGTGATCCGCGTCTTCGACGGGGCCAGCAACCTGTTCCTGCGGCTCGTGCGGGTCGAACCGGCTCAGGAGCTCCACGTCGCCGTCTCCAGCGAGGAGCTGGAGCGGATCATCGCGACCAGCGGTGAACAGGGCAGCCTCACGCAGACCCAGACCGCCCTTCTCGACCGCGCCCTCGACTTCCAGGAACTCGACGCCGAAGCGGCGATGGTCCCGCGACCGCACGTCTCCGCGATCCAGTACGACGCGAGTGGAGCCGACCTGCTCGAGGCCGTCCGCTCCAGCGGGCATTCCCGGCTCCTCGTGACCGACGGGGGCCTCGACAACGTCCGCGGGGTGGTGCAGGTCAAGGACCTTCTGCGCGTTCGGCCCGAGGAGCGCGCGACGACCCCCGTCGCCCACCTGGCCGCCGATCCCGTCGTGGTGCCCGAGACCGCCCCCCTGCCGACGCTGCTCGGCCAACTGCGCGCGGCGCACACCCAGCTAGCCGTCGTGGTCGACGAACACGGCGGCACGGCGGGCGTCGTCACGCTCGAGGACATCGTGGAGGAACTGGTCGGCGACATCCGCGACGAGCACGACCCCACCGAAGCGCCGCCTCGGCAATGGCCCGACGGCTCGATGTCGCTCCCGGGCTCCTGGCGCGTCGACGAGGCCGAGCGAGCCGCAGGCCTCACCCTCCCCGTGGGCGACTACGACACCGTCAGCGGGCTCGTGATGGCACAGCTCGATCGCATCCCGCAGCCCGGTGACGTCATCGACGTCGCAGGAGCGCGATTGTTCGTCGAGCGGGTGGACGGCCACGCGGTCGGCAGCGTCCGGCTCACGGCGACGCCGCCGGAAGGCCCCGAGAACGCGGGTGGTCCCGAGGACACGGGTGGTCCCAAGAACACGGGCGGCCCCGAGGACACGGAGAACGCGCCGTGAGCCTCTCCGCCATCGCCCTGGGAATCGGCCTGCTGCTCGCGAACGGCCTGTTCGTCGCGGCCGAGTTCGCGCTGCTCGCCGCGCGCCGCGCACGGATCGAACAGCTCGCCGAGGACGGCTCGTTCGCGGCCCGTTCCGCCCTGGCCGGCTTGCAGCAGCTGTCGATGATGCTCGCCGGCGCCCAACTCGGCATCACCATGGCCTCGCTCGGCCTCGGGGCCGTCGCCGAACCGGCCGTACACGCCTGGCTCGACGGGATCCTCGCCGAGACGGCGATCCCCCGGCCCGTGTCCGCCACCGCGTCGCTCGTGCTCGCCCTGGGGCTCGTGATCTTCCTGCACCTGGTGGTGGGCGAGATGGCCCCCAAGTCCTGGGCGATCAGCGCGCCCGAGCGGGCGATCCTGCTGCTGGCCGTTCCGTTCCGCGGCTTCGTGTGGGTGCTGGGTCCGTTCATCCGGCTGCTCAACGCCGCCTCGAACGCGGTGGTCCGCTCGTTCGGGGTCGAGCCGCAGGACGAGCTCGCGATGGCGCACGCCCCCGGCGACCTCGCCCTGCTCCTCGAGGAGTCCGCCCGCCAGGGCACGCTCCCCCGGGACCAGGAGACACTCCTGTCCCGGGCCATCGACCTCTCCGGGCTCGACGCCGAGGCGGCGATGGTCCCCCGCACCGACATCTGGGCCGTGGACGCGGCCGCGGACCCCGAAACGATCGAGGAGGTCGCCCGCCGGTCGGGACGGTCCCGGCTGCCGGTCATGGACGGCGGGCTCGATCAGCCGGTCGGTGTCGTGCACGTGAAGGACGCCCTCACCCTTACCGACGACGAGCGCTCGCACCGGACCGCCCAATCGCTCGCCCGCCAGACCCTGTACGCGCCCGAGAGCCGGCCCCTCGAGGACCTGCTCGTCGACATGCGTGACCAGCGGCGCCACCTCGTGTTCGTGGTCGACGAGTTCGGCAGTGTCACGGGGCTCGTGACACTCGAGGACGTGCTGGAGGAGCTCATCGGCGAGTTCTACGACGAGTCGGACCGCCGGGAACGCATCCACCGGCGCGCGGACGGCGTGTGGCTCGTCCCGGGGACGCTGCGACCCGACGAACTCGCGGCCCAGACGGGCCTGCAGCTGCCCCCCGGTGAGTGGGAGACCGTGGCGGGCTACCTCATGGCCTCGCTCGGGCGCTTGCCCCAGACCGGGGACGGCGTCGAGCACGAGGGGACACGGCTGGAGGCCGCCGTCGTCGACGGCCACCGCGTCGTCCAAGTGGCGGTCAGCCCACCGGCCGACTAGGTGTGGTGCCCTGGAACCGGCTGCGACAGCCCGCCGGGTCTCGGTGGCGGGGCCCGATCGACACGAACGCTGCTGCGGGCGATCGCAACAGCCACGGCGCTCACGATCCGCGCAGGCGACGGGCAACTTCGACCGCCACCACGAGCTGCAGGGCAGCCACCGCCACCAACAGCCACAGGGCGATAGAGAATTCACCGAGTTGATCCCGCACGATGCCGAGCACCACGGGACTCGCGGCGGTGATCAGGTAGCCCCATCCGAGCATCATTGCCGTCGCGCGCGTGACCTCCGAGGCGACGCGTCCGAGTTCGAGCGGAACCGCCAGCATGAGGGTGAAAATCGACCCGTTCCCGAGCCCGTAGAGCACGACGAACAGGAACCCCAGCCCGGGCGCGAGCACGAGTCCGCACACAGCGACGAGCACGAGCGCGGCGTAGGCGCCGATCAGCCGACCCAGGCCGATGCGTGTTGCCAAGTACCCCGCGGAAAGGGCAGCGGGGATCTGGGTCACGTTGAGGACCCCGAGGAGCGCCCCTGTTGGGCCCGGGCCCCAACCGAACTCCAGGTAGGCCGAAGGCAGCCACGCGTTGATGCCGTAGTAGACCGTGCCGGCGGCTGCGAACACCACGATCAACAGCAGCCCCGTGCCTCGCGGCCGCGCCGCCCCCGCGCTCGCGGCGACGGGGGGCGACGAAGACCGGGCTCCCCGACCGGCGACCCAGAGTGCGAGGGCGACGAACGGGACCACGGAGAACGCGAGAAGGGACCATCGCCACGAACCCGCAGCCTGAGCGATCGGCACGCCGATAGCAGCCGAGAGCGCGGCCCCCACCTGAATGCCGCCGCCGTAGAGGCCCGTCGCGAGACGCTCCGTTCCGGGAAACCACGCCCGTACCGCGGTGGGGAGGAGCGCGCCGGCGAGTCCCATGCCGAGCCCGACGACGAGGGTGAGGGCGATCAGGTCTGGCGCCCCGACCACCAGCGAGCGCGCCACGCCGCCCGCACCGAGGATGACCATCGCGGCCACCATGGCGCGGCTCGTTCCCAGGCGGGAGACCACGGGGGGAGCCGCGAAGGCGAACAGTCCCATGCAGGCGATCGGCAGCGAGCCCAGGAGCCCGGCGACGGGGTAGCTCAGGGTGAGATCGTCCTGGATGGACGGGATGAGAGGTCCGACGCCGACGAGTTGGGGTCGGAGTGCCATCGCGCACAACACCACGGCCGCGAGCAGCCATCCCGACGCCCGGACGCTCGCTGGGCGACCCAGAGGCCACGAGACCGGACGCCGCCGGGTCATCGACTGAGCGTCCGCATCCGTTGGTTCATGGCCATGTCTGCGACATCAGATAAAATGCAATCGTGATCCAATCCCGGCGCGATCCCGCCCCCGGCGGCCACATCGAGGAATCCATGGCCCGCTCCACCCCCCTCCTCACCTACGACGCCCTCGTGGCGGACGGTACGCCGGCACAAGGGCGTCGGACCGCACACCAGTACGTGCGCGAAACCCTGCGCCGGGCGATCCTCGGACGGTCCATCCCCGCGGGCTCGCGTCTGGTCCAGGCCGACATCGCCGCCCAGCTCGACGTGAGCACCACCCCGGTCCGCGAAGCACTGCGCGAGCTCGCATCCGAGGGACTCGTCCAGGTCGACCCCCATCGCGGAGCGATCGTCGCCGAACTCGACCTCGACGAGATGCGCGAGATCTACGAGCTCCGGCTCGTCCTGGAGCCGTACTGTATGCGGCGGGCCGCAGAGCACATCACGCCCGACGAACTCGAACAGGCCGAGGCTTTCCACGCAGAGATGGCGAGCGGTGCCGACGTGGGCTCGTGGGTCGAGCTCAACCGCCGGTTCCACGGCCATCTCACCGATGCGTGCCGGAACGCGCGACTGCGCACGACCCTGCACAATCTCCAGGACGCAGCCGCAGCGTACGTGGGTCTCGGCCTGCATCAGGACCCCGAGGAGATCGTGCAGGGTATCGAGGACCATCGCCGGCTCCTGGACGCCTTCCAGGCACGGGACCCGGAGGAAGCCGCCCGCATCACCGAGCAGCACCTCCTGCAGGCGACCGGTCGACTCGGGATCCCCGACCCGCTCGCACGACCCGCCTGACGCGGGTCCGGCCAGCATGCTCAGGCCGCTCACCTGGCGGTGAATCCACCGTCGACGACGAGTTCCGAGCCGTTGACGAAACGCGCCTCCGGGCTCGCAACGAAGGCGATGGCGGCCGCAACCTCCTCCGGCGTTCCCATTCGGCCATCGAGTTGTCGGTCGGCCATCGTCGCGCGCGCGGCAACCGGATCCTCCGCATCGGCGAGGATCTTGTCGATCCACTCCGTGGCAACGGTGCCGGGGCAAACCGCCACCGCCCGGACGCCCTCTCGCCCATGGTCAACCGCGATGGCCTTGGTGAGGCCGATAAGACCCGCCTTGGAAGCGCAGTACGCTGCCCGCGAGGCCACCCCGACGAGGCCCGAGACGGACGCCACGTTCACGATCGTCCCCCCATCGCCTTCGAGCATCGTGGGTAGCACCGCCCTCGAGAGCAGGAACGGCGCGCGAAGGTTGACCGCGAGGATCTCATCCCAGGCCTGCGGCGCGGTCTCGACCACCGTCGCCGCCACACCGATGCCGGCCACGTTGACGAGCGCATCACAGGAGCGCACCCGGAGAACCTGGCCGATCACGTCACCCAACGACGTCTCGTCGGCGAGATCCACCACATACGGCGCCGCATCACACGCCGTCGCCACCTTTCGCAGACCCTCCTCGTCCCGGTCCAGGAGGCTCAGGTCGAATCCTTCGCGAGCGAGGCGGAGCGCGGCTGCCCGTCCGATGCCCGAGGCGGCCCCCGTCAGGACCGCGTGCCCGCCTCGCATTCCGCCTCGCCTCCTGCCGGCTGCCGCCTGCGGTGCAATTTATCAGATCGATCGAGCAGCATCGGCCGCATCGAGCACCGGCTGCGCAAGGGGGAGGCCCTTACGGCGACTGGAACGGCACGCAGGTCTCGCTCCCACAACGCGTGACCATGAGCGCCCGGCGTCCGTGGTGGGCGATGATCGGCCGCTCGCGCTGGTCGAGGGCTAGTGAGGCGTGCGCGCCGACGTCGCCACGACCGTCGACGGTCACGATACTGGCGTCCGTGCAGTCGTCGGTGGCACACCGCGCGAGACGGAGCTCGGCCTCGTTGCTGTAGCGGTAGGCGATCACGGGACGCCCTGCCCCATCGACGGCCAGTGAGGCGAAGCGGCCGACGTGCGTGTCGTCGTCGACCACCGTGCTGGCCACCCGTTCACAGGCAGTGTCACGACAACGCGCGAAGCGCAGCACGCCCTCACCGTCGTCGTAGTAGGCGACCGCGGGGAGCCCCTCCGGGGGCACCTCGAGGGACGCGAACCGCCCCACGTCGTCGCCATCGTCGATCGTCGCGGTGTCGGCCTCCTCGCATCCCGGATGCCCGCACTGGGCGAGCTTCAGCGACGTGCTCGCGAAGTCGTAGTAGGCAATGAGCGGCATCCCACGGTTTCCGACCGCCAGCGACGTGAAGCCCCCGACGTCGCCATCGTCGACGACCACCGTGTCGGCCGCCTGGCAGTCGGCATCACGGCAGCGCGCGACCCGGAGCGTCCCTCGTGCGTAGTCGTGATAGCTGATCACCGGCAGCCCGTCGGCGCCGATCGCCAGGGAGGGGAACGCCCCGACGTCCTCACTCCCCTCGTCCACAACGGTCACGTCCGTAGCCTCGCACCGAGGGCTGTCACACCGCGCGAACCGCAGCTGCCCCTCTCCAGCGTGGTAATACGCGACGATTGGTCGTCCGTCCACGCCGATGTCGATGGAGGGATACCAGCCGGCGCGGTCCCCTTCGTCGACCGCCACCACGTCTGCGGCCTCGCAGGTGAGCGACGCGCAGCGGGCGATCCGCAATGCATCCGTGTTGCGATCGTGGTATGCGACAACGGGCCGTCCGTCCGCTCCGAGGACGAGATCCGCGAACCAGCCCACCACGTCGGCGCCCTCATCGACCACATGGGAGCTGTTGCCCTCACGCAACCAGGGGAGCTCCGCCGCGTCACCTTGCGGCTCGGGTGGGGGCGGCACGTCCTCGGCTTGCCACCACGCGGGCGCACGACGGTCCGGATCGCTGGTCATCGACCGCGCAGCCTCGTCCTGGGCGTACACGTCGGATCGTGGCGCGTCTCGGCCGGTCAGCACGACGACGAGCAGGGCACCGACGACAGCAAGGCCCAGCCCGACGACGCTGAGGAGGCGGAGGCGATGACTGAGCACGCCGACATCGTGCCCCGTCTTGCCGAGCGAGGCCAGGATGATCTCCCGTCACGGGAGGCTCGGGACTGGCACGAGGACCACGAATTGGAGACGATGCACCCCGGCGGCCTCGCGAGGGCGGCCACGTCTGCGAGGAGGACGAACATGGTGGGAGCGTTGGCGGGACACGTGGTTGCCATCGTGGGTGCGGCGGAAGGTATCGGCCGGGCCGCCGCCTCCGCGCTCGCTGCGGACGGCGCGACCGTGGCTTGTCTCGACCGGAACGAGGAGGGGGCACACGTCGCAGCCGCAGAGCTCGGCGACCGCGCCGTCGGAGCCCGGCTCGACGTCACGGATGTCGACGCAGTGGTCAGTGTCATAGACGGTCTCGAACGACAGCAGGGTCGGATCGATGCGCTCGTCAACTGCGCCGGAACGACGGGCCGGACCGGCCTCAAGAGCCACGAGGTCGACCCTGCCGACTTCGACGCGGTCTACCGGGTCAACCTGTTCGGTGCCTTCCTACTATCCCGCGCGGTCGTCCCCGGCATGGTCGCGCGGGGATACGGGCGGGTGCTGCATGTGGCGTCTATCGCCGGAAAGGAGGGCAACGCCGGCATGACCGCGTATTCGGCCACCAAGGCCGGACTGATCGGCATGGTCAAAGCCCAGGGAAAGGAGTACGCGGACACGGGGGTCACGATCAACGCGCTCGCGCCTGCAGTGATCGAGACGGCGATGGTGGCGGCGATGCCCGAGCAGCAGGTGCGCTACATGACCGATCGGATCCCGATGGGACGCTGCGGCACCCTCGAAGAAGCTGCGGAAGCGATCAGGTGGATCGTGTCGCCGGCCACGAGCTTCACCACCGGCTTCACGTTCGACTTGTCCGGCGGTCGCGCCGTGTACTGAGCACCGCAGGGCGTGTGATCGATGTTCAGCGCACCGCGGGCCACTCACGGACATCGTCTCCCGCGGCGCCCAGGACGGCAGCGGCCAGTCGCTGCAGGGCCGCGAGGCTGTGACCTTCCAGGAAGGCGTCCACATGGGGTAGCGCCGCGACCATCCCCCGCGCTTGAGGCTCGTAGCCGGGATGGCCCTTGCGCGGGTTCGACCAGATGACCCGGTGCGCCAGTCTCGAGAGACGGGCCATCTGCGCAGCCAGGGGCGCGACGTCCCCGCGCTCCAGCCCGTCGGACAGGACGACCACCACGGCCCCCCGGGCGGCCCCCTGCTGCCCCCATCGGTCGAGGAAGCTCTTGAGCATCACCCCGAGACGGGTCCCCCCCTCCCAGTCCGGCACCGCGTGGGCGACCGCCGCGAGTGCGAGATCCGGGTCGTGGTACGCCATCTGGCGCGTCACCCGCGTGAGCCGTGTGCCGAGCGTGAACACCTCGGTGGACACCGGACCCCGCCGGCGCGCGGCATGGGCGAAACGGAGCAACGCGTCCGCGTAGGCGCCCATGGAGCCGCTGACGTCGATCAGCAGTACCACGGGTCTGGGGCGCTGCCGGCGCGATCGATAGCGGAGCCGTGTCGGCTCCCCTCCGTGGCGCAACAGTTCGCGCACCGTCTCGTGCGGGTCGAGCCGCCGGCGCTGCCTCGGGGATCCCCAGCGTCGGCTGCGCCGCTGCTCCCCGGGGAGCCAGAAGGCCTCGAGCAGCCGTTGCAGCTCTCGACGCTCCGATGGGGTCAGGGTGGTGACGTCTCGGTGCCGCAGGAGCTCGAGCCGGCTGGCCTCCGCTTCCACGGTCTCCGCCTGGGCCGTGCCCTCACGCCCGGGGGCCGGGTCTCCGGCCGCGCTCACATCGCGGGCCACCTTCGCGACCCGTTCGCGTTCGGGCGGAAGCGGAACGGCACCCCCGAACCATGCGTCGAAAGCGAGGTCGTAGCGGGGAAGGTCCTCCGGCGTCCGGCACAGCGTCACCCTCCCGGCCCAGTAGACGTGGGTTCGGGACGTCACGTCCAATCGTTCGAGGGCTCGCTCGAACGCGAGCAGGCGGTCGGGACCCGCATCGAGACCCGCAGCGCGCAACACCCGCCCGAAGCCGACGAGTGTGGGGATCGGGTCGACGCGGGCGTCGCTCACCCGGGCTCCACCGGTACGCCGATCAGCTGCTCGTAATCGATGCCGGCGACTCGCTCCTGATCCTCCTGGTACTTGAGTACCGAGCCGAGCGTGCGAGCTGCAACGTCAGGATCCAGCTCCTCGCAGCCGAGTGTGAGGACCGCCTGAGCCCAGTCGAGCGTTTCCGCCACGCCCGGGGGTTTGGTCAGATCCGAGCGCCGAAGCTGCTGCACAGCGGCCGTCACTTGCTCGGCGAGTCGTCGACTCGCACGGGGGAGGCGCGTGCGCAGGATCTCGACTTCACGTTCGAAGGTCGGGTAGGTGAGCCAGTAGTAGTAGCAGCGCCGCTTGAGTGCGTCGTGGACCTCTCTGGTCCGGTTCGAGGTAATGACGACGAGGGGTGGCTGGGCGGCACGGATGGTGCCCACCTCGGGGACGGTCACGGAGAAGTCGCTCAGTACCTCGAGGAGGAAGGCTTCGAAGTCGTCGTCGGCGCGATCGAGCTCGTCGATGAGCAGGACGCTGGGCGAGATCTCCAGCGCCTGGAGCAACGGGCGCGCGACGAGGAAGCGCCGATCGTAGAGGCGCCGCTCGAGGTCCTCCGGTTCCGGCGACGTTCCACTCACCGACGACCATGCCTCGACTGAGCGAAGATGCAGGAGCTGACGGGGGAAATCCCAGTCGTAGAGCGCTTGCGCGGCGTCGATGCCCTCGTAGCACTGTAGTCGGATGAGCGGGGCCCCGAGCCATGCGGCCAGCGCCTTGCTGATCTCCGTCTTGCCGACACCGGGTGCGCCCTCGAGGAACAAAGGCCGGTGCAGCTGGATCGCCAGGAAGCAAGCGGTGGCCAGGCCGTCGTCGGCCAGGTAGCCCTCGCGGGCGAGGGCGTCCCGCACGCCCTCGGGCCCCACTTCAGGCTCGATGAGCGGAGGAAGTGCATCGTCTTCCATGGAGACAGCCCCTCACGTTGCGGACGGAACGATTACGGCTCGGCGGGTCCCGCGCCTCCCGGGTGTTCGTGGGTTGTCCGCCTCGACACCAGCGCGATCACGGCGCGGAGGGCCTGCGGGTGGAACCCGCCCCGTGTCCCGGTTCCGGGGCCCCGTGCTCCTCCGCCATAAGGGTGGCGCTGAGTTGCGCCGAAACCCGATGCATCGCCGGGACGATCGCCTCGGCGTCCGCGCGGGTGAACCGGCTGGTGGGCCCCGCGATGTTGAGTGCGGCGACGGGGCGGCCGGAGGCGAAGACGGGAACGGCGACGGACAGGACCCCACGCTCCTCCTCCTCGTCCCCGAATGCGTAACCGGCCGCACCAACCTGCTCGAGCTCCTCGGCCAACTCCTCGGGGTCCGTGATGGTCCGGTCCGTATAGGGGAGGAGTGCCCCGGCCCCGGTGAGCCTTCGCAGGACCTCGCGGGGCTGAAAGGCGAGGAGCACCTTGCCCGCCCCGGTGGCATGACATGCCGATCGGCGCCCCACCTCGGTGCTCATCCGCATGGCGTGTGGGGAGGGCACCTGGCGGATGTACACGACCTCGTCGGCTTGGAGGACCGCGATGCTGGTGGTCTCCCCACTGTGGTCCACGAGCTCGAGCAGGTACGGCTCCGTCCAGGCTCCGAACTGGTGTCCCGCCGTGGCGTCGAGCCGGACCAGCCCCACTCCGGAGGCGTACTTCCGGGTCTCGGGGTCCCGACGGGCGTAGCCGTAGCTCACAAGGGTGGCCAGTAGCCGGTGGATCGTGGCGGCCGGCAAGTTGGTGGCCTTACAGAGGTCGCTGATCCCCAGAGGTTCCCGTGCGGTCGCGAGGAGCTCGAGCAAGGTGAGCGCTCGCGCGACTGACTGGACGCTCCCGTCACCGGCCCGCGACCCCTCGTCCACCGTCTCGTCCTCTACCCGTGCCTCAGATGTCACCTCGGCGAGCTCCTACCACGTGGTCAGCGGTCCGAACGCGCACCCGGGAAGCGCGGCACCAGCACCCCTCCGCGTGCCTCCCGTCGCGCCGTCGTGCTGCCACGATAGATGCCCCTTGCAATCGATCACACGCATCATGCCCCTCCCCGCTCGACCGCACGGATGCTCGTGACCGTCGCATGCGGCAGGAGTTGGTCGGGCTCGACGACGACATCCAGGAGCACCGGGCCTCCGGCACTCCTGGCCCGATCGAACGCGGGGGCGAACTCGTCGGTGTGGGTGACCCGTTCACCGTGGGCGCCATGGGCGCGAGCCAGCGCCGCGAAATCCACGGGGCCCACGTCCGTGCCGAACGGTCGCCCCGGGAACTGTCGCTCCTGGTGCATGCGGATCGTCGCATAGCGACGGTTGTTCACGACGATGAAGACGACGCCGAGCCCGTACTGCACCGCCGTGGCGAACTCGCCCGCGCTCATGAGGAAGCACCCGTCGCCAGCGAAGGCCACCACGACGCGCTCGGGATCGTGCAGCTTGGCGGCGATCGCCGCGGGGACCCCGTAACCCATCGCACCGCTGGTCGGGGCGAGCTGTGTGCGATAGACATGCCAGCGGAGATAGCGGTGCACCCACACCGTGTAGTTCCCCGCGCCGTTCGTCACGATCGCGTCCCGGGGGAGGCGATCCCGCAGCGTGGCCATCACCGCGGACAACACGACGTCACCGTGCTCCGGGTTCCCCTCCTGGAAGCGTTCGTAGTCGGCACGCGCATCCGCGCGCCACGCCGCCCACGGGGGGGCACTGATCCGCCTGCGCGCTCGTAGTGCGGCGAGGAACGGCTCCGGGTTCGAGGCGATCGCGAGATGCGGCTGGTAGACGCGTCCGAGCTCGTCGGGATCCGGGTGCACGTGCACGAGCTGTTGGCGGGGCCGTGGCACGAGAAGATGCGTGTAGCCGCCCGTGGTCGCGTCCCCCAAGCGCGGCCCGATCGCGACCACGAGATCCGCATCGTGGAGGCGCTGGGCAAGGGCGGGGTCGATCCCGAGCCCGGCGACCCCCACGTAACGGGGATCGTCGTTGTCGAGAACGTCCTGACGCCTGAACGCAGCCACGACGGGCAGATCGGTATCGGCGGCCAGACCGGCGAGCTCATCGCTCGCCTGGGGGGTCCAGCCCCCGCCGCCCACCAGCAGGAGCGGTCGCCGTGCTCTCTCGAGCGACTCCGCGGTTTCGTCCACCGATTCGGGCGCGGGATGAGTCGTGGTGCTCCGTGCCGGGGGCGCGTCGTCGACGACCACGAACTCGGTGAGCACGTCCTCCGGGAGCCCCAGCGCCACCGGTCCCGGCCGGCCGGAGCTCGCGACGTGGAACGCGCGAGCGAGAAGTTCGGGGAGCCTCGCTGCCTCGTCGACCTCTGCCACCCACTTCGTGGTCCAGCCGAGCGCCCCCGGGAGGTCGATCTCCTGGAACGCCTCTCGCTCACGATGGCCCCGCGGGATCAGTCCCACGAGCGCGACCAGCGGGGTGGAGTCCTGGTGCGCGGTGTGCAGGCCCACGCTCGCATGAGTCGCGCCCGGCCCCCTCGTCACGAGGCAGACACCGGGTCGACCCGTGAGCTTCCCGTGCGCATCAGCCATGTTCGCGGCGGAGCCCTCGTGGCGGCACACGACGAGGGAGATCCGGTCGGCGACGTCGTACAGCCCGTCGAGTACCGGAAGAAAGCTCTCACCCGGGACCGAGAACACCCGGTCGACACCTTGCCGCAGCAGCTGATCCACGACCACACGGCCGCCGGAACGTGCGGCCGGGATGGCAGCGGAGTCAGGGGTTGAGGCGTCCATCACAGGGCCATCGGCTCGTCGACGAGCATCGTGTAGCGCTGTGGCTTGGGCTTGTCCCGGTCCTCTTCGCGCACATAGCGGATCGAGGGTTGTCCGAGCAGTGTGCGTGGCAGGACCATCACCCGTGCGAAAGCAGTGGGCTCGTCGGCACTCGCCGCTGCGTACACGGGGTCAGGACCCGCCTCGAACCAGGCATCGAGCGGGTCGTGCGTCGCCACGCCCCCGTCGACCTCCACGCGCAGCGACCCCTGCAGGAGGCAGCGAATCCCGGGGCCTTGATGGGTGTGCAGGTAGGCGACCCCACCCGGAGGAAAGTCGACGCGGTCACAGCGGACGAGGTGGTCGCCATCGTCGCCCACCTCGATGTCAGCGCCCAGGACCTCGCCTTCGAGCGGGGGTTGTCCGGGGGCACCCAGTTCCCACCGCAGGACGAGGGCGCTGCCCTCGTGTGCGGCCGCCGAGAAGGGGCGGGTGTCGTGATGTGCCTCCCCCTGGTCGAGCACAGAACCTGGCCGGTCCGGAAGGTCGAGCTCGAGCCCGCCCTCGGCCACGTACAGGACACGTCTGGCGGGCGGGAACGCACGCGCGGTCGCAGCGATGCGATCGTGGAACAGGCTGAGTCGGCGTGTACTGGCCATCAGCGGATCGGGGAGAACGGGGCCGGAGAGAGAATCACGGTTTCTTGCGCCTGCACGAGCTCCCGGAGCTTCGGAACGAAGGCTCGCCACCGCTCGTCCGCCGCCAGCCTCGCCCGGCGCTCCGACCGCTCAGCGAAGCTCTCGTACGCCCACATGTGCACGACTCGGTTGAGCGGCCCCACCTCGGTCGAGAAGTAGCCCACGAGATGACCCAGAATCGGCTCCTGGATCGGGAGACCCTCCGCCTCGTAGAGGCGGAGATACTCGGCCACCGCACCGACCTCAAGCGTGTAGGTGCGCTGCTCCACGATCATGTTCCCTCCTACCGTCACTGCGACCGGCAGCCCGGACGCGAAGGCATTAGTTGAAGTAGGCACCTCCGTCGACCAGCAGGCTCTGGCCGGTGATGAACGTCGAGTCGTCGCTGGCGAAGAAGATCGCGGCCCCGACGATGTCCTCGGGGAACTGGTCGCGCTGCAGTGTCCGAGCCGAGCGCGAGATATCGCGAAGCTTCTCGATCTGCACGGGGTTGGCCTCCACTCCATCGGACAGCGTGAACCCCGGAGCGATCGCGTTGACCAGCACATCGTCGCCGCCGAGTTCCTTCGCGAGTGCTCGGGTGAACGCCACCACGGCACCCTTGCTGCTCGTGTAGTGCAGGAGGTACGGGACACCCTTGAACGGCGTTCCGGAGGCCATGTTGATGATGCGCCCCCCACCCGCGCGCCGCATGGCGGGAACGACGGCGCGTGCGGCGAGGAAGGGGCCGAGCACATTGGCGTCCATGACCTGACGCCACTCCTCGGCGTCGATGTCCTCGAACGGGCCGGGCGTGAGTGACGCGTAGATGCCCGCATTGTTCACCAGCACGTCCACGCCCCCGAACGCGTCGACCGCCGCCTCGACCATGGCGTGCATATCACGCTCCGACGTCACGTCGGCGTCCACCCCGAGCGCGGTCGCCCCACCACGAGTCAGCTCACCTGCCGCCCCCTCCGCTCCCTTCAGGTCGGCGATCACAACGGAGGCACCTTCGGCGGCGTATCCGCGCGCGATCGCCTGGCCGATGCCCATGGCCCCGCCGGTGACGATCGCGGTCTTACCGTCCAATCTCATGTCTGCTGATCCTTTCCGGAGCTCCGCGCACGGGAGCTACTCGATCTCCCCGAGGCAGTGGTATTTGAGCTCGACCCAGTCGTCGATTCCGTGCTGCGAGCCCTCCCGCCCGAGGCCCGATTCCTTGTACCCCCCGAACGGCGCGATCTCGGTGGAGATGAGACCGGTGTTGACGCCCACGATCCCGAACTCGAGCGCCTCGGAGACCCGCCACACCCGGGCGACATCGCGGGCGTAGAAGTAGGACGCCAGCCCATAACGGGTGCTGTTGGCCACGGTGATCGCCTCGTCCTCGGTCCGGAACCGTCGCACGCCCGCGACCGGACCGAACGTCTCGTCGTGCGACATCGCCATGGTTTCGTCGACGCCGCTGAGCACCGTCGGCTGCCAGAAGGTCCCGCCGAGCGCGTGCGATTCGCCCCCGAGGAGCACGTCCGCGCCGCGCTCCCGCGCGTCGGCGACGTGGTCAGCGACCTTCTCGTAGCCCTGCCTGTCGATCAGAGGCCCGACGCGCGTGTCGGGATCGAGTCCGTTGCCCACCGGGAGCTCGGACGCCGCCTTCACGAGCCCGTCCACGAAGTCGTCGTGGATGCGGTCCTGGACCAGGATCCGGTTGGCGGAGATGCACGTCTGACCGCTGTTGCGGAACTTGCAGATCAACGCCCCGGCGATCGCAGCCTCGAGGTCGGCGTCGTCGAAGACGATGAACGGCGCGTTGCCTCCCAACTCCAGCGAGATTCGTGTGACCTGCGGGGCACACTGCGCCATGAGCAGCTTGCCGACCGCCGTCGAGCCGGTGAACCCGACCTTGCGCACGGTCGGGTTGCCGGTGAGCTCCTCCCCGATCAGCGGGGCGTCCTCGGCATCACCGGTGACGACGTTGAACACCCCCGGGGGCAGGCCCGCCCGAACTCCGAGCTCCGCGACGGCCAGCGCGCTCAAGGGGGTCTGCTCGGCCGGCTTGAGCACCATCGCGCATCCAGCCGCCAGTGCCGGCGCGGCCTTCCGGGCGGGCATCGCCACTGGGAAGTTCCATGGCGTGATGCCGCCCGTGACGCCCACCGGCTCCCGCGTGACAAGCACCCGTTTGTCGGCGTGATGGGGCGGGACGACTTCGCCGTCCAAACGCTTGGCCTGTTCCCCGAACCACTCGAAGAACGCGGCCCCGTAGGCGATCTCCGCGCGGGACTCGGCGAGGGGCTTTCCTTGTTCGAGCGTGAGCAATCGAGCGAGATCATCCTCGTGGGCCGACAGGAGGTCCGCCCATGCCCGAAGGATGCGCGCCCGCTCCTTCGCGGTTCGGGCCCGCCATGCCGGCTGCGCGGCCTCGGCCGCCTCGATCGCCCGACGGGTCTCGGCTGGACCGCAGCGCGCCACTCGACCGAGCTCCTGACCGTTCGCTGGATCGACGACCCCGAACGATCCACCGTCGTCAGCATCGACCCATCGTCCCCCGATGAGCGCCGCGGAGTGGAGCAACCCGGCCTCTCGGAGTCCACTCGTCACACTGCCTCCTGCCGTCATCAACCCACTCCCAGGTAGCGGCTCTGCAGCTCAGGATCGGTGAGTAGATCGCTCGCGGCGACCTCGGTGGCGACCCGCCCATTGACCATGACCAGCAGGTGATCGCTGAGCTCGCTCGCAAAGCGCAGGTTCTGCTCGATTACGAACGTCTGCTGCCCTTCGGTCGCGAGATCACGCAACGTCTGCGCGAGGAGGTCGACGATCGCCGGCGCGAGGCCCTCCGAGGGTTCGTCCATCACCAGCAGCCTCGGTTGCGTCAGCAACGCCCGGGCGATCGCGAGCATCTGCTGCTCGCCCCCGGAGAGATTCGACGCCCCTTGGTTCCGGCGATCGGCGAGCCGGGGGAACAGTTCGTACACCGCCTCGGCGGTCCACCGTGCACCAGCCGGCGCGCCGACCATCCGGAGATGCTCGTGCACGCTCAGCGTCGGGAAGATGCGGCGACCCTGCGGGACGTAGCCGATACCGGAGCGAACCACCTTGTAGGGCGGTTGCCGCGCGAGCTCCTTGCCCTCGAAGCGAATCGAGCCCGACTCGGGTGACAGCAGTCCGACGATGGTCTTGGCGAGCGTGGTCTTCCCCATCCCGTTGCGCCCGACCATGGCGACGGGCTCGTCGTAGACGCGAAAGGTCACGTCCTGAAGGATGTGGACCTGGCCGTAGTAGACGTTCAGCCCTTCGACGACGAACCGGGTCACCGCGCTGTCCTCGGATGTCGCCGTGGTGACATCAGTCTCCGGCATAGCTGGCTCCGAGGTAGATCTCCTGCACCCGGTGACTGCCACGGACCTCGCCGGGCGGCCCCTCCAAGAGCTTCTCGCCTTCGTGCATCACGACGACGCGCTCACCCACGACCAGCGCGATCTCCATGTCGTGTTCGATGAGCAGAACCGTGACCGAGGTGTCGAGCCCGAGGAGCAGCTCCGTGAGCTGGCTCCGCTCCGAGGGGGACAGACCGGCCGCCGGCTCGTCGAGCATCAGTAGCCGCGGATCGCTCCCGAGCGCCATGGCGACCTCGAGCTGCCGCTGCTCCCCGTGCGAGAGCTCGCCAACGCGGGTCGCAAGCGTCCCGTCGAGGCCGACCAAGTCGGCGAGCTCGTGCACCCGCTGCTCGCGCACCCTGTCGGTGATCACCGGGCGGAGGCGGTTCACCGCCCGCGGCCGACCCACGAGGGACAGGTAGATGTTGTCGGCGACGGACATCTCGGTAAACAGGCGCGAGGTCTGGAAGGTCCGCCCCAATCCTCGGTGGGCACGGCGGCGGCTGGGAAGTCGGGTGACGTCCTCCCCGAAAAGTTCGATCTGCCCGTGCGTCGGAGAGTGCGCACCGGCGACGAGATTGAACAACGTGCTCTTGCCCGCCCCGTTCGGGCCGATTACCGAGACCCGCTCGCCGTGGCCGACGACGAGATCGACGTCGGCCACGGCGCGGATGCCGCCGAAGTCCTTGGTGAGGCCCCGCACTCGCAGGGCCGGGGCCTCACCGTCGGCAGCTCCCTGATCATCGGCCGTCACTACGGGCAACCGTCCATGCGCTCGTAGACCTCCTCCGCCGGCTCGATGCCGTCGTCCACCTGACGGAGCTCGGTGTCGAGCTCCTCGCCCTCACCCTCGGCGATCTCGAAGATGAAGTTCCGGACCGACCCCTGGTTGTTCTCGTTGAGAGGACCGACCGGGCCGATCGGGCCCTCCCATTCCAGGTCCCGGAGGGCCTCATGGAGGGCGTCACGGTCGTCGAGGTCGCCGTCGACGCTCTCGACCGCCTCGAGCAGCGAACGGAAGTTGTTGTAGTAGAGCGCCGCGAACAGCGAGGGCTCGTCGAATCCCTCGTCCGGGAACATGTCGTGATAGCGCTCCGACCACTCCACCCAGAGCTCGTCGTCGGGGTTGGGATGCACGGGAGCACTCGCCACGATGTCGGTGACGGCCTCCCGGAGGTCGGCGCCCTCCGCGGCGAGGACCGTCTCGTCGACGAGGATCGACCCACCGACGATGGGTACGTCGATGCCGAACTCAATGGACTGCTCGAGGAAGTTCACGGCATCCGAGCCACCGATCCCCCCGTAGATCGCGTCGACGTCCTCCGGGATGGAGGCAATCACCGAGCTGTAGTCCGACTCTCCGAGCGGCACCCAGAACGCCTCGACGACCTCGCCCCCGGCAGTGCAGAAGTCCTCGATGAAGCTGCCGACGAGCGCGTGAGGGAAGTCGTAGTCCTCCCCGAGCGTGGCCATGCGCTCGTAGCCCAACTCCTCGTACGCGTAGGTGCCGATGTTCCCGCCCTGCTGGGAGCCCTCGGCGGTGAAGCGGAAGTAGTTGTCCGGGCCCTCGAGCGTCGAAGGGATCCCGCCGGAGGCCGCGTCGATGAACGTCATGTCGGGCACGGTCTCCGCGTACTCGCTGATCGCGACGCCCTCGGTGCCGGACAAGGGGCCGAACATGAGGTCGACTTCCTCCTGCTCCACGAGCTGACGTGAGCGTTCGACCGCGGTATCAGCGCTCGTGTCGGAGCTCTCGATCGAGGTCTCGATGGGCCGACCTGCCACCTCACCGTCGAAGTCGTCGATGGCCATCTCGATCGCGCGGCCACCGTCCTCCGCGCCGTCCGCGAATGGTCCCTCCAGGGCGCTCACCACGCCGATGGTGATGGCGTCGTCGTCGGGGTCGGGCTCGTCCTCCTCATCGGGCTCGTCGTCCTCGTCGTCCTCGTCGTCCGGCTCGTCGTCGGGATCGTCGTCGGGATCGTCCTCGGGATCGTCCTCGTCCGACTCGTCGGCCTCGGCTTCGGGGTCCTCGACGAGCTCGTCATCCGGGTCCGCCTCGCACGCCGCGGCCAGCAGCATCAACGCGGCCAGCGCAGCGAGCCAGATCCACGGACGCGCGACGGCGTGACGACGCCGTCTCCTGTGTCCGTTCGCGTGTCCCTGCATTGCTCCCCTCCTCGTGTTGGGGTGGATCGCCGGTTCGGTGCGGCGCACACGGCCGCAGGCGATGGGTTGCTGCTACTCGTGAGATGACCCCCCCTCGCTTCGAAGCGCCTTGACCTCGCGTTGGCCGCCGTCAGGCGCTGGGGGCGCAACGGCGGCGCGGTGCCGGGCCCTGTGGCTCCGGTACCGGAGTGCATAGCCCTTGAACTGCCGCCCGAGCCCTGCGATGCCGCCCGGGAAGAACATGACCACGATCACGAACACCGCTCCCGTCAAGGTGAGATGGCGCGGCGTGAAGAACTGTGCGAAGTTCTGGACGAAGGTGAGTGCGGCGGCGCCGAGGTAGGCACCGGGGAGGCTGGCCGCACCCCCGAGCACGGCGGCCACGAGCACGTCGATCGAGGAGATGAGACCCACACCGTCGGGCGTGATCTGCCGGTGGTAGAAGAGCGCGACTACCCCGGAGGTCGAAGCCACGAAGGCCGCCACCGTGAACGCCGCGACCTTGAGGGCGTACACGTTGTAGCCCAGGGCCCGCATCCGCTCCTCGCTGTCGCGTACTCCCTCCATCGCCAGCCCGAAGGGTGTGCGCGAGAGGTAGCGGCAGAGCGCGTAGAGCAGCGCCGCGACGAGGAGGGCGAACCAGTAGAGACCAAGGGGCGTCGCAAGATCCAGGCCCGCAATCGTGGGCGGCTGCACCCCGGTGATGCCGGAGTGGCCGCCGGTGACCGGATAGGCCTGCAGGGCCGCGAAGAACATCAGCTGGGACACCGCCAGCGTCAACATGAGGAAGTACACGCCGCTCGATCGGACCGCGAAGAGCGCGACGAGCAGGCCCAGCAAGGTGCCGAAGGCGATCGCCAGCGGGATCGACGCGGCGTAGCTCCACCCGTTCTCGGAGGTGAGGTAGGCGATGGCGTAGCCCGCCATGCCGTAGAACGCCAGCTGCCCCAACGACAACAGCCCCGTGAACTTCTGCAGGAACGTGAGGCTCAGGGCGGTCGTCCCGAGCCAGATCGCCTTCACCCCCACGTTGAGAACCCAGAACTGGGGCTGGGGGACCACGAACGGGTACACCACCAGCCCCACCCCGAGGGCCAGGATCCCGACGAGCTTGAGCACCCGCCTCATGCGGCCCTCCCCAGAAGCCCCTGCGGTCGCACCGCGAGGACCAGGATCATCAGCCCGAACGTGAGGATGGCGGAGAACGGGGTGGCCCAGGCGAGCGCGTACTGGGATACGAGACCGACCAGGACAGCGCCGATGGCCGCGCCGGGGATGCTGCCCATCCCGCCCACGATGATGACGACGAGCGAGAACAGCAGGAACTCGATGTCGACTCCCGGCGCGAGCGAGAAGGTCGCCCCGCCGATCGCGCCGGAGAATCCGGCGAGTGCGGAACCGAGGAAGAAGATCCCGAGGAAGACGACCCGGATGTTGATCCCGGTTGCTGACACCATGTCCCGGTCGTCGACCCCTGCACGGATGATCAGCCCGAAGCGCGTCCGCTGCAGCAACAGCCACAACAGCACGCCGGTCGCCACCGCGATGAAGAGGATCGTCAGTCGGTACGCGGGATAGCTGACGCCGGCGACGCCGATGGGCCAAGCGGTCCGGAGGACTTCCGGGGACGGGATGCTGTGCGCCGTTCCACCGAAGTAGGCGAGCATCTGGTCGGCCCCGATCAGGGAGAGCCCGATCGTCACGAGGGCGACACGCATGTCGTTGCCCTCGATCCAGCGCAACAGCCCTTGCTGGAGCACGACACCGAGCACGCCCATCGTCACCGCCGCCACGATGAGGCCGGGGATGAACCCGTAGGCGTCGACGACCAGCCAGGCCACGTAGCCGCCCAACAGGTAGAGGGTGCCGTGCGCCAGATTCACCACCCGCATCAGCCCGAAGATCAGGGTGAGACCGCTGGCGACGAGGAAGTAGAGCGCCGCGAGGGTGAGCGCATTGAGCGTCACGGTGACGAACTGCGTCATCCCTGCGCGCTCCTCCACTCGGGGCGCTCCGGCCCTGGGCCGAGCGCGGCGTTGTAAGCGGGCGTTGGGCGTTCGCGACACGCCAGGTCGGGGCGAGCCGTGTACCCGCCCGCCGCTCGGCGTTCCGGTTTTCTACTAGACGGAACGGATACCCGCAATAGGCACCGAACGGTGGGTGGACCTCACCAAGAACGGCAGCACGAAGGGGCCAACTGATCGCCGCGCCCACCCACTATTCCGTTGCATGGAAAAAAATCTTGACGCCGCGCCCGCGCCCGCCGTAGCGTGCCGCCCGCACCGGCCAGAGGCGACGACACGGTGCGCGCCGGTACCTGCCCGCAGCGACGCGAGGTGGATCGAGATGGTGGTTTCGCTGGACGACGCCCGGGTCGTCGTGCCTGCTTCGCGGCAGGAGGCGATCGACGCCTTCGGTGACGGGGTGGACGTCGTCGTCGGCGGCGCCACGATCCTGCAGCCCGAGATCACGGCCGGGCGTGTGCGGCCCGGACGCGCCCTCTTTCTGCATCGCGCCGGCCTGGACGAGCTGCGCCACGACGGCGACCGTGTGCGGGTGGGCGCAACGACGACCCTCGAAACCATCGCTGCCTCGGGCGTCGAGCCGCTCGCGAGGGCTGCCGGCCACATCGGCGATCCGGAGATCCGCCGGCAGGCCACGCTCGGTGGAAACGTGAGCGCCGTCGGTGAGGGCGACTTGCAGGCCGTCCTTCTGGCTCTCGAGGCCTCGGTCCGAACCGTCGGACCGTCCGGGGAGCGGACCGAGGGCGTCGACGCGTTCCTGCGCCGGTTCGGCGGAGACGAGGAGCGCTTGCTCCTCGAGGCCGAGTTCACCGTACCGGAGGCCGCTGGCTATGCGGTGATGGACCGATTCCACACCATCCCGTACACGCCACTCGCGGTGACCGCGGTTCGGAGCGACGGCGTCACACGTGTTGCCGCCAAAGGGGCAGCGCCGCAGAGCGGCCGTCTCCCCTCGGTCGAAACCGCCCTCTCCGCGGGAGCGAGCCCTGAGGAGGCGGCAGCGGAAGCGGTGGCGGATGCGGATCCGTACGACGATGCGCTCGCTTCGGCGTGGTACCGCCGACGGCGACTCCCACAGCTCGTCACCCAGGCCCTGACCGAGCTCTGAGCAACGGAGGGAGCACCGAAATGAAACTGAGCGTGAACGGGGTCGAGCACGAGATCCGCAGCAGCGGGTTGCACTCGCTCCTCCACGTCCTGCGGGAGGAGCTGAGCATCACGAGCGCCAAGGCAGGTTGTGAACAGGGTGGCTGCGGGGCCTGTACCGTGCTCATCGACGGGGAGCCTCGTCGGTCGTGTCTCACCCCCGTGGCGTTGACCGATGGTGGCAGCGTCACGACGGTGGAGGGCCTGCCCTCGGACGGCGAGCTCACGGCCGTCCAGAAGGCCTTCTACGCCAAGTACGGCGCCCAGTGCGGCTTCTGCACCTCCGGCATGATCCTCGCCGCCACCCGGCTGATCGCCGAGCACGGCAGCGCGCTCGACGACGAGGACATCGAGGAGGCCATGGGCGGGCACCTGTGCCGCTGCACCGGCTACGTGAAGATTCTCGATGCCGTGAAGGCCGCCGCGCGCGGCGAGCAGTTCGATCTCGAGGAACTCCAACACGGCCTCGCGCGCAACGGTGACACCCCCGTCCGGACCGTGGAGGGCCAGGCATGAAGGCCATCGGTGCACGACTCCCCCGCTATGACGGTCTCGCGCACGTCACCGGGCGAACCACGTACGTGGACGACGTCCGAGTCCCCGGAATACTGTGGTGCAAGACCCTGCGCTCCCCCTACGACTCGGCGTGGGTCCGCCGCATCGACACCTCGGCAGCGGAGGCGATGGACGGCGTGCACGCGGTGATCACGCACGCCGACCCCGCCCGGAACGTGGTGGGGCACCTCGAGGACGTGGGCGTCCCCCCGGATCTCCCGCTGCTCGCCGAGGACGAGGTCCGCTACAAGGGTCAGCTCGTCGCCGCCGTCGCGGCCGACACCCAGGAACTCGCACAACAGGCGGTCGAACGAATCGACGTTCAGTACGAGGAGCGCGAAGCCCTCTTCGACGTGCGCAAGGCCCTCGACCCGGAGTCGCCCAAGGTCGCTCCGGACGGCAACCTCTTCTTCTACGACCCGTTCCACCACTGCCGCGTGCGCAAGGGCGACGTCGACTGGGCGTTCGAACAGGCCGACACGATCGTCACTGGTGTGTATCGGCCCCAAGCCATCGAGCAGGCACCGATCGAACCCCAGGTTGCCCTCGCCGTGCCCGAGGCGGACGGGCGGATCACCGTGCACTCGACGACGCAGGCGATGTACTTTTCCATGAACATCGTCGCGAAATACCTGGGCGTGGCCTTCGACCAGCTCAAGTTCGTCGGTGGAACGGTGGGCGGTGGCTTCGGTGGGAAGGTGGACACCCATTGCGAACCGGTCGCGGCCCTGCTCGCCCGCAAGACAGGGCGGCCGGTGAAGTACCGGGCGACCCGAGAGGAGGAGTTCACCGCGCTCTGGACCCGAGCGCCGTGGCACATCGAGATCGCCGACGCCGTCACACACGACGGATGGATCCTGGGCCGCCGGACCCTCACCTTGCACGACGCCGGGGCCTATACGGGCTTCTCCGGGTACGGCGCGATGAAGCACCTCCACCACTCGGCCGGCGCCTACACCATCCCGAACGTGTTCATGAACTCCTACGTCGTCTACACGAACCGGGTGCCGACCTCGGCGATGCGCGGGTTCGGAGTGACCTCGGTCTCCTTCGCGACCGAGACGCACCTCACCCGCATCGCGGACGAGCTCGGACTGGACCCGTGGGAGATCCGCCTGAAGAACGGCAACCGGATCGGGGACCTCACCCCCACACGGGTGAAACTGGACGATCCGTCAACGCTGCCCACGATCCTCGCCTGCGCCGACGCCGCGGGCGTGGAGCTGGCGCCCGAGTACGCGGCGATGACCCGCGAGGAGCGGTCGGGCGACCTCCTGCCCGAACATCTACGTGACCAGATCGGCAAGGCCGACGCCTGGAGGGAACGGGTATGAAGCACTGGGGACGAGGACTCGCGGCGATCGAGTACCCGACCGGCATGAACTTGGGGGGCGACCCCAGCCAGGCGTGGATCAAGATCAAACCCGACGGCCGGGTCGACGTGTTCGCGGGCACCGTCGACATCGGTCAGGGGTCGCGGACGATCCATACCCAGATCGTCGCCGACACGTTGGGCGTGCCGTACGAGTGGGTCAAGATGGACGTCTCCAACACCGACTCCTCGCCGGTGTGCATGGGCACGTTCGCGTCCCGTGGCACGTTCATCGGCGGGAACGCGGTGCGCGTGGCCGCGGAGCAGACACGGGACGCGCTCCTGGCGGTCGCATCCAAGGAGCTGGAGGTCGATGCCGAGGACCTCGAGGTCGTCGACGGCCGCGTACAGGTCCGCGGTTCGCCCAGCCAGTCGCTCGGCGTCGACGAGGTCGCGGGTTCCGCAACGTACGCCCACGGGACACTCATCACCGGGTCGGGCGGGTGGATGAAGCCGGCGTCCGAACCGGATCCCGAGACCGGTGAGTGCGACCCCCACGCGGCGATCTCGTACGCCGCGTGCGTCGCGGAGGTCGAGGCCGACGACGAAACCGGCGACGTGCGCGTACTGCGACTCATCCAGGCCTACGACGTCGGCCGCGCGATCAACCCGACCATGGTCGAGGGCCAGATCGAGGGCGGCGGCGCCATGGGGATCGGCCTCGGGCTCCTCGAGGAAGCCTATCCGTACTACCCGAGCACCGAGCACCGCGGCGATCGCTTCGGGCACTACTTCCCGCCGGCGATGAAGGACACCCCGGTCTACGAGAACCTCATCATCGAGAACCCCTCCGTCGATGGCCCCTACGGCGCCAAGGCCATCGGAGAGATGGCGAACAACGCCCAACCCCCCGCGATCGCTGCCGCGATACACGACGCCCTCGGCGTGTGGATCAATCAGATGCCGGCCAGCCCCGAGCGAGTCCTGCGGGCCCTGGACGAACAGCAGCCTCGGGAACCCCGGCGCGAGGGCAAATGGATCGTGTTCGACGAGGATGACTCACTCGCCACCGTCTCGAGCACAGGTGGCGAGGGCTTCATCCGCGTCGCCTGACGCGGTCCGGCCCGCTCCGGACCCTCACACCGAGGAGACACGCGTGCGGATCGTTGACCTCACCCTGCCGTTCGGCCCGGGGACTCCCTCGCCCCCGTCGGCCGGCATCGACGTGAAGATGGAGAGCTTCCACAAGGGCCCGGGGTTCTGGCAGGCCTCGAAGGTCGAGATGCTCCTCCACACCGGCTCCCACGTGGACTTTGCCCGGCACTGCGTCCGAAACGGTGAAACCGCCGCCGACGTCGCGCTGGACCGTGCGAGCGGCGAAGCACTCGTGATCGACCTGAGCCACGTCGGCCCCGATCACGGGATCAGCCCGCAGGACCTGGAGCTCGCGGCTCCCCCATTGCGGGAGGGGGACATCGCCCTGATCCGCACCGACTGGAGCGACCAGGCCTGGGGAGACTTCCCCCGCTACTTCCTCGAGTCGCCGTACTGCGAACCCGATGCCGCGCAATGGCTGCTCGATCGTGGGGCGAAGGCCGTCGGCTTCGACTGCTTCAGCGAGGTGGCTGCCCGACGGCCGGACTTCACCTCCGAGGAGTTCATCATCCACAAGATCGTCCTCGAACCGGGGGCGATCCTCATGCAACACCTCACGAACTTGTCCGCGTTGCCGCAGGGCGTGCGCGTCCCCTTCTACTGCACGTGGCCGAAGATGGCGGAGGCGGAGGGCGCACCCGCGCGCTTCTTCGCCCTGCTGGATCACTGACGAGCTACCCGCCGGAGCTGAACGAGGGAAAGGAACCCATCGTGATCAAGATCGTCTCGCTCATGAAGCGCCGAGAGGACCTCTCCCTCGAGGACTTCCGCGCCTGGGCCCTCCAGGAGCACGTCGAGCACGGCAAGCGCCTCCCCGGGCTGCGGGAGTACCGCATGAGCGTGGTGATCGAGGACGATCCGAACCATCCCTACGACGCGGTGAGCGAGCTCTGGTTCGATGACGACGAGGCACGGACCGCCGCGTTCGCGACCGAGGCGGGACGAGCCGCCGGGGAGGACGTGGCCGCGCACACCTCGGCGCGCACACGGCTCATCACCGAAGAGCGCCGCGTGTTCTGACACGCCCTCGAACTGAGGCGCCCCGAAGGTCCGGCCGTCTGGCCGGACCTTCGCGCGTCTCGGAAGGTGCGGCGTGCCTTCCAGGGTCTTGCTTGCCATTCTCAACCCACGCATAATCGAAAATGCACGACCCGGCGGTGGCCGGGGGTCCGGACGATTTCCTGCGGAGCGGAGGAGCCGTGAACGAAGAGCCGGTCCACTCGACGTTTCGACTGCTCGAGGCACTCGCCACGGCTTCGCGTCCCATGAGCGATACCGCCGCGGCCACCCTGCTGGGTCTCGAGGAGCCGGACGCCCGGGACCTCGTGCTCGAGCTCGAGCAGCGCGGTTTCCTGCGTCGAGACCCATCGACGGGATACCTGCGCCTCGGGCACCGCGCCGTGGGTCTCGGCATCAGGGCTCGCGGCGCCGAGGCGTTGCGCGTCCACACTTGGCCCGAGTTGGTTGCGCTGAGCCGCGCTCTCGACACCTCAGTACAGCTCGGCTTGTACGACCAGGGAGATCTCCTGTACCTCGCGGAGGCCCATCCCAGGACACTGGGACCCGGCCGGGAGCGTCTCGCCAACCTGCGAGCGCCCGCCTTCTGTGTCTCGCCGGGCCGCATGCTCCTTGCGCATCAACCGTCTCACGAGGTCGATCGGGTGCTCGGGCGACGGCTACCCGCGTACACCGACCACACGATCACGGACGCGGACCGGCTCCGCGAGGAACTGTCGCGGACACGCGAGCGGGGCTACGCGATCAACCGCGAGAGCTGGCGGCGGGGCGTCTCCGGCGTGGCATGCGCCGTTCGCGACCATGCCGGTGCGGTGATCGGCGCCGTAGCGATCTGCATCGAGGAGAGCCGCTTCGATGGCCGGCCGGACGGCCCGCTCGTGCGGCGGCTCAGCGAGGCGACCAGCCGGCTCTCGGGCCATGACCTGAGCGCCCCCTCCGAACCTCTGCGAGCGGTGATCCCTGCATAGTGTTCCGTATCTCGGAATCGTCGCGCTGAAACCCTTGATCCTGGCGCGAGCCCCCTTTAGGGTCACTGCACACACACAGAGGCTCGTTCGGGCATGTGCGTGGTCCGTCGCATTCGGCCGGTTGAGGTGGTGGGGATCATGAGCGCTGAGATCGACGCCCCAGAGTTCCACGATCTGGTCGGCGAAGAGGCGGACGTGGAGCAAGTGGCGACCGGTTTCCAGTTCACGGAAGGGCCCCTGTGGAACGGCCCCGGTGGCTACCTGCTGTTCAGCGACATGCCGGACGACACCCGTCGTCGGTGGGAACCTGCGGGCGGCGTGACGGTGGTGAAGCATCCCAGCAACAAGTGCAACGGGATGACGTACGAGCCCGACCACAGCCTCATCGTCTGCGAGCACGTGACGAGTGCGCTCGTCCGGGAGCGCTCGGACGGCACACACGAGACGCTCGCGAGCCACTGGGACGGTCGAGAGCTCAACTCGCCGAATGACGTCATCGTCGCCGACGACGGGGGAATCCTCTTCACCGATCCCACCTTCG
Source organism: Egibacter rhizosphaerae (assembly GCF_004322855.1). Classification (NCBI taxonomy): domain Bacteria; kingdom Bacillati; phylum Actinomycetota; class Nitriliruptoria; order Egibacterales; family Egibacteraceae; genus Egibacter; species Egibacter rhizosphaerae. The sequence continues at coordinate 4,108,235 of NZ_CP036402.1, read as the reverse complement.
GCCGGATGCCGGGGGTGGGCGAGGAGCGCCCCCAGGAACTCGACTTCCAGGGCGTCTTCCGTGTCCCCCCGCGAGGGGGACCGCTGCAGCTGCTCGCCGACGACTTCGATCAGCCTAACGGGCTGTGCTTCTCCGCCGACGAGTCCGTCCTCTACGTCAACGACACCACACGGGCCCACATCCGCGCCTTCGATGTCGAGGCCGACGGCAGTCTCACGAACGACCGCGTGTTCTTCGACCGCATCGGGCGAGGTGTCATCGAGGAGGGGGTCCCGGACGGGATGAAGTGCGACGAGCGAGGCAACGTCTACGTGACGGGGCCCGGTGGCATCTGGGTGATCAGCCCGGATGCCGAACGCCTCGGCGTGATCCACGTCCCCGAGAACGTCGCGAACCTCAATTGGGGCGAGGGGGGGTGGCGTAGCCTGTTCATCACCGCCTCGACCTCGCTGTACCGCCTCCGCATGCGCGTCGCCGGCAACCCCCTCGGCTACATGCGAGCCGCCTGACCACGAACGAACGGGAGCAGCAGCGATGTCGCGATTCGACGCCCCGCGCACCGCCTTGATCGTGCAGGACATGCAGAACGACGTGGTCACCGAGGGCGGCGCCTTCGCGGACGCCGGTCCCGCGACACATGCCGCCAAGCAGGGCACCGTGGAGAACCTCCGCGCTCTCGCCGACGATCTCAAGCAAGCCGGTGGGCACGTCGTGCACGTGTGGTACGTGGTGGCGCCCGGTGCCGCTGACCAGCGAGCGTGCGCTCCCCTCTTCCAGGGCTTGATCGACTCCGGGGCGATGGTCCGGGGGACCTGGGGGGCCGCGCCGGTGGAGAACCTGGTCCCCAGGGACGACGAGCACGTGGTCGAGAAGAACCGCATGAACCCGTTCGTCTCGAGCCGTCTCGAGCCCCTCCTCCGCGCCCTCGGCGTCGACACGCTGATCAGTGCAGGGGCCCTCACGAACATGGCGGTGGAGCACACGGCGCGTCATGCCGCCGATGCCGGGTTCCGGGTGGTGCTGCCGAGCGACGCGACCGCCACCTTCGACGACGAGTGGCAGCACGCCTCCACGGAGTTCGCCATCCAGAACGTCGCGACCGTCATGCTGACCCGCGAGCTCCGCGACGCGCTCTCGTAGACACCCGTCACGGACGTCCTAGGCGGACCTCCCGACCCGTTCGACGGCGTTGCGAAGCTCGCCGAGCCCCGGTACACGCACTACGACCTCGTCCCCCGGACGAAGCGTGAACTCGTCATCCGGGACGATCGCGGTGCCCGTGAGCAGCACCACCCCGTTCGGGTAGTCCTGAGCACGGTAGAGCCACTCGAGCAGCTCTTCGGGGGTGCGCCGCATGTCGGCGACATCCACTCGATCCGCGTAGCACACCTGCCCTTCGCGGTGGACCTCGAGCGAGATGCGGAGATCCCGGCGCTCGGGCGCCCGGTCGACGGGCACGAGGCACGGTCCCAGCGCACAGCTGTGCCGGTACATCTTCGCTTGCGGCAGGTAAAGCGGGTTCTCGCCCTCGATGCGTCGTGAGGAGACGTCATTGCCGAGCGTATAGGCGATGAGCTCGCCCCGTGGGTCGGCAATGAGCGCCAACTCCGGTTCCGGGACGTCCCAGCCCGAGTCCGCGCGCACACCCACGGTTTCTCCGGGACCACGGACCCGCCCCGGGGCGGCCTTCATGAACAGCTCCGGCCGAGGGGCCGCGTACACGAGGTCGTAGCTGTCGGGGACCCCGGACTCCTCGACACGGGCGTCCCGGCTGCGTCCATAGGTCACACCGGCCGCCCAGACCTCCTGCTGACCCACCGGCGCAGTGACACGAGCACCGGGGGGCACAGGGCCGTCCGAAGCAGAGGCGAGCACTGCCTGCAGAGCATCCGCACCAGCCCGCACCACCTCGTCGAGGCCCACCTCCTCCCGCAGGACCTCCCGGGGTCCATCCTCGGGATCACCGCGCGCGAGCCGGCACGACCCCTCGAACTCGAGCTGCCAGAGCCCCATGGCCTCCTCCTCGCTGGCGACGCCCCGCGCGTGGACCCTCAAGGGATGAGATCGACCACACGCTGCCGTTGGGTCCCGAGCCCCTCGATCGTCGCTTCGACCGTGTCCCCGGCCTTCAGGTACCGAGGAGGCTCCCAACCCATCCCAACCCCAGGAGGCGTGCCAGTGTTGATCAGGTCTCCCGGCTCCAGCGCGAAGAACTGGCTGAGGTACCAGACCACGTACGGCACCGCGAACACCATCTCCGCGGTTTGGCTGGCCTGACGGGTTTCGCCGTTCACCGACAGCTCGATGGCAAGGGCGTGGGGGTCGGGGACCTCGTCCGCGGTGACCAGCCACGGCCCCAATGGGTTGAACGTGGCGCACGATTTCCCCTTCACCCACTGCCCGCCCCGGTTCAGCTGGTAGTCGCGCTCGGAGACGTCGTTGGTGATGGCATAGCCGGCGATCGTCGCCGCCGCAGCCTCGAGGTCGGGGAGGTACTGGGCAGGCGCACCGAGCACGACGGCCAACTCGACCTCGTAGTCGACTCGCTCGCTGTGGGGAGGACGCACGATGTCGTCGAAGGGCCCGACAATCGTGTTCGAGAGCTTGTTGAACACCACGGGTTCCTCGGGCAAGGTCATGCCCGACTCGGCCGCGTGATCCGCGTAGTTGAGGCCCAGGCACAGTACCTCGTACGGGCGGCCCACGGGTGCACCCACGCGTTCCCCGTCGGTTCGCATCCGCGGGAGCCCGTCGACAGCGTCCACCCGTTCTCGGAGGCGTGAGAGCCCGTCGGACGCGAAGAACTCCGGACCGTAGTCCGCGGTCACGCTGGTGGCGTCGAGCACCTCTCCCCCGGCTCCCAGCACACCGGGACGTTCCCGGCCCGGGGGGCCGACCCGCACGAGTTTCATGACGAGCCCTTCCCAGTGAACGGGCGCACCGACTCCACGGACTCGCGAGTGAGGACCCCGTCGACGGTGCGAGGGATCCCGAGCGGGTTGTCATCGCGCAGTGCCGCGGGGAGCAAAGATTCCGGGGTACCCTGGTAGGCCACCGGACGTTGGAAGCGACGAACGGCCGTCGTGCCGACTGAGGTGTGGCCCGGCGCCGTCGTCGCTGGGTACGGGCCCCCGTGGTGCTGGGCGGCGGTCACCGCGACGCCGGTGGGGAACCCGTTCCAGATCACGCGACCGGCGCGACGGGTCAGTTCCTCGAACAGCGCCTCCAGTCGCGAGGCCTCCCCCTCCGTCCCATGCACCGTGGCGGTGAGGCTCCCGTCCATGTGCCCGGCCGCCTCCACCAGCCGGGACGATCCCACGCGTACGAGCAGACCGACCGGTCCGAAGTGCTCACGGGCGAGTGCTGACGTCGCGAGGAACGTGTCGAAGTCGGTACGCAGAAGCGTGGGCCCGGCTATCGGAGCCTGACCGCCTGGGAGCTGCCCCTCCACGAGGGTCTCCACCCCGGGCAGCTGCAGGGTCTCGTCGAGCTGTGTCGCGAGGCTGTCACGGATGCGGGGCGTGAGCAGTGGGCCCGGGTCGTGCGCCGCGAGTCGCGCCACCACTGCCTCGGCGAACGCCTGACCCTGCTCGTCGTCAGGTACGAAGACGACGCCGGGCTTGGTGCAGAACTGCCCCGTGCCGAGCGTCATCGATCCCGCGAACGCACTGGCGACCTCCTCTCCGCGCTCCGCGAGGGCCGCCGCGGTCACGAACACCGGGTTCAGACTGCCCATCTCCGCGTAGACAGGGATCGGCGCGGGACGGGAAGCCGCCACGTCGTGAAGCGCACGCCCCGCGCTCAAGGAGCCGGTGAACCCGACCGCGGCCACGGCCTCGTGGCCAACCAGCATCGTGCCCACTTCAGGTCCCGCACCCTGAACCAGGGAGAACGTCCCCGCAGGCGCGCCCGCGTCTCGCATCGCGTCGGCGATCGCAGCGGCACAGAGCTCGGACGTGCCGGGATGCGCCGGATGCGCCTTCGCGACCACCGGACAGCCGGCCGCGAGAGCCGACGCGGTGTCACCCCCCGGAACGCTGAACGCGAGGGGGAAGTTGCTCGCCCCGAACACCGCCACCGGACCCAGCGGCAGCAGCAGTCGCCGAAGATCCGGACGCGGTGGCGTCGTGGCCGGGTCGGGGCCATCGATGATCGCCTCGTAGTGCGCACCCGTCTCCACGAGGTCGGCGAACATGCGGAACTGTGCGGTGGTGCGCGCCAGCTCGTTCCGCAGACGGCCCAGACCCAAGGCGGTCTCCAGGTCCGCTCGCGCCACGATCGGCTCGTCCCGTTCCTCGAGCTGAGCTGCGATCGCCCTGAGCAGTCCCGCGATCCGATGCCCGTCCCAACGCGCGAGCGCGGGCGCGGCCGAGCCGGCTGCGCCAGCGGCGGAGTCCACCTCCACAGTGGTCGCCTCGGCGAACACGGGGAGAACGGGCTCGCCCGTTCGGGGATCGATGGCCTGCACGTCGCCCCCGTCGGGCCGGATCCATTCGCCGGCGATGAGCTGACCGCCGACCAGCGTCTCGGTGTCGTGAGGGGGTGTCATGTCATGCGGACCTCTCGGTCGGGGGCGTGCCGTCCTGCCGCGGGAACGGCCGCGCGGCCGCGCGTTCCAACGTCCCCAGTCCGATCGCGGCACGGCGGACACGTTCACGTGCAGTCGAGAGCACGAGTTCGCGAAGGTGGCCCCCGGCCGGATACAGCCCGGGAGCGTTCCGAACCGTGAACTTGAGGTACACGGGGGCGGCTACCCGCACGATCTCGGGGAGCTCGTAGTAGCGCACGGATCCGCCGAAGTCGTCCGCGGCTTCGATGTACATATCGAGCGGGACGGTCACGGCCTCACGGATCGCCGCGATCTGCGCGACCGAGAGGTCAACCGGCAGGTTGATCGTGGTCGCGCCAAGCCCTTCGAGGACCCGTGCCGTTGCCGGGTTGGCCGCCGGCAGGGTCACCGAGGTCTTGAGGACCAGATCCGCCGGCAGGGCACCTCGTGACCTGAGTTCGTTCAACACCCACAGCTGGCCGAGGTCACCGACGAGCACGCTCCGCAGCCCGAGCTCGCAACCTCGGCGGACATCCTCGACGCCGAAGGCCAGCTGATCCGCACCACGGAGCGAACCTCCCACCACCATCCCAGTGTCCGCTCGGGCCTGTGCGCCCACGTCCCACGAGGCCCGGGGGCCCACGAAGAGGCAGACCTCGATCCCGTTCTGTCGTCCGAGTGCGACCATCCGGTCGATCTCGGCATCGGTCTGCAGCATGATCCCGCTGCCCTGACTGACGCGATGCACGGGGACGCGGTACTCGTCGGCCGTATCGATGACGGCCTGGAGGGCTTCCGGCCCCTCCACGGAGGGGATCTCGACACGGTACTGAGCACCGTCGTCGAACGTTCGTGGCGAGGTTCCCGCGGCCGCGGGATCCCCGACGGGCAGGCCGAGCGCAGCGACTGTGTCTCCGACGTCCTCCACGCGCGACCTCCGCTCCTTCTCGAGGGCCGACCGCCGGCCGTCGAGCCGACCGCGAACAGCTTTCCACATTTCAGGATTGTGCGCCAGCTTGTTCCGAGTCCCGGAATCATCGTCGAGTCTGTCCGCGCCCACATGACGAAGCGCAGGTACCTCGAACCGGTTCTGGCCTACCTGGTTGGGCTCTCGACAGACACCTGAGAACTCGAGGATCTCAGGCGCCTCGGATGCGCTCGTCAGGGTGTTCGGTTACACCCAGGGGAGGGTCAGCCCTCAACCCCGGGGATCAGCCCGTCACCCCTGGACGCCCGGTCGCGCGCTCTTAGCCCCCGGGGCGTGCCGCACCGACGTAGTCCGACCGGTCGATCGAGCGAGTGCGGACGACCTGGCCGGAGTAGGGCGCCTCCACCATCTGCCCACCACCGATGTACAGGCCCACGTGGTGGATCGGGTTGCCGAAGAACACCAGGTCGCCCGGCCGCAGCTGATCGCGTGACACGTTCGGCAGGCCGTCGTGCTGCGCCTGGGAGGTGCGCGGGATCTCCACACCGGCAGCCCGCCACGCGTACGACGTCAGGCCCGAGCAGTCGAAGGTGTCAGGGCCGTTGCCACCCCACTGATACGGGGTGCCCTGCTGGGCCAGCGCCGTGTCGACCGCGACCTGCGCCGCACCCGATCCGGCGGGTTCCCCGGCCCCGTCCTGGGCCTGGTCGCCCCCGGAGCCGTCGGAGTCCCCGGATCCCGCGGCCTCGGACTCATCGGCCTCGTCGGGCCCATCGGGTTCGGCCGGTGCACCGCCGCCGTCCTCGTCCTCGGCCTCCACCTGGGCAGCCGTCTCGGCCATCTCGGCCTGCCGAGCTTCCTCGGCGGCACGCTCGGCCTCCTCGCGCCGCGCCTCGGCAGCCTGCAGATCCTCCTCGGTCGCGGCGAGCTGGTCCTCGGCTCCCGCGACCGCGGCGCGCAGTTCCTCGAGTTCCTCCTCCTGCGCCGCGAACCGCTCCTCCACGGCCTCACGCCGCGCCTCGACCTGAGCTACGGCCTCGTCCGCGGCAGCCTCGGCGGCCACGAGCCGCTCCCGCTCGGCCTCCAGCACCGCCTGGGTGGCCGCGAGCTCCTCGATGTCGGCTCGGCGGCCGCGCTGCAACCCGGACAGATAACCGCTCTGGCGGGCGACGTCACGGGGGTCGCTGCCGAGCAACGAAGCGAACGAGGCCGCCTGTTCTCCCTTGTAGCGGGCGCGGACGATCTCCGCGGCGCGGTCCTGCTGCGCCGTCACCGCGGCTCGTGCTTGACGCACCGACTCCTGGGCCTCGGCGACGCGGCTCTCGAGCTCGTCGCGCTCGGCCTGGGCGGCGCGGTAGGCCTCGACCTCGCGGCTCGCCGCTTCGTCGAGCTCCGCCAGCCGCTCCTCGGCCTCGGTGCGCTCGCGGTCGAGCTCGTCGCGCTCGGCCTCGCGCGCCTCGCGCTCGGCCTCGAGCTCTTCGCGCTGCTCGTCGATCTCATCGAGCGTGGCCGGGTCGGCCAATGCGACCGGTGCGCTGAGGGCCACCGCGAGACCCAGCACCAGCGCACCCGCCGCGCCGGCGAGCACGGATCGACTCCCGGCCTGGGGGCGCGCCGAGGCCGAACCGGGAAGTGTGTGTCGCTCGTGGGGGCTTGGGGGGTGCATGTCGGCGCGGATCATGCCGTATCAGCATCCGCGATTCCAAGCACCGTCCCCAAGAAGCCGCGAGCCCCCTGTCCCGGAAGGCGAATGCCCCGCCGTGGCTGGCGGGGCATCGGGTCGATGGGACCGTGATCAGTAGACGGGGATCGAGTCGTCGACCTGCTTGGCGTACGCGTTGATGCCGCCCTGCAGGTTCTTGAGCTTGCGGAACCCCGCCCCCTGCAGCAACTCGAGCGCCTCCATCGAGCGTGCACCGGACTTGCAGTGCAGGACGATGTCCTCACTCGAGTCGAGCTCCTGCATCCGCTGGGGCAGCTCGCCCAGGGGGATGAGCTCGGCGCCGGGGATGCTGCTGATCTGGTACTCGTGCGGCTCGCGGACGTCGATGACCCGCACCCGGTCGCGGACCTCCTCGAGCTCGCGCGGGGTGATCTGCACCTCGCCGTCGAGCGCGTCCGCGGCCTCGTGGTCGTTGGCGGGCATCCCGCAGAAGGCCTCGTAGTCGATCAGCTCGGTGACGGTCGGGTTCTTGCCGCACACCGGGCACTCGGGGTCCTTGTTGACCTTGATGGTCTGCCAACGGGCCTCGAGGGCGTCGTACAGCTGCATCCGCCCGATCAGCGGGTCCCCGTTGCCGGTGATCAGCTTGATCGCCTCGGTGGCCTGCCCCGCGCCGATCGTCCCGGGGATCACGCCGAAGACCCCGCCCTCGGCGCAGCTCGGCACCATCCCGGGGGGCGGCGGTTCCGGGAACATGCACCGGTAGCACGGGCCCTCGTCGGCGTAGAAGACGCTGAGCTGCCCGTCGAAGCGGAAGATCGAGCCGTACACGTTCGGCTTGCCGAGCAGCACGCAGGCGTCGTTGACGAGGTAGCGCGTCGGGAAGTTGTCGGTCCCGTCGATCACGATGTCGTAGTCCTCGATGATCCCGAGCGCGTTGTCGCTGCGCAGGCTGGTCTCGTGGATCCGCACCTCGGTATCGGGATTCAGGTCGTTGATCGTCTCCTGCGCGGACAGGACCTTGCGCTTGCCGATGTCCTTCGTGCCGTGGATGACCTGGCGCTGCAGGTTGGACTCGTCGACGGTGTCGAAGTCGACGAGGCCGAGGGTGCCGACCCCCGCGGCGGCCAGGTACATGGCCAACGGGCTGCCCAGGCCGCCGGTCCCGACGAGCAGGATCTTCGCGTTCTTCAGCCGACCCTGCCCCTCGACGCCGATGTTGGGCATGATGAGATGGCGGCTGTAGCGAGCGATCTCGTCCTTGGTCAGCGTGGCTGGTTCAGCAATGAGCGGTTCCATATTCGGGTCAACCAATCATTGGGGGTCGACTATTCCCGGCGGGCCGTGGTCCGAGCGGTGCCCGGAGGATAGCGACCTGCCTGCCTGGCCTGCCGTGGTGGGAACCGTGCGATGGACGCCATGACCCCCGCCCTCATCGGTCACGCGCTGTTGGCGATCGTGGTCGCGAGCGCCGCGCTCGGCGCGCTCCTCGCCCGATCGGAGGCGACCGCGATCAAGCGGTACGCGGCGTTCGGGCTCGGGCTCGCCGTGGCCTCGGCGGCGCTGGGAGCGCTCGGGGTCGCGACCGCCGAGCTCCTGGTGGGTGTCCTGGCGACGGCCGCGATCCTGTGGTGGGCGGCGCGCACCGGCGGCGGGCCACCCCGGCCACTACGGCCACGTCACGCCGAGCGCCGCGAGCACGCCGACCAGCAGGAGCAGGACCAGGAGCGCGGTGACCATCGGTCGAGCGAACAGTGACTCCGTACGGGCCTGGGCCGCTCGCGCGCGTTCCACCGAGCCCGCGAGCGCGCGACGAAGGGGCGGCAACCCGATCACCGCACCCCCGAGCGCCGCGGTCCCGCGGAGCCGGGTCGCGGCCGCCTCCGCCGCGAGAACGAGGTCACCCGCCGGAACGCTCGGGGCGGGACCGACGCGCGAGAGCCCCCATAGCATCCCGACGCCCACGGCGACCGGCCAGGACTGGTCCCACCAGAGCCCGACATCGGTCACCGCCGGAGGTGCGACCCCCGGCAACCAGCCGCCCACGACCGGCCACGTCACCGCGAACGAGCAGCCGAGGGCGAGCAGCCACGCGAGAACCGAGGACCACGGGGCGGCCGCCCCGGGCGGGGGCTCGTGTCCGCCCTGCGCGGTGAGCAGCCACAGCATGCGCCCGAGCAGCACGGTGCTCGCGGTCCCCGACAGCAGCAGGGCGAGGTAGAGGGCACCACCCCAGGGCTGGGTCACCCCCTCGGCGAGGTCCTTGAGCAACCCCTTCGCAACCATGCCCGACGTGAGCGGCAATCCCGCGATGGCGGCCGCTGCGGCCGTCTGACCGAGCAAGACGGCGCGGCGGGGTCGCGAGCGGCTCTCCGCCTGCGCCACGCCGACCCCGAGGAAGAGCGCCCCCTTCGCGAGCCCGTGGTGCAGGGCGAAGACGATCGCCACGCTGCCCGCGGGGGTGGCGAGCTCGGGCGCTGCGAGCCCGATCCCCACGGGGACGAGCACGAGGCCGATCTGGCTCACGCTCGAGTAGGCGAGCACGGTCTTCGGATCGTCCTGGAGCGCCCCCAGCACGGCCCCCGCGAGGAATCCGGCCACGCCGATGCCCACCACGACCGGACCGAACGCGGGCAGCGGCGAGTCCCCGAGCGGCAGGAGCCGCAACCACCCCAGCACTCCTGCGGTGATAATCGCTCCGGACAGGATCGCGCTGGCGGGAACCGGTGCGGCCGGGTGCGCGAGGGGCAGCCACGAGTGCACCCCGAGCATCCCCGCCTTGATCCCGAAGCCCACGAGCAGGAGCACGGGCACGCCGGCTGCGGCCCCCTCCCCTGCGGCGGCCGCCACGTCCCCCAAGGCGGTGGTACCGGCCACGCCCACCGCCACGGCGAGCCCGGCCAGCAGGAGCGCCTCGCCCACGACCCCGAACACGAGGTAGATGCGCCCGGCACGCACCGCCCGCTCCGTCGCGTTGTGGACCACCAGCACGTACGAGGCGTAGGTCACCAGCGCGAACCCCGTGTAGAAGGTCACGACGTCCGCGGCGAGCACGAGCAGGAGCATTCCGGCCAGAGCAGCCTGGAAGGCGCTCGCGAACCGCGAGGAGCGCCGATCGTCCCGCAGCAGCGTCGGGAGGGCGACCCCGGCAGCCAGCCACAGCGAGCCCGCCAGGACCAGCAGAACGCGCGCCCAGGGGTCGACGGCCATCTCGAGGCCGAGCAGCAGCCACGCGACCTCGACCCGGGCCACCACGTCGGGTCCGGGCGCGGACACCGCGAGCACGAGGGCCGGGAGTGGGGCCACCCACGACGCGCGCAGGAGCACCCGTTCGGGCACCGCTCGCAGCGCCGCCGCCAGCGCTCCCGCCAGGGGGAACGCGACGGCCAGGAGCGCGAGGAGGCCCATCGGCCCGCCGTCACTCACGGGCATCCCCCTGCTCGAGGCCGAACACCTGCTCGACGATCAGCTCGCTCCAGCCGAAGGGGCTGAAGGGCGCACCGGCGAGCGTCCCGACGAGCGCGACGGAGGCGGCGACCGCCACGATCGGGGCGAGCAGCGAGACCCGGGTCTCGAATCGAGCGTGGCGTGGTGGCCACTGTGTGCGCGGCGGACGGAACCACGCGGCGTGGACCAGCGGCAGCACGTAGGCCGCCGTCAACAGCGTCGAGGCCGCGAGCACCACCGGGACCCACCACGCGCCCACCGCGACCGCCCCGACCCCGAGGTGCCACTTCGTCACGAACCCGGCGAGCGGCGGAACCCCAACCATGGCGAGCGCAGCCAGCGCGAAGGCGCTCATCGTCACCGGCATCCGCCGCGCCGTGCCGTCGAGCTCGCTGGCGCGGTGAACCCCGAGCTCCTTGCCGAGCGCCCCCACGCAGTAGAAGAGCGTCACCTTCATCAAGCCTTGGTGGACGAGGTGGACGAGGCCCGCGGCCGTCGCCCCCGGCCCGCCCACGGCCACGCCGAACGCGACGAACGCGAGCTGGGCGACCGTCGAGTACGCGAGACGGGCCTTGAGGCCGTCCTGCCCGATCGCGCGCACCGAGCCCCAGAGCAGGGTCACCGCCGCGACGACGGCCAGCGGGGTGAGGACGCCGAGCGCCGCCGCCGTGGCCGGCCCGTAGAGGTCGAGGACGACCCGCACGAGCCCGTACGCGCCCGCCTTCACCACGGCGACGGCGTGGAGCAGGGCGCTCACCGGGGTCGGCGCGACCATCGCCTGCGGCAGCCACCCGTGGAGCGGCACGAGGGCGGCCTTGACACCGAGGCCGATGACCAGGAGCGCGAAGATCGCCGTCAGGGCGCCCGGTTCCGCGGCAGCGGCATCGGCCAGCACCCCGCCGGTGGAGAACTCGATCGTGTCGGCGACGAGCGCGAGCCAGACCATGGCCACGAACAGCACGCTGCCGCCACCGACCGCGTAGGCGAGGTACGCGCGGCCGCCCGCGCGCGCGTCCGCGGTGCCCTCGTGGACGACGAGCGGAAAGGTCGAGACGGTCAGCAGCTCGTAGAAGATCAGGAACGTGAAGAGGTTGCCGGCCAGCCCGATGCCCATGGTCGCGGCGACGCAGAGGTTGAAGTACCCGAAGAACCGCGTGAGGTGCGCGTCGCCGGCGAGGTAGCCGATGGTGTAGACGGTCGTCGCGAACCACAGGAGCACCGACAGGGTGAGGAAGAGCAGCGGCACCTCCTCCACCCGCAACACGAACGCGAGATCGGGCAGCACCGCCCACCGGACCTCGTAGGTCGCACCGCGGAAGACCCCGAGGAGCAGCACGAGGACGAGCACCAGCTTCACGCCCGCCCCGAGCAGCGTGACCGTGTCACGCGCCACCCGCGCGCGCTCGGGCAGGGCGAACACCACGAGCGCGGGCACGAGGGAGGTCGCGACGAGCAGCAGCGGCAACGCCTCCCGCGCGGTCATCGCACGGCCCCGGGGCCGGTGCCCAGGAACGGCGGAGCGCCCACCTCGAGGAGCGAGAGCACCTCGACCGCACGGAAGCCGAGCCCGACGGTGAGCAGCGCGAGCAGCAGCGGCGCCACCGCGAGGACGTGGGGCAGCGGGGCGAAGGAGGGCTCGCGACGCTCGAAGGCGAGGACGAGCACGCGGACGAGGTAGGCCGCGGTCAGCCCTCCCCCGAGGAGCACGATCACCGCGATCCACCACTGGCCGCTCGCCAGCGCGGCCGTCAGCAGGTACCACTTGCCGACAAAGCCCCCGCTGGGCGGCAACCCGACGAGGCTCACGCCCGCGAGCGCGAACGCCGCCACCGACCAGGGCGCACCGGCCGCCGCGCCCCGCAGCGCGTCGACCCGATCGGAGCCGGCCGCTCGCACGAGCGCCCCGACGGCCATCAGCATCGCGGCCTTCGCCGCGGAGTGCGCGATCGCGTAGTAGACCCCGCCGTACCAGCCGTACCACGCCGCGGTCTCCGGGGCGGGGGTGGCCGCGTCGTGCACGAGCATGGCCGGGACGAGCCAGAGGTAGCCCATCTGCGACAGCGTCGAGTAGGCCACCAAGCGTTTGAGGCTCGTCTGCCACAGCGCGACGGCGCCGCCCCAGAGGATCGAGCCGGCTCCCAGGACGGCCAGCAGCGTGGCGGCGGTCGGGGTGACGAGGTGCGGCAGCGCCTGGAACCAGAGCACCAGGACGGCGTAGAAGTACACCTTGAGCACGAGCGCCGACAGGATTGGGCTCGCCGGGGAGGGCGCGATCGTGTGGGCGTCCGGGAGCCAGAAGTGCAGCGGGAACAGGGCCGCGGTGAGCAGCAGACCCACGGTCATCACCGCGAGGGCCACCACCGCCAGCGGGGTGCCCGCGACGTCGTCGGTCATCCGGTAGGGGTCGAGCACCCCGCTCTCCGCCCACAGCACCACGGCGCCGGCCAGGTACACGAGCGAACCGGCGAAGGCGACCACCAGATAGCGGAGCCCCGCGTCGAGCGCCGCTCGGGTCCCCGCGAGCACGACCAGCGCCACCGCGGCGACCCCGACCGCCTCGAAGGCGACGTACAGGGCGAACGTGTGCGCGAGGAGGAACACGCCGTTCATCGCGGCCACGAGCCCGAGCCACCGTGCCCAGAAGCGGGAGGGTTCGGGGTCGAGCCCAGCAGTGCCTCGGAATGGCCCCCGACGGGCAGCCCACTCGACGCGGGCGGGGTCCGGGAGGTACGAGCCCCACGCGTACAGCGCGGCGACGCTGTTCACGACACTGCTGGTCAGCAGCAGGAGCGCGCCCGCACCGTCCGCGTAGAGGTCGATCTCGAGCCCGAACCCGTGCAACAACGCCACGCGCACCGGCTCGTCGGCAGCGACCTCGACGGCCAGGGTGGTGGCGGCCCCCAGGCCCACCAGGCTTGCGGCGATCGCCACGAGCGGGGTACCGCGGCCACGCGCGAGCACGGTCACCACCGCCCCCGCCAACGGCGCCGCCACCGCGAGGACCGCGCTCACCCGGCCGCCTCGTCGTCCGGAGCCTCCGCGGTGCCCTCGGGTGGGCCCCGACGACGGCGCACCAAGACCGCCCCGAAGGTGGTCACGCCGAACGCGACCAGGATGCCCAGGACCCCCATCGCCCGGGCCGCGCGTGGGTCACCCGCACCACCGGCGCCCGATGCCGCGAGCAGCGCGATGGTGACCGACCCGGCGACGATGTTCAGGGCGACGAGGGCGCGGATCGGGCTGTGCGCCACGGCGAGCCCCACCGACCCGGCCGCGAACAGCAGCAGGGCGGTGACCAGCCAGATCAGCTCCGCGTGCACCAACCCCCCGCATGCCCGGTTCGCGTCGCCGGACGAGGCCGGGAACGCCGGGCCCGCGCGAGCGCGGGCTCAGCGCACGCGGTCGTCAGATGTTGAACCCCATCGCCCGGAGCTCTTCCTTGGCCTCCGGGCTGATCATGTCGGTCGACCACGGGGGGGTGAAAACGAACTCGACGTCGGCGTCCTCGATGTTCGGCAGCCGGGTGAGCACCAACGTGCACTGCTGGTGGATCAACTCCGTGAGCGGGCAACCCATCGTCGTGAGCGTCATCTTCACGTACGCGCTGCCATCCTCGGCCCACACATCGTAGAGGAGCCCCAGGTCCACGATGTTGATCCCGATCTCGGGGTCCATCACGGCCTTGAGCATCTCACGCATGGCGTCGGGCGTCGGATAGCCGTGCTCGTCCATCTCGACATCGGCGAACGCCTGTGTGGTGCCGCCGCTGCCGGTGTCCATGTCCTCGGTCGGCCAGCCGTCGGTCATCGTCCATCGCTCCCGGATCGGTTTCGGGGGTTCGACGGTGAGTGTCCCATCCCCCGGGCTCGGATATTGGCGGAGCTCATGCGGGCGGAGCGTCCTCGTGCGTGACCTGGACCTGCGCGTCCCCGCTGCGGTAGCTCTCGATGGCGTCTCGCAGCGCCATCCAGCCCAGCAAGGCGCACTTCACCCGCACCGGGTACTGGGCCACTCCCTGGAAGGCGATGCCGTCCTCCAGGTCCTCCTCGCGCTTGAGGCCCTCCCCGTGCATCATCAGCCGGAACGCTTCCGCGAGGTCCTCCGCGTCGGCGAGGTCGCGTTCGAGCACCGCCTCGCTCATCGCCGAGGCGCTGGCCATCGAGATCGAGCAGCCCTCGCCGTCGAATGCGAGGCCGTCGACGCCGTCGTCGTGCACCCGCAGGCGCAGGTCCAACTCGTCGCCGCAGAGCGGGTTCGAGTGGTGCACGTGCACCTGTGAGCCCTCGAGCTCCGGTCCCCGGTTCCGCGGGGACTTGTAGTGATCCAGGATGATCTCGTGGTAGAGGTCGTCCATCTGCTCTCCCCCTCGCGCCCGACGTCGCTAGACGTCGAAGAAGCGCTTCGTGGCCTCGAGCGCGGCGATCAGCGCATCGATCTCGTCCTCGGTGTTGTACAGGTAGAACGACGCCCGCGTGGTCGCCGCCGAGCCGAGCGAGCGGACCAACGGTTTGGCGCAATGATGCCCTGCGCGCACCGCGACCCCCTCACGGTCGACGAGCGTACCGATGTCGTGCGGATGCAGCCCCGCGACGCTGAAGCTGACCGCGGCGCCCCGGCGCTCGGGATCGCGCGGACCGTGGACGGTGACGCCCTCGACCTCCTCGAGCGCCGGCAGGGCGCGTTGCAGCAGCGCCACCTCGTGCGCGCGCACCGCGGACATGCCGATGCGCTCCAGGTACTCGACCGCCGCCCCGAGCCCGATGGCCTCGGCGATCACCGGGGTACCGGCCTCGAACCGGTACGGGATCTCGTTGAACTCCGCTCCCTCGAGGGTGACGTTGGTGATCATCTCGCCGCCCGAGAGGAACGGCGGCATGGGGTCCAGCACCTCGGGGCGTGCCGCCAGCACGCCCACCCCGGTGGGGCCCAGCATCTTGTGACCGCTGAAGCAGAGGAAGTCGGCATCGAGCGCCGATTGGTCGGTCGGCAGGTGCGGCACGCTCTGGGCGCCGTCGACGACCACGACCGCCTCGTCGTTCGCCGCGCGGACCGCGCCCGCGAGCTCCGCCACCGGGTTGATCGTGCCGACCACGTTGCTCATGGCCGTGACCGCGAAGAGCTTCACGCGTCCGCTCGCCACGATCTCGTCGAACCGCTCGCGGTCCAGTTCGCCCTCGTCGGTCACGGGCACGTAGGCGAGCTCGAACCCGGCGTCCTGCGCCGCGAGCTGCCAGGGCACGAGGTTCGCGTGGTGCTCCATCTGGGTCGACAGCAGCACGTCGCCGGGCCCCAACCGCTTCCGGGCCCAGGAGTACGCCACGAGGTTGAACGCCTCCGTCGCGTTCTTGGTGAACACGACGCCCCGGGGATCCGCACCCACGAAGCGCGCGACGGCGTGCCGCGCGCCCTCGAACGCCTCGGTGCTCTCCTCCGCCAGCGCATGGACGCCGCGGTGCACGTTCGAGTTGAAATGCTCGTAGTACCGCGCCATCGCGTCGATCACCGGGCGCGGGGTCTGGGAGGTGGCGGCCGAGTCCAGGTAGACGAGCGGCTTGCCGTGCACCTCCCGGTCGAGCCCCGGGAAGTCCTTGCGCACGGTGCGCGCGTCCAGCCCCGTCGCGGGCGTCACGGTGGGCGCGGCCGCCGGACGGGACCCGTCGTGAGCGGCTCCGGTCATGGGCAACCACCTCGCTCGGATCGGCGGGGACGGCGGGCGACCCCTCTGGCGGGTCCGAGCCGTCGACTCCAGGTTACGCGCTCGCCTTCAGGTGCTCGTAGCCCTTCTCCTCGAGCTCGTCGGCGAGATCGCGACCACCCGACTGCACGATACGCCCCTCGTACATCACGTGAACCTTGTCCGGGGTGATG
The DNA here is from genome assembly GCF_004322855.1 of Egibacter rhizosphaerae. Lineage (NCBI taxonomy): Bacteria > Bacillati > Actinomycetota > Nitriliruptoria > Egibacterales > Egibacteraceae > Egibacter > Egibacter rhizosphaerae. The sequence goes on along the minus strand of NZ_CP036402.1, from coordinate 4,091,780 downwards.
TACCGGAGAATCCGGGTGTAGTGCGTGATGATCAACGTCCCGAGATCCGGCCCGGAGAGCCGGTTGACGCCCTCGGCGACGATGCGCACCGCGTCGATGTCCAGGCCCGAGTCCGTCTCGTCGAGGACCGCGATCTCGGGCTTCAGCATGGCCATCTGCAGGATCTCGAAGCGCTTCTTCTCGCCGCCGGAGAAACCCTCGTTGATGTTGCGCTGCAGGAACTTCTCGTCCATGCCGATGTCGGCGAACTGCTCCCGCAGCTCCTTCATGAACTGACGCACGGGCACGTCCTCGCCGCGCACGGTCGACACCGACTGGCGCAGGAAGTTCGTGAGGCTGACGCCGGGCACCTCGGTGGGGTACTGCATGGCGAGGAACATGCCGAGGCGGGCGCGCTCGTCGGGCGTCATCGCGGTGACGTCCTCGCCCTTGCACGTGATCGACCCCCCGGTCAGCGCGTAGTTCGGGTGCCCCATGATCGCGTAGGCCAGGGTCGACTTGCCCGAGCCGTTCGGGCCCATCAGCGCGTGGGTCTCACCCTTGTTCACGTCGATGTCGACGCCGTGGAGGATCTCGGTGCCCTCCACCTCGACGGTCAGGTCGCGGATCTCGAGGTCTGCCATCGTGATGTGCTCCTCCGGTGATGTGTGCGGTGGGTGGCTCGTCGGGTCTCGGTTCGGATGCGGCTCGTGGTGCTTTGCGGCTCGTGGCCTCGCGGCTAGTGGCGCGGGGTGGGTGCGTCGTTGCGCTGGTCGGCCAAGTCGACCCACACCGCGCCGTCCTCGACCTTGCAGGCGTAGACGGGGATCGGCTTCATCGCGGGCAGCGAAGAGGGGTCCCCGGTGTCCACGTCGAACGCGGAGCCGTGCAGGGGACACTCGACCTGCCGATCGTCCACCCAGCCCTCGGAGAGCGAGGCCTGCTGGTGACTGCACGTGTCGTGGACCGCCGCGACCGAATCGTCGTCGAACCGCATCACACAGACCGGTTCGGCGAGGTCGGCGCGCAGCGGGACGCCGGGTTCGAGCTCCTCGATCGCCGCCACACGTTCGTACGCCATCACGCAGCCCCCCGCCGCGGGTCCATGAGCGCCGTCGGGGCCTCCTGCAGCTCGCGCTCGATCTCGCCCTGCAGGACCTCGGTCACGCCCGGGATCTCGACGCGCTCGAGCACCTCCGAGAAGAACCCGAAGACGAGCATCCGAGCCGCCACGGGGCGCGGGATGCCCCGCGACTCCATGTAGAACAGCTGGAGCTCGTCGAGCTGACCGACCGACGAATGGTGGCCGCAGCCGACCACGTCGCTCGTGAGGATCTCCAGGAACGGGATCGAGTCGGCCCGCGCCCCGTCGGTCAGGATGAGGTTGCGGTTGGTCTCGTCCGAGGTCGTGGCCTTCGCGTGGGGCTCGATGCGGATGTTGCCGTACCACACCGTGTGCGACTCGCCCTGCAGCGCGCCCTTGTAGACGCTCTCGCTCGTCGTGCGGGCCGCGTCGTGGTGGATCAGGCAGCGGTGCTGGAACGACTGGTCCCCTCCGGCGAAGTAGACCCCGTAGAGCTCCCCGTTCGCACCCTCGCCCGTCATACGTACGTCGGGGCGCAGGTAGACGGTCCCGCCACCGAAGGTCGCCTCGAGGGCCTTGGCCTCCGCGTCGCGGCCGACCCGGGCCCGGTGCCAGCCGACGTGCGCGCAGCCGTCGTCCCACCCCTGGCTGTTCGCGACCCGCACGGCCGCACCCGCCTCGGCCACCACCTCGACCACCTCGACGACGGTGGCGTCGGCTCCGCCCGTACGGTCGATGACGAGGTCCCCGCGCGCGTTGGGGGCGAAATGCGCGAGCAGGCGCGGGAGGTGGGTGCCCGGGCGGGTGAGCTGGATCGTGACGGCGACCGGGCGTTCGAGCTCGACCTCCGGCGGCACGTGGATGAACCCCGCCGCGGTGAAGGCCGCGAGGTTCGCGGCGGTGAAGGCGTCCTCGGCACCGACGGCCGCGCCGAGCTGATCGCGCACGAGCTCGGGATGCTCGCGGGCAGCGGTGGCCAGATCGGTGGCCACCACACCCAGGGCCGCCGCCTCCGGTTCGACGCTCGCGTCGACGACGACACCGTCGACGATGCGCAGACGGGCGCTGTAGCCCTCGAGATGCACGGCGATGCCCTCCGCCCGGACCCCGATGTCGCCGGCCTCGCCGGCCGTCACGAGCTCGCGGTCACGCGGGATGCGCCGCGGGTCGGTGTGTCGCCACTCCTCCACGCGGTTCGTCGGCCACGCGTGATCCGAGAAGTCCTTGTAGGCGGCCTGGCGGGCATCGCGCAGCCACTCGGGCTCGCCTGCGGCCTCGCTCTGGGCCACCACGTCGGCTTCGGTGAGGTCGTTCAGAGTTGCCACGGGCGCGCGCTCCTTGTCTCGGCTGGCTCAGGGGTCGGGTCTGGTCGGGCCGCGGGGGTGAGGCCCCGGCCGTGGGAGCCACCGGCCGTGGGAGCCACGGCCGGCGCGAACACACGGCGGCCGGGCGCCCCGGAGAACCGGTGGGCACCCGGCCACACGGTCGGTCCTAGCCGACCGCACCCTCCATGTTGAGGGACACGAGGCGGTTCAGCTCGACGGCGTACTCCATCGGGAGCTCCTTCGAGATCGGCTCGATGAAGCCCCGCACGATCATCGCGAGCGCCTCAGCCTCATCGATGCCGCGGCTCTGCAGGTAGAAGAGTTGCTCCTCCCCCACCTTCGACACGCTGGCCTCGTGGCCGATCTGCGCGTCCTCCTCGGCGATGTTCATGTAGGGGTACGTGTCGGTCCGGGCCTCCTCGTCGAGCAGGAGGGCGTCGCAGACCGTCGAGTTCTTCACGCGGTTCGCGCCCTCGGAGATCTCCACCTGTCCCCGGTAGCTGGTGCGGCCGGTCCCCTGGGACACCGACTTCGCGACGATGTTCGAGGACGTGTCCGGCGCGTGGTGGTGCATCTTCGCCCCGGAGTCGGTGTGCTGGCCTTCGCCGGCGAACCCGAGGCTGAGCACCTCACCGCGGGCGCCACGGCCCATGAGGTGGACGCTCGGGTACTTCATCGTGACCTTCGAGCCGATGTTGGCGTCCACCCACTCGACGGTCGCGTCCTCGTACGCCGCAGCCCGCTTGGTGACGAGGTTGTAGACGTTGTTCGACCAGTTCTGGATCGTCGTGTACCGCAGCCGCGCGCCGGGCTTGGCGATCAGCTCGACCACCGCGGAGTGCAGCGAGTTCGTGTCGTAGATCGGGGCGGTGCAGCCCTCGACGTAGTGCACGTAGCTGCCCGGCTCGGCGATGATCAGGGTCCGCTCGAACTGGCCCATGTTCTGCTGGTTGATCCGGAAGTAGGCCTGGAGCGGGATGTCCACGTGCACGCCCTCGGGCACGATGATGAACGAGCCGCCCGACCACACCGCGGTGTTCAGGGCCGCGAGCTTGTTGTCGTTGGGCGGGATGACCTTCCCGAAGTGCTCGCGGAAGGTGTCCTCGTACTCGTGCAGCGCGCTGTCGGTGTCGAGGAAGACCACGCCCTGGGCTTCGAGGTCCTCGCGGACCTTGTGGTAGACGACCTCGGACTCGTACTGGGCGGCGACACCGGCGATGAGACGCTGCTTCTCGGCCTCGGGGATGCCCAGCCGGTCGTAGGTCTCCTTGATCTCGGCGGGCAACTCGTCCCAGGTGTTGGCCTGCTCCTCGGTCGAGCGCACGAAGTAGTAGATGTCGTTGAAGTCGATGTCGGAGAGGTCGGCGCCCCAGTTCGGCATCGGTCGACGCTTGAAGTGCTCATAGGCCTTCAAGCGCATGTTGAGCATCCACTCGGGCTCGTCCTTCATCGCGCTGATCTCCCGCACGACGTCCTCGGAGAGCCCCTTCTTCGGCTCGAAGACCGGCGTGACGTCGTCGTGCCACCCGTACGCGTAGTTGCCGAGCTGGAGATCCTCAGCCTTCGTCGCCATCATCCACTCCTGTTGGTTGGTCGGGCGCAGGGGTTCGCGGCCGCCCGCGCTCGTCCTCGTCGTGCGGACTTCGAGCCCGCGTCGGTCAGAAGCGGGCTCTCGAGCCCACGTCGCGTCGGTCGGTCTCGACCCCTGCCGTGACCCGGTCGTTCGGTTCCTCCGGGTCGTGCCGCTCGTGCGGGTCGTCAGGGTCGTTCCGGGTCGGGTCGTCGGCTGCGGGTTCGTCGAGCGGGATCTCGCACACACAGCGACCAGCGCCACCGGCCTGGGTCTGGGTTCGCGCCAGGGGCGCCCCCAGAAGGTCGGCGAACATCTGCTCCTCGGCTCCGCACAGCTGCGGGTACGAGGCAGCCAGCTGCCTGATCGCGCAGTGCTCCTGGGTCAACCGCAGCACGGTGCGGCCACGCTCGTCGGCGGTGCGCTCCACGCGCGCTTCGTACCCGTCGGCGGTGAGCTGCTCGGCGAGGGCCCGGGTCCGGGTCTCGACATCACGGGACTGTACCGCCTCGGCGTACCGGGCTCGCTGACGTTCCCGACGCCACGCGAGAAACCCCTCGAGGCCCTCGTCGGAGCCGAGGAACTCGAGCAGATCGCCCGCGAGCGCCGCCGAGCGGTCGGGGAACAGCCGCTCCCCACGCCCGGTCAGCTGGTAGCGGGTGCCGGGCCGCCCGCGTCCTGACGCGGGCTCCAGGCGACCCTCCACGAGCCCGTCCTGTTCGAGCTCGTGGACGTGACGACGAACCGCGACATCCGACAGATCCAACTCGGCGGCCAGCTCGGCCACCGTGCGAGGGCCGCGGTGCACGAGCCCGACGACTCGCGCTCGGGTCTCCCCGAGCAGGTCGACGAGCGCACCATCGGTCGTGTCCGTCACGGAATTAACAATAGCAGCTGTTCGGAAAATCGACAGCGCGCCGGACCGGACCGCAGGAGCCTACGAGGGGGCCGTCGGCCAGTCCGCCTCGAACCCCGCCTCGAGGGTGCGCAGCAGCTCGGCCCGAGCGATCTCCTCGCGGCGCACGGCCTCGCGCTCCTCGGGTGTCCGCCCGTACGCCCGGGCCACCGCGTCGTTGAGATCGTCGGGGTCCACCGGCTTGGTGAGGTACCCGTCGGCGCCGAGACGGTAGGCGGCGAGGTGATCGAGCTCGTCGGCCAACCCGGTCAGCATCAGGACCGCGGGGCCGGGGCTCCGGCGGGCGCGGATCCGCTCGAGGACGGAGAAGCCGTCCTCGTCCGGCATGAGCACGTCGAGCAGTACGACGTCGACCGGCTCGACGTCCATCCGCGCGAGCGCCGTGGCACCGTCGGATGCCTCGCACACCTCGGCGTCGTCGATGCTCACCGCGACCGCGGCTCGCACCGACACGTCATCATCGACCACCAGGACGCGCACCCTCGCTCCTCGCTCGATCATCCTGATCCTGCCGGCGGCCCGCCGCTCCGCGCTGAACGCGCACCAACGGCGGCTCCACCGGTCTCGTCGGCAGCGAGACCACCGACGTGAGGCCTATCGGCCCCACCGGTCACGAAAAGTCCGCGCCGAGAGGAAGAGGACGCGCAATGGAGCGGTCACTGACGCGCGCGACGGCGGCGACGGACCTCGCCCTGGATCATGTCCGACTGGTGCATGAACTTGCGCAGGCGCTGGTTGAAGTCCTTGTCGACCTTCGACGACGACCGCCGCTGGCCCTCTTCCTCCCAATCCGGGTCCGCCCGCTTGATGGAGAGGTCGATGCGACCATCGTCCTTGATCTGCAGGACCTTGACCTGGACGTCCTCGCCCTCGGTCAGGTACGCGTGGATGTTCTCCACGTAGTCGCGGTGGACTTCTGAAATGTGGACGAGGCCGGTCACGTCGGGACCGAGCTCCACGAACGCGCCGTAGTCGTGCAGGCGGACGACCTTACCGGTGACGATCGATCCAGGCTGTACGGACACCATGCTCCCCTCGTGGCCCGGGGGTTCCGGGCCACCGTCGCGGACACTGACACTTCTGGGCCCCCGCGAGCCTAGCAGGCAGGCACGCGTGGCTCCGCCGGGGGGTCCGGGTAGGGTGTGCGCGCTGCGAGGCCCCCCGCCCGATGCCCGGTCGAGAGGAGCGCCGATGCGCGCCGTGGTCGCCCCCGATGCCGGGGACCCCGAGGCCCTGCGGCTCGAGCACCGACCCGACCCCGTGCCGGGTCCGAGCGACGCCCTGGTCGAGGTCGCCGCGACCGCCGTGAACCGCGCGGACGTGATGCAGCGCCGCGGTCTCTACCCTCCGCCCGAGGGCGCGAGCGACGTGCTGGGCCTCGAGCTGGCGGGCGTGGTCGCACAGGTCGGCGAGGAGGTCCGTGGCGTCGCCGTCGGCGACCACGTGATGGCGGTCGTCGCGTCGGGAGGATACGCCGAGCGCACGGTGGTCCCGGCCTCGACACTGCTGCCGGTGCCCCCCGGCCTCGGCCTCGTCGAGGCCGCGGCGCTGCCCGAGGTGTTCACGACCGCGTGGGACAACCTCCTCGTCCGGGGTGAGTTGGCTCCCGGGGAGACCGTCCTCGTCCACGGTGGCGCGAGCGGGGTCGGCACGGCAGCGATCCAGCTCGCGGTGCGCCACGGCGCCCGCGTGCTCGTGACCGCGTCCAGCGACCACAAGCTCGAGGCGTGCCGACGGCTCGGGGCCGAGACGGGGATCGACTACACCCGTGAGGACTTCACCGAGCGAGCTCGTGAGCTCACCGACGGGATCGGCGTGAACGCGATCCTGGACATGGTGGGCGGCGAGTACCTCGACCGGAACCTGCGTGCCCTCGCCGACGACGGACGGCTGGTGATCATCGGTCTGCAGGGCGGGGCCAACGCCGACCTCGACCTCGCCCGGCTCCTGCGCCGGCGCTTGACCGTCCGGGCGTCGACGCTGCGAGCGCGCTCGGTCGCGGCCAAAGCGCGCCTCGCGGACGCGTTCCGGCGTGAGGTGGCACCCGGCTTCGTCGACGGGTCGTTGCGCCCGGTCATCGACCGCGTGCTACCACTCGACGAGGTGAGTGAGGCGCACCGCGTCATGGAGGCCGGCGAGCACACCGGCAAGATCGTGCTGAAGGTCGGGACACCGGTCGTGGGCGGCTGAGCGCGCCCCTCAGGCGTGAGCCGGCTCCTCGACGTAGACGTGCGTGACGGGCACCTCGAAGCGTCGGCGCGCCCGGCACACGAGGTCGAGCTTCAGCCAGCGGCTGATGCCCGGGGGCAACGTGGAGAGGATGAGCTCGTCGGTGGGCCGCCGGGCCAGCACGGCCCCGATCGCCTCGAGCGGGTCGGGGTCGCCGACCTCGCCGTCGGCCTCGATACCGAGGCCGCGGAACCGCTCCAGCGTCGCGCTGAGGCGCTCACTGGCCCGCTCGTGGCTGGTCGCCTGGTCCTCGACGTCCAGCGGGATCGCCAGCCCCTCGGCACCCAGCACTCCCCCGTACATGGCCCCCGTGCCCAGCACGTCGTCGATCCGCGGTGTGGCCGGGACGAGCACGAAGAAGTCGGCCGGACCACGTGACGCCCGGTCGGTGACGAGGTCCAGCAGCGCCTTCCCACCCAACGTCTGATTCGCCACCACCAGGTAGCGGACCGGGTCGGGGGACGCCCCGCGCTCCTCAGGAGCCGTGGCCGGCGCGGACGAGCCGCGCGATTCGGGAGCCTCGGCCGCGTCGGCGCCCGGCGAACCGCTCGTACCGGCGAGATCGCGTCCCACGGGCGCCTCCTCGGTCGACCGAGATCACGCCGCGGGTGTCGAGCACCCGCGACGACGTCGATCATACCCGGCCGTTGCCGGGGAGCGCACCAGGAGCGCGGATGGCTCGCTGGCCGCTACTTGTAGCGGGAGTGTAGCCCCACACCCTCGACGGTTCGCGTTGGCTCGCGCTAGTTCGCGTAGCCTGCGGGTTCGCGTTCTACACGTTTCTCGTTCTTACCCGTCGAAAGGGGTAGGCAGAAAGCGGGACCACCGCGATATGTAGGGGTTTCGGCGGTAGATGCCAGCGGGTGGCGGGGCCTATGCAAGTCACACCGCAACTGCGACCATGCGCCGATGGCGGGACCAACGGGGGGGACATCATGAGGTGCACGCTCATTCTGGCCAGCGGACTGCTCCTACTTACAGGGGCGGCCTGCGCCCCTGACGAGGATGAGGAAGTCGCTGAGGCCACTAACGGCGACGAGTCGGCGGAGCAAGCCTTCGAGGAAGGCTACGAGGAGGGCTACGAGGACGGCTACGGCGATGCCGAGGAGGAGGCCGAGGAAGCGATCGACACGGCCTACAACGAGGGCTACAGCGACGCCGAGGAGGAGTTCGCCGAACTCCCCGAAGACGACGCTGACGAGGCCGAGGACGACGAGGCGAACGAGGACGGACCGGGACCAAGCGACGACGCCGACGTCTTGGTGGAGGTCCTCGAGTTCTACGAGCCAGATGAGTCCGAACCCATGATCGATCAGGCCAACCAGTTCAACGACCCGCCGCAGGACGGCCACCGGTTCGTGCTGATCCTCGTCGAGGTCACCAACCAGTCCGACGAACCTCTCGACGCGTGGGATCTCATCTTCGAGATCGAGGGCCCGGAAGCGGTCGTATACAACGAGGGCGGCTGCGGAGTGACTCCGGGGCCGGATCTCGCCGACGTCTCGTCGATCTCGACCGGCGGTTCTCAGCAGGGGCACGTCTGTTTTGAGATGCGCGAGGCCGACGCGACCGCGGAAGGCGAGCGAGACTTGAGCGCTGGCATATGGGAGCACGATGGCCGCGTACCCGAATGGGTCGAGTAGAAGCGATCCGCCAGTGAAGGAGGGGCGACGGCTCGGCCGACGAGCAGACCGCTGGGCGGCCGGCAAGGCCACCGGGCCGGGAGGCTCCGGAAGGTGTTTCGAATGAGGCCACGGTGAGCGACCAGGGGCGCAAGAGGAAGCGATGGAGCAAGCCCGCCGAACTGATCTACTGGGGCGCAGGGTTCACGGTCATCGGGGTGATGCTGGTCGGCGCCGGCTTCTCGTGGGGGCTGCTCGTCGCGGTACCGGCCGGAGCGGTGTTGCTCGTCGGCCTGGTCGCGAAGGGCGTCCAGCTCGGCGGCCGCTGACGGCCGACAGCGCCCAAGGGGTGGGATCGCGCTCCCCAAGCGCGGGCGGACACGCACGGTGCCGCTAGCGGAATCGGTGGCGAAGAGCGTCGCCGAGCACCTATGCGTCCACCCCGCTGACCGTGACCAGCTCATCCTTCGTAACGAGGCCGGCAGCCCGATCAACAGGGACGCGTTCAATGACCGGGCATGGCGGCCGGCGGCGCAGTGCCGGGATCACCCCGTCACGCGAGACCGGAATGCACCAGCTCCGATACCACTACGCCAGCGTCCTACTCGACGCAGGGGTGAGCATCCGCGCACTCGCCGACTACCTCGGCCACACCGACCGCGGTTCACCCTGCGGGTGTACACCCACTTGATGCCCGCGAGCGAGGACCGGGCTCGGCAGGCGGTCGATGCGGCGTTCTCATATGGCCCGAGCGTGGCCAAGGAGCACGGCTGATGCGCGCTATCGCTGGTCACGGCCGCGCCGAAGCGCCGTCGGCTACTTGTAGCGGTAGGTGATGCGCCCGCGGGTGAGGTCGTAGGGCGACAGCTCCACGGTGACCCGGTCGCCGGGCAGGATCCTGATGTAGTGCTTGCGCATCTTGCCCGAGATGTGCCCGAGCACCTCGTGGCCGTTGTCCAGCTCGATCTTGAACATCGTGTTGGGCAGCGCCTCGACGACCTCGCCCTCGAGCTCGAGCGCGGCCTCCTTCGTCGAGCCGACACGGGCCTCGCGCTTGGCGCGGGTCTCCGGATCGGCCGACCTGCGCGACGGTGCACGTCCGCTGCGTCGCTTCGCCATGGTGGGTGGCAACCCCTCTCGGTCCTCGGTTGCGGTGTGTCCTGGGAGACGCTTGATGCGTCCGTTTCACGCGCACGCGCCGCCGATCCTGCGTCGGTGCGGGCACGCGAACAGCAGGCGCAGTGCGCCCGCTCGACCGCCATCGTACCCAGTCGCGCCCGCTTCATGGAGGACGGATCCGACGGCTTCCGGTCACGGCTCGGACGAGGGGGCGAGTTCGCCGAGCTCGTCGACCTCGTGGAGTACCCGGGCAGCCGCCTGCACGAGCGGCACGGCGAGCACGCCTCCGGTGCCCTCCCCCAGGCGCAGCTCGAGGTCGAGGAGGGAGGGGAGGCCGAGACGCTCGAGCACGATGCGGGCCCCCGGCTCGTGCGGGCGGTGGCCGGCGAAGAGATGGTCCCGCGAGGCGGGGGCGAGGTCGACGGCCACCAGCGCGGCGGCCAACGAGCTGACCCCGTCCAATACGACGGGGACCCGACGGGCGGCCGCGGCCAGGACGGCGCCGGCCATCGCGGCGTGCTCGAGCCCGCCGACCTCTGCGAGCGCCGCGAGCGGCTCTGCGGGGGCACGCGCCGCGGCCGTCTCGACCAGCGCGACCTTCGCCCGCCACGTCGCCTCGTCGATGCCGGTACCGTGACCGGTCGCCTCCACGGCGGGGACACCGGTCCGGGCCACGATCAACGCCGCCGCCGCGGTGGTGTTCGCGATCCCCATCTCCCCCGGGACCACGAGATCGGCGCCGGCGTCGAGGGCGGCGCGTGTCTCCGCCGCCCCGGCCCGCATGGCGGAGGCCGCCTCGCCGACGGTCAGGGCCGGACCGGTGGACAGGTCCCGCGTCCCCGCCCGCACCGGTGCTCGCCGCACGGCAACGGGCGCACGATCGGGCACCGTGTACGGCGTCGCGACCCCCACGTCCAGCACCCGGACCCGTGCGCCGACGCCTCGGGCGAGCGCGTTGACCGTGGCGCCCCCGGCGCAGATCGTCTCGAGCATGCGCGCGGTGATGGTCTGGGGCCACGGCGTCACCCCGCGAGCATGGACACCGTGATCGGCGGCGGCGACGAGCACGACGGGGCTGAGCGGGATCGGCGGGGGACTGTGCCCGGCGCTCGCGGCGAGCGCGACCCCGAGCGATTCCAGGTCACCCAGGCTGTTCGGCGGCTTGCGCAGCTGCGCGTGTCGGTCGTGCGCGGCCCGCCCCGCCGCCGGATCCCCCCGTGGGACCTCCGCGGCCAGCGCCAGGACGCCATCGGCCGGATCGACCCGATCCACCGCGTCGATGGGGTCGCCGGAGTCGGTGAGGCCGATCGCGCGGCGCTCCGCCTCCCCCGCCACGACCGCGACCACGTCGGGCTCGTCGGACAGTGCCGGTGCCAACTGCTCCGGTGTGTCGACCGAGCGGGTGCGCACCGTGGGCGGGAGGAGGTGACGCACGAGTCCGAGGGTCCCCGGGGTGCCGAGCACGATCGGTCCGGCCGCGAGGCGGCGCAGATCGGACCCGTCCAGCGGGCCGGCGTCGACCGCGACGACACGATCGGGCACGGGGCTTGCGGCATGGGGGTCGGTCACCAACGGTCCTTCTTCGGTCCGGGAGTCGGGGTCATGCCCCGAGGGCGTGCAGGTTCCACGCCGACGCGTGACACGTCAGCACGGCAGCGGTCCCGTGCGGCAGCGCGAACGCGAAGGCACGGTGCAGCGGGAGCCCGAGCGCACACGCGAGGACGCACCGGATGGGCCCCGCATGGGTGACGGCCAGCACGGTACCCCCGGCCCCCGCGTCACCGGGCTCGTTCGCCACGCGCACGGCGAGATCGCGCAAGTGGCGAGCGGCCGCCCAGGCGCGGTCGGCGACCACCGGGAGGGGCTCCGCGGCGGGTGGATCGAACGCAGCATAGGCGACCGGGTCGGCCGTCGCGTCCGCGGGAGCCTCCGCCCACAGCGCGCTCCACGGTCGCCCCTCCCACATCCCGAAGTCCCGTTCGGCGAGCCCGTCGAGCACGCGGGCATCGGCCGCCCACGGCTCGGCGGTCTCCGCGGCACGGCGGGCGGGCGAGCGGGCGACGACGTCGGGCTCGGGCAGGCGCTGCCGGGCGGCCTCGGCCTGCTGGCGGCCCCGCGCACTGAGCGGTGGATCCGCCCGGCGTCCCGCACACCAGGGTTGGTCGGCGGCGGTTGCCACGGTCTCCCCGTGGCGCAGCAGCACCAGGCGCGAACTCACGCGAGCCCTGCCCCGACGAGCCCCGCCACGGCCGCGATCACCGCGACATCCACGAGCAGGTTGATCGCCCCGAGGCCGTCACCGGTGATCCCCCCGAGTCGCGCCCGCAGCAGGCGGCCACCGAGCCACGTCACCGCGACGCCGACCGCGAGCAGCGCCGGTGCCCACCGACCACCGCCGGCGAACGCGGCGAGCAGCGCGAGCACCGCGGCCGCCAGCGCCCCCCGACCCGTCGCCCGGCCGGCGACGTCGCCCGCGCTGCTCGCTCCGGCCGCGGGCAGCCACGCGGCCGCCACCAGGGTCGACGCCCGCCCGAGCACCGCACCGGCGAGCACCGCTCGCGCGAAACCCATCCAGTCCAGACCGGCGAGCAGGGCGATCTTCACGAGCAGGACCCCGACCAGGGCGACCGTGCCGTAGGTGCCCAGACGGCTGTCGCGCATGATCTCGAGACGCTGCTCCGGCGTCCATCCGCCCCACAGCCCGTCGGCGGTGTCGGCCAGACCGTCCTCGTGGAAGGCACCGGTGGCAAGGACCATCGCCAGCATCCCGAGCACGGTGCCGACGAACGGTCCCCACACGGTCTCGCCACCCATGCGCACCGCCACCCCGATCGCGGCGACCGCGACGCCGACGAGCGGGAACGCTCCCATCGCCCGACGCAGGTCCCCCGGCCCGACGGGCACCGCCGGCACCGGCAACCGTGTCAGGAACTGGAACGCGACCGCGGTCAGGCGGACGGTCTCGTGCATCGCACCTCCTTCGACCACCGGGGTCGCGAGCCGACCGCGGCGCGCAGCATGCTACGCGGCCTCGCTTGTCGAGATCCGGTGGGCCCAGTAGGGTCGGTGGCTGCCGCAGTGCACGGGAAGTCCGGTGAGAAACCGGCGCGGTCCTCGCCACTGTGAGCGGGCAGCGCGACGCCAGCGCGCCACTGGACCCTTCGGTCTGGGAAGGCGGCGTCCGCGAGCGATGACCCGCGAGCCAGGAGACCGGCTGCGGCGCCGATCCGGATTCCTCGAGGCAAGGAAGGCACGATCCAGATGGTTCCCTCCGCTCGCCCGCCCCTGTTCCTGCTGTCTGCGCTGCTGCTCGCCCTCGCGGCCTGCGAGGCGGGTGACGACGACACCGCCACCGAAGCTGACGACGAGTCGACAGCCGAGCAGGCGCCCGACGACCCGGACGAGTCGGACGACGCGGACGAGCCGGACGAGCCGGACGAGCCGGACGACGCGGGTGAGGCCGAGGAGCCGGGTGAGGCCGGCGAGGGGGCTGACGAGGCCGAGGACGACGCGGCTGCCGGCAATCCGGCCGAGTGCGTCGACGAGGCGCCCGACGGTGGGGTCTTCGTCGACGAGGCGGACTTCCGGCACGCGGACCACGTCGAGGCGACCTACGAGGACACCCACAAGCTGCTCGAGATCGCCACCCCGCTGGCGGACCAGCCGGAACGGTTCGCGCTCGTGCAGTGCGGCCTCGAGACCCCCGAGCTCGACGACGACGTGCACGTGATCGAGGTCCCGGTCGAGTCCGCCGTCACCCTCACCACGACGAACCTCCCGCACTTCGACGCGCTCGACGCCGTCGACCGGCTCGCCGGGGTCGGCGAGCCCGACTTCGTGGCCACGCCGAGCGTGCGCGACCGGATCGAGGACGGCGAGCTGGAAGGTTACGGCACCGCGGAGGGCGGCCCCGACCTGGAGCGCGTCATTGACCTGGGTCCCGACCTGCTGATCCTCGACGCCTTCGGCGAGGACGCACTCGAACAGGTCCAGCGCCTGACCGAGGCCGGCGTGCCCGCGCTGCTGAACGGCGACTTCGACGAGACGACCCTGCTCGGGCGCGCCGAGTGGGTGAAGGTCACCGGGATGCTGCTCAATCGGGAGGCCGAGGCGGAAGCCGTGTTCGACGAGGTGGCGGCCGGCTACGAGGAGGTGCGCGACCACGCGGCGGACCTCGACGATCGGCCCCTCGTGCTCGCCGACGAGCCCTTCGAGGGGACGTGGTTCGCGGCCGGCGGCGAATCGTTCCTCGCGAACGGCATCAGCGATGCCGGGGGTGAGTACGCCTTCGCCGACGACGACTCCACCGGCTCCCTCGAGTTCGACATCGAGACCGTGCTCGACGAGGGCGGAGACGCCCACGTGTGGATCCAGGCCGGATCGGTCGACGGCACCCTCGACGACCTCCTCGCGGTGGACGAGCGCTTCGCGGAGATCCGCGCCTTCCAGGAGGGAGAGGTCTGGGCCGCCGACGCCCAGGCGACCCCCACCGGCGGCAACGCCCGCTTCGAGGGCGCCTACCTCTACGCCGACGAGTTCCTCGCCGACCTCGCGGCGATCTTCCACCCCGACGAGTTCGACCACGAGCCGGTCTTCTTCGGGCGGGTCGAGGAGTAGTCGTGGCTCCCCGGACCGGAGGGCGCGACGGGACTCCGACCGCCCCGGAGAAGCCACCCGCGAGCGCGAACCCACCCGCGAGCGCGAACCCGCCCGCGAGCGGCCCCGTGGACGCGCCGGCCCCCGGGGAACGTCGAACCGGGCCGGTGCCCGAGGCCGCGGGACCGCCGGGCCGGCCCCGCGTCACCCTCGGCCTCGTCACGCTGGTGGGCATCGTCGTCGGGCTGGCGGCCGCCACCCTGGCCCTCGGCTCGGTCGCGATCCCGCTGCCCGACGTAGTGGCCATCCTGGGCGGCGCCGACCTCGGCTCGGCGACCACGATCGTCGAGCAGGTCCGCGGCCCGCGACTGCTCACGGCCCTCCTGGCGGGTGCCGCGCTGGGGGTCGGTGGGCTCATCATGCAGACCCTGTTCCGCAATCCGCTCGCCGACCCGTTCATCCTCGGCATCAGCGCGGGAGCGAGCCTCGGGGTCGCGCTCGTCGTCCTGCTGGTCGGCACGAGCGGCACGGCGCTCGTCGCCGGCCTGTCGGTCTCCGCGAACCTGGGCGTGGTCGGGGCGGCGGCCGTCGGCGCCGCGGCGGTCACCCTGCTCGTGCTGGCCGCATCCCGGCGGGTCGCGAGCCCGGCGACCGTGCTGATCATCGGCCTCATGGTCGGGTACGCGACCACCGCGATCGTGAGCGTGCTCGTCCACGGGGGGTTCGGCCGGTTCGAGCGCGTCCAGGCCTACATCGCGTGGGGCTTCGGCTCGTTCGCCGGGACCACGTGGAGCGAGCTCGCGGTCCTCGCCCCGGCGGTCGTGGTCGGTCTGGGTCTGGCGGCGTTCGCGGTGAAGCCGCTCAACGCGCTGCTCCTCGGCGACGCGTACGCCGCGACCATGGGCGTGCGCGTGGTCCGCGCACGACGCCAGCTCGTGATCGCCGCGAGCGTCCTGGCGGGCGCGGTCACGGCGTACTGCGGCCCGATCGCCTTCATCGGCATCGCCGCCCCGCATCTCGCGCGCGGGCTCCTGCGCACCAGCGATCACCGCGTGCTCGCGCCCGCGACCGTGCTGGTGGGAGCGGCGATCGCGCTCGCGGCCGGACTGGTCGCGCAGCTGCCGGGCCGTGAGGCCACGCTGCCGCTGAACGCGGTCACGAGCCTCGTCGGGGCCCCGGTCGTGGTGGCGGTGCTGCTGCGGCTGCGGCGCTCGAGCCGGGCGGTGGCGGCGTGATGGGGGCGCGAGTGCCGGTCCCCGCCGGCCGCACGACCGACGACGTGGACCCCGGGGCCGGCGGCGGGGTCGGGACGGCGGTGCCCGCGCTGGAGGCCCACGGTCTCGCGGTCGGCTACGCCGAGCGCAGGCGTGCGCACACGCTGCTGTCGGACCTGGACCTCGGCCTGCGACCTGGACGGCTCGCCTGCCTGCTGGGCCCGAACGGCAGCGGCAAGACCACGCTGCTGCGCACCCTCACCGGGACGCTCGCGCCGCTCGCGGGCACGGTGCGACTGGGCGGCGACGACGTCCGGGGCCTCGATCCCGCCGAGCGCGCACGACGGCTCGGGGTGGTCCTCACCGGGGGTGTCGATGCCGGCCTGCTGCGAGCGGGCGATCTCGTCGCGCTCGGGCGACATCCGCACACCGGGTGGAGCGGGCGACTGCGGACGCAGGACCGGACAGCGGTCCGCTGGGCACTGGCGTCAACCGGCGCCGAGCCCTTGGCGCACCGTCCCGTCAGCGAGCTGTCCGACGGGGAGCGCCAGCGCGTGCTCATCGCTCGTGCCCTGGCCCAGCAGCCGCGAGTCCTGGCCCTCGACGAGCCCACCGCCTTCGTCGACCTCCCACGCCGGGCGGAACTCGCCGACCTGCTCGGCCACCTCGCCCGCGAGTGCGGGCTCGCGGTCCTGATCACCAGCCACGACCTCGACCTCGCCCTGCGGACCGCCGACGACGTCTGGTTGCTCGCACCCTCCGAGCGGCCCGGCGTCCCCGGCACCCTCGAGGTCGGGGCACCCGAGGACCTCGCCCTGCAAGGCTCGATCGCGAGAGCGTTCCTCGGACAGGACGCCGCCGGTGTGCGTTTCGATGACGCGCGCGGCGCGTTCGTCACCGAGAGCCCGACACTGCTCCCCGTGGCCATCCGCGGTACGGGGCCCGCCTTCACGTGGGCCGCCCGCGCGGTGGAGCGGTCCGGCGCGACCATCGACGACGACGCCAACGTCCGGGTGGACGTCGACGCCGGGGGGTGGGCCCTGCGGGTGGATGGCGAGACCGTCGCGAGCGGGGAACGTCTGGGGGGCCTCGCCGAGACCCTGCGCCACCGGTTGCCCGAGGTCGCCGCGCGGGCCGGTCACGGGGGCTGAGGGACCCGCCGCCACCCGTGACGGCAGGAGGTCAGGCGCCACCACGGCAGCCGACGGGGGAACAAGTTACCGAGCGGTAGAGTTACCATGCAGTAGACTTACCGTGGAGTAACATTGGGGCGGCGCCTCGGTGCGCCCGGTGTCGGGGTCACCAGCAGGAGTCCGTGATGAGCCATTACCGCAGCAACCTCCGCGACATCCGGTTCAACCTCTTCGAGGTGCTCGGGACCCAGCGCCATTACGGCGAGGGCCCGTACGCCCAGATGGACACCAACACCGCGCACGCGATCCTCGACGAGGTCGAGCGCCTGGCCCGCACCGAGTTCGCCG
This sequence comes from Egibacter rhizosphaerae, assembly GCF_004322855.1. Lineage (NCBI taxonomy): Bacteria > Bacillati > Actinomycetota > Nitriliruptoria > Egibacterales > Egibacteraceae > Egibacter > Egibacter rhizosphaerae. Next base: position 4,074,645 of record NZ_CP036402.1, on the reverse strand, counting down.
CGAGCTTCACCGAGGGTGACCGGACCCCCCTCCAGCTGTCGGAGGGCGAGGTCACGGTCCCCGACGGGATCAACCGCGGCCTCGACGCGTACTTCGCCGGCGGCTGGGAGGGCCTCACCCTGCCCGAGCACCTGGGCGGTTTCGGCGCACCCAAGAGCCTCTCGTGGGCCTCGCAGTCGATGCTGCTGGGCGCGAACCCCGCGGTGTTCATGTACGCGTCCGGCCCGTTCTTCGCGTCGATCACCGACCGGATCTGCACCGACGAGCAGCGCGAGCGCTGGGTGCGCCCCTGGGTCGAGCGCCAGTGGGGCGGGACGATGGTGATGACCGAGCCCGATGCCGGCAGCGACGTCGGCGCGGGCCGCACGAAGGCCGTCGACAACGGCGACGGGACCTGGTCGATCACCGGCGTGAAGCGCTTCATCACCAACGGCGACTTCGACTGGCCCGAGAACATCATGCACCTCGTGCTCGCGCGCCCCGAGGGCCACGGGCCCGGCACGAAGGGATTGTCGCTGTTCCTCGTCCCCAAGTACTGGCTGAACGAGGACGGCAACCTCGGCGAGCGCAACCCGGTCGTGGCCACCGGGCTCGAGGACAAGATGGGCCTCAAGGCGTCCGCCACGTGCGAGCTCACGTTCGACGGAGCCCGCGGCGTGCTCGTGGGCGACGTGCACGACGGCATCCGCCAGATGTTCGAGGTGGTCGAGTACGCGCGGATGATGGTCGGCACGAAGGCCATCGAGACCCTGTCCACCGGTTACCTGAACGCGCTCGACTACGCGCGCCAGCGGGTCCAGGGCGCGGACCTCACCCAGGCCGCGGACAAGACCGCCCCGCGCGTGGAGATCATCCGCCACCCGGACGTGCGACGGATGCTCATGCAGCAGAAGTCCCACGCCGAGGGGCTACGGGCCCTGGTGCTCTACACCGCCTCGATCCAGGACGAGATCGATCGCCTCGAGCAGGCGGGCGACACGGGCAGCGAGGCTCACACGGCCGCCGTCAAGCGCAACGACCTGCTGCTGCCGCTGCTCAAGGGCTACGGCTCCGAGAAGAGCTACGAGCTGCTCAGCCAGTCGCTGCAGGTGCTCGGCGGCTCGGGATACATCCGGGACTACCCGGTCGAGCAGTACATCCGCGATGCGAAGATCGACACCCTCTACGAGGGCACCACCGGCATCCAGGGTCAGGACCTGTTCTTCCGCAAGATCGGCAAAGACCAGGGGCAGACGCTGACCGCGCTGTTGACCGAGATCCAGGAGTTCGCCAAGGGCGACGCGGGCAACGGTGCACTCGAGGCCGAACGCGCGCGGCTGGTCTCCGCGCTCGAGGACGTCCAGCAGACCCTCGGCACGATGGTCGGCTTCCTCGGGCACGAATCGGGACGCGGCGTCTACCTGGTCGGGCTCACCACCACGCCCTTCCTCTTCTCCCTGGCCGAGCTCGTGATCGGGTGGCTGCACCTGCGCCACGCCGAGACCGCCCTCGCCGCGCTCGAGTCCGGGCAGGCGGACGATCGCGACCGCGCGTTCTACGAGGGCAAGGTGTCGAGCGCTCGCTGGTTCGTCCGGGAGGTGCTGCCGCAGCTCGCCGCACGCCGCGAGGTCGCCGCCCACGCCGACCTCGACGTGATGGATCTCGCCGACGAGGCCCTGTAGCTCCCAGCGTCTGGGGCGGGATCGTGCGCGCTATTGCGCATCAAGCCGCCCGAACGGTCGCAGGCCCCCCGCGTCTGGGCGGGATCGTGCGCGCCATTGCACATCGGGCCGCCCATGTGGGTCAGGAGCGTGCGTGGGGCGCACGCGTCGTAGACTCGAGGCGATGACCACCCTCCCCGAAGCCACGGTCGTACGGGTCGACCACGTGCGACCCGACCCCGCCGCGCTCGCCGAGCCCGCCGCGCGGCTGCGCGACGGCGGCCTGGTGGCGTTCCCGACCGAGACGGTCTACGGGCTCGGCGCCAACGCGCTGGACCCCGCGGCCGTCGCGGGGATCTTCCGGGCCAAGGGGCGGCCCGCCGACAACCCCCTGATCGTCCATCTCGCCGACCCCACGGACCTTCCGACGATCGTGCGCGAAGTCCCGCCATTGGCCGCGGACCTCGTCGCACGTTGGTGGCCCGGGCCGTTGACGCTGGTCCTGGACGCGCACCCCTCCGTCCCGGCGATCACCACCGGACAGCTGCCCACCGTCGGTGTCCGGGTGCCGGCGCATCCCGTCGCGCGGGCGCTGATCGCGAGCGCGGGCGTCCCGGTGGCGGCGCCGAGCGCCAACCGCTCGGGACGGCCGAGCCCCACCAGCGCGCCGCACGTCGTGCGCGATCTGGGCCCGACGATCGACGCCATCGTCGACGGCGGCCCCTGCGCGGTGGGTCTCGAGTCCACGGTGGTGGACGCGCGGGGGTCGGAGCCCCGTGTCCTGCGCGAGGGCGCGGTCACGCGTGAGGATCTCGATGCGGCGGCCCCCGACCCGACCACCGAGGAGTCGGCGGCCTCCCCCGGCACGCGGTACCGCCACTACGCGCCCGCGTGCGAGGTGGCGGTCGTCGACGACGTGCCGACCGCGGCTGCCGTGCGCATGGCGGGCGGCCAACGTGTCGGCGCGGTCGCGCGCGAGGGTGAGCGGCTCCCGCCCGGAACGGTCAGGGCGGGCGAGTACGCCGACCTCGCCACGCTGGCGCACCGCCTCTACGGCGCGCTGCGGGCCGCGGAGGAGGCAGCGGTCGACGTCGTGCTCCTGCCGCGGGTCCCCGAGGAGGGTCTGGGTCGCGCCGTCGCTGATCGGATCGCCCGCGCCGCCGAAGGCTGAGCTGCGGTACCTTCGGATGGACCATGTCCTGGGAGGAGCCACGTCGGCGGCGCGGTCCCGTGCTGGCGGGCCTGGCCCTGCTCGTGACCGCCGTCGGGCTGGCGGCGGGCATCGGAGCCGTCGACCCCGGCGACGAGGACCTCGCGGTCGAGCGCGCGACCGACTCCGGACCCGACCCCGACGCGGACGATCCCGAGGACCGCGCCGATTCCGGGGCGCGCGAGGACGACCCCGAAGGCGACACGGCCGATGACGGAGCGGCCGGAGCAGCCGAGACCGAGGCCGGCGTGCCGCCCCCCGACGAGCCCGATGACGAAGTGGCTGGCGACCACCGCGGCGACCGTGACGACGAGTCGCTGCCTTCCCAGACGCGGGGGGTGGACGCGATCACGGGCATCGGCGAGGTCGACGGCGTGCTGTACGCGATCGATCGCGAGCGGCTGGTGGCACTGGACCTCGCGAACGGTGAGGCACGCGAGGCCTCGCGCGAGGAGGTCGCCATCCCGCCGGGCACCACGGGGCCGGTGTCGCTACTGGCCCACGAGCGCGGCGTCGTCGTCGGCGCCCAACGCCAGGAGGCCGTGCTCGTCGACCACGGACTCGACGGGAGCACCGAGCTCGGGGGCGAAGGACGACCGATCCCCTCGGACGACGACCGGGTCTGGCTGTCGCGTCACCGTGACGGCGTGCCGGAGGCCGTGAGCCTCGATCCCGGGGGCCGGGGCGTGGCCGACCGGGTGCGCCTGCCCGGGCAGGTCGCCGTCCACGCGGTCGTCTCGGGCCACCTCGTGATCGACGTCCACGGCGCCGTCATGCTCCTCGATCCCCATGACGACGAGGCCCGTGAACTGCCGTCCGGGCGCTTCCTGGGCGTCGGCGGGGGGCACCTCGCCCTCCTCGACTGCCGCGCCACGTTCGACTGCACGGTCCTCCTCGCCGATGGCGAAGGGGGGGTCGCGGAGGCGTTCGAGGTGGGGACCGACGCCGTCGTGCACTCCACCACCCGAGCGATCTCCCCGACCGGTGAGCACCTCGCGCTGCCCCACGCCGACCCGGAGGGTCGCACGGGCGGGTCGATCCGCGCCACGGACACGGGCGAGACGACCGCCGAGCTGCCCCGAATGAGCGGCGCAGGGCTGGACTGGACCGCCGACGGCACGTGGGTCGCCACGCACGACGCCCGCGAGCTCACGATCACCGAGGTGGCCACCGGGCAACGGGTCGTGCTCGATCTCGGCCTCGACGACGCGCCGATCCAGGGGATGGCCATCGGCCCCGAGCCCTGACGACCGGGCCGCGGCACGCGGCTTGGTACGGTCGGAGACGCCATGTCATGGGAGGAGCCCACACCCGCACGGCGACGGCTCGGCCCGGCACTCGGCGCGGTCGCCGCCGCCATCGTGATCGGCGGGGCGGTCGCGCTGGCCGGACCGCGGGACGCGTTCGGCCCCGAGGAGGAACCTCGGGACGAGGCCCTCGAGGTGGAGGCCGAGGAGGAGCCCGACGAGGGCACGGCCCGGGAGCTCGATCCCGAGGAGCCCGACGAGGCGCAGGGTCCCGAGGAGGCGGGCCCCGATGACGGGGAGCTCGACGAGGACCCCATGGACGGGGATGACGGCGACGACGCCGGCGGCGGCGACGCGGACGATGGGACGCTCGACTACGGGACAGTGGAGGACGGCCAGGGGGAGGCCCTCGACCAGGTCGGGACCCTGCCGGAGGACACGGGAGCGGTGCTGTACCAGACGGACGGGCGCCAGCTGCTCGCGACGGACCTCGACACCGGCATGAAGCGGACCGTCGAGCTCGCCGAACTCGACGTGAACCAACAGGGGTCGGGCCCCCCACTGCAGCTGCAGGCGCTGGCCGACGGTGTCGTCGTCGGCGCCCCGCAGGGCGAAGCGGCGTACATCCCCTCGGATCTCGAGACCGCCGTGCCCCTGGGGGTCGAGGGGTGCCCCTTGCCCGGCTCGGCCGACCCGGTGTGGATGGCCCCGTGCATGCCCGGTTTGGGTTCGCAGCCCATGCTGTCCGCAGTGGATCCGCACGACGGCGAGTTGCGGCACCAGCAGGAGCTGACCGCCAACACGGAGATGGTCGGCGCGGTGGACGAGCACCTCGCCATGAACACCCGGGGTGGCCCGGTGCTGCACGAGCCGATCGGCGGCAACGGCGTCGAACTCGGTACGGGCACCGTCCTCGATGTGGTCGACGGCCACGTCGGCATGGCGCGCTGCGACGCGAGCCTGTCGTGCGCCTTCGTGCTGGAGACCGTCGACGGCCAGACGGTCGCGTCGATCCCCTCGCCCCCGGACGCCTACCTCGGCGCGTGGCTGAACGCCGGACGCACGGTCGCGCCCGGCCTCGCCCATGCCGCCTTCCTGGTGTCCACGGACGATGGCACCTCGGCCCTGAGCATCCGGGACCTCGACGACGGCGAGGAGGTCTTCGCCTTCCCCGTCCCGTCACCCGAGCCGGGCCACGCGTGGACCCCCGAAGGGGAGTGGGTGCTGCACGCCGTCGAGGACGGGTTCCTCGCGGCCAGGCCCCACCGGGACGAGGCGGTGCACCTCACGACCGAGGGCCTCCCCGACGCCGCGCTCACCATCGGGTCGTCCGGCGAGTGACGTCGCCGTCGGGTTCGCCGCGAGGTGGTCAGCGGCGCCGTGCGGACCAGATGGGCGAGCCGAGGTAGCGCACGCGGGTCGGGAACTCACCGAGCACGCGGTCACCGACCCCCGCGCCCTCCGCGGCCGCGACGAGGTCGTCGTCGCTCGCGTCCCCGGCCACCCAATCACGCAGGGTGAGAACGAAACGGTCCAAAAAGAGGGGGAAGGCCGCGTCGACCACATGGCCGTCGATGTCGAGCCAGACGTGGTCGACCTCGATCCCCCGCAGGTCCAAGCCACCCCGGTAGATCGTCGGTCGGAATCCGATGTCCTCCGCGATCCGTGCCACTCGTCGAGCCGTGTGGCGCACGTCGAACGTCGACAAGGGGCGGTCCTGGTGCGCGGCTTCCAACCGCTCGCGGAGCACCGCGGCTGCCGGTTCCGGAAGGGGCCTGGCCTCGAACGACACTCTCGTCCTCGTCATCGGACCACCACCTCCTCCCCCCAGTATGGATCGGCGGAGCGCGAGCACCGGGGAGGCCACGCGGACCCGGGAAGGCGACCCGGAACCGGGCATCCGACGAGCACGCCCTCCACACGCACCGGACTCGAGGAGGCCAGCCGCGGGAGGCCCAGGGTCTAGTGGTCTGTCGATGATTTGGTGTGGTGGTCGAGGGCGGCTCGTCCTCGGCGGACTTTGGCGATGATCTCTTCGGCGGTCTTGTGCCACACGAAGGGCTTGGGGTCGTGGTTCCAGTGGTTGACCCAGGTCGCGATCGCGTCGGTGAGTTCGCGGACGCTGGTGAACACCCCTCGGCGGAGGCGCTTGTCGGTCAGTTCGCGGAACCAGCGCTCGACGAGGTTGAGCCACGACGCCGAGGTGGGGGTGAAATGAGCGTGGAAGCGGGGGTGGTTGGCCAGCCACTTGTTGACTTCGGCGTGCTTGTGCACCGAGAGGTTGTCCAGGACCAGGTGCACGTCGAGGTCAGCGGGCACCTCGCGGTCGATGCGTCGCAGGAACGCCAGGAAGTCAGTGTGGGTGTGGCTGCGCCGGCACTCGGTCAGCACCTGGCCGGTGGCGGCATTCAACGCGGCGAACAGGTCGGTGGTGCCGTGCCGCTTGTAGTCGTGGGTCATCGTTCCTGCCCGGCCGGGCTTGATCGGCAGCGACGGCTGGGTGCGGTCCAGCGCCTGGGTCTGGGTCTTCTCGTCCACGCACAGCACCACCGCGTGCTCGGGGGGATCCAAGTAGAGCCCGACGATGTCGACCAGCTTGGCCTCGAAGTCGGGATCGTTGGACAGCTTGAACGTCGCCACTTGCCAGGGCTTGAGGTTGCGCGCTTTCCAGATACGCGCGACCAGGTCCTTGCTGACCCCATGACGGGCCGCCATCGACCGGGTCGTCCAGTGCGTCGACCCGTCCGGCGGCCGCGCATGCAACGTGTCAGCCACGATCGCCTCGACCGTGGCGGCCGGCACCTGGGGCTTGCGGCCCCGGCCCGCCGCGATCACCCCCACCCCGGCGACCCCGGACTCGCCGAACCGAGCCCGCCACCGGCGCACCGTGTCCGAGGTCGTCTCACACCGCCGCGCGATCTCCTCGTTGGCCACCCCATCGCCAGCCAGCAGCAGCGCCCTGGCCTGCACCACCTTGCGGTGCGGCAACGACGACGAGCGAGCTATCACCTCAAGCTCGCCACGCTGCTCGTCGGACATGGACAACGCGGGCGCGGTAGCGACAGGCATGCCACATCCTAACCCACCTTGCTATTTGTGCGACAGACCACTAGGGTTCCTCGGCGGTGTCGGCGGGCGGCGCCTCCGCCGTGGGCGTTCGCAGCCGCTCGGCGAGCAGGGTCATGCGCTCGGCCAGGCCGGCGCCTCGCCGGCGCGCCGCTCGCGGCAGGAGGGAGGGGTCCCCGACCAGGAGCAGGCCCTCGCGGGCTCGGGTGATCGCGGTGTAGGCGAGTTCGCGGGCCAGCATCACGTGGTGCCCACGGTCGAGGACGAGGACGACGACCGGCCACTCCCCGCCCTGGGCCTTGTGGACCGTGAGGCACCAGGCCGGGCGCAGGTCCGCGGCGTCGTCGGCGGCGTAGTCGACGGTGCCCTGCGGGAAGGCGACCTCGAGGGTGCGCTGCTTCGGGTCGAGTGCCGCGACCTCCCCCACGTCGCCGTTCGCGACCCCCAGCTCGGGGTCGTTGCGGGTCTGCACGACCCGGTCGCCCTCCCGGAAACCGGCGACGGCCGGGCGTCCTCTCGGGGGGTTGAGGCGCTCGCGCAGTGCCTGGTTCAGCGCATCGACCCCGGCGGGTCCCCGGTACATCGGGGCGAGCACCTGCACGTCCGACGGCGCGCAGTCGAAGAACGCGGGCGCGCGCTCGGCGACGATGGCCGCCACCCGCCCCGCGATCGCGTCGCGACGCTCGACGACGGCGAAGACGTCCGCGTCGCGTCCGGCCGGCGTTGGCGCCTCCCCTGCGTTCACCTCGTGGGCCAGGGTCACGATCCTCGAAGCGGCGGCCTGACGGTGCACGGTCTGCAGGCGGGAGGCCACGACCGGCACGACGGCGTCCCCGCTGAACTCCGCGCGCCCCTCCCCGGCGCGTTGCCCACCCGCCTCGTCCGCGGGTGCCACGAGGGCGTCCTCGCCCCCGGGCGCCGCGCGCGCATCCTCGTCCGCGGGTGCCACGAGGGCGTCCTCGTCCGTCGCGTCGCGGGCGACCGCGAGCAGGTCCCGCAGCACCGCGCCCGGACCGACTGGCGGGAGTTGGTCGGCGTCACCGACGAGGAGGAGGTGCGCGCCGTCCTCGACGGCAGCAGCGAGCGCCGCGCAGAGCCCCAGGTCGGCCATGGACACCTCGTCGGCGACGACGAGGTCGTGGGGCAGGCGGCGGTCGCGGCCGAACCCGAAGCGGAACGTGCCCCCACCCGACGGTTGCGCCTCGAGCAGGCGGTGCACCGTCGACGCGGGCCGGCCGGTGACCTCCTCGAGGTGCTTGGCCGCCCGCCCGGTCGGCGCGCAGAGCGCCACGCGCAGGTCGGAGGCCTCGCACGCGGCCACCACCTCGACCACCGTGCGTGTCTTGCCGGTGCCCGGGCCGCCCGTCAGCACCGTCACGGGGCGAGTCAGAGCCGCCCGGACCGCCGCGGCCTGCTCCCCGGCGAGGCGATGCTCGGCGTCCACGCTCGTGCGGGCCGTGGCGTCCGCCACGCGGGAGCGGGCTCCCGCGAGGCGCCGGAGATCCCGAGCGAGGCCCCGCTCGCTCCGCAGCGCGGCCGGCAGGTACCAGCGCACCGGGTCGTCGGGGTCCGCGACGATCCGTGACTCGTCCTCGACCGTGAGGCGCGCATCCGCCCGGGCCTGCTCGAGCGCGGCACGCGCGCCGCCGGCGTCCGTTGCGAGCAAGCGCGCGGTCTCGTCGCGCAGGACCGATGTCGGCAACGCGACGTGGCCATCACGATCCCGCAGCGCCGCGTGGGCGGCCGCCGCCGCGGCGCGCAGCCGGCGGGGGTCGTCGGACGCGAGCCCCTGCTCGCGCGCGAGGGCCTCGGCGTGCGCCCAGCGCGCGCCAGGTACCCGCAGGAGCTCGTAGGGGTCCCTCGACAGGGTCGTGAGCGCCTCGTCGCCGAGGATCCGGTGGGCGGCGCGGGCGATCGCCGACGAGGCCCCTGCGGCGCCGAGGCGCTGCACGAGCTCGGCCAAGGCGCCGGCGGCCTGCCACGCCTCGGCAGTGCGCCGCGCGAGGTCGTCCGAGACCCCGGTGAGCCGTGCGAGATCGGCCGGTCGATCACGCAGCACCTCCGGCAGCTCCAACCCGAACGCGTCGACGATCCGGTGGGCGAGCACGTCGCCGATCCCGGGGAAGCGATCGCTACTCAGGAACGCGATCAGGCCTTCGAGGCTGCGGGGTGTCTCCAGCTCGTAGTAGGCCGCCTCGAACGTCGGTCCGTAGCGCTCGTGGGTCGTCCACCGGCCGACGAGCCGGACCGGCTGTCCCTCGGTCAGGCCCGCGAGGGGGCCGACGGCACGCGGGGCACGATCCCCGCTCGGGTCGGTGCGACCGTCTTCTCCGTCCTCGCCGCCCTCGGGGACCAGCTCGACCACCCCGAAGCCCGACGAGGGGTCCGAATACACGAGTGCCGCGACCTCCCCGACCAGCGTCTCGTCGGAGGGCGCCGAAGGGCCCTCGGACGCGGTGCTGGCCGAGGCGGTCGCGGCGGAGGCAGCGTGTGCGGACACGGCAGGAAGTCTGCCAGCGTCCGCGCGGCACGCGGACCCGGCCGGGCGGCTGGTGGGGACGGCTAGTTCGACGCCCCCACCGAGGTGAGCTGCAGGTCGATGTCCTCGACGCCCGGCACGGTGGAGATGACCGCGCGGACCACCTCGTGGTCGGTGCCGTCGGGCACGCTCCCGCGGACGAAGACCGTTCCCTCGGCGACGTTGACGTTCAACTTCGGCAGCTCGGCCGTTCGAGGGTCCTCACCGAGGCGGGTGCGAACCTCGTCCTCGATGTCCTTCTGCGCCGCCGGGGCGCCGATGTCGGGGGTGTCCTGACCCACGCGACCGGCGAGTCGCCCGACCTCCTCGACCGTCTCGCTCTTGCGCGCACCGACGGCGAGTCCGCCGATGAAGCCCACCAGGGCCCCGAGCACGGCGACGAGGACCCGGGAGCGACGCTTCTTCTTCGGCTCGACGCCGAGCTTGTCGGCGGCCGGGCTGTGGCTGAGCCAGTCCCCGACCTTGCTCAGGGCCTTGTCGCTGGCCTCGCCCGCGGTCTCCCGGGCGTGCTTGTACTGGTCGGACTTGCGGATCTGCTCCGCCAGTTCCTGAGCGCGCTCGTCGAGACCGGACTCCTCGAAGCGGTCCTTCGCCCGGCTGGCCAACTCGCCCCCCTTCTCGGCGGCCACGCCTGCCAACTCGGCGCCCTTCCCCGACGCCCTCGCCAGCGTGTCGGAGTCGCGGACCCGCTCGGCGAGGTCCTGCGCAGCATCCGTCAACTCCGAGGCGCGTTCGTCGAGATCCGCCTCCTTGGCGATCTTGCGGGCCTCGTTGCGAAGGTCCTTGGCTTGGGAGCGGAGCTTGGCCACCTTCTTCTCCGCTGCCTTCCTACGCCGTTTCGCCTTACCCATGGCTCCTCCAATGGCCTCGCCGACGCGGAACGGTCGTCCCTTGTCGGAACGGGCCGACGGCGTCTCTCCATCTTCCCGCCGCCCGAGGTCGGGAAACGGGGTGCGCACCCTAGCCGGTTCGTCCTCGCCGAGCCGTCAGGCCACGAGACGCGCGGCGGTCCCCTCCCAGGCATCCCCCGTCGGCGCCGGTTCACGCGTGGCGGTGGCGAAGGAAGTCCCGCACCACCATCCGCCCGAGGTCCTCGAGGTCCGGATAGAAGATCCGCCCCCCGATCGTCGTCACGAGGTGCTCGACGAACTGGGCCGCGCCGAGGTCGTGGTCCAGCAGGAACACGTTCATCGTCGCGCCGGTGCGCGCGAGCCGCGTCCCCTCCTCGAGCGTCCGCCTCAGGGTCTCACGCTCCGGCGGCCAGGCGAAGAACGCTTGGCCACCCTCGAGGTGGGCGGTGGGCTCCCCGTCGGTGATCATGATGACCTGGCACTCGCTCCCGGCGTGCCGCCCGAGCAGGCGGCGCGCGATCATGAACGCGTGCTGCATGTTCGTCCCGTAGACGCGCTCCCAGCCGGACACGAGCAGATCGCGGGCCTCGAGCCGCCGGGCATAGTCGCTGAACCCGACGACGAAGAAGCGGTCCTCGGGGTAGCGGCCCTCGATGAGGGACTGCAGCGCGACGGCCACCCGCTTGGCCGGCAGCCAGTTGCCGCGCAACGGCATCGAGAACGACATGTCGAGCAGCAGCACGGTGACCGCGCGCACCCGCCGCTCGGCCTCGGCGAACGCGAAGTCGTCCGGGTGCAGCCGCACGCCCTCGTGGGGTGCGACCCCCTCGCCGGCGCGCCGGAGCACGGCGTTCTTGACCGTCTCGGTCACGTCGAGGCGGAACGGATCGCCGAACCGGAGCTGGCGGGTCGTCCCCGTGGGCTCACCGTCGCCGCCCGCGGAGGGCGCACGGTGGCTGCCGACCTCCCCCTCGACGGTCCGCGAGAAGATCCGCTCGAGGCTGCGCTCGCCGAGGAGCCTGACCCCGCGCGGAGTGAGCTCGAGGCTGCCGCGATGGCGCTCCGCGGCCCCGGACTCCTCGAGGACCCGCTCGATCTCGCGGAGAGCCTGGACGTCGGCGACGGCCTCCTCCCCCACCACACGACGTAGCAACTCCTCGTCGATGTCCTCGAGGTCCGCGCCCGGGTAGCGCTGGCCGAGCTGGCTCGCGAGGTCCTCCAACTCCTTGAGGTGCTCCACCCAGTCGACGTGCCGCGCGAGCGAGCCCGTCTCCGGTCCGACCGGCATCGTCCCGGGCGGTCCCACGTCCCAGTCCAGACCGGGGAACTGCGACTGCAGCGCCCGCTGGAGCTCGTTCGCCTGGAACGCCAGGTCCTCGTCGCCGAGCAGCTCCTCGCTCATCTCCGCCAGCTGCTGGCGCTGCTCGTCCGACATCCCTGCCATCAGCGAGCGCATCGCCGCCATGCGCTGGGCGAGGTCCGCGAGGAGTTCGTCGAGCGTCTCGGGGTCCCCCGGCAGGACGTCGCCGTAGCGCTCCTTGAACGCCGCGAAGTCCTCGTCGATGTCCTCCCCGCGCTCGCGCTTCGCGATCATGGCGTTGAGATCGGCGAGCAGATCCCGCATGCGCGCGACGTCCTCCGGGCCCATCTGCCCGAGGGCGCTCGCGAGCTGGCCGAAGGTGGCCTCGGCGACGTCCTGGCGCAGCCCGTCGACGAGGTCGCGGAAGTCCTGCTCGGCCTGCGCGTCCTGCCAGTCGTGCTCCTCGAGGTGGCTGATCCGGCCGGCGACGTCGTCGGGCAGCGCGTCGAGGTGTGCGCGCTGGACGGCCGCGCGCTCCTCCTCCGCGCTGAAGGCCACCGCCGTGGACTCCCGGTCCACGATCTCACCCAGCGCCTCCTCGGCCTCGCGCATCGGCCCCGCGAGGCCCATCCGCTGCGCCTCGCGGCGCCGGGCCTGTTCGACCCGGCGGCGCAGCTCGTCGAGGCCGCGGCCGCGCTGGGAGAGGCCACGCCGCTGCAGCTGGCGGAGAGCCTCGGCGGGATCGGCGCCCTCGAGCAGCTCGTCGCCGACCTCGGCGAGCACCTCGTCCGCGGTCACCCCTTGGCCGAGCGGGTCCTGGGTGCCGGTCCACCGTCCGTACCGGATCCGCATCGCGCGCTCCTACGCCCCGTACCGCACGACACCGTCACCCAGGTCGGTGCGGTCGATCCGCCGCGACAGGTGCAGCCCCTCGAGGGCGAACTCCAGCGCGCTCGCCGCGAGCGCCGGTGACTCCTCCGCCACGTCCAGGGCCGCGAGGAGCCGACCGAGCCCCGGCACCGCGGGCCCCGTCTCGTCCCCTGACAGCTGCCCGAGGAGGTCGGCGCCGGCGAGGGTGTCACTCGTCTCGACGACGGCGCCGGCCTCGAACCGTTCGACCAGCGCCGAGAGGTCGACGCCCGCGGTGCGGCGACGGAACACCTCGAGCAGGGCACGCCTGAGCAGCCGCTCGAGCACCTCGATCTCCCGCCCCTCCTCGTAGGTCTCGAACTCGATCTTGCCGAGTCCGGCGGCCAGCACCTGCGCGAGGTCGACCGGTCGGGCCACCGCGGGCTCCTCGCCGACGCGCAAGGCACGGCGAAGCGCGCTCGCGGCGAGCGTCTCGTAGCTGGCCGTCGAGAACCGCACGCTGACGCCCGACCGCTGGTTGACCTCGCTCGCCGACCGCAGTGCCCGGGTGAACGCCGCGAGGACCTCGCTCAGGTGCGGCGGCACCGCCACGTCGACACTCCCCCCGGGCAGCACCGCCTCCTGCGCCATCACCGCGACCTCGTCCTCGAGTCGGGTCGGATAGTGGGTTCGGACCTCGCTGCCGAACCGGTCCTTCAAGGGCGTGATGATCCGACCACGATTCGTGTAGTCCTCGGGGTTGGCGGTCGCCACGACGAGGAGGTCGAGCGGGAGGCGCAGCGAGTAGCCGCGCACCTGCACGTCGCGCTCCTCCATCACGTTGAGCAACGCGACCTGGATGCGCTCGGCGAGGTCCGGCAGCTCGTTGATCGCGACGATCCCCCGGTTGTGGCGCGGGAGGAGACCGAAGTGGATCGTGCCCTCGTCGCCGAGATAGCGCCCCTCGGCGACCTTGATCGGATCGACGTCACCGATGAGGTCGGCCACCGCGATGTCCGGTGTCGCGAGTTTCTCGGCGAAGCGGGCCTCGCGTCCGATCCACTCGATCGGCGTGTCGTCCCCGTGATCGGCGACGAGCGCACGGGCGCCCGGGCTGAAGGGATGGTACGGGTGATCGTGGACCTCGCTGCCGGCCACGACGGGTATCGCGTCGTCGAGCAACTCGGGCAGGGCCCGCAGGATCCGGCTCTTCGCCTGTCCGCGCTCCCCGAGCAGGATCAGGTCGTGGCCGGCGAGCAGGGCCGTCTCGACCGCGGGCAGCACGGTGTCGTCGAACCCGACGAGTCCGGTGACGAGCTCGTCGCCGGCACGCAGCCGGCTCGCCGCGTTCGCGGCGATCTCCTGCTTCACCGTCCGATCGGGGTAACCGTCCGCCCGCAACTCTCCGAGCGTCGCGGACCGTGGGGCATGTGCTCGGGCGTCGGGCACCTGGTCCCTCCCGGTTCGTGATGGCTGGGCAGAGCGCCACCCGAGGCACTCCCGGGGCGTTTTGGGCCGCCGGGCGGGGCCGCGTCGGCACTTCATCCGAAGGGTTCCCCGCGAGCGGCCACGTCACCGGGGCGGTTCCGTGACTCGCGCGATTCACTGTCGCAGAATGCATCGGTGGACCCTGGGTGCCCTCGGCACCCGGCGCCGAGACGGGGGACCACCTCCCGCGACCCAAGCCAACCCGCGCCTCGCGGCCAACGAGGGGTGACCGGCCCACCGCCGAAGCCCCCACCACGACGAGGACACGATCCCGATGCGAGAGGCTTCCCCGCCGACGCTCGAACCGAGCGACGGGCCGCACCGTCTGCTCGTCGTACGTGTGCCGATCATACCCGGATGGCTGGCCGCGGTTCCGGCCAGCCCCTCGGCGACGGTCACGGTGTCGCTCACCGATCCGCGCGGCGCGATCCAGAACGCGTCCGAGCTCATGAGCCTCGGCTACCGTCCGCTCGGGACCGCCGGTGGCCGCCAGGCCGGCGACTGGGCGGACTTCGGGATCGCCGCGAACGCCGCTGCGCGCGAACGCGACTGGCTGGATCGGCTGCTCGACTCGGGCGGGCGTCTGCTCGATCCCGCGCTCGGACCGGCCCGCCTCCTGCTGGGCTCGGTTGCCGACACCCACGAGTCGGCGGCGAGGCCGGCGGGGTCGGGGTCACCCGGGTAGCGGCGCGCCCTCGGTCGCCGACGCCACCGCTGCGCCGGTGCGGAGGGGCTCACGAGACGCGAGACCCACGCCCGGCCAGTGCTTGACGAGGCGCACGCGCGTCGCTTCGTCGTCGCGGATGAACTCGAGATCGTCCACCAGAGCCCGGATCAGGCCGATCCCCCGACCGTGCTCGGCCTGCAGGTCGAGCGCGTCGGCCTCCGACATCATCCAGGTGGCCGACGCCATCCCGGCCTCCGACGTCATCCCGACCTCCGGCTCGACGAACCCGGGCCCGAGGTCGACGACCTCGACCTCACAGCTGTCCGGACGCACCGTGAGCGCGACGGAGTAGGAGTCCACGCCCGTCGCGTGCACCACGACGTTCCCGCACGCCTCGCTCAGAGCCAGCTTGATGTCATCGATCGCGTCGTCGGGCGCCTCCACCTCCGCGAGCAAGCAGGCAGCCACGCCCCGGATCGCAGGTACGTAGCGGGCCTCGCGGGGGAGCGTCAGCTGCACGTGGAGCTGCACTCGTCAACCCCCTTACCCACGGTTCGCGCCAGGCGTCAACCGCCTCGTCCGCAGCTCGTTCCTCGTGCGCGACCGGCCCGTCCCCGCCGGCGGACGAGAGTCCGGGGCCACTGTCGCGATCTGGTTACCGTGTGGTGTTCCCGCGCGTTCTCCCGGCTAACCGCCGCACTGGCGGTGCACCGGCAACGACTGGATCCTCGTGCGCCTGGTCACCTACAACCTGCTCCACGGCCTCCGCCTCGACGGCGGGGGCCGGGTCGATCTCGAGGCCGCCGCACAGGTGATCGCGGGCTTCGACGCCGACGTGGTCGCCCTGCAGGAGGTCGACCGCGGGCTGTCCCGCAGCGACGGGATCGACCAGGTGGCGTGGCTCGCGGACAGACTCGTGGTCGATGGCCTCTTCGCCCCGGCGTTGCTCGGCGATCCCGACGTGCAGCGGACCACCCCGAACCTCGGGGATCCGGGCGGCCCCGGCTACGGGATCGGGCTCCTGAGCCGCCGTCCGCTCGGGGACGTGCGCAGCCTGCGTCTGCCGGGAGGCGGAGACGGCCGGCGACGCCGCCCGGCCTCGCCCCAACGGCCCGGCTGGGACCGCGAGCCGCGGGTCGCGGTGCGCGCCGTCGTGGACGGTCCCCTGGGCCCCGTGGCCGTGACCACGACCCACCTGTCGTACCTGCCGTGGAGGGCCCTGCGCCAGCTCCGTCACGCAGCCCGGCTCGCCGCTGCCCCTCGTGCAGTGCTGCTGGGGGACCTCAACCTGCCGACGGCGCCGGTCCGGCGAACCCTCCCGCGCTGGCACCACGTGAGCGCCCCGGCGACGTATCCCGCCTGGGAGCCCCGCATGCAGGCCGACCAGATCCTCCTGCGTGGACTGCGCGCGCTGGCGGCCGACGTCGTCGCGGAGACGACCAGCGACCATCGCGCGCTGTGGGTCGAGGTCACGCCCTCATGAGTCGGCGGCGGGAGGCCCGCCACTCCGTGTCATGTGACGACCCCCGGGGGGTGGCGTATACGCTCAGACGTTGCATCTCTGTCCGGCGCCCGCGGCACGACCCCCCCCAGGTCCAGCCCGGAACCGGGTGCCCAGGAGGATCGATTGGCAACGCAGTCTCTGGTCACGACCCAATGGGTCGCCGACCACCTCGACGACCCCGATGTCGTCCTCGCCGAGGTGGACGAGGACACCACGCTCTACGACACCGACCACATCCCGGGGGCGATCGCTTTCCACTGGCGCGAGGACTTCCAGGATCCGGTCCGCCGCACCTTCGTCGGCCCGCGGGACTTCGCCGCCCTGATGGAGCGCAAGGGCGTCTCGCGCGACAGCCACGTCGTGTTCTACGGCGGCAACAACAACTGGTTCGCGGCGTTCGCGTTCTGGTACTTCCGTAGTTACGGGCACGAGCGCCTGAGCCTCATGGACGGCGGTCGCAAACTCTGGGAGCTCGAGAACCGGACGCTCACCTCCGCCCCGCCGACCCGGACGGTCACGTCCGGCTACGACCCGCCGGCGCTGAACGAGTCGATCCGCGTTCGGCGGGATGAGGTCCTCGAGCGCTACGTCGGTTCCCCCGACGGCGTCGCGCTCGTGGACGTCCGTTCCCCCGCCGAGTATCACGGCGAGATCATCGCTCCCGAGCGCCTTCCCCAGGAATCGGCGATGGTCGCCGGTCACATCCCCGGCGCCCAGAACGTGCCGTGGGAGCACGTCGTGCACCTCGAGACGGGGCAGTTCCGGTCCGCCGACGAGCTGCGCGAGCTCTACGCCGACGTCGGGGCCACGCCCGACCGTGAAGTGGTCACCTACTGCCGTGTCGGGGAGCGCAGCTCGCTCGCGTGGTTCGTCCTCCACGAGCTCCTCGAGTTCCCGACCGTGCGGAACTACGACGGGTCCTGGACCGAGTACGGTTCGCTCATCGACGTGCCGGTTTCCCGGCCCGCGGGGGGCGACGAGGGCGGCACCGCGTAGGGACGATGCGTGCGGTGTCCCGCCGCCGCTGACCGGGCGCCCGGCCGCGAGCGTGCGTCCACGGTCCACATCCGCGGCTGCGCTCACACGCACCTCGAGGTGGGGCTCGCCGCGGCGGTCCCCGGTCCACGTTCGCGGCTGCGCTGCCCCCCGGGTGAGCGCACCAGGCCGATGTGCGCGTACCCTCGCCCCGTGCACGCGCGTGACTTCCTCAAGCTCGTGCTCGACCCGCGCCGCCTGGCCGTGATCGGCGCGGTCGCCGCCGCGCCGCGGACCGCGGCAGAGGCGGCTGCCGCGGCGGGTGTGACCGAGCGTGATGCCCTGCGCACCCTCGCCCCGCTCGTCCAGGGTGGGATCGTGGCGCGCGAGGGGGACGCCTACCGGCTCCTCTCGGACGCCCTGCGCGAACTGGCCGCGGACCTGCCGCAACCCGCGCCCCCGGCGCCACACGTCCTGATGGGCATGACCGAGGCCGAGCAGCAGGTCCTCGCCCGGTTCTTCTCCGGCGAGCGACTCGTCGAGATCCCCGCCACCCGCAGCAAGCGGCAGGTCGTCCTGGAGCGCCTCGCGCTCGATGTGGAGCCTGGTGTGCGCTACGACGAGCGAGAGATCAACGACCTCCTGCGCCGCTACCACGACGACTACACGAGTCTGCGCCGGTACCTGGTCGACGAGGGCTTCCTCGACCGTGACGGTCGCGCCTACTGGCGCAGTGGCGGGCGGGTCGCAACCCTCCCCGGGACCTCGACCGGGCAGGAGGCCGACTAGACTGCGATCGACGCGTCTCCTTGCCGGCCCGGTGAACGCAGGCGGCCGGTTCGCGGTGGCGCGGAGTCGAGGGAGGACGCGATGGGGCAAGTCATCCCCGGGGCCGAGTCCTGGTCGGCGGGCGGCGGCGAGCACGGCGCGCTGGTGCTGCACGGGTTCGTCGGCAATCCCGTCTCGGTGCGGCCCCTGGCCGAGGCCCTCGCCGACGCCGGCTTCGCGGTCGAGCTGCCACGCCTGCCGGGGCACGGCACGACCGCGGCGGAGCTGAACCGAACGCGCTGGACCGACTGGGCGCGGGAGGCGAGCGCGGCACTCGACCTGCTGGCGGCGCGCACCACACGCCGCGTCGTCGTCGGGCAGTCGATGGGCGGGGCACTCGCGCTGCACCTCGCCGGCGCCCGCCCGGACCTCGTGCACGGGATCGCCGTCATCAACCCGTTCCTCTCGATGGCGGACCGACGCCTGGCCGTCCTGCCCGTGCTGAAGCGGCTCGTGCCGAGCCTGCAGTTCGGCGTCGGCGACGACATCGCGAAGTCCGGGGTCAGCGAGTACGCCTACCCCCGGGTTCCCCTCCGAGCGCTCGACTCCGTGCGCGAGCTGCACCGCCAGCTCGACCTCGCCCGGGTGGCCCAGCCGATACTCGTGCTCACGAGCGCACGGGACAACACGGTGGACACCGCCGACAGCCAGCGCGTGCTCGACGGCGTCGGCTCCGTCGACCGGGAGCAGGTGGTGCTGCAGGACAGCTACCACGTCGCGACGCTCGACCACGATGCCGACCTGATCAACGCGCGTGTGACCGACTTCGCGAAGCGGGTGTGTGATGGCTGAACGGACCTCACTGGCCTCCCCGACGCCGGTCGACGCCGGCCTACTCGATGACGCGCCGGCGACCGCGGCGAGCTTGTGGAACCGCCTGCTCGCCGTCGCCGAGGGCATCGACGAGGAGGACGCGACCGCGCCCACGCCGTGCGACGACTGGCGGGTCCGCGACGTGCTCGCGCACTGCGCTGCGGCGCAACTGGACTTCGACGGCGCGGAGCGGGCCCAACCACCGGAGGGCTGGACGCCGCCCGACGACCGGTCCGAACGGGACCGTTGGGCCGCGCACGGCGTGGCCGCGTACGCGGACGCGGACCTCTCGACCGTGCGCGACGAGCTTCGCCGCGCGCGCGACGGCCACGTCCTGCGGCTGAGCCAGGTGCGTGACTGGGAGGCCGAGGCCACCGGCCCCGTCGGGCCCACGACCGAGGCGGGACTGCTGCGGATCCGCTGCTACGACCTGTGGGTGCACCTGCAGGACCTGCGCATCGCGCTCGACACCGACCTCGATCTGGCCGACTCGAGCTCGGCCGCTCGTGCGGCGTACCAGTTCGTACTCGACGCGCTGCCGCGCCTCGCCGTCAAGCGCGCCGGGTTCCCCGACGGCTCGACGATGCGCCTCACCGTGCACGGGCCGGTCCAGCGCTCGGGCGTGCTCCACGTCGCGGACGGATGGGCCTCGTGGGACAATCACGCCGATCCTGGTGAGTGCTCGGTGGCCGCCGACCCCTTGGCCCTCACGCTGCTCGTCTCCGGTCGACGCGAGCCCGGCTACTGGCGCGAGCTCGAGCTGCTCGAATGGGCCGGCCCCCGCGGCGAGCAGTTCGTCACGGGCGCGCGCCTGTTCTGAGTCCGTTGCTGAGTCCGTGACCGGGCGACTCACCTTGACCCGAGCGCGCCCCCGCAATAGCGTCGCGAACGCGAAGGGCACAGCGATGCGCGATCCCACATGGGCGCGAGGGGCCGCGAGGAGGCCGTGTGAGCCGGACACCAGGCACGGTCGGCGCGGTGCGGGACGAGCTCGCCCCGTTACTCGGCCCTGACGGGGTCCTCGAGCATCCGGCCCAGCGTCGGACCTACGCGGCGGACGGGCTCGCCGCGCTGCGGGAGGTCCCACCCCTGGTGCTGCTCCCCTCGAGCACGGAGGAAGCGGCCGCCTGCGTCCGGGCCTGTCGGCGACACGGGGTGCCGTTCGTCCCGCGCGGTGCGGGCAGCGGCCTCTCGGGCGGCGCCATGCCACATCCCGACGGGGTGCTGATCGGCGTCGCGCGCCTGCGGCGCATCCTCGACGTCGACCTCGCGAACGGCCGCATGACGGTGGAGCCGGGTGTCACCAACCGCGAGATCAGCGCGGCCGTCGAGGGCCACGACCGCTACTACGCCCCGGATCCCTCGAGCCAGATCGTCTGCACCATCGGCGGCAACGTCGCCGAGAACTCCGGTGGCGTGCACTGCCTGAAGTACGGATTCACCACCAACCACGTGCTGGCCCTCGAGCTGATCACCGCCGAGGGCGAGGTGGAGTGGCTCGGGGCGCCGACCGCCGACAGCGTCGGCTACGACCTGCGAGGGCTGATCGTCGGCAGCGAGGGCACGCTGGGGCTCGTCACCAAGGTCGTCGTGCGACTGCTGCGCACGCCCGAGTCGGTGCGCACCCTCGTCGCGGACTTCACGACGCCCAGGGACGCCGGGGACGCGGTGACGGCGATCACCGCGTCCGGCATCGTGCCCGCGGGTCTCGAGATGCTCGACCATCTCGCGATCCAGGCCTGCGAGGAGGACACCGGCGTCGGCCTCAATCGCGACGCCGGCGCGGTCCTGCTCGTCGAGCTCGACGGGCCCGAGGCCGAGGTCGACCGGGAGTTCGAGGCGGTCCAGGCCTGCTGCCGCGAGGCCGGCGCGACCGCGATCACCATCGCCCGCGACGCCGCCGACCGCGCACGCATCTGGAAGGGCCGCAAGGCCGCGTTCGCGGCGATGGGGCGGCTCGCACCCGACTACTTCGTCCAGGACGGCGTGATCCCGCGGACCGCGCTGGGGGACGTGCTCGAGCGCATCGCCGACCTCTCCTCCGAGGCCGGCTACCGGGTCGCGAACGTCTTCCACGCCGGGGACGGCAACCTCCACCCGCTCGTGCTGTACGACGGGACGCGGCCCGGCGAGGCCGAGGAGGCCGAGAAGGTGGCCGCCCGCATCGTCGAGCTCTGTGTCGACGCGGGGGGTTCGATCACGGGCGAGCACGGGGTCGGGGCGGACAAGGCGTGCTCGATGCCGGCGATGTTCGGCGAGGAGGATCTCGCGGTGTTCGAGCGGGTGCGCCGGGCCCTCGATCCCGACGGCCTCGCCAACCCCGACAAGGTGCTGCCCACTCCCCGCCTCTGCGGCGAGTCGCCCGGCCCGTACCGCCCGCATCCCCTCGAGGAGGCCGGCCTCGCGGAGCGGCTGTGAGGACCATGCAGCCCGCTGATCCGCGCGCCTCCGCCGCCCAGGCGCAACCGCGGACTATCGAGGAAGCGGTCGCCGCCATGCGGGACGGCGGCCGGATCCTGCTGCGAGGGGGCGGGACCGGCCTCGACTGGGGGGCGCCGCCAGCGGGCATCGACACCGTCCTGGAGACCGCCGGGCTCGACCGGGTGCGCCGGTACGACGCCGCGGACGGGGTCGCGGTGGTCGAGGGCGGGACGCGGTTGGCCGAGCTGGACGCGCTCGCCGCGAAGCGGGTCGGCGGCCCTCGACTCGCCGTTGACGGCGCCCCCGAGGGTGCGACGGTCGGAGGGCTGGTCGCGCGCGCGTTCGACGGGCCGCAGCGCCTGCGCCACGGGCCCCTCCGCGACCTCGTCATCGGCGTCACCCTGGTGCTCGCGGACGGCTCGGTGGTCAGGGCCGGTGGCACCGTGATCAAGAACGTCGCCGGCTACGACCTCATGCGGCCGGTGACCGGGTCCGTCGGCACGCTCGGTCTCATCGCGCGGGTGGCCGTGCGGCTGCACCCACAGCCCGCGACCAGCTGCACCGTCAGGGCCCGCGCGAGCGCCCCGCAGGCCGCCGCCGTGGCCCGAGCGGTGGACGATTCGCCGCTGGAGCCTGCCGCGCTGGACTGGACCGTCGAGCCCGCGACCGCCGACGCCATGGGCGATGGGATGATCCGGGTCCGGTTCCGCGGGGTGGACCGAGCCGTGATCGAACAGGCCGAGCGGCTGCAGGCACTGCTCACCCAGCACCGACTCGTCCCGCAGGAGCGGACCGGCGACGACGAGCGTTCGGATTGGGACGCCGTGGTCGCCGCGCACGCCGGCGCTGCCGGGGAGACGGTCGCCCGCGTGGCCGCGCTCCCCGACCGCCAGGCCGAGATCGCCGACGCGGTCCGGGCCACCGCCGAGCAGACCGGACTCGACCTCGGCGTCGCCAGCCATCTGGCCCTGGGGCTGCACGACGTGCGCCTGCGTGGCGGCGCACCGCCCGATCACGCCACCGCGGCGATCGCCCTGCGGCAGCGCGTGGCGGGAACGGGAGGCCACCTCGTCGTGCGCCGGCGCCCCCACGGCCTCGCCGACCCGGACGGCTGCTGGGACGCCGGGACCGTGTGGGGTCCGCCACCGGCCGGGTTCGCCCTGATGCGCCGGCTGAAGGACGCGCTGGACCCGGAGCGGCGCCTCGCCCCGGGCCGTTTCGTGGGAGGTCTCTGACCGATGAGCACGACCCCGAGCGACCGCCCCGCGCCTGGCACGGCCGCCGACACGCCGCGGATCGCCGACCCGCACGGCGGAACCGGTGCGTTCGACGGCCTCCGGCCACCAAGCTCCGAGCGGCTCTCCGAATGCGTGCACTGCGGCTTCTGCCTGCCGGCCTGCCCCACCTACGAGCTGTGGGGCCAGGAGCCGGACTCGCCCCGGGGGCGGATCGATCTCATGGCGATGGCACGCCGCGGCGAGGTCGCGCTCGACGAAACGGTGGTGAGCCACTTCGACGCGTGCCTGGGGTGCATGGCCTGCGTCACCGCCTGCCCGTCGGGCGTCCAATACGGCGAGCTCATCGAGGCCACGCGCGCCCAGGTCGAGCGCCACCATCGGCGTCCGCTGCCGGAGCGGGCGTTCCGTCGTCTGATCTTCGCGGTGTTCCCGGAGCCCACGCGCCTGCGCGCCGCGCTCGTGGGAGGCTGGCTCTACCGGCGGTCCGGCCTGCGGTGGCTGCTGCGCCGGGTGGGCCTGCTCGACCGGTTGCCCTCGCGCCTGCGGACGCTCGAGGCGCTCGTCCCCGAGGTGGGCCTACGACAGCTCGCCCGTCCGCAACGTCTCCCCGACCGGATCCCGCCCGCGGGTCCCGCGCGCCGTCGGGTGGCCCTGCTGACCGGTTGCGTGCAGTCGGTGGCCTTCGCCGAGGTCAACGCCGCCACCGCGCGGGTCCTGGCGGCCGACGGCTGCGAGCTGGTCGTGCCATCGGACCAGGGCTGCTGCGGCGCGCTCGAGCTGCACTCGGGCGAGGAACCGCGCGCGATCGCGCGGGCCAAGCGCCTCGTGGCCTCCCTCGAGGCCGCCCGCGCCGACGTGATCGTCACCAACGCGGCCGGCTGCGGGTCGACCCTCAAGGAGTACGGCCACCTCCTGCGCGACGAACCGGACTGGGCGGAGCGGGCCGCGCGCCTCGCCGCGACCGTCCGCGACGTGAGTGAACTGCTGGCCGAGCTGGGTCCTCGTGCCGAGCGACACCCGGTGCCCGCACGGGTCGTGTACCAGGACGCGTGCCACCTCGCCCACGCCCAAGGGGTGCGCGGCGCGCCGCGCGAGGTCCTGCGCACCGTGCCGGGCGTCGACCTCGTCGAGATCGCCGAGCCGGAACTCTGCTGCGGCTCCGCGGGTGTGTACAACCTCCTGCAGCCGGAGCCGGCCGCGGAGCTGGGCCGCCGCAAGGCCGCCCACATCGCCGACCGCGCCCCCGACCTCGTCGTCACCGCCAACCCCGGGTGCGCGCTGCAGGTCGGCCGGTTCCTCGACGTGCCCGTCCGGCACCCGGTCCAGCTCGTGGACGCCTCCATTCGGGGCGAGCGCGTACCCTGACCGCGATCCGCCCCTCGCCCGCGCTCGACGACGAAGAGGAGCCCACCGATGAGCGCAGACGTCGACGGCGTCGAGGTGCACGGCTCGCTCGAGGGCCGACGCCGCCAGATCCTCACCGACGAGGCCCTCGCGTTCCTCGGCGACCTCCAACGGGACTTCAAGATCACGCGCGACGCGCTGCTCGCCGAACGCGCCGAGCGCCGCGAGCGCCTCGCCTACGGCGAGCTGCCCGACTTCCTCCCGGAGACGGCCCACGTCCGCGAGGGCGATTGGCAGGTCGCGCCCCCTCCCGCCGACCTCGCCGACCGGCGCACCGAGATCACCGGACCCACCGACCGCAAGATGGTGATCAACGCCCTGAACTCGGGCGCGCGGGTGTTCATGGCGGACTTCGAGGACTCGAACTCGCCCACGTGGGCGAACATGGTCGATGGCCAGGCCAACCTGGCCGATGCGATCCGCCGCCGCATCGACTTCGTCCAGGACGACGGCAAGGAGTACCGGCTCGTCGACGAGCCCGCGACGCTGGTCGTGAGGCCCCGCGGTTGGCACCTCGACGAGCCGTGCGTGGTCGTCGACGGCGAGCGGATGGTGGGCGGCCTGTTCGACTTCGGGCTCTACCTCTTCCACAACCACCGGGAGCTGGCCGAGCGCGGCAGCGGCCCCTACTTCTACCTCCCCAAGCTCGAGAACCACCGCGAGGCCCGGCTCTGGAACGGCGTGTTCCGGTTCGCCCAGGAACGGCTCGCGATCCCGCAGGGCACGATCAAGGCGACCGTGCTGATCGAGCACATCCTGGCCGCCTTCGAGATGGAGGAGATCCTCCACGAGCTGCGGGACCACTCGGCGGGGCTGAACGCCGGCCGCTGGGACTACATCTTCAGCGTCATCAAGAGCTTCCCCAACCGCCGCGAGTTCGTCCTCCCCGACCGGGCGCAGGTCACGATGACCGTGCCGTTCATGCGCGCCTACACCGAACTCCTGGTGGCGACCTGCCACCGGCGCGGAGCCCACGCGATCGGCGGCATGGCGGCGTTCATCCCCAGCCGCAAGGACGCCGAGGTCAACGAGCGGGCGATCGCCAACGTGCGAGCCGACAAGCAGCGGGAGGCCACCGACGGGTGCGACGGGACGTGGGTGGCCCATCCCGACCTCGTCCCGGTCGCCATGGAGGAGTTCGACGCGGTGCTCGGCAGGCGGCCGAACCAGGTCGACCGGCAGCGCGACGACGTGGCGGTCGGCGCCAAGGAGCTCCTCGACATCCGCGTGCCGGAGGGCCAGCGGACCGAGGCAGGGTTGCGCGCCAACGTCCGGGTCGGCCTCCTCTACATCGAGTCGTGGCTGCGCGGCCAGGGCGCCGCGGCCCTGTTCAACCTCATGGAGGACGCCGCCACGGCCGAGATCAGCCGCAGCCAGATCTGGCAGTGGCAGCACCACGGGGTGCGGCTCGAGGCCGGTGACGCGCTGGAGGGCGAGCAGGTCGCCCCCGACCTCGTCCATCGCGTGATCGACGAGGAGCTCGCGGCCATCCGCGACGCCGTCGGGGCCGAGCAGTTCACCGCCGGCCACTTCGAGGAGGCCCGGACGCTGTTCGAGCAGGTCGCCCTCGGTGATGACCTCGACGAGTTCCTCACGGTCCCCGGGATGCCGCTGCTCGACTGATCGGGCCGGTGTGGCCTCGGCCGGCACCGCTGGCTACGCTGCCGCCCCATGAGCACGGACGAGACCGTTCGAGAGCCCCGGCTGCGCCGATCCGTCCTCGCAGTGCCGGGCAACCGCCCCGACATGGCGGAGAAGGCCGCCGCCGGCGACGCCGACGAGATCTTCCTCGACCTCGAGGACGCGGTGCCCCCCGATCTCAAGGCCGAGGCCCGGGACCTGGTGATCCGGGCGCTCATGGGGACCGACTGCGGCGACAAGACCGTTGCGGTGCGCGTCAACGACGTGCGCAGCCCCTGGTGCCACGACGACGTGTCCGCGCTGCTGCATGGCGCCGGCGATCGGATCGACACGCTCGTCGTCCCGAAGGTGGAGCATCCCGGCGAGTTGCACTTCCTCGCCTACCTGCTGGATCAGCTCGAGGCGGCCACGGAGCACGGGGCGAGGATCGGCGTCGAGGCGCAGGTGGAGAGCGGGGCGGGCGCCACCCGGCTCGAGGCCATCAGCGAGGTCACCGATCGACTGGAGGCGCTGATCTTCGGGCCCGGCGACTACGCCGCGGACCTCGGCATCCCCGCGATCGACGTGGGGCTGGGCGCCGAAGGCACGCCGGGCGACCCGTTCCACGCGGTACGCACCCGGATCGCGCAGTTCGCCCGGGCGGTCGGCGCCGAGGCAGTCGACGGGCCGCTGGCCGACTTCACCGACGACGAGGGCTACCGCGAGAGCGCCCGCCACGCGCTCGGGGTGGGTTTCGACGGGAAGTGGTGCATCCATCCCCGCCAGGTGCCCCTCGCCAACGAGGTGTTCACGCCGAGCCACCGGCAGGTCTCACGGGCCGCCGCGATGCTGGCGGCCTACGAGGAGGCCCTGGCCGCCGGCCAGGGAGCGGCGACCTTCGAGGGCGCGATGATCGACGAGGCGAGCCGCAAGATGGCCCGGCGGTTGATCGCCCGGGGCCGGGCCGCCGGGGTGCGGGCCGAGTGATGCCACAGGCAGCGATACGTCGCGGGTGCGGCCCCCGGATCCCGGTGCAACGGTCGACGCGCCGCGGGTCGCGGGCCGACTAGGGTTGCGGGTCGCGGGCCGACTAGGGTCGCGCGCCCTCGCTGACCAGTGCGGATCCGCTCGACCACGGGAAGTCGATCCACGCGTCGGTGCGCTTCCAGACGTAGTCGCACGCGACGGCCGAGCGGGGCTTCTCGTAGAGCACCGCCGTACGGACCTCCGCGACCGCCGACCTGGCGAGGTCGTGCACCACCTGCAACGTGTGGCCCGAGTCGGCGACGTCGTCGGCGATGAGGACCCGCGCGTCGCTCGCCGCATCCAGGTTGAGGGCCGCGGGCAGCACGACCGGCGCCTCCATCGTCTGACCCTCCCCCGTGTAGTACTCGACGTTGACGAGGTAACTGGGCTTGACACCGAGCGCGTACGCGAGCGCACCCCCGATGACCAGGCCGCCGCGCGCGATGGCAAGGACCGCGTCGGGTCGGTATCCGTCGGCGTCAACCGTCTGCGCGAGCTCGCGTGCGCCAACGCCGAACGCCTCCCAGGTGAGACGTTCGCGCTCCACGGCCTGCGTCGCTCCCGCAGCCTGCATCTCGTGGTCGGCCGACACCGCGCCTCCTGTTCGTCGTCGCATCGGGATTCTCACGTCCGCGACCCCTGAGCCTACGCGTTTGGACGGTCGCGTAGGCTCCTCGCTCAGCGAGGCGTCGCCCCACGACCTGACGCGCTCGCCCGACCGGCCACGCAGAGGAGACCTCCGTGCCCACCCGCTTCCTCGCTGACGCAGTCGTGACGTGCGACGAACGGATGACGGTGCACCGCCCCGGATTCGTCGATGTCGACCATGCCGGGCGCATCGAGGACGTCGGCGATGCCACGCAGCCACCGCCCGCGGGAACCGACCACACGACCCAGCGGGTATCGGGTGTCCTGCTGCCGGGCCTGGTCAACGTGCACTGCCACTCGCCGATGACGCTGCTGCGCGGGAGCGGCGAGGACCTGCCGCTGCTGCAGTGGCTGGAGGAGGTCGTCTGGCCCCGCGAGGGGCGCATGAACGCCGACGACACCTACTGGGGCATGACCCTCGCGTGCGCCGAGCTGCTGCGCTTCGGCGTCACGACGAGCTGCGAGATGTACTTCTATCCCGAGGCGGTCGTCGACGCCGTTCGCGACGCGGGCAGCCGATGCGTCGTCACCGCGGCGGTCCTGGTCGCGCCCGGCATGGAGCACCTGGGCGGCTGGCAGTCGCAGCTCGACACCGCGATCGGGCTCGGCGACCGGTACGCGGGGGACGCCGACCCGCGCGTCGAGGTCGGACTCGCCGCCCATGCCGCGTACACGCTGCCGATCGAGGCGCTCACCGGCATCGCCGAGGCCGCCGGGCAGCGTGACCGGCTGCTGCAGATCCACGTCGCGGAGTCGCAGCATGAGGGGGCCGAGCTCGAGGCGGAGCACGGCAAGAGCGTCCCCGCGCTGCTGGAGGACATCGGCTTCTTCGAGCCCCGCCGCGTGCTGGCCGCGCACTCGGTGTGGCTGTCCGACGAGGATCTCGCGATCTACCGGCGCGCCGGCGTCGCGGTCGCGCACTGCCCGCAGAGCAACACGAAGCTCGCGAGCGGCATCGCCCGCGTCACCGACTTCCTCGAGGCCGGCATCGCGGTCGGACTCGGCACCGACGGACCGGCGAGCAACAACGACCTCGACCTGTGGGAGGAGGCGCGCCTCGCCCCACTCCTGCAACGCGCGCGGACGGGCGAGGCCACCGCCCTGCCCGCGGAGGCCGCGCTCGGGCTCCCCACGCGCGGCGGCGCACAAGCGCTCGGGCGTCCCGACCTGGGCGTCCTCGAACGGGGTCGCTGGGCTGACCTGGTGCGCCTGGAGACCGCGGACGCCGCCTTCGTGCCCATGCTCACCGACCGCGACCTGCTCGCACACCTCGTCTGGTCGGCCTCCAGCCGCCACGTGCGCGACGTGTGGGTCGCCGGTCGACGGGTCGTCGCGAACGGGGTCGTGTTGACCGTCGACGAGGAGCGGGCGCGCGCCGAGGTCCAACAGCGTGCCGAGCGACTGGCCACGGGGTAACGCGCGTCAGGCGCCACCGCCGGCGAGGCGCCGCACGTCCTCGGCGGCGCCCGGATAGGCGGCCGCGAGGTCCTCGGCCGCACCGAGGGTGAAGGCGGCGTCGGTGAAGGCCGGGGCCGCGGTGCAGCCCGCCAGGGTCCAGTCCCCCAGCGTCGCCGCACCCTGCCAGGTCCCGGGAGGGACCACGACCTGGGACCGTTGCCCGTCCACGAGTTCCGGGCCGAGAACCGGGCGTTCCACGTGCCCATCCGGGTGGAGCAGCAACATCCGGGCGGGCGCCCCTGCGTGGTGGTGCCAGACCTCGGTCACGGTGAGCGCGTGCAGAGCCGAGTACGCGGGCGCGATCATGAGGTAGTAGATGCTCGTGCAGGCCTCGTCCGCGTGAATGCGGCGGTAGAGGCCACCCTCGACCGGCAACGGCTCGAGATCGAGCAACGCGGCGACCTGGTGACCAGTCAGCGATTCCATGCCCGTGGCACCCTACCTGCTCGGCGTGCCACCGACCGGAGGATCCCGATGGCTTCTGCGACCGAGGACACGACGGCCCGGCGACTCGACCTCTCGGGCCGTGGGGTGCTGGTGACCGGGGCCGGCCGCGGACTGGGTGCGACGATCGCGGAGCGGTTCGCGCTCGCCGGGGCTCGCGTGATCGTCAACCATCGCTCGGGTGATGGCGAGGCCGTCGCGGAGGCGATCCGCGATTCGGGGGGCGAAGCGGTCGCCGTGGCTGCCGACGTGTCCGACGACGAGGGTCCAGCACGGCTCGCGGAGGCCGCCGCCGCAGAGCTGCCGACCCTGGACGTGCTCGTGAACGCCGCCGCCGCCCAGCCGCTGCATCCGTGGGAGGAACTGGACGCCGCCGCGTGGGACGCGGTGCTGGCCGCGACCCTGCGCAGCGCCTTCGCGATGACGCGTGCGTGCGAGGCGGCGCTGGTCGAGGCCCGCGGCGCGGTCGTCAACATCAGCTCGATCGAGGCGCGCCAGCCGATGCCGGGTCACGCGCACTACGCGGCCGCGAAGGCCGGGCTGGAGCGGCTCACACAGGCGGCGGCGGTGGAGCTCGGGCCCCGGGGCGTCCGGGTGAACGCCGTCGCCCCGGGACTGATCCACCGCGAGGACCTACCTCGCAACTGGCCCGAGGGCATCGCCCGCTACGAGGCGGCCGCCCCCCTCGGGCGCACCGGTGGCGCCGACGAGATCGCCGACGCCGTGGTCTTCCTCGCCTCCCCCGCCGCCGCGTGGATCACGGGCACGACGCTGGTGGTCGACGGCGGCGTCACTGCCGCACCGAGCTGGTGACGACGGCGTCATGGCCCTCGGTCCCTTCCCCAACGACGCGTCGACGGGCGACACGACGCGACCTCGCCTCCCGGAGCTGAGCGGGCTCGTGCTGGCCGGCGGGCGTGGCGAGCGGATGGGCGGCGACAAGGCGGTCCAACGGATCGGGGGGCAGCGGCTAGTCGACCGCGCGCTCGCCGTGCTCGGGGAACTCACCGATGATCTGCTGATCGCCCGTGGTGACCGCGACGCGTTGCGGATCGCGGACACCCGTGAGGTTCCCGACGCGGCGCCGGGGGTCGGCCCGGTCGGGGGGCTGGTAGCCGGTCTGGCCGCTGCACATCACGACCTGGTCGCCGTGCTGGCCGTGGACCTGCCCCGCGCCAGCGCTCCGGTGCTGGCACGACTGGCCAGCGCAGCCCATCGCCACGGCGCGGACGCGGCCGTGCCCGTCGTGGAGCGGCGCCAGCCCCTGCACGCCGTCTGGCATCGCACCGCGTTGCCGGTCCTGCGGGAACGCGTCGCGTCGGGGAGACACTGCCTCATGGGGGCCCTCGACGAGTTGCACGTCGTCGAATGCGGTCCCGATCACTGGAGCGACCTCGACCCCGCGGGCGCCTTCGCACGGAACGTGAACCGCCCGGCGGACCTCGCCTAGCTGGTTCGCGAGGCCGCCCGGGCGGGATCGTGATCAGCGGGCGCTGAAGTATCGCGCCTCCGGGTGGTGGAAGACCAGCGCGTCGGTGGCCTGCTCCGGGTGCAGCTGGAACTCCTCGCTGAGGTCGAGGCCGATCCGGCTGCCGTCGAGCAGGTCGAACAGCGGCTTGCGCTGCTCGAGGTCCGGGCAGGCGGGATAGCCGAAGCTGAAGCGCGCGCCCTGGTAGTTCAGCTTGAACAGCTCCTCGACCTCGGCGGCGTCCTGGTGGTGGATGTCGAGCTCCTCGCGGATGCGACGGTGCCAGTACTCCGCGAGCGCCTCGGCCATCTCCACCCCGAGGCCGTGGAGATAGAGGTAGTCGGTGTAGGCGTCCTGGGCGAACAGCTCGGCCGTGCGCTCACTGACCTTGGGGCCGACGGTCACCGCCTGGAAGGCGATGGCGTCGCGCTCGCCGGACTCGATCGGCCGCAGGTAATCCGCCATGCAGAGCTGGCGGCCCTTCGTCTGCCGGGGCAGCGTCCACCGTGCGGCCTCCTCGTCGCTGTCCGGCCCGGCCCACACGACGATGTCGTTGCCGTCGCCGTTCGCCGGCCAGTACCCGTAGACGACCTCGGGCCGCAGCAGCTGCTCGGAGCGGGCGTACGCCAGGATCTTCCGCAGCGCGGCCTCGCCCTCCTCCCAGCTGTTCTTGTCGAGGCCCCACTGGTTGCGGAACAGCGCGACCTTGTTGAGGAAGCCCGCGAGCTCGTCGAGCGAGATGCCGCGGACGACCCGCGACCCCCAGAACGGCGGTGTGGGGACGGGCACATCGGTGGCGACGTCGGAGCGACTCACCGGCTCGGCGGGGGCGGTGGCCGCTTCCTCGCGGGCTCGCTTCTGCGGCCGCTCGATGGGGATCGTGCCCCAGTCGTCGGGCCAGCCGCCGGCGTCCTTGTGCTCGACGAGTTCGTCCATCGTCTGCAGGCCCGCGAACGCGTCCTTGCAGTAGAACAGCGGCCCCTCGTAGACCTCGCGCAGATCCATCTCGACGTACCCGCGGTTCAGCGCGGCGCCGCCGAGCAGCACCGGGTAGTCCTGCAGTTCGCGGCGCTGCATCTCCTCGAGGTCGGACTTCATGATCACCGTCGACTTCACGAGGAGGCCGGAGAGCCCGATCGCGTCGGCCCCGAACTCCTGGGCCTCGTGGATGATGTTGTCGATCGGCTGCTTGATGCCGATGTTGTGCACGTCGAAGCCGTTGTTCGACAGGATGATGTCGACGAGGTTCTTGCCGATGTCGTGGACGTCGCCCTTGACGGTCGCGAGCAGGACCTTCGCCTTGCCGCCGTCGTCGCTCGCCTCCATGTACGGCTCGAGGTGCGCGACCGCGGCCTTCATGCACTCGGCCGACTGCAGCACGAACGGCAGCTGCATCTTGCCCTCGCCGAACAGGTCCCCGACGACCTTCATGCCCGCCAGCAGGTGCTGGTTGATGATGTCGAGCGGCGCGTAGCCCTCCGACAGCGCCTGGTCGAGGTCGTCGCCCAGGCCGTCCTTGTTGCCGTCGATGATCCGCTTCTCCAGACGATCGGCGACCGCCATGGCCGCGAGCTCCTCGGCGCCGGAACCGGCGAGCGACGCCCCCTCGAAGCGCTCCATGAGCGCGTGCAGCGGGTCGTAGTTCTCGTCGGCGGTCCCGCCCTTGCCGGCGGTGCCGCGGTTGTCCTGCACGAGGTCGCGGCAGATCGTCTGCACCTCGTCGTCGATCTGGTGCAACGGCAGGATCCGGCCGGCGTGCACGATCGCGGCGTCGAGCCCGTACTCCATCGCCATGGCGAGGAAGACCGAGTTCAGCGCCTGCCGCGCAGCCGGGGACAACCCGAACGAGACGTTCGAGAGCCCGAGGATCGTGTAGGCCCCGGGGATCTCCTCCTTGACGCGACGGATGGCCTCGAGCGTCTCCATCCCGTCCCGGCGCAGATCCTCCTGCCCCGACCCGAGCGGGAACGTGAGCGTGTCGAAGATGAGGTCGGAGTTGCGCAAGCCGTGCTCACGGGCGAGCTCGGCGATGCGCTTGCACGCGTCGAGCTTCCAGTCGGCGGTGCGGGCCTGGCCCTCCTCGTCGATCGCGAGGCAGACCACACCGGCGCCGAACTGGTACGCCATGGGGAAGAGCTGATCGGCCTTCGTGCGACCGTCCTCGAGGTTGACCGAGTTGATCATCGCGCGGCCGCCGAGGCGCTGCAAGCCGGCGCGGATCACCTCGACCTCGGTCGAGTCGACGACGAGCGGCAGGGTCGACTGCGTCGCGAGCCGCTCGACCAGCGGGACGAGGTCCGAGCTGCCGTCACGACCGACGTAGTCCACGCAGACGTCGAGCGCATGCGCGCCCTCGCGTACCTGTTCAGCCGCCATCCCCGCCTGCGCCTCGAGGTCCTCCTCGAGCAGCAGCTCACGGAACTTCTTCGACCCGTTCGCGTTCATGCGCTCACCGACGATCAGGAACGAGTTGTCCTGTTCGATCGGGACCGGCGCGTACAACGACGCGAGCGACGGCTGTAGCTGCGGGTCGCGTTCACGCGGGGTGAAGTCGCGCACGGCCTCGACGACCTCGCGCAGGTGGTCCGGCGTCGTGCCGCAGCACCCGCCCACGATCGCGACCCCGAACTCGGTCACGAACTCGCGGTGGGCGGCAGCCAGCCCCTCGGGCTCCAGCGGATAGAGGGTGTCGCCGTCCTCGGACAGCGAAGGAATGCCGGCGTTCGGGATCACGCTGATCGGCAACGGGGACTGCTCGGACAGGTAGCGCACGTGCTCGCGCATGTCCTCGGGTCCGGTGGCGCAGTTGATGCCGAGCACGTCGATCGGCAGCGGCTCCAGCGCGGTGAGCGCGGCCCCGACCTCGCTGCCGAGGAGCATCGTGTTGATGTTCGCCTCGATGGTGACCTGCACGAGGATCGGCACCGTGCGGTCCGTCTCGCCGATCGCGAGGTGGGCGCCCCAGATCGCGGCCTTCGCCTGCAGCAGGTCGAAGCAGGTCTCGACGATGATCGCGTCGCTCCCACCGGCCAGCAGCCCGCGGCTCTGGCGGACGTAACCCTCGACCATCGTGTCGTAGTCGATGTAGTCGTTGGCCTCCGCCGGGTCCTTGCCGAGCGACAGCGTCGGCGAGCGCGTGCCGGGGCCGATCGAGCCGAGCACCCAACGGTCGGTGCCGAACGCGTCGCAGGCCTCACGAGCGATGCGGGCCGCGGCCTCGTTCAACGACTCGGTCTCGTCCTCGAGCCCGTACTCCCCGAGCACCCACGGCGCCCCGCCGAAGGTGTCGGTCTCGACCGCGTCGCATCCGACCTCGAGGAAGCTCTCGTGGATCTGCCGCACGACGTCCGGGCGGGTCCGCACGAGCACTTCGTTGCAGCCCTCCAGGCCCTCGAAGTCGTCGAGCGTCAGGTCGAACGACTGCACCGAGGTGCCCATGCCGCCGTCGACGACGACGACACGTTCCCGTGCCGCAGCGAGGAGCGGATGGTTGTAGCCGGGTCGGCGTCGCGCTTCATCGATCATGGCTAGTGCCCACGTCTCCTTCGGGGGGTCGACATCCACACGGCGGATCTCGGGTTCGGAGGCCTCACACGCTCCTCAGTGCGCGCCGAGGACAATCGTACGGCGCGCGGACGGCCCGGCCGCGCGGGTCTCCCCTTCGACCGGGCCGTCCGAACGGTTCGCTTACGCGCCGACCACGCGGCGCAGCTCGTCGGCCCGGTCGGTGCGCTCCCAGGTGAACGACTGCTCGGTGCGCCCGAAGTGGCCGTACGCCGCCGTCGGGCGATAGATCGGGCGCGCGAGCTCCAGATCGCGGTGGATCGCGCCCGGGCGCAGGTCGAACACGTCGAGGACACCCTTGTAGATCTGCTGGGGGTCGACCCGCTCGGTGCCGAAGGTGTCAACCGACACGGAGACCGGGTGCGCCACGCCGATCGCGTAGGCGAGCTGGAGCTCGGCCTTGCGGGCCAGCCCCGCGGCGACGATGTTCTTCGCGACCCACCGTGCCGCGTACGCCGCCGACCGGTCGACCTTGGTGTAGTCCTTGCCGCTGAAGGCGCCGCCGCCATGGCGGGCCATGCCGCCGTAGGTGTCGACGATGATCTTGCGGCCCGTGAGACCTGCGTCGGCGACCGGCCCGCCGACCTCGAATCGGCCGGTCGGGTTGATGAGCACCCGCAGCTCGCTCGAATCGAGGTTCTTCGGCAGCAGGGGGCGGACGACCTTCTCCTCGATGTCCGGCCGCAGCGTGTCGAGGTCGACGTCGGGGTCGTGGTGACTCGAGACGACGACCGTCTTCACGCCGGTCGGCTCGCCGTCGTCGTAGGAGACCGTGACCTGCGTTTTCCCGTCGGGGAGCAGGTACGGCAGGGTCCCCTCGTGGCGGACCTCGGCGAGGCGCTCGGACATCCGGTGTGCCAGGTGGATCGGCAACGGCATGAGCACGTCGGTCTCGTCGCACGCGTAACCGAACATCATGCCCTGGTCACCGGCGCCGATCTTGTCGAGCGGGTCGCTGCCGTCCTCCTCGCGCGTCTCGTACGCGTCGTCGACGCCCTGGGCGATATCGGGCGACTGCTCGTCGAGCGAGACGCTCACACCGCAGGTGTTGCCGTCGAAGCTTGAGCGGTGGTCGGAGTACCCGATGCGGTTCAGGGTCTCCCGGACGATGCGCACCACATCGG
The DNA here is from genome assembly GCF_004322855.1 of Egibacter rhizosphaerae. NCBI lineage: Bacteria > Bacillati > Actinomycetota > Nitriliruptoria > Egibacterales > Egibacteraceae > Egibacter > Egibacter rhizosphaerae. The sequence goes on along the minus strand of NZ_CP036402.1, from coordinate 4,039,253 downwards.
GCGAGGCCTTCGTGGTGATCTCGCCGCCGACGGAGACCTGACCGGTGGTCAGGAAGGTCTCGCACGCGACCCGGCTGGTCGGGTCCTCGGTGAGCACGGCGTCGAGCACCGCGTCAGAGATCTGGTCTGCGACCTTGTCGGGGTGACCCTCGGTCACGCTTTCCGATGTGAACAGTGTCTCGAACGGCACGCTGCCTCCTGGAATGTCGTCGGGCTTCCGGGCGATCACGAACGACCTAAGCACATAACGCTCGATCTCGCAACGTCGCAAGCGCGATCGAGGGCCATCCGAGGCCGGTCGTAATCGCGCGTTCTCCCCGCCGTTGAGGCGATGCACGGAAAGTTCCGAGCGGGGTCGCCGGCATATGGATAAGCCTCTGTCCAGCGACTTCGTGTGGACGCACAGGCCGTTGCGCCATGAGAGCGCGGTTGCGCATGGCGCTTCCGCGCTGCTCAGAAAGGGTTTTTCTCTCGCTCGAACACCATATTCCGCAGTGCGCAACGTGTTGCGTTCTGCGCGACAATCCAAAAAGTCGGCTCTGGAGCTTGACGAGCGGCAGTGAGAATAGGTAAGAAAGGAAAAGGCGCTCCGCGAAGCGACCGCTGACGGTCGCGACGAGGGGCTCGCGCCACCGCCCCCTTAGCTCCGTGCCCGCGGCCACATGGACGCGGAACGACGCCCCCGCCGGGCCGGGCCCGAAAGGCCGTCCCGACCGGCCAGCGCGCATGGGCGCGGAGCGCCACGACCAAGCGACCGCGACGACTGGGTGTGCACATGGCAGGCAAGACGATCACCTCGGACCTCTACCAGGACGAGTACGAGCCGTCGTTCGTGGACAAGTGGGACGAGCTCATCGACTGGGAGGGCCGCGCCAAGGGCGAAGGCGACTTCTACCCCCGGATCCTTCGTGACGCCGGCTGCACGCGGGTCCTCGACGCCGCCACCGGCACCGGGTACCACGCCGTGCAGCTCGCCAAGGCCGGCTTCGACGTGCTCGCCGCCGACGGCGCTGCCGAGATGGTCTCGAAGACCGCCGAGAACGCCGCGCGGCTGGGGGTGGACCTCCCGGTCCAGGAGGCCGACTGGCGCACGCTGGCCGACGACGTGCCGGGCGAGTTCGACGCGCTGCTGTGTCTCGGCAACGCGTTCACGCACCTGTTCACGGAGGACGAGCGCGTCCGGGCGCTCGAACAGTTCCACAAGGTCCTGCGTCCCGGAGGGCTGGTCATCATCGACCAGCGCAACTACGACTCGATCCTCGACGAGGGCTTCAACACGAAGCACCAGTACTACTACACGGGCAAGGGCGTGGACGCTCGCCCCGAGGAGATCAGCGACGAGGCGGTGCGCTTCCGGTACCAGTTCCCCGACGGTGGGGTGCACCACCTCACGATGTACCCGCTGCGCCAGGACTACCTGACCGGCCTGCTCGCCGACGCCGGGTTCCGCAACATCCGCCGCTTCGGCGACTTCAAGGAGGCCTACCAGCACCACGAGCCCGACTTCGTCGTCCAGGTGGGCACCGCGTAGTCGACGAGCCGGCGCTGCGGCGCCCCGGTGCCGATCCACCGCACGCCCGAAGGAGGCGATCGAGAACGATGAGCACCGACATCAGCACGGTGGTCGAGGAGACCCAGGCCTACTACGACGGGCCAGCGCACGAGATCTACAGCCGCTTATGGGGCGACAACATCCACATGGGCTACTGGCGCGAGGGCGACAATCTCCAGGACGCCATGGCCCACCTCAACGAGGTGATGGCCGAGCGCGGCGCCATTCGCAACCAGCAGCGCGTCCTCGACGTGGGGTCGGGCAACGGCGCCGCCGCGGTCTATCTCGCCGTCGAGCGAGGCGCGCACGTCGTCGGCCTGAACCTCTCGGAGCGCGAGAACGACTTCGCTCGGGAGCGAGTCGCCGAGGCCGGGGTCGACGACCAGGTCGAGATCCGCTACGGCGACTTCCACACCCTCCCCTTCGACGAGGGCGAGTTTGACGTCGTCTGGAGCCAGGAGTCACTGCTGCACGCCGTGGACAAGCCCCGCGTGCTGCGGGAGTGCCTGCGGGTGCTCGCCCCCGGCGGGCGCTTGGTGCTCAGCGACCTGCTGATGCGGGCGGACGTCCCCGACGACGAGCGGCAGACGCTCTACGCGCGGGTCGGCACCCCGGAGATGTGGGACCGCGACGGCTACCAGCGCGCACTGCGCGACGCGGGCTTCACCGTGCGCGAGAGCGACGACTGGGGGCAGAACGTCGCACCCACCTACGGGGCGGTCCGCGCCGCCCTGCAGGAACGCCGCGACGAGCTCGAGGGCCCGGTGCCGAGCGACCAGATCGATCGGACGCTCACCGCACTCGGCCAATGGGTCGAGGCCGGCCGTTCGGGCAAAATCAGTCACGGGTTCTTCGTGGCCGAGCGTCCGGCGTGAGGAGCCCTGCGAGGGTGTGAGCGGTACCCGCCGTCCATTCCACGCAACACTGGGTGGACGGCGGGCATCGTCGCGCGCCCGCGGCGCAGCGCCGCGTGAGCCGCGCAAGTGAACGACGGAACGACCGAAAACGATCGACAGGGAGTCACTGTGACCGAGACCGCATCCCGCCCAGCACACGACGACTACAAGGTGGCCGACATCGGCCTCGCCGAGTGGGGACGGGCCGAGATCAAGATCGCCGAGACCGAGATGCCCGGTCTCATGGCGCTGCGTGAGCGTCACGCCGAGGACAAGCCGCTCACCGGCACCCGCATCGCCGGCTGTCTGCACATGACCATCCAGACGGCCGTGCTGATCGAGACGCTGCAGGCGCTCGGCGCCGAGGTCCGCTGGTCCTCGTGCAACATCTTCTCCACCCAGGACCAGGCGGCGGCGGCGGTCGCCGCGGCCGGGACCCCCGTCTTCGCCTGGAAGGGCGAGACCGAGGAGGAGTACGTCTGGTGCATCCGCCAGACCCTCGACTTCGGCGACGGCCGGGGGCCGAACATGCTCCTCGACGACGGCGGTGACCTCACCGCGCTCGTCCACGAGGAGTACCCGCACCTCCTCGAGGGGATCCGCGGGGTCAGCGAGGAGACCACCACCGGCGTGATGGAGCTCCACAACCTCGCTCGCGAGGGCAAGCTCGGCACCCCGGCGATCAACGTGAACGACTCCGTCACCAAGTCGAAGTTCGACAACCTCTACGGTTGCCGGGAGTCGCTGGTGGACGGGATCAAGCGGGCGACCGACTCGATGATCGCCGGCAAGAAGGCGGTCGTGATCGGCTACGGCGACGTCGGCAAGGGCTCCGCCCAGGCACTGTCCTCGCTCGGCGCGCAGGTGACCGTCACCGAGATCGACCCGATCTGCGCGCTCCAGGCCCTCATGGAGGGGTACCCGGTCAAGCTCCTCGAGGACGTGATCAGCGACGTCGACATCGTCGTGACCGCCTCGGGCTGCGACGACGTGGTCACGCTCGAGCACATCCTCGAGATGAAGGACCACGCGATCCTCTGCAACATCGGTCACTTCGACACCGAGATCCAGACCGCGAGGCTGCGCTCCTACGAGTGGGAGAACATCAAGCCGCAGGTCGACAAGGTGCACCTCCCGAACGGCCGCTCGATCATCCTGCTGAGCGAGGGCCGCCTGGTGAACCTCGGCAACGCGACGGGGCACCCCTCGTTCGTGATGAGCCAGTCGTTCACCAACCAGACGCTCGCCCAGATCGAGCTCTGGCACAACTCCGAGAAGTACGACAAGGACGTCTACGTCCTGCCGAAGCACCTCGACGAGGAGGTCGCGCGCCTGCACCTGGACAAGCTCGGCGCGAAGCTCACGACCCTCTCTCCGGCGCAGTCGAAGTATCTCGGCGTGCCGATCGAGGGCCCCTACAAGCGCGACGACTACCGCTACTAGCGGCTGCGGGAGGGCGGCCGGGTGGGACAGCCAGGAGCTCCCCGCCCGGTGGGCCAGCCGCTCCCCGCACCGCGTCACCGTCACCCGCAGCCGAAGGGAACCACCGTGCGCATCGCCGTCTCCGGATCGATCGCGACCGACTACCTGATGAGCTTCCCAGGACGCTTCACCGACCAGCTGGTCGCCGACCAGCTGGACCGGGTCTCGCTGTCGTTCCTGATCAGCGACCTCGAGATCCGGCGTGGAGGCGTCGCCGCGAACATCTCTTTCGGGATGGGACAGCTCGGCCTGTCGCCGCTGCTCGTGGGCGCCGTCGGCCGTGACTTCTTCAACGAGTACGAGCCGCACCTCGCTGCCCACGGCGTCGACACGTCGGCGGTACGGGTGTCCGAGCAGCAGCACACCGCGATGTTCCTCTGCACCACCGACGAGACCGAGCAGAACCAGATCGCCTCGTTCTATCCGGGCGCGATGAGCGAGGCCGCGCAGATCGACCTCGACGAGCTCGCCCGGTCGCACGGCGAGCCCGATCTCGTGGTCGTCTGCCCGAACGACCCCGGGGCGATGGCACGCCACACCCGCGAGGCCTTGGAGGCGGGTTGGCAGGTCGCGGCGGACCCGAGCCAGCAGCTCCCCCGCCTCGAGGGTGACGGGGTCCGTGAGCTCGTCGACGGGGCGACGTACCTGTTGTCGAACGACTACGAGGCCGCGCTCATCGAGGAGAAGAGCGGCTGGTCGACCGCCGAGGTCCTCAAGCGGGTCGACCTGCGAGTCACCACGTACGGGCCGCAGGGTTGCGTGATCCAGCGCGAGGGCGAGGAGCCGATCGAGGTCCCGGTCGTGCCGCCGCTGCCCGACGCGAAGCTCGAGCCCACCGGGGTGGGCGACGCCTTCCGCGCGGGCTTCCTCGCCGGCGTGGGCCAAGACCTCCCGCTTGAGCGGTCCGCGCAGATCGGCTCCCTCGTCGCCACGCTCACCCTCGAGTCGGTCGGGCCGCAGGAGTACCGGCTGCGCGGCAACGGCGCTCTCGATCGGTTCGCGCGGGCCTACGGCGACGATGCCGTGGCCGATGCGGAAGCGCTGCTCGGTGAGGACACGGCCCTGGCTGCCGGGGGCGACCGATGAGCGCCGAACCCGTGACCCGGACCCGTCCGGACCCGAAGATCGGCGAGCTGCTCGCTGCGGGGCCCACGTACTCGATCGAGCTCTTCCCCCCGAAGACCGACCAGGGCCGGGCCAACCTACAGGGAGCGCTCGAGGAACTGACCCCCTTCGGTCTCTCGTTCGTGTCCGTGACCTACGGGGCGGGGGGCTCGACCCAGGACCGGACGCAGACGATCGTCGACGACGCGGTCGGTGCGGGCTACACCACCATGCCCCACCTCACGTGCATCGGCTCGTCGCGGGCGCATCTGCGCGGGCTCCTCACCGGGTACCACCACAAGGGCCGGCGGAACGTGCTCGCTCTCCATGGCGACGCGCCGAAGGACAATCCCGAGCTCACCGACGTGGGTGAGTTGAAGCGCGCCTGGGAGCTGGTGGAGTTGGCCCGGGAGGTGGCCGACTTCTCGGTCGGTGCGGCCGCGCACCCCGAGGGCCATCCCGCCGCGCCCGACCGCGAGACCGACCGCAAGCACCAGGCGGCGAAGCTGCAACTCGCGGACTTCGGCGTGACGCAGTTCTTCTTCCGGGCCGAGGACTACCTCGCGTTCATCGAGGATCTCTCGGCGCTGGGGGTCGAGACGCCGATCATCCCCGGCATCATCCCGATCACCGACGCGAAGCAGGTGCAGAAGTTCGCGGCGATGTCCGGTGCCGAGGTGCCCGCGGAGCTCGCCACGCGCCTCGACACGGTCGCCGACGACCCGGACGAGGTCCGCCGGATCGGGGTCGACACCGCCACCGATCTGGCCAAGCGCCTGCTCGACGAGGGCGCCCCGGGCCTGCACCTGTACGCGCTCAACCGGGCGCAAGCCACCAGCGAGGTCCTGCGCAACCTCGGCCTCCCCCGGGAGGTGTAGCGCACAACCCGCCGTCGAGGCGGTCACGACCACCCCTGCGCGCGGCGCTCGTCTCCCCCGCGAGCGCCGCGCGCTATCTGTGTCACCCCCTGCGCGCGAATGTCGACATCAATGCGGCGCGAGATTTCGCACTGGATTGCCGCGGATGCCAGCGGGAGCCTTGCACCGTCCTGTCGAGGTCGATCGAGTGCGAGATGTTGCAACGGATCGACCTCGTCAGGCCGGTGCAACACCGCTGCGCGGTCAACGCGCGGATGGTCGGCCCCGAGTGCTCAGGTTCCCGGCAACGGCTCGTCCGGGTAGTTCTGCACGTGCTGGAACCCGAACCGCCCCTTCACGCAGAGGTGGCCCTGGGTGACCGAGTGATCGAGCGGTGAGTCCGCGCGCACGATCCGGTTGTCCTGCACCGTGAGCTCCAGCGAGCACCCCACCCCGCAGAACGAGCAGATGGTCTCGGTCGTGTGCTGGCGCTCGGGGGCCCACTCCCCCTGCTGACGCAGGTCCCACTCGCTCTTGGGGATCAACGCCCCAGTCGGGCACACACCGATGCAGTTCCCGCAGTAGACGCAGGCCGAATCGGGCAGCTCGACGTTGAACTCCGTCGAGATGCGCGCGTCGAACCCCCGGCCCGCGACGGCGATCGCGAAGGTGTTCTGCGCGTCCTCCCCGCACGCCTCCACGCACTTGTAGCACAGGATGCACTTCGAGTAGTCCCGGACGTACAACGAGTCCTGCACCTTGGCGGGCTGGGCGACGGTCGCGGCGGTCCACCCATCGGGCGGCTCGTGGTGGCCGGGACGCAGCGCATCCCGCTCACCCGGACCCGCGGGCGGCCTCGGGGGACCGTAGCGGTCGGGTTGCACGCCGTACTCGTCCATCCACCCCTTGATCTCGTCGCTCGCGAGCGAGAGGTCGACGGAGGAGGCCAGCAGCTCGAGCACCATCCTGCGGGACAGGCGGACCCGCTCGGAGTCGGTCCGCACGACCATCCCGTCCTCGACGGGGCGCGAGCAGGCCGGTGCGAGGGTGCGCTGCCCCTCGACCTCCACCACACAGACGCGGCAGGCATTGACCGGTGTCAGGTTCTCGAGGTAGCAGAGGGTCGGCGTGCCGGTGCCCTGCTCGCGTGCAGCCTCGAGCAGTGTCGAGCCCTCGGGCACCCGTACCTCGACCCCGTCGAGCTCGATCGTGACGAGCCGCCGTGGCAGACCGACCATCACCGCACTCATCAGCGTCCCCTCCCGGCGCCCTCGGACGTCTCACCCTCGGACGTCTCACCCTCGGACGTACCGCCCCCGGAGGAGGCGCCGCCTCCGTCTGAAGTACCGCCCCCGGACGTACCGCCCCCGGAGGACGCGAATGGCAGCAACCCCTGCGACAGTGCGGAGCGCAGCGCGCTCGGGGCGGTGTGCCCCAGCCCGCAGATCGACGCGTCGGCCATGACCTGCGCGACGTCGTCCAGGAGCTCCAGCTCGGCGGCGGGATCAGCACCGTCGGCGATCCGGGCCAGCGACTCCTCCTGACGGACCGTGCCGACCCGGCACGGCACGCACTGCCCGCACGACTCGTCGCGGAAGAAGGCCGCGACCCGCCCGAGCATGCCGAGCAGGTCGACCGACTCGTCGAACGCCATCACGACCCCCGAGCCCAGCGCCTGCCCGATGGCCTTGGTGCCCTCGAACGTCAGCGGCGTGTCGAGCTGGTCCGGACGCAGGAAGGTCCCGGCCGCACCTCCGAGCAGCACGGCCTGGAGACTTCGCTCCCCGGGGACGCCGCCGGCGAGGTCGAGCACCTCCCGCACCGTCGCACCGAACGTGACCTCGTAGAGGCCGGGGTGGCGCACCGACCCCGATACGCAGAACAGCTTCGTGCCGGTCGACTGGTCCGTGCCGATCGACGCGTAGCCGGGACCGCCGTCGGTGAGCACGTGGAGGCCGGCCACGAGGGTCTCGATGTTGTTGATCGCGGTCGGTTTGGCGAACAGGCCGACCTGGGTGGGGAACGGCGGCTTCTGCCGTGGCTCGCCGCGCTTGCCCTCGATCGACTCGAGCAGGGCGGTCTCCTCGCCGCAGATGTAGGCAGCGCCGCCCCGGCGGATCTCGAGGTCGAAGGCGAAGCCCTCCCCCATGACGTCCCGCCCCAGGAACCCCCGTTCCCGGGCCTGTTCGATCGCGTGCTCGAGCCGAGCGTGCGCGAGCGGATACTCGCCCCGCAGGTAGACGTAGCCGAGCTCGCTGCCGGTCACGAACCCGGCCAGGGTCATCGACTCGACGACCGCGAAGGGATCCTCCTCCATGAGCACGCGGTCCTTGAAGGTGCCCGGCTCGGACTCGTCGGCGTTCGCGACCACGTAGTGCGGGTGCTCGGGCGCGCTCGCCACCGCCTCCCACTTGATCCCCAACGGGAACGCCGCGCCCCCTCGTCCGGCGAGCGCCGAGTCCTTGACCTCGCGCAACGCGCCCCGCGGACCGAGCCCCACCGCGGTCCGCAGGGCCTGATAGCCCCCGGCCGCACGGTAGGCGTCGAGGTCGGTCGGGTCGACGCGGCCGACGCGGGCGAGGAACCGCAGTCCGACCTCGGGCCGGGGTGGGCCGTCCACGGCGACTTGCGGCACGCTCGCGATGACGGATGGCGCCGGCCGGTCCTCGCCGGCGAGCCCACGGGCCACCGTTTCGACGTCGGCCGGTGCACAGACCGCGTCGTCCTCCCCCGCGCGCTGCAGCCACACGGCCGGAGCCCGCTCGCAGAGCCCGAGACAGGGGCTGCGCTCCCACATCACACCGTCGGTCGGCGCCCCGTCGTCGACGTCGGCCCCGGAGGCGGCGGCCTCACCGTGGCGGACGTCGGACGGCGGGCCGGGCGGGCCGTAGGCCTCCTCCAGGTCGGCGATCAGGTCGTCCGCGCCGCCGGCCCTGCACGCGAGGTCCTCGCACACATGGGCGATGCGGGGTGGGCGCGGCGTGACCGAGAAGAGCGCGTAGAACGTCGCCACCCCGTAGGCCTCGGCCGGCGGCACGGTGAGCCGGCCGCAGATGTACTCGAGCGCCCCTTCGCTGACCCACCCGACCGCATCGTTGACCGCGTGCAGCGCGGGCAGCAGCAGGTGGCGTCGGGCGCGCGCGGCCTGCCCGGCGGTCGAGGTGCGCAGGTCGGCGGGACCCTGCCCGTTGCCCCCGTGCCCGTTGCCCCCGTGCCCGCTGCCCGCGTGCCCGTCACGGGCCGCGGTATCCGCATCGGGAACGATCGTGGGGATCCCGGCGAGCGTCGCGTCCTCCCACCGTGTCGTCGGCGGCCCCAGCAGCGCGTCGACGGCCTCCTTCTCCTCGGGCGTCGGCGTCGCCCCCCGCAGGTGCAGATCCAACCGCGTCTCCTTGCTCGCGTCCGGTGCCGACGCATCCGAGTGATCGGACGCCGGTCAGCGGGACCGTGCTCACATCGCCGCCACCCCGGGGACGGCGACCCGCTTCTCCACGCGGATCGCCGTGGCCTTGAACTCCGCGGTCCCCGACTTCGGGTCCCACGCATCGTTGGTGAGAACGTTGGTGTCGAGCTCGCTCGAGGTGTGCAGCGTCGCGAAAGCCAGCCCCGGGCGCAGCGTCGGGTCGAGCGCGACGGGTGCGTCGATCGCGCCGCGGCGGCTGGACACCCGCACGAGCTCGCCCTCCTCGACACCGAGGGCGGCCGCGTCCTCGGGCGAGAGCATCAGCGACTCGCGCCGCTTGCGCATCGGGCTGCGGTACCCACCGCTCTGCACCCCCGTGTTGTAGGCGTCGAGCCGGCGGCCGGTGGTGAGCCGGATCGGATACTCGGGCGTGAGCTCGTCGACCGGTGGCACGTGTGCGACGGGGGCGAAGGGGGCCGGTGCTCCCTCGCGCGGCTCCTCCCACAGTCGCGCGTGGAGGAACTGGGTGCCCGGATGCTCCTCGTGCGGGCAGGGCCACTGGATGCCGCCGAGCGCATCGAGACGGTCGTAGCGCATCCCCGCGTGCATGAGCGAGAGGCCGCGTAGCTCGTCCCAGACCTCCTCGGCGGTGGGCTTGCCCCAGTCGTGGCCGAGCTCGCGGGCCAGGTCGCAGAGGATCTCCAGATCCGACCGGGCCTCGCCAGGGGGATCGATGGCCTTGCGGATCCGCTGCACCCGTCGCTCGGAGTTCGTGACCGTCCCCTCGGACTCGCACCAGTCGGCTGCCGCCGGCAGGACGACGTCGGCGAGCTCCGCGGTCTTCGTGAGGAAGATGTCCTGCACGACCACGTGGTCCAGGCCGCGCAGGAGCGCACGGGCGTGCTCGACGTCCGCCTCGCTCTCGGCCGGGTTCTCCCCCAGCACGTACAGGGTGCGCAGGTCACCCCGCTCCATGGCCTCGAACATCTCGGACAGGTGCCAGCCCTTCTCGGCCGGCAGGCCCTCGACACCCCACGCCCGTTCGAACCTGGCGCGCGCATCGGCGTCGGTGACGTCCACGAAGCCGGGGAACTTGTTGGGGATCGCCCCCATGTCCCCGCCGCCCTGCACGTTGTTCTGGCCCCGCAGCGGGTTGAGACCCGACCCGTAGCGCCCCACGTGGCCCGTCAGCAGCCCGAGGTTGATGAGGGCCCGCACGTTGTCGACCGCGTTGTGGTGCTCGGTGATCCCGAGCGTCCAGCACAGGATCGCGCGGTCGGCCTTCGCGTACGCGTGGGCGAGATCGCGGATCGCCTCGGCCGGGACACCGGTCAGGCGCTCCCCCTCCTCGAGGGTGAACGGCTCGACCGCTTCCCGGTAGGCATCGAACCCGCTGGTGGCACGTTCGATGAACACCCGGTTCTCGAGGCCCTGCGCGAGGATCTCGCGGGCCATGGTGTGCGCGAGTGCGATGTCGGTGCCGACGTCGAGCCCCAGCCAGGTGTCGGCCCACGCCGCCGAGGTGGTGCGCCGCGGATCGATCACGGCGAGCCGGGCGCCCCTGTGGACCGCCTTCAGGACGTGGTGGAAGAAGATCGGGTGGGTCTCGCGTGCGTTGGAGCCCCAGAGGATCACGATGTCGGTCTCACCGACCTCCTCGTACGAGCTGGTGCCGCCCCCGGCACCGAAGACCGTCGCCAGACCGACGACGCTCGGCGCGTGTCAAGTGCGATTGCAGCTGTCGATGTTGCTCGTGCCGATCACCGAGCGCGCGAACTTCTGGGCCAGGAAGTTCACCTCGTTCGAGGCCTTCGAGCACGAGAAGAACCCGAACGAGGCGGGCCCGTGGGCCGCGGTCGTGTCACGGAACCCCGCCGCGGCACGGCCGAGGGCCTCCTCCCAGGTCGCGCGCCGCAACTCGCCGCTCTCGCGCACCAACGGGTGGGTCAGTCGCGTGTGTCGAGCCCCCATGTCGTCCTCCTCGCGCCCGTGGCGCGTCCCCGCGGCCGACCATGGTCGCCGCGGCGGGATCCTCGCGGTGCCGGACCCGGCCCGGCTGAACCCACGACGGCATCCCTCAGATGGCGTTCCCTCATGTGGAACGGTTGCGCTGTGCGCGTACCCAGTGTGTCACTGGGGGCAGTGTCCCGAAAGGACCCGGCGGGACCCTCGAGCCACGATCCCAGTGTGCCGGACGTGGAGGCCGCCAGGGGGAGGTCGGGCCGGGAATCCGCGTGGATCCCCGGCCCGGTCGTGCACACGACCCGCGTGGGTGGGTTACGCCTTGAGCATCCCGTGCGGGTCGATCACGAACTTCTTCGCCGCCCCACGGTCGAACTGCTGGTACCCCTCGGGCGCGTCGTCCAGCGAGATCACCTGGGCGTTCACGTTGCGCGCGATGGGCACCCGATCGGCGAGGATCGCCTTCATCAGCCCCCGGTTGTAACGCTTCACGGGGCACTGACCGGTCTGGAAGCGGTGCGACTTCGCCCAGCCGAGGCCCAGCCGGACGCGCAGGCTGCCGATCTGGGCCTCCTCGTCGACCCCGCCGGGGTCGCCGGTCACGTACAGGCCCGGGATGCCGAGACCCGCGCCGACCTTGGCCGCGTTCATGATGTCGTTGAGCACCGCGGCGGGCTGCTCGCCCGCGTCGGGCCCACTGCCCACGGCCTCGAAGCCCACCGCATCGACCGCGGCGTCCACCTCGGGTTCGCCCAGGATGTCCGCGATCTTCTCGTTGAGCTCGCCCGGCTCGGCCAGGTTGATCGTCTCGCACCCGAAGCTGCGTGCCTGGGCCAACCGCTCCTCGATCATGTCACCGACGATGACGACCGATGCCCCCAGCAGCTGCGCGCTGGTCGCCGCGGCCAGTCCGACCGGCCCGGCGCCGGCGACGTACACCGTCGATCCGGTGGTCACACCCGCGGTGTAGGCCCCGTGATAGCCGGTCGGCAGGATGTCCGACAGCATCGTGAGGTCCTTGATCTTCTCGAGGGCCTGGTCCCGGTCGGGGAACCTGAGGCAGTTGAAGTCGGCGAAGGGCACGAAGACGTAGTCCGCCTGCCCCCCGATCCATCCGCCCATGTCCACGTAGCCGTACGCGGCTCCGGGCCGCGCAGGGTTCACGTTGAGGCAGACACCGGTCTGGCGCTCGTCGCACTTCTCGCAGCGGCCGCAGGCGATGTTGAACGGCACGCTGACGATGTCGCCCTGGTTGAGGAAGAGCACGTCGTCGCCCATCTCGATCACCTCGCCGGTGATCTCGTGGCCGAGGGTCTGCCCCACGGGCGCGGTCGTGCGGCCGCGCACCATGTGCTGGTCGCTGCCGCAGATGTTGGTCGAGACCACTTTCAGGATCACGCCGTGCGGCGCCGAGCGCTTCACGCCCGTCCCCGTCACGACATCGTCCGGCAGTTCGAGCTTCGGATAGTCGATCGATTCCACCGAGACCTCGCCCGGCCCCTGGTACACCACTACTCGATTACCGGCCATGGCGTGCCATCCTTTCCTCGAGGGCCTCCCCCCTCCGCCCCTGCGGGTCGACGCGTCGCCGTCGAGCAGCGGGGCGCTGCAGCGGGGGTTCGCCGGGGGCGATGGGCCCGTTCGCAAGCTACGCGAAACGTTCATGGGACGGTAGGGGCCTCGATCGGAATCCCGCCATCCGTCAAGAATCGGGAACAGGAACGAATCCCTTTCACCATAGGGGGTCGTCCCTTCCCGCGATTGGCGCACCACCCCTGAGGTGAAGACCGGCCCTCCCGTGCGCAGGCCCGCTGCGGGCTCGAGGTGAGCGCCGCTGGGTTTGCCCCCCGCACAACTGCCACCGGTTCGGATGACGGGAGCGCCGCCGCGGCTCGCGAACGCAGACAAGCCGACGGCCGGCGACCTCGACGTCGAGGTCGCCGACCCCGTCCGTCGAGCGTGATGCCGGCGAATGGTCCCATGTGAACCCGTTACAACGCTATCCGGACAGCCCTCGACCGGGACACCGGCCCTTGACATATACACCGGCGCGCTTCAAGCCTTCTCAATGTACATCCTGCGGTCAGGGGATAAGATGGTAACTCAACGCTCTAGCACACTACGGTTTATGTTCGTGGTCGCCGTGATGCTGGGGATGCTGTTCGTTTGGCTAGCTGGTGCAGCGCACGCAGATTCATCGCTGGCCGGCCACGACGGGGACTGGGAGGACGAAGCAGACGCGTTCCTCGAAGAGTTGAAGCGTCTGGACTCGGGAGAGACGATAGACGTAGACGAATACGAGACGATTGGCGGATATGTTGAGTTCGACGATGCTGGTGAGTCGGACGAGGTATCCCCTCAGATGGTTTCATCGTGTGTCTGGCAGAACGTCCAGAACCCCATGCGTCCAGCGGCACGCCGGGCTCGATGGACGGCAAGGTTCGCTACCGGTGCTCAGCGTCTGTCACCGTGGAAGCCACCATGCGCCTGCAGAAACGCTATTCAGATGGGCGCATTGCAACGCTCTACTCCGATAACCATCCCCCTCGCCGGTAACCCCGGGACTGTGGAACACCCGCCAAGTCGTAGCTCCGTGTAAGCGCGGTACGTGGCGCACAGAGGCGAGACTCATGTTCACGTGGGGTTCGCAGTACCGGTTCGCGGCGCCAACGTCGGGGTGGTCACACAACCCCTGTAACCTCTGACCCTGCCGCGTGACCACCCGCGGGTGGTCACGCGGCCTGGGGCGTAAGGTTGCGTCTACCATCCGGAGGGCGATGATTCCCGTCGATCGCGGTGCAGCAGAGTGGCTACCACCGGTGGCGCCACTACCGGTCGAGCGTGGACGGCTGTATGTCGCGGACCTGATTCCTGCTGCGTACAGCGCCATCACAAGGCTGTTGCATCCGGCTCGATGGGCCTCCTCGGAGGAGCTGTGGGTTACGTGGGCAGAGGCTGCATCGGCCCTCGCGACGGATGTGAGCCCTCAAACGCGCTGGGGAGACATAGCGACCAAGCTTTCGAGCTCCGAGCGTCGAACGCTCGAACAGCCTCACGACGGTGGCCTCTCCCCACATGTAGCTGCGGCCCTGTCCGACGTATTGGAAGGTCACACCACCACGCCGCATGACTGCTACTTTGAGCTGTGGCCAGGGGAGGTGGGCGACGACCCGAAGGCACCGGGCCGAGTGTTCCGCGGACATATTGGGGAGGCCAGTACGTTCCATCCTTACGGCAGCGCGAATCGTTGGTGGCCCAAGGATCGGGCATGGCTCGTCCATTCTCCTCCTGATCTGTTCGAGAGCTACATCGCAAGTAGCGAGTCAACACAGCAAGCCTTGCGAGGTGACGACCGGTTCGAGTGCTTTCCGATCGACCGATCCCACCAACTCGACAATGGGTGACGGGGATGACGGAGCACGCGGACGACCGCGGGCTGCTGTTGTACGGCTGCTCGAGCAGACCGTGGTCAGCGGACCGGTGACCCGCGACCAGGCGCGCTACGGCTACTGGCGTGCGCCGGAGCTGCCCAGCCACGGCCACGGCGACCTCGACGTGCCCTACGTCGCCAGCCCCCGCCAGAATGACGCGCGGTTCGCCGGGGCCATCCGCGACGCGCTGGCCGCTCACCGGCGGCTGCGCGTGCGCACCACCACCGACTCGCTTGCCGCCCGCCAACACGCTGGTGTGCTACGACCCGACTTCGTGGTACGCAACCTGATCCGCCACATCACCAACATCTAGTGGTCCCATCGCCACAACTACCTCGCGCGAAGGGACTGCCCCCTTTCCCCATTGTTCTCACTCGGCAGCATCGTCCACCGGACGGGTGTCCCTCCCCGAACGAGGTGGACGACCGGCGACGCGACGGCGAGGATGGCCGGGCGCGACGCCTACGGGCTCCGGGAGCACCGAGTCGCGATACTTCCCCGAAGACCCAGTCCGGCGTCCGAGGACACGATCCCGCCATGAGCGACTACGACGATCCCGACCTCTTCGAGGACGACCGAGGGGCACCCGCCCGCGCACCCGCCGACGGACGCATCCTGTGGGGTCGAGTGGCCGTGCTGGCGGTCGTGCTGATCCTCGCGTTCGCCGTCGGCCGCTGGAGCGCGCCCGGGGACGACACCGATCGCATCGCCGAGCTCGAGGCCGAGAACGAGGCGCTCGAAGAGGACATCGAGCAACTCGAGGCGGAGATCGACGCGCTCGAGGCCGGAGGCACCGAGGACGCACCGGCGGATGACGAGGATGGTGGCGACGAGGCTGAGGATGGTGCCGATGACGGTGACGAGGCCACCGCGGCCGCCAACGACGGCGAGGACGGGGACGGGGGGAACGACAGTTCCGAGGAGGCCGACGACTCGGAGGATCAGGAGGGCTCGGACGAGTCCGATGACGTCACGTCCGGTGTCAGCCAGCACGACGTGCGGGAGGGCGACCACCTCTACGGCCTCGCCGAGAACTACTACGGCGACGGGGAGCGGTGGCGCGACATCGCGGAGGCGAACGACCTCACCAGCGAGGACGTCCTGAGGCCGGGCATGACCCTCGAGATCCCGGACGCCGAGGGACCCTGACGCCACTCTCTGGCTGCTGGGCGCGCGGGGCGGCGGCCGGAGTGAGTATCCTCGGTGAGACCAGCGGGTCCGCGGCCCGCGCCCGCACCCCGCTGACCCCGTGCACCCGAGTTCGCGCGGATTCCCCGTAGCCCGGCCCCAGGGCAGGTCCCGCGACGGCGGCCGGGTTGGAGCCGAGGTCGGTGCCGGCCTGCCGGCACCGAGCGAGGAAGGAGGTCGCCGATGAGTGCGACGACCACGAAGGTCACGGCCAAGGACGCGGTGAAGCGCATCGGGGACACGACCGAGCGGGCCTTGTCCTACGTGCAGGACCCCGACCCGCAGCTCTCCCGACTGCCCAAGAGCACCCGCGAATCGCTCGTCGCCGACCTCCCCCCCGTCACCGCCGGCGCGCTGCTCGGACCGGCCGCGCTGGCCCGCCATCTCGTCGCGTCGGCCGCGAGCGGCCGCTACCGGGATCTGTTCGCGCTCTGGGAGCTGTTCCGCACCCATCCCGACGAGTGCCGCCCGGTGCTGGCCGACCGACCGCAGGCACTCGAGAAGGCCCGCGCCCAGCTGCGCACCGCGGTCCGGCTCGGGCTCGTCGGTCAAGCGGACCGGGTGGCCGAGGACGTGCGTGCGGCGCAAGGGCTGATCTGGGAGTGGCTGCGCGAGAACCTGCAGGAACTCGCCGAGGTCGTCAGCCAGCGGCCGGTGGTCGCCTCCGCGGTGCTCGATCGAGAGCCGGACTTCCCGCTGCCTCTGCCCGACGAGCCGGACGCGCGCTGGCTCTCGGAGGCCGCAGAGGTCGCCGCGGACATCACCCTCCACCCGGAGGTCTCTCGCCGGCTCGCCGAGGGCGTGGACCGTCTGCCACCCACCGTTGCCACACTCATCCTCGTCGCGGACCGCTATCCCGACCGCGTCGACGTCCTGCTCGATCGTGTCGACCTGGACAGCCCCGAGATCGAGGCGACCCTCGCCTGGGCCCGCGACCACGGGCGCAGCGAGCGCCTGCACGCGCGGGTGCGCGAGCAGCTCGAGCGTGCGGCCCACCAGGATCGGGCGGAGGCGCTGGCCGTGTGGCGCCGGTGGCAGGAGCGGGGGGTCCCGCTCGAACTACCCGCCGCGGCGAAAGCGCCGACGCTGGACGGCCTCGACCTCACCCGCCCGGAGACCGCTTCGTTCATCGCGCTGCTGGCGGCCGAGGGCGTCGACCTGGCTCCCCAGGAGGCGCTCGAGAAGCTGGCCGGCGAGAACCGGCAGCGCGCCGAGAAGGCGTACGAGGCACTCGTCTGCGCGGATCTGCCGGTGGGGCTCCCCAAGGCGCTCGAGGGCAACCCGATCGTCAAGGAGGGCACCCGGTGCCCGCACTGCCTCGCCTGGACGTGGGTGCGGCCCGGACACGAAGCCCGTTGCCCGCAACAGGCGCGCGCCCAGCTCGACAGCACGCCCGGGGATGCCGCCACCGAGGCAGCGGCGAACGACGCGACGGCAGCACCCTCCGAGGTGTCCCCGACTGCTGCTGGTGACTCGGCCGACGGCCACCTCGGGGGCGATCCCACCGCCGACGCCGCCGACGCCGACGGCACCGGCTCGCCGGACGTGGATCAGCAGGCACCGGCCGCCACCCGCCAGGCGTGACGGAGACGCAGCAGGCGAGCGGTCACGCCGCCGCCACCTTCCCGACGCGAACCGCACGCACC
This sequence comes from Egibacter rhizosphaerae, assembly GCF_004322855.1. NCBI lineage: Bacteria > Bacillati > Actinomycetota > Nitriliruptoria > Egibacterales > Egibacteraceae > Egibacter > Egibacter rhizosphaerae. Next base: position 4,021,732 of record NZ_CP036402.1, on the reverse strand, counting down.
CGGAGGTTCACGCTCGGGCGTCCGCGGAGCTTCGCCGTCGCGCCGGACGGGTCACGGGTCGTCTTCCTGCGTTCACAGGGCGGCACCGACCCCGTCCAGCGGCTCTGGGTGCTCGACGTCGCGTCGGGCCGGGAGCGGTGCGTCGCGGACCACCAGGGGCTCGTGGCGGGCGACGAGGAGGAGGGCCTCCCCCCGGAGGAACGCGCCCGCCGCGAGCGGGCACGTGAGCAGGCCGCGGGGATCGTGCGGTACGCCACGGACGCCCGGGTGGAACGTGCCGTGCTGCCGCTGGCGGGCGACGCCGTGCTGGTGGATCTCTCCGGCGACGATCCGCCGCGGTGGCTGCGGCTTCCGGGACCGATCGTCGACCCGCGGCTCGACCCGGCCGGCGAACGGGTCGCGTGGGTCCGCGACGGCGCGCTGTGGGTCGCCAGCATCGCGGACGGCCAGGCCGCCGAATTGGTCGGCGACGACGACCATGACGTGACGTGGGGGCTCGCGGAGTTCGTCGCCGCGGAGGAGATGGGACGCACCCGAGGATTCTGGTGGTCGCCCGAGGGCGATGCCCTCGCCGTGGCGCGCGTCGACGTGGCCCCGGTCAGCCGGTGGCACCTCGCCGATCCCGCCGACCCCGCGAGCGCACCGACGGTGGTCCGCTACCCCGCGGCCGGCACCGCCAATGCCGACGTCTCGCTCGCGATCGTCGACCTCGACGGCACCATCCGCGGGATCGACTGGGACCGCGACGAGCTCCCGTACCTCGCCGCCGTCCGCTGGAGTCGCAAGGGACCTCCGCTGGCCGTGCTGCAGTCCCGTGACCAGCAGCGGCTGGAGATCCACCGCCTCGACCCGCGGGGCGGGACCACCGAGGCGCTCGTCCAGCACGAGCACCAGCCGTGGGGCGAGCTCGTCGCCGGCGCGCCGCGGTGGTTGCCGGGCGAGCGCCTGCTGACCGTGGCGGAGGACATCCGGGCGGACGCTCGACGCTGCTGGGTGGACGGTCGCCCGGTGACCCCGGCATGGCTGCAGATCAGGTCGGTCGTGGACGCGGACGACACGGCCCTGCTCGTCACCGGGAGCGCCGACGACCCGAGCGAGATCGGCGTGTGGCGAGTGCCCATCGACCGGGACGAGCCCGCTCGGCTCGATCGGGGCGGCGGCGTCGCGCAGGCGAGCGGCACGGTCAGCGTGACCGTGCGCCAGGAGGCGCGGCTCGGGGACGCCGGGGTCACGACGGAGGTCCTGCCCGAGGAAGGGCCGCCGGTCGGGATCGCGGACCACGCCGAACACTCCGAGCTCGTCCCCAACGTCGAGATGTTGGAGCTCGGAGCCGAACGGCTGCGCGGCGCGCTGCTCCGACCGTCCGACCCGAGCGCCCACTTGGACCCGCAGGGACGTCTGCCGGTGCTCGTCGACCCCTACGGGGGACCCCACGCGCAGCGTGTGCTGCGCCGTCGCGACGCGTTCCTCGGCTCACAGTGGTTCGCCGAGCAGGGCTTCGCGGTCCTGGTGGTCGACGGCCGGGGCAGCCCGGGCCGCGGGCCGGCCTGGGAGCACGCCGTCGCGGGCGAGCTCGCCGCCGTCCCGCTCACCGATCAGATCGCCGGCCTCGACGCCGCCCTCGAAGCGCACGACGACCTCGACGGGAACCGGGTCGCGATCCGCGGCTGGTCGTTCGGGGGCTTCCTCGCCGCCCTCGCGGTGCTGCGCCGACCCGACCGCTTCCACGCCGCGATCGCCGGCGCCCCGGTCACGGAGTGGCGGCTCTACGACACGCACTACACGGAGCGCTACCTCGGCCATCCCGACACGGCTCCCGAGACGTACCGGCGGAACTCGCTCCTCGAGGACGCACACCGCCTGGCACGACCGCTGCTCCTGATCCACGGCCTCGCCGACGACAACGTGGTGGCCGCCCACACCCTGCAACTCTCCCGCGCGTTGCTGGAGCACGGCCGCAGCCACCGCGTGCTCCCGCTGTCCGGCGTGACGCACATGACACCGCAGGAGACGGTCACCGAGAACCTGCTCAAGCTGCAGTCGGAGTTCCTGCGCGAGAGCCTCCCCCGCCCCGCCGAGTAGCCGCTCGTCGGAACGCCCCGCAGGCGACCCGCCTCACCAGGGACGAGGGACGACCAGGGACGACCAGGGACAATGGCGGCTCCCGGGAGCCGCACCTAGGCTGCGGGCGGCCGAACAGCGGGGGACCGACGTGCAGTTGCGAGCCGAACACGTGTCGAAGGCCTTCGGGCCGGTGGCGGCCGTCACCGACGTCACGTTGACGATCGGACACGGGATCACGGGCCTGCTCGGGCCCAACGGCGCCGGGAAGACGACCTTCCTCTCGCTTGTGCTGGGCCTGCAGCGGCCCGACGCCGGCGAGTTGCAGGTCCTCGGGTTGCGACCGGAGGAGGCCGGGCCACACATCCGCGCGCGCCTGGGTTACGGCCCCGAGCACGATGCGTTCCCACCCGATGTCGGCGCCGAGGACTTCGTGCGGCATCTCGCGCGCCTGCACGGTCTGCCCCCGCGTGACGCGGCGGGTCGCGCCGCGGAGGCATTGCGGTGGACCGGGCTCGGCGAGGAGGTCCGACGACCGCTGGGCACGTTGTCCACCGGGCAGCGACAGCGCGTGATGCTCGCCCAGGCGGTCGTCCACGACCCCGAGCTGGTCCTGCTCGACGAGCCGACCAGTGGCCTCGATCCGTTGCAGCGCGACGAGATGCTCGACCTCATCCGTCGCGTGGGCACCGATCTCGGCCGCGACGTGGTTCTCTCGTCGCATCTGTTGCACGAGGTGGAGCGCGTCGCGGACGGGGTCGTCATCCTCGACGAGGGGCGGGTGGTGGCCGAGCATCGGCTCGACGGCGGGCACGCCGAGCACGACGAGTTGCTCCTCGAGGTCGAGGGCCCGGTCGACGCGCTGGTGCCGCACCTGCGCGAGGCGGGGCTACGGGTCACCGGCGAGGGTTCGTCCCGTCTCCTGGTGACCGCGGCCGATGACACGGCGGTCGACGCGGTGCGGGACGCCCTCGCGGACTGCGGCGTGGGGATTCGCCGACTGGAGCGGGTGCCGGTCGGGCTGCAGGAGCTCTACGCGGAGGCGGCGGGATGAGCCTCGACCCCGTCCAGCGAGCACGCATCCACGACACGGGCGTGCAAGCGTGGGAAGGTTCCCGTCGCGGTGTCGTGGCCGCAGTGTGGACGCTCGCCGTCCACACCGTGCAGCGGTTGCTCGGCCTGCGACGGCCGTTCCGCTCGAAGATCGTGCCGCTCGTGGTCCTCATCACCGCCTACGTGCCGGTCCTGGTCTTCATCGGGATCGCCGTCGTCACGCCCGAGGAACTCGCGCGGTTGTTCGTGATGGAGGGCCCCGCGCTCCTCGCCACGCTGCTCGCCGTCACCGTCCTGTTCGTCGCGGTCACCGGCCCCGAGACGCTGTGCCCCGATCGTCGTTCGGGCACCCTCGCCCTCTACCTCGCGTCGCCCCTGTCGCCGGCCACGTACCTCGCGGCCAAGGCCGCGGCGCTCGGCGTGGTGCTGCTGCTCGTGACCACGGGACCGCCGCTGCTGGTCGAACTCGGCTACGTCCTGCTCGGTCTCGGGCCCGACGGGGTCGGCGCGACGGTTGCCGGGCTCGTCCGTCCCGTCATCGCCGGCGTCGTGCTCAGCGCCTTCTACACGACTCTCGCGCTGGCCGGCAGCAGCCTCACCGACCGCCGGGCCTACGCGAGCGTCGCCCTCGCCGCGCTGATGCTGGGATCCAATGCCCTCGTCGAGATCGCCATCGAGCTGCTCGATGTCACCCCCTGGCTCGTGCTCATGGCCCTCCTCGACGGCCCGACCGAGCTCGCACACCGGATCTACGGGGAATCGGGCGACGCGCCGCAGGTCCCGACGGGCGCGGTCCTCGCCGCGGTCCTCGCCTGGATCGCCGCGTTCGGAGGGCTCACGTGGCTGCGCTACCGCCGCGGGGAGGTGACGCGATGAGCGCCGGGAGTGACGCGATGAGCGCCGGGAGTGATGCGATCAGCGCCGGGAGCGCCGCCGCGAGCCCCTCGGTGGCGGTCGAGCGCGTCTCGGCCCAGCTCGGTGACGTGGTCGCCCTATGGGACGTGTCCGCCCGCGTGGGTCCGGGGATCACGGCCCTTCTCGGGCCGAACGGTGCCGGCAAGACGACGTTGGTCCGCCTGGTGTGCGGGCTGCTGCCCGCCTCGCAGGGCACCGTCCGCGTGGGCGGCCGCGATCCACGCAGCGACCACGAGGCCCGTCGCGGACTCGGCTACGTTCCCGAGGCACAGGCACTCATCGACCGCCTCGACGCGCGCCGCTTCGTGCGCCTCGCCGCGATCCTCCACGGCCGGGCCGACGCCGACGCGGCCGCTGCGGCGGCGCTGGAGCAGGTCCTCCTCGACCCCGACGACCGGCGACCGCTGCGCACCTACTCGAAGGGCATGCGCCAACGGGTCAAGCTCGCCAACGCCCTGGTCCACGATCCGACGCTCCTGGTCCTCGACGAACCGCTCAACGGGCTCGACCCCACCCAGCGACACCACATGAGCGACCTCCTGCGCCGGCTCGGCGACGAGGGGCGGGCCGTGATCCTCTCGAGCCACGTGCTCGCCGAGGTCGAACCGCTCGCCGAGCGCGTGCTCGTGCTCAGCGCCGGCCGACTGGTCGCCGAGGGCGATCCGGCCGCCATCCGCGAACTCCTGGACGACCGCCCCCACCGCCTGCGGTTGGGCACCGACGAGCCGGCACGGCTCGGGGCGGCGCTGCTCGACGCGGGTCTGATCACCGGCGCACGGGTGCTGACGGCGACGAGCCTCCAGGTCGAGACGACGACGATCGGGGCGTTCCGCACTCGCGTGGCGACCACCGCGCGGGATCGGGGGCTGCGGCTGTCGGAGGTCGTGCCGCTCGACGACGACCTCGAGAGCGTGTTCCGCTACCTCGTCGACGGGGGCACGATGCGCACCCGGGAGTCGTTGTGATGGCCCTCACGGAGCTCTGGCGCACGTTCCTGCGCACGCAGCTCACCCGGGTCCGGCTCCTCGTGATCGTGACCGGTGGGATCGCGCTCGTCCTGCTCACCGCGACCATCGACGCGCGTGCCGCCGGGGACGTGCTCGAACCGCTGGGCCTCGGCCTGCTGGTGCCCCTCGTGACCCTGGTGATCGCGTCCTCGACCCTCGGCGACCTCGACCGGGACGGCGGGCTCGTCTACGTGTGGCTCCCCCCCGTGGCGCGCTGGAGGCTGGCCGCCGCTGCCTTCCTGGCCGTCGCCACGATCGTGGTGCCGGCCGCCGTCCTGCCTCTCACACTCGCCGGGCTCGTCGCCGGGCAGGGCCCCGCCGCGGCGGGCGCCGGGCTCGCGGCCGGGCTCGCGGCGCTCGCGTACGGCGCGGTGTTCCTGGGCCTCGGGCTACGCGTTCCCCGGGCACTGGTGGTCGGCCTCGTCTACGTCGTGCTGTGGGAGAGCGGGGCTGTCGCCGTCAGCGACACGCTCGGCCGCGTGTCCGTGCGGTGGTACGCGGCGGGACTCCTCGACCGATTCGTCGGGCTGCCCGACCCGACCGGGGCCCCGTCCGCGACCGGTCTGGGCCTCCTGGTCATCACCGCCGGCGGCTTCGCGGCCACCGTCTGGCTGCTGCGCCGACATCGGCTCACGTGATCACCGGGGCGAGCCGCTCCATCGCGACCCGGCGCCACACCCGCCCGCCCGAGGACGCACTCGCCGATGCGCCCTCCGGTGTGCACGCCGGGTGCGGTCGGGGGTAGGTTCGCGGGCGATGTATCGAGACGATGCCTGCGCGGTCTGCGGGGAATCGCTCCCGCCCGACCACTTCTACTGCCGCGAACACGCTGCCGGCGTCGACGACCGCCTGCACGAGGTCGGCCGGCTGCTGGCCCGCTTGGCCGACGACGTGCCCCGCCTGGCGGAGCGCTTGGCCGAGGTCGCCCCCGAGACCTGGGACTGGCTCGCCGACGAGGAGGAACGCGCCGCCGACGCCGACGACGAGGAGGTCGTCTGGCCACCCACCGCTCCCCTGCGACTGCGCGCGCATCACGACGAGGTGGAGGTGGTCGAGGACGACGAACCGGGAATGGTGCGCCTGAGCATCGCCTGCGATCTCGCCACGCTCCTCGAGGGCCTGGCCCGGGGCCTCGACGAGGGCCGCGCGCACCGGCTCGCCCGCGCGTGCGCCGAGGCCGAGGGCGGCAACGTCACGCACTGACGACAGCGCCGTGGCACCACCATGAGGAAAGGACCCAAGGCATGGAGTACCGCAAGCTCGGCCGCTGGGGCGTCAAGGTCTCGTCGGTCGGTCTCGGCTCATGGCTCACGTACGGGGGGACCGTCGAGGAGGACCAGTCGACGGCCTGCATCCAGCGCGCCTACGACCTCGGGGTGAACTTCTTCGACACCGCGAACGTCTACGCCCGCGGGCGCAGCGAGGAGGTCGTCGGCAAGGCGCTCGCGTCGATCCCGCGCGACCGGTACGTGCTCGCGACCAAGGTCTACTTCCCGATGGGCGATGGTCCCAACGACTCGGGCCTGTCCCGCAAGCACGTCACCGAGCAGCTGCACGCGAGCCTCAAGCGGCTCGGCACCGAGTACGTCGACCTGTACCAGTGCCACCGGTACGACACCGAGACCCCGCTCGAGGAGACCTGCGCGACCATGGCGGACCTGATCCGCCAGGGCAAGGTCCTGTACTGGGGCACGAGCGAGTGGTCCTCGGACCAGATCGCCCATGCGGTGTCGATCTGCCGCTCACAGGGGTGGCCCGAACCGGCCAGCAACCAGCCGCAGTACTCGGCGCTCTGGCGGCGCATCGAGGACCGGGTGCTGCCCACCTGCGAGGACCTGGGCATCGGCAACGTCGTGTGGTCGCCGCTGGCGATGGGAGTGCTGACCGGGAAGTACCGCTCGGTCGACGACGTGCCGTCCGACAGTCGAGCGGCCGGCGACGAGGCGAAGTTCATGCGGCACGTCCTCACGCAGCCGGCCCTCGACGCGGTCCAGGAAGCCGGGCACGTGGCCGAGCAGGCCGGGGTGAGTCTTTCGCAGCTGGCCCTGGCGTGGTGCCTGCGCCAGCCGGCGGTGTCGAGCGTCATCGTCGGCGCGACGAAGACCAGTCATGTCGACGACAACGTGGGGGCCAGCGGGCTCGAGGTCCCACGCGACGCGGTCGAGCGATTCGACGAGCTGCTCGCGCCGGTCGCGGCCAGCTGACCCAGGAGGACGCACAGATGGCGACAAGCGAGCAGATCGAGGGCGACCTGAAGGCCGCCATGAAGGCTCGGGACACCGAGACCGTGCAGACGCTGCGCAGCGTGCTGGCCGCGATCAAGAACCTGCGGGCGGAAGCCGGTCACGGGGCCGACGTGACCGAGGACGAGATCACCACGCTGGTCGAGAAGGAGGCCAAGCGCCGGCAGGAGGCGGCGGAGGCCTACGAGCAGGGTGACCGTCCGGAGCTCGCGGAGAAGGAGCGCCGCGAGCTGGCCATCCTCGAGCGCTACCTGCCGGAGCAGCTGTCCGAGGACGAGTTGCGGGCGATCGTCGACGAGACCATCGCCGAAGTCGGCGCGAGCGGCACCGGCGATCTCGGCGAGGTCATGCAGGCGGTCATGCCGAGGGTCAAGGGCCAGGCCGACGGCAAGCAGGTCAACGCCATGGTCCGCGAGCGCCTCGAGACATAGCGCGCCGCCGGACTCCAGTCCCGGCCAGTACGGGCGACGGGCGAGGCATGCGCGTCGTCCGAGCCGAGGCCGCGTAGGGACAGCGCGAGAGGGGGCAGGTCCGCGCTCAGGAGTCGCGGTCGCGCAGGTACCGCTCGAACTCAGCGGCGAGCTCGTCCCCGGAGACCTCCGGCTGGGGCAGCTCCCCGGGGTCGCGCTCCTCGGCGTCGTCCCCGTCGGAGCGCTCCTCGAGCTCGGAGACGTACCGGGCGAGATCGTCGTCGTCGTCGACGAGCCCGGCGATTTCCTCGCGCTGGGCGGAGGCCTCGTGGACGAGGTCGTCGAGCGGGAACTCCGCGCCGAGGAGGTCGGCGACGGCCTCGACGAGCGTCAGCGCACCCGCTGCGTACGCGGCTCCGGCCAGGTAGTGCGGCACCCCCGCCCAGAGGCTCACCGAGGGCAGACCGGCCTGACCGCACGCGTGGTTCAGCACACCGGTGATGCCGGTCGGACCCTCGTAGCCCGACCGGCGCAGTCCGATCCGCTCTGCCAGGTCGGGGTCGGTGGCGCTGCCGGACAGCGGTGTCGGCCGCGTGTGCGGGACGTCGACCTGCAGGGCCCCGAGGGTGACGACGAGTTCGACGTCGAGCCGTTCGGCGAGTTCGAGCACCCCGTTGGTGAAGGTCTTCCAACGCAGGTTCGGTTCGGTGCCCTCGAGCAACACGACGTCGCGATCGGTCCCGGGCAGGGCGGCCCACGCGAAGCGGTTCCGCGGCCAGTCCAACCTGCGCGACCCACCGGAGCCGTCGCTGATCGTGGGACGCGCGACCTGGAAGTCGAAGAACTCCTCGGGATCCACCTCCGCGAACGTTCGCGCGTCGATCTCACGGTCCATCGTCTCGAGCGCGCTCGTCGCACACTCGCCGGCATCGTTCCAGCCGGCGAACGCGGCGACGAGCACCGGCCGTCGCAGCAGCGGCGCTGGCTCGGCGTACTGGACGATCTCCACGTCTCGGCCTCCCTCCCTAGGGCCGTCCCGGCCGATGCGGTGCGAGCCCCTGCCCGGCACCGGTCGGCGGTGCCTCGCACCGGCTCAGCGCTCCCCTCACCCGGCCGACCGATCCAGGAAGTCGCGGAGCGCTGGGCGCACGATCTCCGCGCGAGTGAGCTGCACGTCGTGTCCACCGTAATTCACCACGAGTTCCTCGGAGAACGGGCTGCGCGTCCGCAGCTCCGCGTACTGTTGCACCGGCACCACCGGATCCCGGTCCCCGCGCACCAGCAACAACGGCGCTGCGAGCTTCTCGAGCGCGTCGAGGTCGACCTCCGCGTGGGTCACACCGCTCGAATCACGGTCCAGGACCTCGCGCCAGGCCTCGTCGCCCAGCGGCGCGTGCAACCGTGCCAGTGCGCGCGCCCAAGCCGGCCACTCGGTGGCCAAGCGGTCCGGGTCGAACCGCGCGCGCCACTCGTCGAGGCCCGGATGGTGAGCGGTCGCCACCCCGACGAGCGCCAGCGAGGCGAAGAGCTCGGGACGGCGCGCCGCCACGTGCAGCGCCGCGTGCCCACCCATGCTGAATCCGGCCACGTGCACGGGCGGGCCGATCCGCTCGAGGTAGCCCTCGACCGCGTCGGCCAGGAACCCGGCGCCGTACTCCGCCCTCGCGGGGAACGGCGAGTGCCCGTGCCCGGGCAGGTCGGGCAGGTGCACGCGGTAGTGCTCGGCGAGCGAGGGGACCTGCCGTGACCAGTGGTAGCGGCCGGTCCCGATCCCCCCGTGCAGGCAGACGAGGGGCGGCGCGTCCACGGGGCCCTCGAGCTCGGTGTGCAGCGGCGACGCCATGGTCGGAACCCTACCGCTCACGACCGCGCGACCGCCGATTGGCGCCCCCCGCGCCCGCGATGCAGTCTGGGAGCGGGGTCGCGGGGTGCGGCCCGTCAGCACGCGCCCTCGCGCGACATCGGAGGAATCCCTCGTGAAGGTCGGCATCGTCGGGCTGCCCAACGTGGGCAAGTCGACCCTGTTCAACGCCGTCTCCGCCGCCGGCGCGGAGGCGGCCAACTACCCGTTCGCCACGATCGAGCCGAACGTGGGCGTCGTCCCCCTGCCGGACCCGCGTCTCGACGAGCTCGCGCGCCTGGCCGGGTCGCGACGGGTGAGCCCCACGTCGGTCGAGTTCGTGGACATCGCCGGCCTGGTCCGGGGCGCCAGCCGTGGTGAGGGTCTCGGCAACCAGTTCCTCGGCCACATCCGCGAGGTGGACGCGGTCTGCCACGTGGTGCGCTGCTTCGACGACGACGAGGTGATGCACGTCGACGGCTCGATCGACCCTGTCAGGGACCTCGAGGTGGTCTCGACCGAGCTGCTGCTCAAGGACGTCGAGACGGTCGAGCGGGCCGCGGACCGAGCCGCTCGGGTGGCCCGCACCGGCGACCGGGTCGCCATCAGCCGGGCGGACCTCCTGCGTCGCCTGCAGACGCACCTCGAGGCGGGCGACCCGGCACGCACCTTCGACGACGAGGACACGCACCTCGTGTTCCGCGAGCTCGGGCTGCTCACCGCGAAGCCGGCGCTCTACGTCGCGAACGTGGCCGAGAGCGACCTGCCCGATGGCGACCCGGCCCACGTCGAGCCGGTGCGCGCCGCAGCCAAGGCGGAGGGCGCGGAGGTCGTCGTGCTGGCCGCCGAGACCGAGGCGCAACTCGCCGAACTCGCCGAGGCCGACCGCGAGGAACTGCTCGCCGACCTCGGCCTCGAGGCCTCCGGTCTGGCCCGCATGGTGAGGGCGAGCTACCGGCTGCTGGGGCTGCGGACGTTCTTCACGGCCGGCGAGAAGGAGGCGCGCGCATGGACGATCCCCGCCGGGGCGACCGCCCCCGAGGCTGCAGGGGTGATCCATTCGGACATGCAGCGAGGGTTCATCCGCGCGGAGGTCACCAGCTACGACGACTACGTGGGGCTCGGCGGGGAGGCCGGCGCGCGTGAAGCCGGCAAGCTCCGGGTCGAGGGCAAGGACTACGTCGTCCAGGACGGCGACGTCGTCCACGTCCGCTTCAACGTGTAGGGCGTCACGGTCCGAGCAGGTGGGGCGGCGCCGCCAGGTCGCGGGGAGGCCGACCGCTCACGGTCCCGAAGTCCCACGGGTAGCCGACTTCGGGCGCGCTCACCTCGTCGAGGCGAGCGCGCTCCTCGCCGGTCAGCTCGACCTCGACCGAGGCCAGGCTCGCGTCGAGCTGCTCGGGGCGCGTCGCGCCGATGATCGGCACGACATCGGGCTGCGCGCGCAGCCAGGCGAGCGCGATGGCCGCCGGCTCGGTGCCGTAGTGAGTGGCGAGCTCACGGACGAGGTCGAGGGTCCGCCAGCTCCGCTCGGACAGGTTGTCGATGTACTGCCCGAACCGCCCCTTCTCGGTGCCGCTGTCACCGCGGTCGTACTTCCCGCTGAGGAACCCGGCCGCCAACGGCGACCACGCGAGCACTCCCAGGGCGTTCGTCCGCGCGGCCGGCAGCGTCTCGAACTCGATCTGCCGCTCGATCAGCGAGTACTGCGGCTGCAGTGACACGAGCCGGTCGAAGCCGCGCCGCTCCTGGATCCGCGCGGCCCGCTCGATCTGCCATCCGACGAAGTTCGACACCCCCACGTAGAGGACCTTGCCGCTGCGCACGAGATCCTCGAGCGTGGCCAGGGTCTCCTCGAGCGGGGTGGTCGGGTCGAACGCGTGGATCTGGTACACGTCGATGTAGTTGGTGCCGAGGCGCCGCAGGCTCGCCTCGACCGCCTTGAGGAGGTGCCGCCGGCTGGCCGACCGATCGTTCGGGCCGGGGCCCGCCGCCGCGTAGGCCTTCGTCGCGAGCACGACCTCGTCCCGGTACGGGGCGACCAGCTCGCCGAGGATCTCCTCGCTCCGCCCGCCCTGGTAGACGTCGGCGGTGTCGAAGAAGTTGCCGCCGGCCTCCCGGAAGGCGTCGACGATGCGCCGGGGCGCCTCGAGGTCGGAGGTTCCGCCGAAGGTCATCGTGCCGAGACAGAGTTCGCTCACGACGAGCCCACTGCGGCCGAGGTAGGTCTGCTGCACGCCTGGCTCCTTTCCGTGCCAGCCCCGGGTTGGGCAAGCAGGGGTCTCCTGGGCTATCCTTACCGGCCGGGTGCCCCGAGGGTACCGACAACTCCTGACGGACCCTTAGCTCAGGGGGAGAGCGCTTCCTTGACACGGAAGAGGTCGGTGGTTCAAATCCACCAGGGTCCACCATCCTTCGACATCAGTTCGCTTCCGGCACGACGTTCTGGTTCAGGCGGAAGGCGTTGCTCGGGTCGTACGCGCGCTTCAGGTCCTGCAGCCGCCGGAACTTGTCCGGGCCGTACGCGTCACGAACGCGCTCGTGCCCCTCGTCGCCGAGGAAGTTGACGTACGCCCCACCGTGACTGAACGGGGAGGCGGCCTCCCAGATCCGACGGGTGTGCTCGACGTGGCGTTCCGTCTCGTTCGGATCGCTCCACCGCGTGTTGATGTTGAGGACGAAGGGCGCGTCGCGGTGGCCGTAGGCGGTCTCGTCCTCGCCAATCCGGGCGATCGCCCCGCCGAGGTGGGCAACCTTGAAGTCGGACAGCGGCGACGAGTGGTTCGCTGCGTAGTGCGAGAGCACGTCGACGCACGGCCCGGGCAGGTCGGTGAGGAACTCCGCCTTCCAGTAGTTCTGGAAGCCAGGGGCCCACGAGCCGTCGAACATGGCGTTGAACGCGGTGTAGGGCCTGGGTGCCATCGCGTCCGCGACCGGGGAGCCGAAGGCGCGCAGGGGAGCGCACGCCGCCTCGCCCGCCTCCACCGGACCCGCGTAGCAGCATGCCAGCGCGACGATCGGCGCGCCGTGGATCCACTCGGGCAGGAACGGGGCCGGCGGCGCCGTTCGGCAGATGGCGATCGTCGTGAGCTCGTCGGGTGCCTGGGCGGTGAACTCCCGGAAGAAGGCCAGCACCTCGGGGGCCTGGTCGGCCGGCCAGGCGACCAGGCCGCTGAACACCTGCGGGCCGACGGGGTGCAGATCGAAGTCCAGCGCGGTCACGATCCCGAAGTTCCCGCCACCTCCGCGCAGGCCCCACAGCAGCTCGGGCTCGTCCCGCTCGGAGGCGTGCACGAGCTCGCCCTCGGCGGTCACGAGGTCGGCCGAGCGGAGGTTGTCACAGGCCAGCCCGAACCGGCGTTGCAGCCAGCCGATCCCTCCGCCCAGCGTGAACCCCGCCACGCCGGTCGTGGACATCACCCCGCCGGTGACGGCCAGCCCGAACGCCTGGGTCTCGCGATCCAACTCGCCCCACACGAGCCCGGGTTCGACCCGAGCCGTGCGGTTATGGGGATCCACGCGCACGGAGTTCATCGGGCTCAAATCGAGCACGACCCCGTCGTCGCAGGTCCCGAACCCGGCGACGTTGTGCCCCCCGCCTCGCACGGCAACGGGGAGTTCCAGCTCGCGCACGAGGCGCAGACCGGCGATCACGTCGGCAACTCCCGTGCACCGCAGCACCGCTGCGGGATACCGGTCGATGGAGCCGTTCCAGACCTTGCGTGCCTGCTCGTACTCCGGATCGCCGGGAAGCACTGTTCGGCCGCGGAACCCCTCGAGGCGCCCTTCCACCGTCGATGGCTCCAGTGGCGTTGCCTCCCCCACCTCGGACATGTCCCAACCTCCTCGGCCGCTGACGTGGTGCGGACGTGGCGTAACCTCGGCTCCCCGAGCCACCGCGGCCAGTAAAATCCTTGTACCGCGGTGGGCACGGCGGGAGGGGTACGTCATGGGCGAGTACGGCCAGTTCTGTCCGGTGGCGAAGGCGACCGAAGTCCTCGACCAGCGCTGGACGTTGCTGGTCGTCCGCGAGCTGCTGGCGGGCAGCAACCGCTTCAACGACCTCCATCGCGGCGTGCCACGGATGTCCCGCACCCTGCTCTCCCAGCGCCTCCACGCACTGGTCCGCGCCGGGCTGGTCGATCGCCACGAGGGTGACGGGGGGCCCACGTACGAGCTCACCGCTACCGGGTGGGAGCTCGAGCCCGTGTTGGATGCGCTCGGCCGATGGGGCGTTCGGTGGATGGGTTCGCCCGGGGAGGAGGACCTCGACCCCGCGCTCCTGGTCTGGGACATGCACCGACGCGTCGACTCCGACGCGATCCCGGACGGTCGCACGGTCGTCCGGCTACGCTTCCCCGACGTCCTCGCCGCCCTCCGCGACTGGTGGCTCGTGATCACCCGTGAGGAGGTCGACGTCTGCGAGTCCGACCCCGGGTTCGACGTCGACGTGGCCATCGAAGCCCCGATTCGCACGATGGTCGAAGTGTGGCGAGGGGATATCGGATGGGACGACGCGCTGCGCGGCGGGCTCCGCCTGAGCGGGCCCGAACACCTCCGTCGCCGGGTCGATGCCTGGTTTCGGCTCAGCGAGTACGCGTCGGTGCCTCGTGCCGCCGCGACCACTCGCCATCCCGAGCCCGCTACGCCCGACCGCGGGTAGCAGGACGGTCGGCGGGTTCGGCGGGCCGTCCGACCCGTTGAGCGGTCGTCCCCACGGGGAGACTCGGCGCAGCAACCGCACGAGCGGTCCTGCCCTGGCCGTGACCGAGGAGGCGGGCGATGCGCCGCTGGCTGTACACGTACCGGCCGCTGCTGGAGCCACCCGACCGGGTCGAGACCCGGTTGCAGCACGACATCGACGCGCTGCTGCGCGCCGCCACCGACAGCGAGGAGTCCGAGCCCGCGGCCGACGGCTCCTACCCGTTGCGCCTGTCGACGCGCGTGGCCGCGCTCGAGGTCGACAAGGCCGTGCGGGTCTCGACCGGGGTGGCCTTCCACCGAGGGTCGCGATTCGTCATTCCGATCGACTGGCACGCGGAGGGCGCCGGGTTCGCGTTCCCGAGCTTCGAGGGCTCCTTGGAGTTCCAGCCCACCCACGCCGACGGCGGGCACCTGACGCTCGCAGGGAGCTATCGCACACCACTGGGGCCGGTCGGCGGGTTCGTGGACGCCGTCGCTCTGCACTCGGTCGCGCGCGAAACGGCGCGGCGTCTGCTCGAAGGGCTGGCGGAGGCGCTCCGCGAGACCGCTCCGGAGGGCCCACCGTCCGCCCCCGCGGGCCTCCGCCGCGGCGAGCCCCTGCGCGTCGCCGACGTCATGACACCCGATCCGATCACCATCGACGCGGATCTGCCGGTGCGAACCGCCGCCCTGATGCTGTTCCACGCCGCGGTGTCCGGCGCGCCGGTGCTCGGGCCGGACGGTGAGCTCCTCGGCGTCCTGTCCGAGCGGGACCTACTGGCCAAGGAAGCCCGGGAGCGGTTCGCGCTCGGGCCGCGAGCGCGGGAAGAGGAACGGCGTCGCGAGGCGCGCACGGCAGCGGAGGCCGCGACGCAGCCCGCCCGGGTGACCGCGCCCGGCGCGCAGCTGTCGGACGTCGCCCGCGAGCTGCTCGACCACGACCTCAGCCGCCTCGTGGTGGTCGATCAAGGCAAGGTCGCTGGCATCGTGTCGCGCCACGACGTCCTGGCCGCGTTGCTGCGCGAGGACGACGACATCGAACTGGCCGTCCGGCACGTGCTCGACGAGCACGAGGCCCCCGACGTCCGGGCCTGGGTCGAATGGGGCACCGTGACCCTCGACGGGACGGCACCGGCACGCAGCGTCGCCACGGAACTGCCGGCGCACGTCGGCGCTGTGGACGGGGTGATGGACGTCCGAACCGAGGGGCTCGGCTGGCACGTGGACGACCTCGTCCCCTACCCGCCCACGTTCTGAGTCAGCCGACGGGGGCGTAGGTGACCTCCTCGACCGGCGATCAGCCACGCGCTGACCCCGCGCCGTCCGCGCTCGGCGCGGATGCCGCGGACGGCTATTCGGCCCGGCCCGTGACCGCCGCTCCGACGGCTCGCTCCTCGCCCGCCGCCTCACGGTGGGCTGACGGTCGCGGACGCCGCAGCAGCTTGTGCAACTCGCTCACGAGGACCACCAACGCCGCCACCGCGACCATGCGCAACCAGGTGCCCCCGTCGACGGGCTCGACGCGCAACACGAACTGGGTCGGCTCCCACTGCAACGCGAGCGCGTGGATCGCGAGCGCTCCCGCCGTCGCGGCGAGCAGGAACGGGTTGCGCAGCGGGCTCAGCGCGAAGAAGGATCGCCGCTCGCTGCGGGCGTTGTAGACGTGGAAGGCCATGGCCAGCACGAGCGTGGTGAGCGCCACCGCGCGCTGCTGCTCGAGCGTGAAGTCCTGCCCGGCCGCCCACAGGTAGAGCCACAGGGCCCCGGCGGCCATCACGATCCCCGTGAGCGCGGTCCGCTCCCACAACAGGCCCGAGACCACCGGCTCCTCCGGGCGCCGCGGCGGCCGGTCGAGCACGCCCTTCTCTCCGGGCTCGAAGGCCAGGGCCACGTCCTGGAGCCCGTTCGTCACGACGTTCAGCCAGAGCAGTTGCGCCGGCAGCAGGGGCAGGGTCAACCCCGCGCCCAGGGAGGTCAGCAGGAGGCCGATCGCGGCGACACCCGTCGACAACAGAAAGTAGGTGACCTTGCGGACGTTGTCGAAGACGACCCGTCCCTCCTCCACCGCAGCGTAGATCGACACGAAGTCGTCGTCGGTGAGGACCATGTCGCTGGCCTCGCGCGCCACGTCCGTGCCGTCGCGGCCCATCGCCACCCCGATGTCGGCGGCCTTGAGCGCTGGCCCGTCGTTGACGCCGTCGCCGGTGATCGCGGTGATGTTGTCGTGTGCCTGCAACGCCTTGACGATGCGGTGCTTGTGCTCGGGCGCGGCTCGGGCGAATACATCCACCTGCGGCACCCGGTCCCGCAGTTCCTCGTCGCTCATGCGCTCGAGCTCACGGCCGGTCAGCACGACCGCGTCGTCGAACCCGTGCTCTCCCGAACCCTGATCCAGGATCCCGATGTCGCGCGCGATGGCACGGGCGGTGACGCCGTGGTCCCCGGTGATCATGATCACCCGCATCCCCGCGTCGCGGCACCCGGCGATCGCGTCGGCGACCCCCGGGCGGGGTGGGTCGAGCATCCCCTGCAACCCCACCAGCGTGAGCTCACGGGGCTCGGGCGGTCGGTCGTCGTCGACCTGCGGCGCGCCCTCCCGGATCGCGAGCGCAAGCACGCGGAGCCCGGCCTCGGCCATGCGCTCCGCCGCGGCCAGCGCCGCCTCCGTGTCGAGGGGCTCGTCCCGACCCTCGACCCGCATGGTCGTGCAGAGCTCGATCACCCGCTCAGGGGCGCCCTTCACGTAGAGGGTCCGCCGATCGTCCTACCGGCGAAGGCTGGCCGAGTACTGGAGCGCGGACTCGAACGGCTGCTCGGCCTCGACGCTGTGTGCTCCGCGAACGTACTCGGGTTCGATGCCGGCACGCCACGCGGCCATCAGCAGGGCTCCCTCGGTGGGGTCCCCGCGCGGCTCGGGACCGGCACCGTCCTCGTCAACCGTGACGAGATACGACTCGTTGGTCAGCACTCCCGTGAGCAGCGCCGCTGAGGCGGCGTCCCGTCCGACCGGGGAAACCCGCTCGCGGTCGATCGCGGGAACCCCCTGCGTCGCGTCCTGCGGCCGAATCGCGAACGACCCGTCGGGTGTCCACAGCCGGGTGACGGTCATGCGGTTCTCGGTGAGCGTCCCGGTCTTGTCCGAGCCGATGACCTGCGTCGACCCGAGCGTCTCGACCGCGGGGAGGTTGCGCACGATCGCCCGCCGCCGGGCCATGCGGCGCACCCCCAACGCCATCGCGACGGTCAACGCGATCGGCAATCCCTCAGGGACGATGGCGACCGCCAGCGCCACCGCGGTCAGGAACATCTCGCCGATCGGCTCGCCGACGATCAGCCCCAACAGAAGGGCCGCCAGTGCCGAGCCGCCGACCGCGAGCGCGATGATGTTCGCGAAGCGGTGCATCCGCCGCGTGAGGGGACTCTCGGGCTGCTCCTCCGCGCGGATCGACTCGGCGATCTGTCCCAGCTCGGTCTGCGCACCGGTCGTGACGACGATGCCCTCCCCGCGCCCCCGCGCGACGGCGCTGCCCATGTGGGCCATCGAGGTGCGGTCCGCCGCAAGGGCCTCCTCGTCCACCGGGTCGACGCGCTTGCGGGCGGGCCGGGATTCTCCGGTGAGGAGCGACTCGTCGATCTCGAGGGCCGTGCTGGCGACCAGTCGCAGGTCGGCCGGGACGCGGACCCCCGACTCGAGCATCACGACGTCGCCCGGCACGACCTCCTCGCTGGGCACCTCCACGAGCCGACCGCCACGGCGGACCGTGGACTTGGGGGCTGCGAGCTTCATCAGCGCCTGCACCGACTTCTCGGCCTTGCGCTCCTGCACGAACCCGATCGTCGCGTTCAGGACGAGCACGGCCGCGATCACACCCGTGTCGACGTACTCGCCGATGACAACGGTCACGACCGCGGCGACGAGCAGGATCCAGATCAGCGGGCTCGTGAACTGCCGCAACAGGACGGCCCACGCGCTCGGCGGCTCGTCGGTGCCCACGGAGTTCGGGCCGGCCTCGGCCAACCGGGCCGCTGCCGCGTCGTCGTCCAGACCCTCCGCGCCGACCCTCAGGCGGGGCCAGACGTCGTCCGCCTCGAGGGCGTGCCAGGCCACCGTCAGCTGGGCCTCCGGACGCCAGGGCGCATCCACCCCCGACGCGTCCCTCGTCGGCGTCTGCGTGCGGTCCACGCCCGTCTCCACGGTGCACCCCCACATCTCAGCGGTACGGGAGACCCCGCACCACGGGTCTCCCGTTTCGCTACCACTATTAGCCGCAGCGGGCTCGTCGACACCGGCCAACCGTCACCCCACGGGCGGCCGAACGACCCGTTCACGCGACGGCGACCCGGCGATACTCGCAACGATGGCATCACAGTGCGCCCGTTCCCCGCTCCCGGGGGCGACGGCCGGCGGACCGAGCCGCACAGGAGGTGCGAGGTGGCCCACCAGCCGATCAGCCGTCCCCCCGAGGACAAAGGGCGTTGGTCACTGATCGACGCGTACGCGCCGGACGAGATGGCGCGCAAAGGTGGAGAGCGTCGGGCTCGACAAGGCGCACGCCCCCACGACGACCACCCTCGCGCTGGCCGTCGTCGCCGGCGTCTACATCTCGTTAGGCGCGGCGTTCTCGACGGCGGCGATGGCGTCCACGGGGCTGTTCGTCTACCTGCGGGGACAAGGATGAACCCGCCAAGTACCGGGCGCGGTCAACGGCGGTGGCTGCCCATGGCACCCCCACCCGCGAGTTCCTGTCTCCGGATCAGATCTGGTGGGGCTGTCGACGGGGCATGCTCGTTGATGCGAACGCCGCATCCGCGAGATCGACCCGATAGGGGGAGACGATGCCCGGGCTCCAAGCCGTGGCCTTGGACTACGACGGCACGCTCACCACCACGGAGCGGCCCGAGCAGGAGGTCCTCGAAGCCGTCCGCGAGACCCGGCGATCGGGGCGCACGGTGGTGCTCGTGACGGGGCGGATCCTCGCGGAGTTGCGAGCGGACTTCCCCGGCGTCGACGGGGAGTTGGACGCGATCGTCGCCGAGAACGGCGCCGTTATCGCCGATGCCGACGGGGTACACGATGTCGCCCTTCCCGTCGATGCCCATCTGGCGGACGCTCTCGCGCACCGGGACGTCCCCCTGCGCCGTGGCCGCGTCTTGTTGGCTTGCGATGCCCGCCACGCGAGCACGGTTCAGGAGGAGATCGCTCTCCTGGGTCTCGACTGCCAGATCTCCCACAACCGAGATTCCCTGATGGTGCTCCCCAGCGGGGTAACGAAGGGAACGGGGGTGGCGGCGGCCTTGTCGCAGCTCGGGATATCGCGACACGGCACGATCGCCGTCGGTGACGCGGAGAACGATCACCACCTGCTGGAGACCTGCGCCGTCGGGGTCGCCGTCGGCAACGCCGTCGACGCGCTGAAACAGCGGGCGGACGTGGTGCTTGACGCACCGAACGGCGCGGGTGTCGTGGAGCTTCTCCGGGGTCCCCTGCTCGACGGCCGGGAGCGGGTATGGCCAGAGCGCTGGCAGGTGGAGATCGGGCACACCGTCGATCGGGGCGAGCCGGTGCGTCTGCCCGCCTCACAGGCAACCGTGCTGATCAGCGGGGGGAGCGCCTCCGGCAAGTCGTACGTGGCTGGGATGGTCGCCGAGCAACTGGTCCGGATGGAGTACAGCGTGCTGCTCATCGACCGCGAGGGCGAGCACTGTGGCCTGGGGCGGAAACAGGGCGTGCTCACCGTCGGGGGGGCCGATCCACTGCCATCCCCCGAGCAGCTCGTCGCGCTCGTGCGTCAGCGCGCCGGAGGCGTCATCCTCGACCTCTCACTGCTCGCCGACCGAAACGAGCGTGCGTACCTCGACGCGGCCCTGCCCGCCGTGCTCGCGCAGCGAGAGGCCATCGGCCTCCCGAACTGGATCTTCCTCGACGAAGCGCATCGCCTGGGTGTGGATCCCGCGTTGAGCGCTCGAGCCATCGACAACGCACCCGGCCTCTGCTACGCGACCTACCAGCCACGCGACCTCTGCGACCCAACGGTGGACCGCATCGAGGCCCTCGTCGTCACGTCCGGAGGCCGCGACGGGGCCGAGGAGGTGCTGGACTTCGCGAGCGAGTTGATCGGCCTCCCGAGGCCAGAGCTGGCCGAGGAGCTCGGTGAGGAGCCCGGACGCGCACTGCTCTGGCGACGGGACGAGGGCGGTGAACCGGTCGTCTTCCAGCCGCGGTGGCGGTCAACCCCCCACGTGCGCCATTGGCGCAAGTACACCGATAGCGACCTCCCTCCTCACCTGCGGTTCTATTTCCATCCCCACCCGCAGATCACCGCCGCCAGCAACGTCCGCGACCTCCACCGGCAGCTCGCCGCGGCACCAACGGACACCGTCGATGCCCACGCCCGACATCGCGACTTCTCCACCTGGACACGCGAGGTACTGCAGGACGAGCGCCTCGCCGAGGCCATCAGCCGGGTTGAGGGTCGCGCGGATGCGCCGAACCTCCCCGCAGGTGCAGTCGCCGAAGGGATCCGGCGAGCGATCGAGGCGCGCTACCTCGAGGATTCGTCAGCGATGCGCTGAGTCACGGCCGATCGCGTCATCGACCCGGACGGACACACGCCCAAGGCTGCGCGCCCGGCATAGGCTGGCGACGTGTCCGCCGTGTCCCCCCGCGTTTCACCGCCGTTGCTCGCGGCGTACGCGATCACCTTCCTCGCCTTCGCCGACACGTTCGCGTTCCTGCCGACCATCGGGCCGCACGCCGACGACCTGGGCGCGGACGAGGTCATGGTCGGCGTCGTCGTCGGCGCCTACTCGGCGACCAACCTCGTCGCGAACCCGTTCGCCGGCGTGTTGCTCGACCGACTCGGTCGCCGCCGTGTCCTGCTCGCCGGGTTGACGCTGGCCGCTGTCGCGGTCGCGTGCTATCCGCTCGCGGCGACACCCGGTCAGCTCCTCGGAATCCGGCTCGTGCACGGCATCGGGGGTGGGATCATCGTTCCCGCGGTCTTCACGCTGGTGGGTGACCTGACCCGCACCCACCGCCGCGGCCGTGCCATGGGGCGCACCGGGGCCAGCATCGGGTTGGCCGCGATCGTCGGCCCACCGCTCGCCGCGTTGATGGCCGACCGCGTGAACTTCGAGGCCCTCGCGATCTCCGTCGCGGGCGTCCTGCTGCTGGGCCTGCTCATCGCCGCCCTCGCGCTGCCCGAGCCCCAGCGGGCCGAGGCACGCACCGACGCCGCGCCCCGGACGGCGCTGCGCCGGCTCGGTCGGGCGTCGCTCGCCGCATTCGGCTTCACGTTCGCGCTCGGGGGGCTGTCGGCGTTCCTCCCGTTCCGCGTCGAAGCGCTCGGCGCGGCACCCGCGGTCAGCGGCGGCCTGCTCGGGCTGTTCGCCGTCGTCGCCGCAGTGCTGATGCTCTCACCGCTGGCGGACACCAGCCGCAGCGTGCGCGCGGAGATCCCCCTGGTCGCCGGCCTGATCGCCGTCGCGATCGCCCTCGTCGCCCTGGGGGCCGGCGGCTCTGTGCCGGTCCTCGCGGCGGGGGCCGCGGTGTTCGGGGTCGGCTACGCGCTCCTCTTCCCCGTCGCGGCGGCCCAGGCGGCGGATGCCGTGAGCGGGGCGCGCCGCGGTCGGGCCTTCGGAGCGTTCCACGCGGCGTTCAGCGCCGGATTCGTCCTCGGACCGCCGACCGCGGGGTTCTTCACGGCCGGCCCGCTCGGGCCGTTCACGGCGGGCGGCGTCGCGGCGGTCCTCACCGCGCTGATCGTGCCGCTGCTCCGTCCCGAGCGAACGCCGGTCGGTGAGGCCGCCGCCGGCCCCGATCGATCGGGTGAAGGCTAGGCTGCGCACGTCCGAACATCCGACGGAGTCGATGCGGTGCCCGGAGGCCGATCCGTGGCCGAGCTACAGGAACTGACCCGCACGAACGACGTCAACGCGCTGCGTTCCTGGCTCGAGGAGACCGGCGCGCTCGACATCGCCGACGAGCTGGCACGCCTCGATCCCGAGGATCGCGCGATCCCCTTCCGTCTGCTGGCCAAGGATCGCGCGCTCGAGGTCTTCGAGCTGCTCGATCCGATCCACCAGCAGGAGCTCCTCGAGAGCTTGCGGGAGGAACGCGTCCGCGAGCTCGTGGAGTCGATGGAGCCCGACGATCGCGTCCGACTCCTCGACGAGATGCCCGCGAAGGTCGCCAACCGCCTGCGGGCGGGCCTCTCGTCGGACGAGCGCCAACTGACGGCCATCCTCCTCGGTTATCCGCCGGAGTCGGCCGGCCGGATGATGACCCCGGAGTACGTCAACCTGCGGGCGTCGATGAGCGTCGCGGACGCGCTCGCGAAGGTGCGCCGCAGCGGCGAGGCCGCCGAGACGATCTACCTGCTCCCCGTCACCGACGACCAACGCAAGCTGCTCGGGGTCATCAGCCTCAGGGATCTGGTGCTCGCGGACTCGGCGAGGCGCGTGGGCGACCTCATGCGCACCGAGGTCCACTCGGTGGACGTCGACGCCGACCAGGAGGAGGTCGCCCGCCTGATCCAGGAGGCCGACGTCCTCGTGGTCCCCGTCGTCGACCACGAGGACCGGCTCGTCGGCGTGGTCACCGTCGACGACGCCATGGAGGTGTTCGAGCGCGAGGTCACCGAGGACGTCAGCCGCGCCGGTGGTGTCGAGCCGCTCGAGCGGCCCTACCTCTCGGTCGGTCCGTTCCATCTCGCTCGCAAGCGGGCGGTGTGGCTGCTGTTCCTCGGGATCGCGGCCGCCCTGACCGTGAACGTGCTGACCGCCTTCGAGGCGACGCTCGAGCAGATCTCGACGCTCGCGGTCTTCATCCCGCTCCTGATCGACACCGGAGGCAACTCCGGGGCGCAGGCCTCGACGGTCGTCATCCGCGCCATGGCCGTCGACGAGATCCGCTTCCGCGACCTCCCGCGCGTCGTCTCGCGGGAGCTGCTGGTCGGGGTCATGCTCGGGGCGATGCTGGGTGCGCTCGCGTTCCCGCTCGTGACGCTGTTCTTCGGGGCGGAGTTCGGCGTCATCATCGCGAGCACGCTGTTCGTGATCGTGATCTGGGCGACCTTCGCCGGCGCCGCCCTGCCGATGCTCGCCAAGCGGCTGGGCCTCGATCCGGCGGTCCTGTCAGCACCGATCATCACCACGTTGGTGGACGCGACGGGCCTGCTGATCTACCTGGGGATCGCGATCACGGTCCTCGCCGACCAGCTCACCCTGGCGGCGCTGTCGCCGTTCGGGCTGTGATCCGGGCTCACGGACGGTGGGTCGGGTCGGGTGCCAGCAACGGGAGGAGCTCCTCGGGCGGAGCGGGACGATGCAGCAGGTAGCCCTGCGCCAGCGCACAACCCAGCTCGTGGACCCGGTGCTGCTGCGCGACGGTCTCAACGCCCTCCGCGTGGGGTTCCAGGTCGAGATCGCGAGCCAACCGCACCGCTGCGGACACCACGGCCGCGTCCCGCCGATCGTGCTCGACGCCCGCGACCAAGCGCCGGTCGATCTTCACGGCATCGATGGGCAGGTCCCGGAACTCGGCGAGTGAGGAGTATCCGGTTCCGAAGTCGTCGATGGCGATCCCGACCCCGAGGGCCCGGAGATCCCGGAGGACGGTCCGGGTGTGATCGGGCTGCTGTTGCAGCACCCCCTCGGTGACCTCCAGGCACAGCTGCTCCGGCCGGGCACCCGCACTGGCGAGTAGACCGGCGACGGTCTCGACGAAGTCGCCCGAGTCGAGCTGACGCGCGCTCACGTTGACGAGCACCCGCAGTGGCGCCGCCGCCGGCCGCGCACGCTCCCATGCCACGACCTGGTGCAGTGCCTCATCCAGGACCCACGCCCCGACCGGCGCGATCAGGCCGGTCTCCTCGGCGACCGGGATGAACTCGGACGGACCGAGCGGGGGCTCGAACGGGCGCTGCCACCGCACGAGCGCCTCCGCGCCGACCACCCGGCCGCTGTCGAGCTCGACGACGGCCTGGTACTCGAGGCGCAGCTCGCCCCGAGCGACCGCGTGGTGCAGCGCGTCGACGAGCTGCAACCGCCGCAAGGTCTCGTCCCGCCGGTCGCCGTCGACGAGCGCGATCCGGTCGTGGCCTCGCTCCTTCGCGTCACGTCGACCGGCGTCGGCCTCGGCGAGCAGCCGCTCGGCGGTGACGTCCGCCGAGCCACGCGCGACCCCGATGCTCGCCGACAGGTAGCAGCTGCGACCCCCGACGACGAAGGGGCGGCGCAACTCCTCGGTGACGGTGCTCGCCAGCCGGTCCACGGCGTGGTCGCCGACGGCAGCGTCCTCGGCGACGACGACGAACTGGTCACCGCCGAAGCGGGCGACGGTGTCGGCAGCACGCACCACCGCCTGCAGCCGCCCGGCCACCTCGATCAGCACGGTGTCCCCCGCGGTGTGGCCGAGCGACTGGTTCACGAGCTGGAAGTCGTCGAGATCGGCGAACAGCACGACCACCTCGCGCCGTGCCCGCTGTGCCCGCTCGAGGGCGTGACTCAGCCGGTCGAGGAGGAGTCCGCGGTTCGGCAGGCCGGTCAACGGATCGTGCAGCGCCTGGTGCGTCAACGCCGCTTCGGCGCGCACCCGCTCGGTGACGTCGTGCGCGTTCACGACCATTCCGTGGACCGCGGGCTCACCGAGCAGGTTGGTGACGGTGAGCTCCATCCACCGGACGCTGCCGTCGGCGTGGACCATCCGCAGATCCGGGAGCCGCGTCGGCTCCCCGGGACGATCCACCAGCGTGACGAGGCGATTCGCGAACGTGTCGCGGTCGGGTTCGGCGACGAGATCGTGTGCGGACCGCCCGAGGAGGTTGTTCGGCTCCCAGCCCAACACCCGGCGCGTTGTCGGCCCCGCCCCAGCGACCGTCCCGTCGGGTCCGATCACGACGACCAGCTCGGAACCGTGCGCGGTCAGGGCGTGCGCCCTCCGCTCGCCGCGGCTGCGCACGGCTTCCGCCTCCTCGCGGGAGCGGGCCATCGCGAGCGTGTCGGCCACCGCTTGGAGGAGGTCGATCTCCGCCCTGGTCCACGCACGGGGCGCGCGGAGGCTCGCGAACGCCAGGGCCCCGGTCAGCCGACCGGCGTCGCGCAGAGGCACCGCGAGGAACGACCGGACGCCCCCATCACCCAGCACGCTGCTTGTTCGCTCATCGGCCAGCGCCCGCACGTCGGGCAGGCACACGGGCAGGCCGGCGGCGAGCCGCGGCCACCACCGGATCGCGACCTCGGCCGGCACCCCGGGGATCGCCGGCGCGGGATCCGCATGCGCGTTCCAGTGGTGGGTGCAGGTCAACCGCTCGCCGTCCTCGGTGGCGCAGACGTAGGCCTGCTCGACGTCGCACTGGGTACCGAGCGTCGCCAACGCGGATCGCACGATGTCGTCCAGGGCGTCGTCCGACTGAGCGGCCAGGCGAGCCACGAGGCGAGCCACGAGCCGTCCGAGCGTCGCGGTGTGGTCGGGCAGCGGCGGCCCCGCCGCCTCGGCGCGCTCGCCCGTCAACCGCGCCCCCTCCCTTCGCTGCTCGCGCACCCCGCCTCGCTCCTCGGCACGACCGGTCCACACGGTTCCGTCGCCTCGTCGCTGCCGTCGGCGGGAAACCGCACGACGTTAATGCTCGCGGCCGGGCGCGACCCACCCGGGACCGCCCCGCGTCCGTCGAGTTCGCACGTCGCGGTGGGAACCGGGAGAATCGACACCGAACGGAGCGGTGTTTCGACGGAGGCGTGACGATGCGAGTGCTGGTCACCGGTGGCGCGGGCTACATCGGCTCGGTGACCGCCGCCGCGCTCATCGACGCCGGCCACGAGGTGACCGTCCTCGACGACCTCTCACGGGGGCACCGTGAGTTCGTCCCCGATGCGGCCTCCTTGGTGATCGGCGATGTGAGCGACCCCGGAACCGTGCACCGGGCGCTCGACGAGGGTCTGAACGCGTGCGTGCACTTCGCGGGCCGGATCGAGGCGGGCGAGTCGATGCGCGTGCCCGAGACCTACTTCGCGGCCAACACCGGCGGGACCCTGCGCCTGCTCGAGGTGCTCGTCGGCGCGGGGATCGAACGCTTCGTGCTCTCGTCGACCGCCGCGGTCTACGGCGACCCCGTGCGCCTCCCGATCCGCGAGGACGACCCCACCGAGCCGACGAACGCGTACGGCGCCTCCAAGCTGCTCGCCGAACGGGCACTCGAATGGGTCAGCGAGCTGCGGCCCTTGCGGGTCGCGGCGCTGCGCTACTTCAATGCCTGCGGCGCGACGCCCGACCGGGGCGAGTTGCACGATCCCGAGACGCACCTGATCCCGCTCGTGCTCGAGGTCGCGGCCGGGCAGCGCGACGAGATCGCCGTGTTCGGGACCGACTACCCGACCCGGGACGGGACCTGCGTCCGCGACTACGTCCACGTGGCCGACCTGGCCGATGCTCACGTCCGAGCCCTCGAGGCCCTGGGCGGCCGCGAGCAACTCGTCTGCAATCTCGGCGGAGGCGCGGGCGTTTCGGTCCACGAGGTCATCGAGGCGGCACGACGCGTCACCGGCCACCCGATCCCGGTGCGCACGGCCGAGCGCCGTCCGGGCGACCCGGCCGAACTCGTGGCCTCGTCCGATCGGGCGCGGGAGGTCCTGGGCTGGGAGCCCCACCACCGGGATCTGGACGCGATCGTGGCCAGCGCCTGGGACTGGCACCGGCACCGTCTGAGCGACGGGATGACCGACTCGACCTAACTACATAGCGAGATCGCCGGTCACATACCGTATACTCAAAGCCTGGCGTCACCATTCGACCTGATGGACGAAAGGCGGGGCGATGACGAGCGAAGTGCGACTGCGTCTGCGGGGCGAGCTCGCCGTGTTGTTGGAGGAGCTCGCGGCCGTGCAGGGCGTGGACGTCGGCACGGCGATCAGCCGCGCCCTCAGCCACGAGGCACTGCTCGAGTCGACCATGCGGGCCGGGGGCCAGGTGATCCTGCGCGACGCGAACGGTCGACAGCGCGAACTGCTGGTCCGGGAACACGCCCGCTGGGGCGCACCCGCCGACCCGGGGTGGCCGGACCCCTGGGACGACACCACCGTCGAGCTGCTGATCCCCGAGCACGGCGACCGCTGAGCCCGTACGCACCGGTCCCCCGCCGCCCCGCCTGACGGCACGAGTCCCGTGGAACACGGGCGTCGGCCCGAGGGACGAGTCCGCCACTCCTGCCAACGGGAAGACCGCGCCCGTCAGTGGCACCATGAGTGCCCGGGAGCGCCGGCCACCGACCCCCGTCCTTGACCCGCGGCCGCGAGCCGGCACGGCCGCCCACCTCCAGGAGCCGACTGGTGGCGTCCACCACTGCCCGCAGGACCCGCCGACCGTTCCGCAAGACCGCCTGGGGCCGTAGCCTCATCACGCTCGCGACGCTGGTCGGCCTGCTCGTCGTCTTCGTCGGCGGGCTCTACCTGGCTCCGCCCGAGGTGGCGGTGCGCTTGGGAAGCCCCCTGCTGCGCCTGGTGTCGGGCGCGCCGTCGCTGCCCGACGAGATCGAGGGCCCGGCGGAGCGCAGCGTCGTCTACGACGCCGACGGGGAGGAGCTCGCGACCCTGTTCCAGGACGAGAACCGGGTGCGCGTGGACGGCGACGAGATCGCGCCGGTCGTCAAGGACGCGGTCATCGCCACCGAGGACGCGCAGTTCTATGAGCATCCCGGGGTCAACCATCGGGCCGTGATGCGCGCGCTCGCGACGAACCAGCGAGTGGGCGAGGTGGTGCAGGGCGGTTCGACGATCACCCAGCAGTTCGTCAAGAACGCGTTCCTGTCCCCCGAGCAGACGTTCCGGCGCAAGGCCGAGGAGGCCTGGATGGCCATCCAGCTGGAGCGGGAGATGGACAAGGACGAGGTCCTCACCGCCTACCTCAACGAGGCGTACTTCGGCGAACGCGTCTACGGGGTGGCAACGGCGGCCGAACGCTACTTCGCCACCCCGGCGGACGAGGTCACCCTCGAGCAGGCGGCGCTCCTCGCCGGACTGCTCCGCGCACCCGAGACGAACAACCCGATCCGCAATCCCGAGGAGGCCGAACAGCGGCGCAACATCGTGCTCGATCAGATGGTCGCGACCGGTGCGATCAGCCGCGCGCAGGCCGACGAAGCGCAGGCCAGCGAGGTCGTGCTGGATCCGAGCCCGCCGGAGGCGCCGGAATTTCCCTTCTTCACCACGTGGATCACCAACGAGCTCATCGACGACGAACGACTCGGCAACGACGAGGCCGAGCGCAGCCGCCGGCTCTACTCGGGCGGCCTCGAGATCCACACGACCCTGGATCGCGATCTGCAGGAGGCCGCGGAGGAGGCGATCTCCGACGTGCTGACCGATCCCACGGCGGACCCGCAAGCGTCCTTCACCGCGCTGGAACCGGGCACGGGGGCCGTCCGGGCCATGGCGGTCGGTCCCCGGGAGTTCGGGGACTGCGACCTCGGGGACGACCCGGATGCGGAGGTGCCCGCCGACTGCGAGTTCACGAGCGTGAACCCGACCGCTCCGGGCATGGGCGGGTCCGGACGTCAGCCCGGTAGCGCGTTCAAGCCCTTCGTCCTGGCTGCCGCCATGGAGGAGGGCATGCCACCGGGTTGGCAGGACACGTCCGACACCGGCGAGGAGGTCGGCGGGTGTGACGAGTACTCGCCGCAGAATTACGGGGGGAGCGACCACGGCGTCCTCACGATGGACGACGCCCTCGAGATGTCCTCGAACGTCTACCACGTCAAGGCGGGCATCCAGGCCGGCCTCGACGACATGGTGGACGCGGCCGAGCGTGCGGGACTGGAACACGGCCAGCTCGAGGCGCTCTGCTCGACCGCCCTCGGGTCCGGCAGCACGTGGCCGCTGGAGATGACCGCCGCGTACGCCACCATCGCCAACGGTGGACAACGCTGCGAGCCACACGGCGTTGCCGAGGTGCGCCACGGTGACACGGTCGTCATCGACGAGGAGGACCCCGACTGCGTCGAAACGCTCGATCCCGACATCGCCGGGCACCTGTCGGGCTTCATGGAGCGCGTCGTGACATCGGGGACCGGCACGCGTGCGCAGGTCGAGAACGTCCCGGTCGCCGGCAAGACCGGTACGACCGACGACAACCTGGACGCCTGGTTCGCCGGGTACTCCGGAGGTGAGGAGGGTCTCGCGGCCTCGCTGTGGATGGGGCACGAGCGCGGCGCGGAGATGGCCGACATCGGCGGCGAGCAGGGCACGATCACGGGCGGGTCGCTGCCCGCCGACATGTGGTCCGCAGCGATGACCGCGGCGCACGAGACCCGGGAGGCGGGGGCGCTGCCGGAGCCCCCGCCCGAGGACTCCGTCACCGTGCCCGACTTCCTCGAGCGCGACATCGACGATTTCGTCAACCAGGACCTCGAGGTGGTCTCGGCGATTCCCGGTGAGCAGGCCACCGCCGCCGCCGACGACGGTGAGCCCACCGGCGCCGAACGTCACGCGGTCGTGGGCGCCTACGATCTGCACCTCGTGATCCGCGAGGTGGAGAGCTTCGAGGAGCCCGGCACGACCATTGAGCAGTCGATCGATCCCGGCGCCGGTGTACGGGCTGGCACGCTCGTCGAGGTCGAGGTGAGCGACGGGGAGGGTGACGAGCCCGAGGTGCCCGACGTCGTCGGGTTGCCGGAGGACGAGGCGCTCGAGGTGCTCGCGGAGGCCGAGTACGAGGGCGAGGTCACCGACGAACAGGACGTGACCGCCGAGATCGAGCCCCGCGATGCCGAGTCCTGGTTCGATGGCGATGTCGACCCGCCGGCCGACGGCACGCCGCTCGACGAGGTCGAGGAGCGCTTCCGCATCGTCCAGCCCCCCGAGGCCGGTGCGGACGAGGTGACCAGGCAACGCCCCTCGGCCGGGTCGAGCCTGGAGCCCGGGGAGACCGTCGAGTTGACCATCGCCAGGCTCGAGTTCGACGTCGTCGATCCCCCCGAACCCGAGGACGAGGAAGACGAGGACGAGGACGAGGACGAGGACGACGAGGACGAGGACGACGAGGACGACTTCCCCGACAACGACGAGGACGACGAGGACGACGAGGACGAGAACGGCGGCAACGGAGGCAACGGGAATAGCGGCAACGGCGGCAACGGCAACAACGGCAACAACGGCAACAACGGCAACAACGGCAACGGTACCGGGGGCCGCGGCGAGGGCCCCGGGGGCGGCGGCAACGGCGGAGAGGACTCGGCCGCCGGGCCGGACCGTGCACGGATCGTGCGTGCCCGCACGCGGGATCGATGACGCCCGACCCCGACGCGACGGCGAGGGTCCTCGAGCGGGTGACGACGCCACGGGGAGAGTTCGCGCTGCGCCAGCGGGGCGGGGATCTCGAGTTGATCGCCGACGGGGTCTTCCTGATGTCGACCGCGGCATCGCACAGCGAGCGGGAGCTCGGGCGGCTGGCCCTCGCGGCTCATCCGTCCCCGCGACGTGTCCTGGTGGCGGGGCTCGGACTGGGCGTCACGGTCGCGGCGGTACTCGCGGACCCGCGGGTCCACGAGGTCCTCGTCGTCGAGATCGAGCCCGTCGTCGTGCGGTGGCAGCGCACCCACGCCGCGGAGGCGGTCGGCCCGGTCCTCGACGACCCCAGGGTCAGGGTGGAGATCGCTGACGTCACCGACATCGTCCGGGGTTCGGTCCCCATGGACCCGTCCGACGTCGTCTGCCTCGACGTGGACAACGGGCCGGGCTGGACGCTGTACCCGTCGAACGCGTGGCTGTACGACGCCACGGGGCTCGCGGGGCTGGCCGGCCTGTTGGGTCCCGGCGGCGTGCTCGCCGTCTGGGCCTCCGCTGAGGATCCGACGTTCGCCACTCGCCTCGGCGAGCACGTGGGCCCCGTGACGGTCCATGAACGACCGGTGCCCCGGGGCGCACCCGACGTCCTGCTGCTCGCCGGTCAGGACCCGGTCGCCGACCCCTCGTCCTGACCCCAGTCGATTCCGAGAGTCGGCCACCCGGCAGATCCGGACGACGGGCGGGAGGACCCCGGGCGAAGCAGCGAGATGTCGCGCCGGGGTGAGTGGAGGGGCGCGGGAGGGGTTGCCACCAGGTCTATTCTCATCTCGCCGATGAGAGCAGGGCGTCGCGAGCAGGGACTCCTTCGAGCCCGTGGCCCGCGCCACCCCTGCAACCGCCGCCAGGTCCGTCGGGCCGTGACGCCCGGATCGGAGGGGGAATGGAAGCTGTCGAAGACGCACTCGATTGGTTCAGCGGCATCGTCTGGGGCGAGTACCTGCTCATTCCCCTGCTGCTGCTCACCGGGCTCTGGCTGACCATCATCCTCAAGGGCCTGCAGTTCCGCCGGTTGATCTACGCGCTCTGGTTGGCCCTCATCAAACGCAAGGAGGAGGGCACCGAGGGCGACATCTCCCACTACCAGGCACTCTCCACCGCGCTCGCGGCGACGATCGGTGTCGGCAACATCGCCGGTGTGGCCGGTGCGATCGCCATCGGTGGCCCCGGTGCGGTCCTGTGGATGTGGGTCACGGGCCTGGTCGGGATGGCCACGAAGTACTCCGAGGCCTTCCTGGGCGTCAAGTACCGCCGCGTCGATGCCAAGGGCGAGCAGAGCGGTGGTCCAATGTTCTACCTCAGCCGGGGGCTCCCCGGGATCGGCCCCGTGCTGGGCGTGCTGTTCGCGGTGTTCGCCGCGATCGCCGCGTTCGGCATCGGCAACATGGTCCAGGCCAACACCGTGGCCGACAGCGTGAACGACCAGTTCGGCGTCGAGACGTGGATCACGGGCCTCATCCTCACGGTGCTCGCGGCGACCGTCATCATCGGCGGCATCCGGTCGATCGGCCGCGTCGCCGCGATGTTCGTCCCGATCATGGCGGTCTTCTACATCCTCGCCGCCCTCTGGGTCCTGATCGTCAACGTGGAGGCGCTCCCGGCAGCGATCGCGACCATCTTCAACGACGCGTTCACCGGGACCGCCGCCACGGGTGGCTTCGCCGGGGCCGGCATCGCCGCGGTCATCCAGCAGGGCGTGGCGCGGGGAATCTTCTCGAACGAGTCGGGTCTGGGGACCGGCGGGATCGCCGCCGCGGCCGCCCAGACCTCCCACCCGGTACGCCAGGCGCTGGTGTCGATGACCCAGACGTTCATCGACACGTTGGTGGTCGTCTCGTTCACCGCGCTCACGATCATCGTCACCGACACCTGGTTCCGGGTCGAGGAGATCGCCGACCGCGAGGGCGCCCTCGTGACCATCCGGGCCTTCAGCGAGGGCCTGCCGGGTGAGTGGGGGGGAATCCTCGTGACCGTGGCGGTCGTGCTGTTCGCCTTCTCGACACTGCTGGGCTGGAGCTACTTCGGCGAGCGCTGCATGGACTTCCTGTTCGGACGACGCGCCGTCGAGCCCTACCGAGTGGTGTTCGTCGTCCTGATCTTCGTCGGTGCGCTGTTCGAGGTGGGCGTCGTCTG
Organism: Egibacter rhizosphaerae; assembly: GCF_004322855.1. Classification (NCBI taxonomy): domain Bacteria; kingdom Bacillati; phylum Actinomycetota; class Nitriliruptoria; order Egibacterales; family Egibacteraceae; genus Egibacter; species Egibacter rhizosphaerae. The sequence goes on along the minus strand of NZ_CP036402.1, from coordinate 3,989,055 downwards.
GACCTTCGCCGACGTGATGAACGGCCTGATGGCGCTGCCGAACCTCATCGGCCTCGTGCTGCTTTCGGGGATGATCGCGCGCGAGACGCGCGAGTACATGAGCCGTCCCGACTGGAAGGTCGTCACCGCCCTCGACGACCCGAAGAAGGGCCCGGCACCGCCACCGAAGGACGAGTAGAAGACGGGCCGGGCCGATGCTCGCCACCGGGCGGGTACCGGTCCGGCCCCGGACAGTGCTCGCTGCCGGTCCCCGGTCCCCCGGTCGCCGGGGGGCGGGGTCACCGGCAGCCGGCCGGTGGGGCCAGATCCCGGGGTCGTGTGTCGACGAACGCTTCGAGCTGGGTCGCGGGAATGGCCAGTGCGTGGCCTGCACCGGCCTCGTAGGCGAACACCACCGCCGCGAGGCGCCCCTGCCCGTCGAGCACCGGTCCCCCTGAGCTGCCGGGCGACACGAGCGCGCCGATGCGCAGCACCTCGTCGTGAGGCTCGAGGTCGGGCAGCTCCTCGGGCGCCAGATATCCGAGGACCGGGCCTCGCGCGACGACCTGCGGACCTCCCCCCGGGTGTCCAAGCAGGACCAGCCGCTCCTCCGGCTCGGGGTCGGTATCCGTCAACACCACGTGCTCGACGGGGGCCTCGTCGACCTGGAGCAGCGCGATGTCGGCATCGTCGGCCACCCCGACGGTGCGCGCCTCCCCCCGGGTGCCGTCCCAGCTGTTGATCGACACCTCATCGGCCTGGTCGACGACGTGGCGGTTGGTCACGACCAGCCCGTCGCCCAGGTGCACCCCGGAACCGGTCCTCAACCGGTCGCAGCCGACCGCGCGCACCCGTGTGGTCGCTTCGCGGGCCAGGCGTTCGACGCTCTCGGCACGGATCTCCGCGGAGGCGTCCGGGCCGTGGCTGGGCGTCCCCTCGTCCGCGGCCGGCGCGCTCTCGCGCTCCAAGTGGACGTCGTCATCGGGCGGCACCGCCAAGCAGGAGGCCAGCAAGAGCACGGCGGCCCCGGCGGAGCCAAGCCGCCGCGCCGCGGGGACAAGCCGTCTAGTCACCGCGAGCCGTGACCTCCCCCAGGCGCTCCCGGGCGTCGTCACAGGCGGGTGCCGCGTCACGCGCCGACCCGTCCGCATCGCCGGCGAGCCAGGCGTCCAACTGCTCGAGACAGCGGTCGAGTCGAACGGTCAGCTGATCGTCCCCCGATCCCGCGAGGGTCGGGTCGTTGACCGCGAGGGCGTCCTCGAGTCGAGCCTTGGCCGCCGCCGTGTCCGAGAGGCGTGACTCGAGCGCCGCGACGTCCGCTTCGCTCGCGTCGAGATCGGCGAGCGCCTGCTCCTGTTCCGCCTGGGCGTCACGCCGGGCGGCCGCCTCCTCCTCGGCGACCCGCTCGGCCTCCGCCGCGCGTTGCTCGGCTTGCGCGCGCGCACCGTCGACCGCGGTCAATCGCTCGGTGGCCTCCTCGGCACGGCTCTGCCACGACACGCCGCGCTGATGCGTCACGAGCGCCGTCGCGGCGAGCACCACCACGGCCAGCGCGAGGACCACGACCAGCCCCATCCAGGCGCCACGGGGGCGAGCCGACGCCGGCGCCGCGGGCGCGACCGGCTGGTGCCGCGCTCCCCAGCGCCCGGCGGGGACACCGGGACCGCGGTGCTCGACGACCGGTCCGGTGCTCGCCAGCGCGTCGTCAGTGAGGTCGATGACCACATCCGGATCGGCCGTGCCCGTGCGGTCCTGACGCTCCTCCGAGGGCGCGCCCTCAACCCACTCGCCGGTCGGCTGACCGGCATCGTCCTCGTGCGGATCGCGGCTCGGCATCCCGCGGTCCTCCTCCGCTCGTCACACCCGGATCGGTCAGGTGGTCCTGGTGACCCCGGGAATCGGAGCGCCGGTTCGACGGCGCTCGCTACCGCCTCCTCCGAGGGTTCATCACCGAGTGTGCCCCACAGCACGCACGGTAGGCCAGCCCGGATCCTCCGGCCTGACCACCCCAACGGACGGGTTCGCGTCCCCTCGTGCGCGGAAGGCTGCCCGCATGCCCACGCCGTTCCGCCGCCTCGCGGGCCTCAGCCCGCACGGTCTGCCGCTCGCGCGCACCCTCGTCCGGTCCGGCCTCGCACGCGTCTTCGGGGCCCCGCCCTTCGACGTCACCGCGGATCCCGGCGACCCCGGGCTCTTCGGGCCGGGTTCGGCCTCGTGGCGGATCATCGCCGAGCCCGCCGCGATCGCCGGTGGCGTCCGCGCCCTGCTCGTGCAACTCCTGCACCCCCATGCGATGGCCGGTGTCGCCGACCATTCGGCGTTCCGCACCGACCCGCTCGGACGCCTCCACCGGACCAGCGCCTACATCACCGTCACGACCTTCGGCTCCACGCGCGAGGCGCTGGACACCGCCAGGGTGATCCGTCGCGTGCACACCACCGTGCGCGGCACCGCTCCCGACGGGAGGTCCTACGCCGCCGAGGAGCCGCGCCTGCTCGGCTGGGTCTCGCTCGCCCTGACCTCGAGCATGCTCGCCACCGATGCCGTGTTCGCGCCGCGGCCGGCCGAGCCCGACGTCGTGGACCGGTTCGTCGCCGAGCAGGCTCGCGCCGCCAGCCTCCTCGACGCGCGGGTCGACCTGGAGCGGCTGGCCGCGGACCCCGAGGCGCTCACCGCGCTCCGGACGGGCCGATTGGAACTGCCGCTCGTCCGGGAGGGGTGGGTGCCGACCACCGGGGCCGAGCTCGACGCCAGGCTCGCCGCCTACCGTCCGGAGTTGACGATCACCGAGCAGGGCCGCGAGGCCTTTCGGTTCCTGCGCTGGCCGCCCCTGCCCCCCACCCTGCGCGCGGCCTACCTCCCCCTGCTCGCGGGGGCGCTCGCGACCCTCGCTCCGGCGCAGCGGGCGCTGCTCGACCTGCCGTCGGGCCGTCTCGCGACCGCACCGGCCACCGCCCAGACCAGGGCGCTGCTCGGGGCGCTGCGGCTCACCGTGGGCACGTCGCCGGCACGGGATGCCGCCGCGCGACGTGCCGCGTCGGATCCGGCGGGTACGGACCACGCGCTCGGGGCTTGAACCGTCGGTCGGCCTGACCACCGTTGCGCTACCGTCGAGGGTCGGGAGGCGCGTGGCCTGCCCGAAGCCGAACCGACGAGGTGCGAGATGCGGTTCCTTGGCGACCCGCCCGAGTACGACCTCACCTACGAGGACGCGTTCCTGGTTCCCCGTGCCGGTGCGGTCGAGTCGCGGCTCGACGTGGCGCTGCGCTCCCCCGACGCCGCCGGCCTTCCCACGCCCGTGGTCGCCGCCAACATGACGGCGGTCAGCGGACGTCGGATGGCCGAGACGATGGCCCGCCGGGGCGGGCTCGGGGTGATCCCGCAGGACATTCCCGAGGACGTGGTGTCCGACGCGATCCACCTGGTGAAGCAGGCCGATCCCCTGCTCGAGACCCCGATCACGCTGGCCCCGACCGAGACGGTCGGCCATGCGCTCACCCTGATCCCCAAGCGAGCGCACGATGCCGCGGTGGTCGTCGAGGACGGCCGCCCCGTGGGGATCGTCACGAGCGGGGACTGCGCCGAGGTCGACCGGTTCACCCAGGTGCACGAGGTCATGTCCCGGGAACTCCTCACCCTGTCCACGGGGCAGGCACCCCGCGACGCGTTCGACGCCCTCGCCGAGGCACACCGTCGGTTGGCGCCCGTGGTGGACGCGCAGGGCGAGCTCGCCGGCCTGCTCACCCGAACCGGAGCCCTGCGCTCCGCCTTGTACGAACCCGCCCTCGATGGCCAGGGGCGCCTGTGCATCGGTGCCGCGGTGGGCGTCAGCGGCGACGCCACGGCCAGGGCGAAGGCGCTCGTCGACGCGGGCTGCGACCTCCTCGTGATCGATACCGCGCACGGCCACCAGCAGCGCATGCTCAGGACCCTCGAAGCCGTGCACGCCCTCAAGCTCGGCGTGCCCATCGTCGCCGGCAACGTCTGCACCGCCCAGGGCGCCGCGGACCTGGTCGACGCGGGAGCGGACATCGTGAAGGTCGGTGTCGGGCCCGGGGCCATGTGCACGACCCGCATGATGACCGCGGTGGGACGTCCGCAGCTCTCGAGCGTCGTGGAGTGCGCTGCACAGGCCCGCGCCCGTGACGCGCACGTCTGGGCCGACGGCGGGGTCCGCCATCCTCGTGACGTCGCATTGGCTCTCGCGGCGGGAGCGAGCAGCGTCATGATCGGCTCGTGGTTCGCCGGCACCTACGAGTCCCCGGGGGACCTGCACACCGACGCCCACGAGCGGCCGTACAAGGTGAGCTTCGGCATGGCCTCCGCCCGCGCCGTGCAACGCCGCACACAACACGACGATCCGTTCGAGCGCGCCCGCAAGGGGCTGTTCGAGGAGGGGATCTCGTCCGCCCGACGCTACCTCGATCCGGACGCTCCGGGCGTCGAGGACCAACTCGACTCGATCGTCGCGGGCCTGCGCAGCGCCTGCAGCTACGTGGGCGCGACCGACCTCGAAGCGTTCCACGAGCACGCCGTCCTGGGCGTGCAGTCGACCGCCGGCTTCGTCGAGGGCCAGCCACGACCCGACAGCTGAGCGTGGCCGGGGACCGGCCGGTCACCCCGCCCCTCGACAGCGACCGCCGGGGGCTATGGCCCGCCGTCGGCGACTCCCCGCGCCTCGAACACCGCTCGGGCGCTCTGGTCGTAGGTGAGATAGCTGTAGGCCCACGTGAACAGCACGCTGGCGCGATTGCGGAACCCCACCAGGAAGGCCACGTGCAGCAGCAGCCACGCCACCCACGCGACGAACCCCCGAACGGCCAGACGGCCACCCGGGCTCTCGGCGACGGCGGCGCTGCGGCCGATCGTGGCCATCTTGCCCTTGTCGACGTAACCGAACGGTCGGGGCGGTTCGCCCGCCCGCTCGCGGAGCAACTCGCGGGCGGCATGGCGGCCCTGCTGCAACGCGACGGGTGCGAGCTGGGGATGCGGCCCCTCTGGGCCCTCGGTGACCGCCGCGACGTCGCCAACGGCCAGCACCTCCGGACGACCGTGCACACGCAGGGTGGCGTCGATGGCGATCCGACCCCCCGGCCCGAGGGGGAGGTCGAGGGCCTCGGCCAGCGGGTGCGGACGCACCCCGGCAGCCCAGACGACCGTGCGGCTGGCGACGATCCGGCCATCGTTCAGCAGCACGCCGGTGCCACGGACCTCCCGCACGCCCGTCGCCAGTGCCACCTCCACCCCGCGATCAGCGAGTCGCGCGCGGGCGTACCGGCGGTTCCGCGGACGGTAGCCAGGGAGGGGAAGGTCGTCCCGCTCGACCAGCAGGATGCGCACCTGCCGGGTGTCGAGCTCGGGGAAGTCCTTCGCCAGGACGTGCGTGGTCAGCTCCGCGAGCGCCCCCGAGAGCTCGACCCCGGTGGGTCCCGCCCCCACCACGACGAACGTGAGCGTCCCCTCGGGATGGGACGCATGAGCGCTGGCCTCCTCGAAACGGCGCAGGATGTGGTTGCGCAGGGCCGCGGCGTCGCCGAGCTGCTTCAACACGAAGGCGTGCTCGGTGACCCCCGGGACGCCGAAGTCGTTCGTCACCGCTCCCGCCGCGATCACGAGCCGATCGTACGGGACGCGATCGCCGTCCGCCAGGCGGACCTCCCGACGTGGCCAGTCGACCCCGACCACGCGCCCGAGGCGAAAGCCGACGTGGGTCCGTGAGCCGATCACACCCCGGATACTGTGCGCCACGTCCTGTGGCTGCAGCCCGGCTGTGGCGACCTGGTACAGCAGCGGCTGGAACGTGTGGTGGTTCACCTCGTCGATGACGGTCAGGTCGATCTGACCCGCGACTCGTCGCCGACGCAGCTCCCGCAACGCGGCGAGTCCCCCGAAGCCGGCTCCGATGAGAACCACGCGCGTGGGCTGGGCCCAGCGCGCCCGGACCGGCTGCGCCGGCCTCGCCGCCGACCGCTGACGGTCCGCACGAAGCGTCGTCGCGTGGGTGTCCATCGTGGTCCTCCTTGGGCTCTCACGCCCCCTCGGCGGGCGACAGCCCTCCCTGCTCGTCCGCGACCGCTTGTGATCAGGTTCACAAGTCTCTTGTGAAGTGTTTCACAAATGACGGCGAACGCAACCCAGCCGACCCTTTCGCCCGAGAGGTCGCGCCGGTCAGGCCACCGAGGGAGAACTCAGCCCTGCTCGATCGCGGGCTGGACGTCCAGGCGCCCGGAGATCGAGAGCCCGCGGTGCCGGCCCGGTTGGAGCCATCCCGCGAGGTCGCTGTGTCGATGGACGTCGACGTCGACGCGTCCCCGTCGCACGCGTCCGCGCCAGCGCAGCGGCACGCGGCGCACCTCCCCCTCCCCGTCCTCCTGCAGCAGCCCGAGTCGGCCCCTGAACGGGAACCGCCACCCGGTGGGCTCGAAGGCGGCTCGCACCCACCACCCGACCCCCTCGGCGCGGTCGGGCGCAGCGCCCGGCTCACCCCCGAACGTCGCCAAACCCTTGGGCAACGCCCAATGCGCGCGGCCGGCCCGCACGCTCCCAAGCGTGTCGACCGCGGCGAACGGCACGTGTGCGCCGACGAGGTCCCGCACCGCACGGGCGTGGAGCATGACGGGGGCGGCGGCGATCTCGGTGTACGGACCGACCGGCGCATCCGGATAGCGCGCCAACACCCCCACCGTGAGACGACGGCCGGCCAGCGTCCGCAAGCTCGGGGGCAGCAGCGCATCGGCGTCGGTCACGGCCGGATGCCACCAGACCGTGGCCTGGACTTCGCACGTCCACGGGGGTGGGGGGCTGTCGGGGGGCAGCCTCGCGATGTCCTCGGGCGACAGCCGACAGGCCAGGACGGACGGGATCCGCCCGAGGTCACCGGCGTCGGTCACTGGAGGCTCCCCTGTGGCACACGGTCGCGCTGCGGCGGCCGAGCGCCGTCAATCGCACCGCAGGTTCGTCGCGTCGCCGAAGTACGCGAGCACGGTCGGCTCGTCGAGGCACGGCTCCGCCCGGCCCATCCCGAACAACTCGCCGATCAGGCCTCCCCCCAGCAAGCCGCCGACGAGCGTGTCGTGACGCAGTGCCTCCGGAGAGACCCGCATGACCCCGAAGGGCTCCTCGTCGACGTCGCCGAGCTCGGCCGCCAGCTCCCGGGCCGCGTCCCGATCGCCGAGATCGTCCACGAGCCCCTCGTCGACCGCGACCTCGCTGTCGACGATGGCGGCGCCGAGCTCGTCCACCAGCACCTCCTCGTCGACATCGCGCCCCTCGGCCACGCGCGTCACGATGCGGTCGTACTCACGGTCGACGGTGTCCTGGAGGAACTCGAGCGTGCGTTCGTCGGGATCTTCCTCGAACGGTTCGAGCGCGTCCTTTCCGCGTCCGGCCGAGTACGACTCCTCCTCGACGCCCCCCTCGGTCTCGACACCACCGACAAGCGCCCCGTCGTCGACGGCGATCGGGTCGTCGTAGCGGCGGAACGGGCCGACGACGACGCCATAACTGCCGAACAGCGTCGCCGCGTCGACGATCGTGCGTTCGGCATCGGCGGCGAGGATGGCCGCGCCGCTGGCGACCTCACCGCGGCCGTGCACGACGACGGGGGTGCCGCGGTCCTGCGTGTCGGCGATCGCATCGCCGATCACGAAGGACGCCGCCGCGGTGCCCCCGGGGCTCGAGAGCGGCATGACCACGGCTGCCACATCGGGATCGTCCGCGGCCTCGTCCAGTTGCTCCGCCACGAGCTCGGCATCGAGCAGCCCACCCTGACGGGCGAGGTACCCGTCCGCGATCACGCCGTCGACAGGGATCTCCCGCACCTCGGGAGCGCCCGGCGCGGGGTCGCCGACGGGTTCGAGCGGCGGACCGGTCAGGGCGACGGCGATCCCGACCCCGATCAGGGCGAAGAGTCCGACCGTGAGCAGTGCACCGATCGGGACGGCGAGCATGACCGTGAGCGTTCGCGCGAGAAAACCGCCATAGCCCAGCCGCTGGGGTCCGGCGGGCGCCGGCGGTGGCGGGGGGTACCCCGGCGGTGGCCCCGGGGGCGCCTGTGCCGTCGGCGGACCCTGACTCTGCGCCGACTCCGGCGGTCCCGGCCAACCGGGCGGGGAGTCTGGGCGGGGCTCATCGGGTGGGTTTGCGTCGGTCACCGGATACCTCGTCGTCGGCTGGTGATCGTCGAGCGTCGCGGGCGCGCGCCGGACCGCCAGGATGCCAGCCCCGGCGATGCGTCGAGCCGCCACTCCACATGCGACACGACCGGGCGCCTCCGGCGAGCCCGGCACCGGATCCTCGCTGCTACAGCTTCCTCCCCACACCCGGAGGAAAACCTCGTGAAGCCCTGAAGCGCCATGCGTGAGGGTCGACTTGGACCGTCAGCCCGGAACCCCCGCGGCGCGGGCGTACCCCGTCCGCAGCCACGACTCGACGAGGAGCCGAGTGTGCACACGCGCTCGTTGCAGCGTGTCGCCGCTGGTGACGTGCTGGCCGAGGACGTTCGTGACGCCGACGAGCAGGTGCTGCTGCGAGTCGGCACCACCCTGACCGACGCGTACATCGCGTCGCTGCGCGCTCGGGGTGTTCCCGCCGTGCGCATCGCCGACGGCGCCCCTGACTGGGTCGGGGTCGACGACCCGCTGCACGCGGAGGTTCGCCGCGAGACCTCGCTGACGCTCCGCACACTGTTCAGCAACGTGAGCGGCGCCGCGCGTCAACGGTTCGACGACGGCACGGTCCCCGCCAACTCTGCGGCGCTCGCGACCCGGCTCGGAGAGGCTCCCTTGAGCGACGGCACGGCCGAGGGGCAACTGGAGGCGACGGTCTCCCGCCTCATCGACTCGGTGCTCGAGCGGGAGGTCCTCGACGGTCTCGCGCAGCTCAAGAACCACTCGGACTACACGTTCACGCACTCGGTCGAGGTCGCGGCCCTCGCCGTAGGCATCGGCCACCGGCTGGGGCTCAGCACTTCGAACCTCCGGGACCTCGCGACCGGCTGCCTGTTGCACGACGTGGGCAAGTCCCTCGTCGACTCGGCGGTCATCGACAAGCCGGGGCCGCTCGACGAGGCCGAGCGGACCCTCGTCAAGGAGCACCCCGAACTCGGGTACGAGGTGATCCGGCGACTGCACCTGGCTTCGGTGCTGCCCGGACAGATCGCCCTGCAGCATCACGAGCGCCAGGACGGGGCCGGCTATCCGCGCGGGCTGCACGGGTCCAATCGGATTCGTCGTACGACCCAGGAGCGCGTCGACCCGCGGACGATGATGCTCCTGGCGGAGATCTGCGCGGTGGCCGACATCCACAACGCGATCAGTTCGGATCGGCCGTACCGACCGGCCATGCCCGCCGAGGAGGTCATGGCGGTCATCGAGCGGAACGCGGGCGGCCACCTGAACCGCGAGCTCGTGGAGCTGCTCCGACGCACCGTGCCGGTCTACCCCCGCGGCACCTGGGTACAGATCTTGACCGGCGCCTACGTGGGCTGGAGGGGCCAGGTCACCAAGACCCCGCTCGACCACCCGTACCGGCCCCGCATCCTGCTCGCGCTCGACGATCGCCTGCAGGCCCTCGAGGAGCCGCGCCCGCTCGACTGCTCCGACCAGCACGTGGACGTCCGCGCACTCGCGCCGGAGCAGCCGGCGACCGAGCCCGGGTGCCTGGCGGAGCGCACCGCGGAGCGCGTCGCGAGCTGAGCCGGGGCAGGAAAGCTAAACCTCGTCGAACAACTTCGCGCGCGGATCGGCGGGGGCGCCCGGGAGGTCCGTCGCGTCACGGACTCCCATCCGGACGGCCGTCGCCACCGCCTCGGCAGCGAGGGCGGCCACCGCATCGACCGGGGCCTCCCGCTGACCGGTTGCGAGCAGGAACAGGCAGTCCCCGTCCAGCTGCGTGTGGGCCGGCCGGACCGCCCGCACGAGCCCCCCATGGCTGAGCTCGGCGGCCCGCACCGCCCCGCTCTTGTCGAGGCGGGCGTTCGTCGCGACACACCCGATCACGGTGTGGGCGCGGCCTTCCTCCCCGCCCAATGCCCCGAGCAGGGGACCGCCGAAGGGATAGCGCTCGGCCTCGACGGGGGCCCGGTCCCCCGCGAGCACCTCGCCGCCCGGGCCGACAACGTCGCCAACGGCGTTCGCGGCGACCAACGCGCCGGCGGTCAGGTCACCGTGCGACGCGATGCCCAGACCGACCCCGCCCGCGACCGCGTGCTCGACTCCGGCGGTCTTGCCGACCATGCAGCCCGCGCCGACGCCCACCGACCCCGTGGTGGGCTCCTCGGTCGAGGCGACCTCGCAGGCGGCGTGCCCCGCCTCGGGACCGGGAGTGGGCTGATCGGCCGTCCGCAGGTCGAGGAGGTTCGCCCCGCCGACGACCGGCACGACGCGGGGCCCCACCGGCACGCCACGACGACGCTCGGCGAGCCACCGCATGACCCCGTCGGCCGCGGCGAGCCCGAAGGCGCTGCCCCCGGTGAGCAGGATGCCGTGGCACTCGAGGCCGCTGCCGGAGGCTCCGAGCGCGGGCACCTCGCGCGTGCCGGGCGCACCTCCCCGCACGCTCGCCCCGCCCATGGTCCCGGGGGGTGGCAGCACGACGGTGCATCCCGTGCGCCACCGTTCGTCGGTCCAGTGCCCGACCGCGACCCCCTCGACGCCCAGCGCCACCTCAGGACCCCGCGTCCGCAGGACCGCCCTCGAGGAACCGACGCGCAGCGTCCGCGTACACCCGCGCGCAACGCTCGAGGTCGGCGACGGCGACCTGCTCGTCGACCTGGTGGGCGATCCACTTGTCGCCGGGGCCGTACACGACGACCGGCAGCCCCGCGTCGCGCCACAGGATCGTTCCGTCGGTCGCACCGGGCACGCCCCCGAACGGCGCGGCACGGCCCGTCACGGCGTGGTGCGCCGCGCTCACCGCGGTCACCACGGGATGGTCGGCGGGGGTCTCGGTCGCGGGACGGTCCTCGATCACTTCGAGCGCGATCTCGACCCCGGTGTCATCGCCGACTCCGGCGGCCTCCGCGTGCAACAACTCCACGACCCGGTCGTTCGGCGTCCCCGGGATCGTGCGCACGTCGACGGCGAGCTCGGCGGTCTCGGGGATGACGTTGAGCTGGGTGAGGTCGCCGGCGCTCATCACCGTCGGCGTAAGGTAGGCCGGCCCGAGGTCCGCGTGCGGTCCGGGATCCGCCTCCAGCCCGCGCTCCAGTGCCGCGAGGCGGGTCGCGAGATCCGCGAGCGCGGCCACCGGGTTGCGCCCTTGATGGGGCATGGCGCCATGGGCCATCTTCCCGCGCGCGCGGAAGCGCACGCGGATCGCGCCCTTCTGGGTCGTGCACACCTCGTCGCCCTCGGGCTCGCATACGATCGCCCCATCGACGCCGGCGGCGTGCCCGCGCGCCACGAAGTCCTTGACGCCGAGCATCAGCCCTTCCTCGTCGCACAGCGCCGCGACCTTCACCCTGCCCGGGAACCCGCCCCCCGCGGTCACCGCGGCGGCCGCGTGGATCATCGCGGCCACTCCGCCCTTCATGTCGGCGGCACCGCGACCGCGCAGCATCCCGTCCACGACGTCGCCGGCGAACGGATCGAACGACCACACGTCGGGGTCGCCCTCGCTAACGACGTCGGTGTGGCCCTCGAACAGCAGGGTGGGACCCGGTCGGTCGCCCTCGAGCGTCGCGAGCACGTTCGGTCGCCCCGGCGCGGCCTCCCAAACCTCCGGCTCCCAGCCGAGCGCCCGCATCTCCGCCGCGACCCGCTCGGCGGCCGGCTGTTCACTGAGCCCCTCCTCCGGGCGGTTCACACTGGGGATCGCCACGAGATCGCGTGTCAGCGCGACGACCGCGTCGGTATCGACCGTGGGCACGGCTACCTCCCGCTCGAGGTCCGGCCCCGGCGAGCGGCCGGGGCCGGGCGTCCGATTCGGCTAGTCGTCGATGCTCACGCCGCGGAGGTCGACCGACCCGGCAGGCTGGTCCTCGACGTAACCCTCCACGTGATCGCGCACGACGGCGAGCTCGGGCAGCAGGTACAGCCAAACGTTCACCGCGTCGTCGGCGATCGTCTGCTGGACCTCTGCGTAGAGCTCGTCGCGCTCGTCGGGCTCCTGCGCCCGGTCGGCCTCGTCGAGCAAGTCCGCGACCTCCGGGTCGTCGTAGTTCCAGTAGTAGTCGGGGTTGCCGTACTGCACGATGTCGCGCGGCTCGACGTGCGCCACGATCGTCGCCTCGAAGTCGCTCTCGCCCAAGACCTCGTCCGTCCACGGACCCCATTCGATGTTCTCGAGCTCAACGTCGATGCCGACCTCATCGAGCATCCCCGCGATGACCTCGCCCCCACGACGCGCGTACGGCGGGGGCGGCAGCTCGAGCGTGAGCTCGAAACCGTCCTCGTAGCCCGCCTCGGCGAGCAGCTCCTCCGCCCGCTCGGGGTCGTGGGGATACTCGTCGGCGAGATCGACGTACCACGGGTCGTGGGGGGCGGCGTGGCTGCCGATCAGCTCGCCGAACCCACCCTGGGTGACGTCGCGCACGCCCTCCCGGTCGATCGCGTGGGTGATCGCCTGACGGACGCGGACATCGTCCAAGGGCTCGACGGCGTTGTTAAGCGTCATGATCGTCTGGCCGTCGGAGATGCCGTCGAGGATCTCGAACCCGTCGTCGTCCTCGAAGGCCTCGACGAGCTCGGGGGCGGCGATCCGGGTGACGAGGTCGAGGTCCTCGGCGAGCAGCGCGTTGGTGAGGGCGCTCTCGTCCTCGATGTACTGGTACACGGCTCCGTCGAGCGCGGGCTCGTCGCCCCAGTAGGCGTCGTTGCGGACGAGCTCGATGCGGTCGCCCCGCACCCACTCGTCGAACTCGAAGGGACCGGTGCCCACCGGACTCTCGTCGAGCTCGTCGACGTGCTCCTCGGCGTACACGATCCCCGGGCTGCGACCCATGTTGTAGAGCCAGTTGTTGCTGAACTCGGAGAGCTGCACCTCGACGGTGCGGTCATCGACGGCCTCGACCGAGTCAACCGGTTCGAAGTCGCCCGCGAACGGGTGCGCGGTGTCGGGGTCCATCGCGCGCTCGAAGCTGAACACGACGTCGTCGGCGGTGAGTTCGCTGCCGTCGTGGAACTCCGCCTCTACCAGGTCGAAGGTGTAGGTGAGCCCGTCGTCGGACTGCTCCCAGTCCTCGGCCAACAGCGGCTCGATCTCACCGTCGGGGGCGATCTCGACCAGCGTCTCCCCGACGTTGTAGAGCACGACCTCGGGGATGGCCGCCGCCGAGTTCTCGGTGAAGTCCATGGTCGGGGGCTCGAGGGTGAGGCCCATCTCCAGCACGCCGCCCTCGTCGGGCTCCGCCTCGGGCTCGTCCTCCTCATCGTCGTCCGGCTCGGGCTCGTCGTCCTCGTCCTCGTCGGGCTCGTCGTCCTCCTCGGGTTCGTCGGGCTCGTCGTCGGGTTCGGGATCCTCGTCCTCGGCGAGGTCGTCCTCGATCTCCCCGCAGGCCGCGAGCAGCAGGGCAAGGGCCGCCAACAGCGACACCAGCGTGAGGGTGGATCTGGTCATGGCGTGTGCTCCTTCGATCGGTCGCAACCTCGTGGTGGGGACTCACCCGACGGTGATGCCGCCGTCGACGACGAGGACGTGTCCGGTCACCATCGCAGCCTCCTCGGACAACAGCCAGCACACCGCATCGGCGATGTCCCTCGGGGCCGCGAGGCGCCCGAGCGGGATGCCTGCCCGGAAGCGCTCGTAGGCCTCGTCGACGTCCCCGCCCATCGCACCCGCGAAGGCGGGCAGCATCGGCGTCTCGGTCGGCGCCGGGGCCAGGGCGTTGACGCGCACGCCGTCGTCGGCGAGCTCGAGCGCGAGGCCGCGGGCGAGGCCGACGACCCCGTGCTTGGCGGCGGTGTAGGGGGTGAAGCCGGGGCGGGCCATCACCCCTTGCAGGGAGCTGGTGAGCGCCATCGCCCCACCGCCGCGGGCCCTGAGGGCTCCAGCCGCGGCGCGACAGGTCTTGAAGGCGCCCTTGAGGTTGACGTCGAGCACGCGGTCGAGGGTCTCGTCGTCCACCTCCGTGATCGCTCCGGTGAACGGGGCACCGGCGTTCGCGTGGACGAGGTCGAGGCCCCCGAGCTCCCTGCTGCAGTGCGCGACAGCGGCGTCGACCTGCGCCGTGTCGGTGACGTCGCACGCGAGCCCGGCTTCGGCACCGAGCTCGCGCGCGACGCTGGCCGCCGCCCGCCCGTCGAGGTCGGCGATGACCACGCGGCTGCCCTCCTCCACCAGGCGCGCCGCGGTCGCACGGCCGATCCCGCTGGCCCCGCCGGTGACCAACGCGACGCGGTCGGCTAGTCCTCGCATGGCAGTGCCCCTCTCATCGGTCCTGCTCGGGTGGGGTGGCGGGACCACCCTCGGGTGGGGTGGCGGGAGCACCTTCGGGTGGGGTGGCGGGACGACCCTCGGGTGGGGTGGCGGGACGACCCTCGGGTGCGGTGGCGGGACGACCCTCGGGTGCGGTGGCGTGCCGACCCGCCGCAGCGGCCTGGCGATCGAACGGCGGCAACGCGCCGCTGAACGCGAGGTGGCACGCCGCCCGTTGTGCCGCGGTGTCGATTCCCGCATCGCGCTCGGAGGGCCCGGCGAGCGGCGGCCGTTCGGCGTGGCAGCGGTCGAAGACGTGCGGACAGCGCGACGCGTAGGCGCAACCCACCGGCAGCTCGGTCGGCGACGGGGGGTCGTCGGCCGCGAGCGGTGCTGCGGGGAGCCCACCGCCGATGGTCGGGATGGCTTGGAGCAGCGCGCGGGTGTACGGGTGTTGCGGGTCGGTGAAGAGGCGCTCGGTGGGGCCCTCCTCGACGACCTCGCCCAGGTGCATGACCAGCACCCGGTCGCAGACGTGGCGCACCACGGCGAGGTCGTGGCTGATGAGCACGAGCGCCAGATCGTAGGCGTCGCGCAGGTCGGCGAGGAGGTTGAGGATCTGCGCGCGCACCGACACGTCCAGCGCGCTGACCGGCTCGTCGGCGACCAGCACCCGCGGGCGGGGCGCGAGCGCCCGCGCGATCGCGATGCGCTGCCGCTGGCCACCGCTGAACTCGTGGGGGTAGCGGGACGCCGCCTCGGGGCCGAGCCGCACCGCGTCGAGCAGCTCGGCCAGGCGCGCATCGTGGTCCGTCTCGATCCGAAGGGCACGCAGCGGCTCCCGGACGATGTCCGCGACGGTGAGCCGCGGGTCGAGCGAGCCCATCGGATCCTGGAACACAATCTGCACGTCGCGACGCAGCCCGGCCAGGTCGCGTTCGGCCGCTCGGGCGAGGTCCTGGCCGCCGTAGGTGACCCGACCCTCGTCGGGCCGCTCGAGGCCGAGCAGGATGCGCGCGAGTGTGGACTTGCCCGACCCCGACTCGCCGACCACCCCCACCCGGTCCCCTGGTGGCACGGCGAGATCGACACCGCGCAGGGCGGTGAGGTGTCGGCGCGGACCGAACAGCGACGTCCGGGCGAGCCGGTAGTGCCGCGCCACGCCCTCGGCGGCCACGATCGAGGTTGCGGGGGCGGCGTTCACGGGCGGGCCCCACTGCCGGCGAGCCTGTTCATCGCACGACCTCCTCGGCCACCGGCCCGCCGAGCGGATGCCAACAGGCAGCCGCCCGGTCCCGGTCCCAGGTCAGGGCCGGCTCGCGCGCGCAGGTTCCGTCGGCGCGCTCGCAGCGGTCGCGGAAGACGCAACCGCTCGGGAACGCGCCGAGGGCCGGCACGGTCCCCGGGATGGCCCGCAGTCGCGCCCCGGCGGCCTCGTCGAGGTCGGGCAGGGCGTCGAGGAGCCCGGCCGTGTACGGATGGCGAGGACGGGCGAAGACCGCGTCGGTCGGCCCCCGCTCGACGATCCGGCCCCCGTACATCACCAGGACCTCGTCGCAAGTGGACGAGACGACCGGCAGGTCGTGCGTGATGAGCAGGAACGCGGCCTGCTCCACCGTGACGGCGTCGAGCAGGCGCAGGATCTCGGCCTGGACGGTCACGTCGAGGGCCGTGGTCGGCTCGTCCGCGATCACGAGCTCGGGCGAGCAGGCGATCGCGATGGCGAGCACGACCCGCTGGCGCTGTCCCCCCGACAACTGGTGCGGGTACGAGCGCAGCTTGTCCTCGGGGTCGGGCATCTGCACTCGCCGCAGCAGCTCCCCCGCGGCCGCGCGGCCCTCCCGGCGGGACGCGCCCCGATGGATGCGCAGCGTCTCGGCGATCTGCTCCCCGATCCGCATGACCGGGTTGAGGGCGGTGAGCGGCTCCTGGAACACCATGCCCATTACCTCGCCGCGCAGCTTCGCGCGGTCGTGCTCGGACAGGTGCAGGATCTCGTCGCCGCGGTACCGCACCGATCCGGTGGCGGTCACCCCGTCGGGCAGCAGCCCCATGATCGCGAGAGCCGTCAGCGTCTTCCCCGAGCCGGACTCCCCGATCAGCCCGAGTCGGCGCCCGGGCTCGATCGAGAAGCTCACCTCGTCGACGGCCCGCACACCGCCGGCGCGGACCGACAGGTCGCTCACCTCGATCACTCGCACCCCCCGGGGTCGCTCGGAACGTGTGGGTCGTTCATGCGCCTCCCCCACCGGCTTGCACGCTGCGCCGGTCACCCAACCGCGGGTCGAGGCGGTCGCGCAAGCCGTCCCCGAGCAGGTTGAACCCCAGGACGGCGACGGCGATCGCCACGCCCGGCAGGATCGCGAGCTGCGGGGCGATCTGCAGGTAGGTCTGGGACTCGCGGAGCATCCGGCCCCACGACGGCGTCCCGGGCGGGCTGCCGATGCCCAGGTACGACAATCCGGCCTCAGCGACGATCGCGAGGGCGAACATGACCGTGGTCTGCACGATCAGCACCGAGGAGATGTTCGGCAGCGCGTGGCGGACGAACACGAACCAGCGGGGCCGCCCGTAGGCGCGCGCCGCCAGCGCGTACTCGCGTCCCATCACCGTGAGGGCGGAGCCGCGCACCACGCGCGCGACCACGGGCGTGTAGGCAATGCCGATCGCCGCCATCGCCGCGGCCGTCGAGGGGCCGAACACGGCTGCGAGGACGAGGGCCATGAGCACCGGCGGCAGGGCGTACATGACGTCCGCGGTGCGCATCAGCGTCTCGTCCGTGGTGGTCCCGCCCACGACCGCGAAGCCGCCCATCGGGATGCCGGCCGCGATCGCGATGCCCACCGCGAGGATCCCCACGAAGAGCGTCGTGCGGGCGCCCACCATCATCATGCTGAGCAGGTCGCGGCCGAACTGGTCGGTGCCGAGCGGGTGGGACGCGCTCGGGCCCGCGAACGGGTTGCCGGTGGCCACGGCGGAGGGATCGTGCGGGGTCCACACGAACGACACCACCGCGGTCACGACGACCACGCCCACCAGTGACGCACCCACGACGAGGTTGGCGCCCGGCCGACCGCCGCTCACGAGGCGCTCCGCAGTCGCGGGTCGATGACGCGGTAGGCCACGTCGACGACGAGGTTGATGAACAGGATCGCGAACGTCAGCACCATGACCGTTCCCTGAACGAGCAACAGGTCGCGCTCGCTGGCGGCCTGCAGGACCATCCGCCCCAGGCCGGGCAGGAAGAAGACGTTTTCGATCACGATCGTCCCCGCGAACAGGAACGCGAACTGCAGCCCGAGGATCGTCACCACGGGGATCGCGGCGTTGCGCAGGCCGTGCCGGAACAGCGCCTTGCCGCGCGTCAGGCCCTTCGCTCGGGCGGTGCGCACGAAGTCCTCGCGCATCACCTCGAGGATCGACGATCGGATGTAACGGGTCAGGATGGCGGCCTGCACGATCGCGAGCGAGAGCGCCGGCAGGACCATCGATCGGGCCCAGGCCACAGGGTCCTCGGTCACCGGGGTGAACCCTCCCGACGGGAGCCACCCGAGGCGGACGGCGAAGACGGTGACCAGCAGGATCCCGGCCCAGAACGCCGGGATCGCGATCCCGATCTGGCTGGCGCCGGAGATCAGCACGTCCCCGGCACCACGATGGCGGGCAGCGGCCGTGATGCCGAGCGGCACCGCGAGGACCAGGGCGAGGACCATCCCGAGGGCGGCGAGCGGGATCGTGACCTGCAGCCGCTGGGCGATCATCGGGCCGATCGCCGCGCCCGACAGGTAGCTCTCACCGAAGTCGCCCTGCGCCACGCCCGTCGCCCAGTCCGCGTAGCGGACCGGCCACGGGCGGTCGAGCCCCAGCTCGGCCCGCAACGTCTCGAGCCGCTCGGGGGTCGCCTGCTGCCCGAGGATGATCTGGGCGGGATCGCCGGGCAACAGGCTGAGCAGGGCGAAGATGACGATCGAGGCGCCGACGAGGCTGACCGCGAACACCCCGAGGCGTCGCACCACGAAGAACAGCACCCGCGCGAGCCTCCGAGACGAACCACGACTGACGTCGTGTGCACCGTACGCACACCCCGGGTCGCTGACAAGCTCGGCTCGGCCACACGGCGGCGACGGCTCCCGGCAGGCGAGCGTCTACCATCCGCCCGCGACCGCGGCCGTGCAGACCGCGGTGTGCCAACTGCCCGACCCGCCCGCGACGAACGGCCTGCCGTGCTCATCCAGATCTACTCGCTGACCGACCCGGACGACGTGCGCCGCTGCGTCGATCTGGGCGTGGATCGTGTCGGGCTGGCGCCGGCCGGCCAGAGCGTGCCGGCCGAGGTGCCGTGGGAGCAGGCCCGCGAACTGCTCGGACTGCTCGGGGACGGCGTTGCCGGCTGTGCCCTCTCGGTCCGCACCGACCCGGACGAGGTGGCGGCGATGGCCTCGGCCCTGCGCCCCGACGTGGTGCACCTCTGCCCGCCCGCCGGGACGCTCGATCCCGCCACCCAGCGCGCCGTCCGCGAGCGCCTGCCCCGCGACACCGAACTGATGAGCGCGGTCGCGGTCGGGGACGCTTCGAGCCGCGCGGACGCGCTCGCGGCGGCCGAGGCCTCGGCCGGCGTCAGCGACACCCTGATCCTGGACAGCGTCGCGCCGGGGATCCCCGGGGTCGGGGCCGCGGGGATCGTGCACGACTGGCACGTGAGCGCCGAGATCGTCGCCGCGGTCGGCGACCGGGTGCCGGTGATCCTGGCGGGCGGCCTGGGCCCGGCCAACGTCGCCGAGGCCATCGACGTCGTCCGCCCGCACGGCGTCGACTCGTACACCCACACCAGCCACGACGAGCGCCGCAAGGACCCCGACGCCCTCGCGGCGTTCGTCCGCGCCTCCCGGGAGGCCACCTCGGGAGTGTCGAGCGGTGGTTGACCTCCTCGCCGTCGGCAACGCGCTCGTGGACCGGGTGCACCGCGTGACGATACTGCCGCCCCCGGACGGGGGCGCGGCCATCCTCGAACGGTCCCGCGCGCCCGGAGGCGTCGAGGCCAACGTCGCGGCCGCGGCGGCTGCCCTCGGCCTCGACGCCGCGATGGTGGCCCACGTGGGGCGCGACGCAGACGGCGAGGAGGTGCTCGCGGACCTGCGCGAGCGCGGCATCGACACGGACGGGGTCCGGGTCGGCGAGCCCGGGGACACGGCGAACTCGCTGGTCTTCGTCGACCCCGAGGGGCGTCGCATCATCTTCACCGGTGGCCGCGGAGCCGGAGCGCTCGAGCTCGCCGACGCGGACCTCGTCCGTCTGTCGGGGGCTCGGGTCTGTGCGACCTCCGCCTACGTGCCCGCGGCGCTGCTGCGGGGCCTCGCCGACGCGTGTGCCCGGACCGACACCCTGCTCAGCGTGGACCTGCCGGGCACGTTCGACGATCTCGCACCGCGCGGCATCACGCGAGAACTCGTCGCGGCGCTCCTGCCGCGGATCTCGCTGCTCGTGCTCGGACGGGCGCCGCTGGCCGACCTGACCGGCACCGAGGACGTCGACGAGGGACTCGACCGACTGCGCCGCCACACCGACACCCGCGTCGCGGTGACCGCTGGTGCGGAAGGCCTGCACGTGGACGGCGACGGCGAGCGGGTCCACGCGCCGGCCTGCCCCGTCGAGGTGGTGGACACGAGCGGCGCGGGGGACGTCACCCACGCTGCGCTCATCGCCGCCTGGCTGCTGGACGGTGCGCCCCCGGAGCAGGCCGCCGTTGCCGGGGCCGCCGCCGGGGGGCACGCGACCTTGGCCGCGGGTGCGCGCGGCGCCCTCCCGGGTCGTCGGGTGCTGGCGGGCGCGGCCGCGCAGCGCCCGACAGGAGCGGAGCCCCCGGGTCCGCGCACCGACCCGGCGGACCCCGGCAGGCACTGATCCCCCGACGAGGTGCATCACCTACGCTGCCGACCGGCAACCGTCCCGATCAGCCGAGGGGGAACGCGGTGACGACGAGGATCACAGCCGACCTGACCGGCGGCACCTGCGTGCGGATCACGAACGGCAACCACGTCTGGACGGCCGACGAGCCCACCGACGCGGGCGGGGAGGACACCGGCCCCAACCCCTACGAGCTGTTGCTCGGCGCGCTCGCTGCGTGCACCTGCATCACGGTCGCGCTGTACTGCCGGCACAAGGGGTGGCCGTTGGACAACGTGAGCGTCGAGTACACCCACGACCGGGCGCACGCGGACGACTGCGAGGCCTGCGAGGACGAGGCCCGCGGCTATCTCGATCGGGTCCGCGGCCGCGTCTTCATCGACGGCAACTTCGACGATGAGCAGCGTGAGCGGCTGCAGGAGATCGCCGTGAAGTGCCCTGTGCACAAGACCCTCGACCGCGGGATCACCTTCGATGGCGAGGAGGTCCACGTCGGCTGACCACGGCGCGCTCACCCGCGCCCGACGGGCTCCACCGTTCGGCGCCCTGAACTGGATGGACGATCGGAGGTGTCCCGACTGCCCGGCCGGACGAGCATCGGGGAACGGGTGCCCGGGCATCACCCTTCGCATGACCAACGAGGCCGAGACCCAGGACACCCGACCCCGCGGGTGTGGGCGCGAGCCCGAGGCTCATGAGCGGGGCGACCGGATCGCCGGGCGCACCCACATCGGGCACGTCCGCCCGAACAACGAGGACGGGTTCGTCTGCGGTTCCTCGGTCGTGGCCGTCGCCGACGGGGTCGGGGGCCACGTGGCGGGTGACGTGGCGTCCGGCCTCGCGCTCCAACCGCTCGCCGCGCTGGAGCAGCGCTTGGCCCGCGGCGACTGGCCCGAGGATCCGCATCGAGCGCTCGTCGAGGCCGCCGAGGAGGCGAACCGCCGCGTCTCGGACGAAGCACTCCGGAACCCGAGCTACCTCGGGATGGGGACGACGCTCACCGCGGGGCTGCTCGCCGACGGCAGGCTGTACCTCGCGCACGTCGGCGACAGCCGGGCCTACCGGTGGCGTGCCGCGGACGGGCTGCGACAACTGACAACCGACCACACGGTGGTCGGCGAGGCGGTCGCCGCCGGCCACATGTCCGCGAACGAGGCCGACACGCATCCCGAGCGCAGCATCCTCACACGCGTCGTGGGGACCGAGTCGGAGATCGAGGTCGACAAGCCGGACCCGGCCGACCTCTCCCCGGGCGACCGGGTGCTCCTGTGCTCCGACGGGCTCATCGAGGCGATCAACGAAGCGGGGATCGCGCGGTGTCTCGAAGCCGATCAGCCGGCCGACGGGCTCGCCGAGGCGTTGATCGACGCCGCGCTCGCAGGGGAGGCTCCGGACAACGTAACGGTCGTGGTCGCTGCCGTCTGAGCCACGCAGGGCCCCGGTCACCTCGCCTGGAGCCCCGGGGCAGCCCGGGTGTGGACAGGTCCGCTGCCCACAGCCACCCTTCCGGTCCACACCCCGAGGCATCCCCGCCTGGAGCCCCGGTCACCCCGTCTGGAGCCCGGGGCAGCCCGGGTGTGGACAGGTCCGCTGCCCACAGCCACCCTTCCGGTCCACACCCCGAGGCATCCTCGGCTGCCGTGTGCGGCCACCGCATGCAACGGCGCGGCGGTGTGGACTCCATCGGTGCGAACCGATGCCCGTCTCGTCCACACCTCTGCCGACGTGCCAACCTCACCCCACTCTCGACGGCATGCCCCACCCCCTCGTGGGCGGCTGGAAGAGGACCGGAGCATGGACACCGAAGCACACAACAGCCCCGCTCGGCGCCTGCGCGGACGGCTCACGAGCGGCGTGACCGTCTGGACATCCGGTCATGGCCGCAGCGCGGAGGGGTTGAGCATCGGGTCGGTCATCATCGCGGAGGGCGAGCCCGCCCACGTGCTGGGGCTCCTCGGTGACTTGGCGGACCTCCTGGACCGGATCCGCGAGACCGAGCGCTTCGTCGTCCACGTGCTGGGCGAGCAGCACCGCTCCCTCGCCGAGCGCTTCGCCGGGCAGGTGCCCGTCCCCGGTGGACCGTTCCAGGACCTCGACACCGCCGACTCCGAGCACGGCCCGGTCGTAACGGACGTCGGGACCCGAGCGGCGTGCCGCCTCGTCGACGTCAGCGAGCGCGGCTACGGACTCCTGGTGGACGGGACCATCGAGGAACTCGTGCTCGACGACCTGGAGGCGCCGCTGGTCCACTTCCGCGGACAGTACCGGAAGCTGGCCGCGCCCCACCGCTCGTGGAGCGCCCGGGCCCCGGACACGGCCTTGCCGGACGGCTGAACTCCCGCACCCGGCTCGCTCCCGTCGAACGCGCCCATCGGAAGCAGAGCCGCGCCGAGTCCGGAGCCGCCCGAGGTCACCGGTAGGCGAGGCGGCGCAGCAGCGCGTCCGCCGGTCCGGGACGGCCGGCGCGTTCCAGCACGGCGGCGGTGGCGACACCCCCCGACCACGCCGCCACCGCCACCAGGGCGGCCCCCGCGCTGTGCACGTGGGCACCCACCCCGAGGAACGTCTGCGACAGGAGCACGACGAGCAGCGCCGACTGCAGCAGGTAGCAGGTCAGCGACCGTCGACCGGTCGCGGTCAGCAGCCAGAGCGCCCCGCTCCGTCGCCCCTGCCAGCGGTCCCCGGCGAGCCCGAACAACGCGGCATAGCCGAGCCCGCCGGCGAGGCCGGTGAGCGTGTGCAGGCTGATCAACGGCGCGAGCGGCACGCCGTCGACGACCCCGACGACGCCGACGAGCGCGAGTGGGAACCCACCGACGACCGACACCGGGATCCCCACGACCGCCATCCGCAGGAGGAGGCCACGGTGCCGCCCGGGCTCCTCGAGCAGGCGCTGCCGTCCGGCCCAGGCACCGACCAGCATCGCCAGCGGTACCGGCAACATCACCACGTTGCCGAAGACGGCGCCGAACCAGGCGACCACCCGCACCACGAGGTCGTTGATCGAGTAGCCGAGCAGGCCGAACTCGAAGGCGCCGAGGTCCTCCATCGACCCGATCGTGGCGTCGGCCAGCACGACGATCACGGTGTAGAACAGCGCGAGGGCGACGATCCCGTTGCGGACCGCGTGCTGCGACCGGAACAGGAGCCAGCCGATCAGCAGCGCCGCCAACCCGTACGCGCCCAGGATCTCGACCGGGGTGACGAGGAGGGCGTGCACGAGGCCGAACAGGATCAGCCACCAGCCCCGGCGCCGCAGCAGCCGGCGAATCCCGCCCTCGGGCGTGCCGACCGCGCGCTGCCGGTCCACCACCCGGGCCAGGCCGTAGCCGAACAGGGCCGCGAACAGTGGGTAGGCCCGACTGTCGATCAGCAGGACGCTCACGGTGCGGTAGGCCTCGTCGATCACCCCTCCACCCTCGGGGTGGGTCGACACGCCCGGCTCTGGTCCGACGAGCCAGAGCGGCGCGTGGGCGAGCACGATGAGCAACAGCATCCCGCCGCGCGCGAGGTCGGGGGCGAGCGCCCGCTCGTGGGGCCGTGTCCAGGACTGCCCGACTGATCGGGCACCCCGCGCACCCGTCGGTTCCGTCGCCATGTGATCCACTCCGATCGCTGCCTGCCGTCCACGGTTCGCCGCTGCGATGCGGCGTCGGGACCGTGCCCCCTCGGCCGGCGCGGGTCATGTGCCACAGGTCACGTTCTCGACCCGTGACTCCCGGCACAGGCGCGCGGGCGACACGACGCAGTACCTTGCCCGCATGTCGGAGCAGTCCCTGGATCGATGGACCGCGATCGGCTCGATCGTCATCTGCGCGAGCGTGGCCGCGCCCATGCTCGTCTGGGGGTTCGCGGCGGGGACGCAACCCACCGTCGGCCCTGTCTGGCTGTGGTGGACGGTGTACGGAACGTTCGTGCTCGCACTCGCGGCCTTGATGCTGCCGGGACCCGGGCAACGTCCCCGGGGGCGGAACCTCGCGGTGGGAGTACTCGTCACGAGCGCCGTACTGGCGGTGCTACTACTTGACTCGGGTCAAGGCTGGACGCCGATCCTCATGGTGTTCTCCGCGGCAATGGCCGCATCGACCTGGTCCCGGCCGGCAGCGATCGCGGTGGTCGTCGTGCAGTCGCTCGCCCTGCTCGCCGGCGCCACGTTGGTCGCGGACGTCCATGGCATCGAAGTGGCGATATACGTCGGCTTCTACGGGGTGATGCAGGCGTTCGTCGTCGTGGCCCAGTGGCTCGAGGCGCGCCAGTCGGCCACGCGGGCGGAGCTGGCCGCCACCAACGTGGAGCTCCAGGCCACCCAGGCCCTGCTCGAGGAATCGGTGCGCGGCGCCGAACGGGTGCGCATCGCCAGGGACCTCCACGACGCCGTGGGTCATCAGCTGACCGCGCTCTCCCTCGAGCTCGAGGTGGCCAGCCACCGCGCTCAGCCGCCCGCCAGCGAGCACGTCACCCGCGCACGCCGACTTGCCACAGACTTGCTGACCGAGGTGCGCGACACGGTCGGTCAGCTGCGCTCGCAGCCGGTGGAGTTGGAGGCGGCACTCGCGGCACTGTGCACCGACGTGCAGCGGCCGCGGATCCACCTCCAGGTCGATGAGGCGATCGAGGTGGACGAGGCGCGGCTGTCGGCCCTGATGCGGGCGGCCCAGGAGATCGTCACCAACGCCATCCGCCACAGCGAGGCCGAGAACGTGTGGCTCCGGGTGTCCCGCCACGAGGACGCGATCGTACTCATCGGCGAGGACGACGGCGGCGGCGGCGCCGACGACATCTCGTTCGGCCACGGACTCACCGGCCTCACCGAGCGCGTCCACGAGCTCGGAGGCCGGGTCTCGGTGGAACCCGGGAAGGGGTTCCGGGTGACCGCCCAGGTACCGCTCCCCGACCCGACCGTCAGCGCGACCGAGGTCCCCGCCCCGTGATCCGCGTGTGCCTGGTCGACGATCAGACGCTGGTGCGAGCCGGGCTGCGGCAACTCCTGGAGCTGACCAGCGATGTCGTGGTCAGCTGCGAGGCCGGTGACGGTGACGAGGCCCTCGCCGCGGTCGAGGCCGACCCTCCGGACGTCCTGTTGCTCGACCTGCGCATGCCGGTACGGGACGGGATCAGCGTGCTGCGCACCATGCGCGAGCGTGGCGACGAGATCCCGACACTCGTACTGACCACCTTCGATGACGACGAACTGGTCCTCGGCGCGCTGCGCGCCGGCGCCCACGGCTACCTGCTCAAGGACGTCACCCTCGAGGGGCTCGTCGGGGCGATCCGCACGATCGCGGCCGGCGGCACGATGTGGCAGCCGGCGATCACCGAGCGGCTCGTGCGCGCCGCCGGCGAGCTCCCCGCAAGGAACGCCCTCGACCAGGAACCCGATCCCCAGCCACTCACCGGACGAGAGCTCGAGATCCTGCGGCTGCTGGCCGGCGGCTACGCCAACCGGGAGATCGCCACAGCCCTGCACCTCGCCCCCGGCACCGTCAAAAACCACGTGTCGAGCATCCTGCTCAAGCTCGGGGTGCGCGACCGGACGCAGGCCATCCTGCGGGCGCTGCACACGGGCCTGCTGACCGATCGCGATCGGGCCGGGTGACGACTGACGAGCCTGGCGAACCGGGGCGACGAATCCCTCAGCCTGCGCCGTGACGGTGCACCGGCGCGTCGTCGGGTGGCAGCGGCGTGTCGCCGCGGATCAGGTCGGCGGCCTTCTCCGCGATCATCATGGTCGGCGCGTAGATGTTGGCGTTGGTGATGCGCGGCATCACCGAGGCGTCGACGACGCGCAGCCCCTCGGTGCCGTGCACCCGCATCGAGTCGGGATCGACGACCGCCATCTCGTCCCGACCCATGCGGGCCGTGCACGAGGGGTGGTAGGCGGTCTCGCCGTCGTTCGCCACCCAGTCGAGGATCTCCTCGTCCGAGTCCACGCCGGGGCCCGGCGATATCTCGCCGGCGTTGAACGGCTCCATCGCCGGCTGGCCGAGGATGTCGCGCGCGGCCCGGACGCACTCGACCCACTCGCGGCGGTCCCGCTCGGTCGAGAGGTAGTTGAAGCGCAGCGCCGGCTTGTCCCGCGGATCGCGTGACCTCGCCTTCACGGTGCCGCGGACGTCCGAGAACATCGGCCCGATGTGGACCTGATAGCCGTGCCCCTCGGTCGGGGACGTGCCGTCGTAGCGGATGGCCAGCGGCAGGAAGTGGAACATGCAGTTCGGGTGCGTCACCTCGTCGTTGGTGCGCACGAACCCGCCGGCCTCGAAGTGGTTCGTCGCACCGGGCCCGGTCCGGCCGAACAGCCACTGGGCGCCGACCCAGGGGCGCCGCCACCAGGCGAGGTTCGGCGCCAGCGACACCGGCTGCTTCGACGAGTACTGGACGTAGACCTCGAGGTGGTCCTGCAGGTTCTCCCCGACTCCGGGCAGGTGCTGGACGGGCTCGACACCGAGCGCACGCACCTCGTCGGCATCGCCGATCCCGGACACCTGGAGGAGCTGCGGGGTGTTCACGGCCCCGCCGGCGAGGATGACCTCGTCGGCGAGCACGCGCTTCATCCTGCCGCGGTGGATGTAGTCGACGCCGCGGGCGCGGTTGCCGTCCCAGACGATCCGGGCCGCCATCGCTCGGGTGCGCACCTGCAGGTTCGGGCGGTCCATGACCGGGTGCAGGTAGGCACGGGCGGCGCTCAGGCGGCGTCCCCGGTACACGTTGCGGTCGAAGCGGGAGAAGCCCTCCTGCTGGTACCCGTTCACGTCGTCGGTCAACGGATACCCCGCCTGCGCCGCGGCATCGAGGAAGGCGCCGAACAAGGGGTTGTCGGCCTCCCCGCGCTCGACCTTCAACGGTCCGTCGCCGCCGCGCCACCGGTCCTCGCCGGCCAGGCACGTCTCCATGCGCTTGAAGTACGGCAGGCAGTGGGCGTAGTCCCACGATTCCAGGCCGAAGTCCCGGGCCCAAAGGTCGAAGTCCATCGCGTTGCCGCGCTGGAAGATCATCCCGTTGATGCTGGACGAGCCCCCGAGCACCTTTCCCCGCCCGTGGAAGACGCGCCGCCCGTGCATGCGCGGCTCGGGTTCGGACTCGTAGTTCCAGTCGTAGAAGCGGCTGCCGATCGGGAACGGCAGCGCCGCCGGCATGTGGATGAAGACGTCCCACTTGTAGTCGGGGCGGCCCGCCTCGAGGACGAGCACGTCGGTGGCGGGGTCGGCGCTCAGGCGGTTGGCCAAGGCGCTCCCGGCGGAGCCACCGCCGACGATCACGACGTCGTGGATGCTCTCGGTCATGGTCTCTGTCCGTCTCGCTGGTGGTCGTCCGGCCGCGTCCCATCCCCCCGGGACGCACGTGGGATCCCAGCCTCACCCCGCAACGAGCGCACAGCAAACCGGGCCGGGCCCGTCCTGCGACGACGGCCCGGCCCGGTCGGGCGCCCGGGACCGCGCTAGAAGTACCTCGTGGGCTGGCCCTGCATGGTCAGCCACTGGATCTCGGTGAACGCCTCGAGGTTGCTGGTGCCGCCGAGGCGTGAGCCGTTGCCGGAGTCGGCCACGCCGCCGAACGGCGCGACGGCCTCGTCACCGACGGTCTGCTCGTTGATGTGCACGATGCCGCTGGGCACACGGTCGGCGATCTCCACCCCCCGCATCACGTCGCCGGTCATGATGCCCAGGGAGAGGCCGTGGTCGCTGTCGGCGGCCATGGCCACGGCCTGCTCGACGTCGGAGAACGACCGCACCGGTGCCACGGGGCCGAACACCTCGTTGCGGTAGGCGGGGCTGTCGGGTTGCAGGTCCGAGAGCACGGTGGGCTGGTAGAAGAGATCCTCGTACGTGCCGCCGGTCACCAACTTCGCGCCGCCGTCGACGCTCTGGCTCACCAGGGAGTGGACCCGGTCACGCTGGCCCTCGTCGATCAGCGGCCCGACCACGACCTGATCGGTGGCCGGATTCCCGACCGGCAGACCTTCGG
Source organism: Egibacter rhizosphaerae (assembly GCF_004322855.1). NCBI lineage: Bacteria > Bacillati > Actinomycetota > Nitriliruptoria > Egibacterales > Egibacteraceae > Egibacter > Egibacter rhizosphaerae. The sequence continues at coordinate 3,960,852 of NZ_CP036402.1, read as the reverse complement.
CCTTCTCGCGCAAGGCGTCGAGGTAGTCGCCGGCGATGCGCTCGTGCACCAGGTGCCGGCCGGTGGTCATGCAGATCTGCCCCTGATGCATGAACGAGGCGAACGCGCCGGCGGACACGGCTGCGTCCAGGTCGGCGTCGTCGAGGATCACGAGCGCCGAGTTGCCGCCGAGCTCCAGATGTGTGCGCTTGAGATGGCGCGCCGCGGCCTCGCCCACCTTGCGACCGCCCTCGGTCGAGCCGGTGAACGAGATCACCGGCACCTGTGGGTCGGCCACCAGCGCCTCGCCGGCGTCGGCGCCGCCGGGCAGGACGTGCAGCACCCCCTCGGGCAGCCCGGCCTCCTCGAAGGCACGCGCCAGCAGCACGCCACCGGTCACCGGCGTCCGGGGATCCGGCTTGAGCACGACCGAGTTGCCCAGCGCCAACGCCGGCGCGACCGACCGCGTCGAGAGGATGAGGGGGAAGTTGAACGGGCTGATCACCCCCACGACGCCCACGGGACGCCGGCGGGCGAAGCTCATCCACGGCTTGGCGGTCTGCAGGATCTCGCCCTGCGGCTGGCGCGCCAACGCCGCCGCCTCGAAGCACTCCTCGGCGGCCACGTGCGTCTCCAGCCCGGCCTTACCCCCGATCGCGCCCGTCTCGCGCATGATCCAGGGGTGGATCTCATCGGTGTGCTCTTCGAGCAACTCGCCCGCGTGGCGCAGGATTGCCGAGCGTTCCTCGAAGCTCTTGGCCGCCCACTCCCGCTGGGCCTGCGCCGCACGCGCGGCCGCGTTGGTGACGTCCTCCGGCCCGGCCACCCCGGACCGACCCAATGACCCGCCCGTCGCGGGCTCGATGATGTCCATCGCGCCCCCGCTCGGACGCGTCCATCCGTCGCTGTAGACCTTGCCGTCCCACTCCTGCTCGGCGATGAAGCCCATCGCGGCCTCCTCTCGTCCCGGCATGCGGGCTGTCCGATGGTGGGGTGCCACCATTGCCCACGCTGGACGTTCCAGTGCCGTACGCATCGCGCATATACGTGCGCGAGCCACGGCACAACCTACCCGCCCGAACCGGCCCGCTTGCATCCGATTGCGGTCGGAATCGGGTCGGGTTCGTCGATGGCGGCACGGTACGCTCGGGAGGGCCGAGTTGAACGGGGACGCCGTGAGCGAGTCGATCGCTGCGCATGGCCGCAGGTGACCGTCCCCGTCGACCGGCGCGCTGGGCCGCACATGGGTCCCAGCAGCCGCCTGCTGCGGCGCTGACCGATCTCGTCGAGCTGCTCGAGGCCTGCCCCGCGTTCCACGGGCTGGCCCGCGGTGACCTCGAGCCCCTCGCGCGCGACGCCGAGCTCACCTACCTCGCCGAGGGGGCCCGGACACCCGTCCGTGACGCCCGACCGCTGGTGGTCTGGCGCGGTGCGCTCCTCGTCCAGGACGCCGAGGATCGCACCATCGACCTCGTCGGCGAGGTCGAGTTCCACGCACCCGCTGCCGACACCACGATCGTGACGCAGCGCGCGGCGCTCCTCGTGATGTTGCCGGAACGAGCGATCGACCTCGCCTGGTCCGGCCGCCCGGAGCGCCTCGGCGCGACCGACTCCTCGGATCCCGCCGAGCGCATCGACCTTCAGACCGCCGCGACACGGTCGATGATGAGCACACCCCTGCTCACCGCCGCACCGGACGAGGCCTGCCGGGTGGCCGCACGCCGCATGCGCGCACACGGCGTGTCCTGCCTGGTCGTGTTCCGCGGCGACCGGGTCGGCATCCTCACCGATCGCGACCTGCGCAACCGGCTCGTCGCCGAGGGCGCGAGCCCCGACGAGCCCGTCGAGGCGTTCGCGACCTTCCCCGTCCGGACCATCGCGGCGGACGTCCCGGCCGCCGAGGCCCTCATCGACATGCTCGCCGCCGGCATCCATCACATGCCGGTCCGCGAGGGCGAGCGGCTCGTCGGCATGGTGACCTCCAGCGACCTCCTGCAGCTCGGCACCCGGAGCCCGCTGTTCCTGCGCAAGGCCCTCGACCGCGCCGCCGACGTCCCGGCGGTCGCCTCGGCGCTGGAGGACCTCCCGCGGACGGTGCGCGCGCTGCTCGACGCGGGGACCTCCCCCACCGACACCGCGAGGGTCGTGTCGACGGTGACCGACCGGGTGATCTCCCGCCTGCTCCGCCTCGCGGAGGACGAGGTCGGGTCGATGCCCACGGCGTTCGGATGGCTCGCGTTCGGCAGCCAGGCACGGCGGGAGTCGACGTTGTCGAGCGATCAGGACAGCGGACTGCTCCTGCCGGACGAGCTCACACCGACCGATGAGGAGGCGTTCGCCCGACTGGGGACCTGGATGACCGCGGCGCTCGAGCGCTGCGGATACCCGCGGTGCCCGGGTGGGGTCATGGCCTCCGAGCCCGGCTGGCGGCGGAGTCGCGGTGCCTGGGAGGAGCGCTTCCGCGATTGGATCCGCACCCCCACCGGCGACAGCCTGCTCGGCACCGAAATCGGCTTCGACCTGCGCACGGTGGCGGGCGAGCTCGACGCGACCACGTTGCTCGCCCCCACGATCGCCGAAGCCGCCGGGAACCAGCGCTTCCTGGGGCAACTGGCGCGCGAGGCGACGCGTTATCGGCCACCGCTGGGGTTCACCGGGCGCCTCACGGTCGAGCGCTCGGGCGATCATGCGGGAACGCTCGACCTCAAGGCCGGTGCGATGCTGCCGATCGCCGACATCGCACGGGTGCACGCGCTCGCGGGAGCGAGTCGGGTCCTCGACACCCCCAGTCGCCTTCGGGCAGCGTCCGAGGATCGCCGCATCTCCGGTGACCTGGCGTCGACGCTGCGCGGGGGCTACGACATCGCGCTCGGCCTCCGCCTGCGGGGCCACCTCGAGCAGCACGCGGCCGGACAGCCACTCACGAACCGCATCGATCCCGGCGATCTGTCGCCCCTGGTGCGCAGCGATCTCAAGGAGACGTTCCAGGCCGTGCGCTTGGCCCAGGAGGTCCTCGCGAGCACCTACCACACGGGGATGCTGGGGTGAGCCGACGTGGACGGCGACGGGCGCACCGCCCGAGGCGAGCACCACCGTGACCGTGTGGCAGGACGCCGGGTTCCTGGTGGTGGACTTCGAGACCACCGACGCGAATCCCCGCCAGGCACGGCCGTTGTCGGCCGGATGGGTCGCGATCGTGAACGGCCGCATTCGGGTGGCCGACGGGGGTTACACGCTCATCGCGAGCGACGGGGAAGTGCCGGTCGCCTCCATGCCGTTCCACCGGCTGTTGCCCGAGGACGTGGCCGCCGGCACGACGCCGGCCGACGTGGGCTCGATCCTCACGGCGGTGCTCGACGGCCGGACCCTCGTCGCCCACGGCGCCTGGCTGGAGCTCGCGATGCTGCGCCGCCTCGGCGTCCGGTGGCCGAGGAACGAGACGGTCGACACGATGCAACTGGCCCGCGAGGTCGAGGGTGAGCACGGCCACCGGGACCTCACCCTCACCGCACTGGCGAGGCGCTACGAACTGCCCGTTCCCCGCGCCCATCACGCGTTCGGTGACGCGCTCGCCACCGCGCAGCTCCTCCTCGCGCTGGTCGCGCGACTCGGGGCCCGACGGTCGCCGACGGTCGACGATCTCCGCCGGCTGGCCCGTCCGCGCTGACTCGCGCACGGCCGCACCGGGTCCGGCGAGGCCTCGGGCGGTCAGTGGGTCGAGCGGCTCGCCATCTCCGGGCCGTTGGACCCGGCGCGCCCCCCCGACAGCGGCTGAGATGGAACTCTGGAGCATCGGGGAGGTCTAGCAGTGATGAACACAGAGCCGATCCGCGACCGGGAGGCCCCTGGCGCGTCCGAGCCGGACGGGCGTTCACCCCGCGGCCCGTGGTGCCCGTTCAACCTGTCGGTGGCACCGATCGCCCGGTTCCTCAACTGCGAGCTCGACGACCCGGTCTACGACGGCCTGGAGCTCCAGCACCTCGACGACACGATCCACGGCACGGGCATGCTCGTGTTCCTGTCGCGCCGCGCCGACGGCCGCTGCGACTACTACCACGAGCCCGGCCTCACGCTCGATCCGGCCAGCTTCACCGTGGGTGCGGGCATGGGTGAGTGGACCGCGACGACCTTCGAGCGTGCGGGACTCGACGTCGCCGAGAACGGCGTCGCCGCAAACGTGCGGTTCAGCGACGTGGCGGGCCGATCGATCGAGGTCGTCGTCGATGACCGGAACGGGCGTCGGCGACGCGGGGCGAACCTGCTCGCGCCCGTGAGCGCGGCGATCGAGAACCCGCACGCGCTGTTGCTGGTCTACCTCCACGGGTTCGAGCTCGTGCGCGACACCTCGCCGCCTCCGGTGGTGCGCATCGGCAGCCGCGAGGCCGCGACGGGTCGTCTGCCGGCGGCCCGTCTCCACGGGCGGCGGCTCATCAAGTACGCCGCGCCGTTGTCCGCGGTCGAGGTCAATGCGAGCGGCCCGGGCCCGCTGGGGGTGATCGACCCGGCTGCACCCGGGCCGGTCGAGCTCGCTGACGACGGTCGCAGCATCGCCGCGCTCGCCGTCCGGCACGACGAGCATCGGACCCGCCTCGACCTCTCCCCCGCCTTCCCCAACCTCGCCGCCCTCGAGGAGCGCGCGGCTCGTCACGGCGACTGGACGGTCACGATCGACGGCGACCCGATCACCGGGGGCACGTGGTCGGCCCACCGCCGCGAGCGGGAGGTTGACCTGGCCCTCGAGGTCACCCGACGATGGCGCCCGGGTCGTCTGCCGTTGCTGATGCGGACGGTCACGACCGTGGTCCCCACGTTCCGCCGGTGGCCGACGACCTACCGGTGGGAGGCGACCGTCACGCTGGCCGACCCACCCCGCCTCCGGGGAGGCTGGCAGCGCACGGGCACCGACCGCGGACAGGCCTATCGGCGCGCCACCGCGTCCTGAGGACCCGCTCCCGCCCCAGGGCCCGTTCCCACCGCGGCTCCCGAATCCGACCACCCGAGTGCGGCGGCGGCCGCCTCCACCAGCCCGTCGGGTTCGCGGCGGGCCCAGGCGACGTGGCCGTCCGGCCGAACGAGGATCCAGCCGCGGGAGGCCCCGAGCAGCCTCGTGAGCACTCCCGTCGACTCCTCGTACCCGCTGGGCCCGACCGCGACGACGGCGTCCACTGGGGCGTGCTCGGCGAGCAGCGCGAGGTGCGCGCTGCCGGTGTCGCCCACGGCGATCAGGGCGGCGCCCAGCGGCAGGCGGTCGTGCAGGCGGACGAGTTCACCGTCGGTGCTCCGCAGCCACGGGTTCGGCAGGCGGCGACCCGCCGCGCGCTCGGCACCGTCGAGCAACGGGGAGGCGGGATAGTGAAGGTCGAGCATGGCGGTGCGTCGCAGCGCCCGCCGCGCCGATCCGGACACGCCGAGCATCGCACCCGCCGCCGCGAACCCCGCGGCCCGGGCGGGCGCCGGGGTCTGCAGCATCGCTCGCGTCACGAAGTCGGTGTACCGGGAGACGCTGCCGACGACCACCGCGCGACGCTCGACGTCGTAGCTGTCCAGCAGTCGGTGGGCATCGCCGCCCCGCAAGGCACCGGCGAGTTTCCAGGCGAGGTTGCCCGCGTCCTGGATGCCGGCGTTCATGCCCTGCCCGCCGGCGGGGCTGTGGACGTGCGCGGCGTCGCCCGCGAGCAGCACGCGACCGACCCGGAACCGACGGGCGGACCGGCGCTGGATCTGGAACCGATTGGCCCAGTCCACCCGCACCTGGCCGGTGCCGAGGGTCTCGGCGACGCAGGCCGCGACCTCGTCGTCACGCACGTGCCGCGCCTCGTCGGAGTCGCCGAGCGGCACGGCCCCCGGGTGGAGGCGGATCAGCCGCCACCGGCCGGGTCGCAGCCGCAGCGCAGCGGTGAGTCCACCGGCGCTGTTGCGCACCCGCGGCCACGCGGAATCGTCGCGAGCGTCGTCGAGGGCGACGTCGGCCAGCATCGCGCCCAGCGAGTAGGTGAACCCGTCGAACGGCAGACCGACGGCCTCGCGCACGAAGCTGCCGATGCCGTCACAGCCGACGACGTACTCCGCGTCCAGCGTCGAGGTTCCCGACGCGTCGCGCAGCGTCAGCCGCACGCCGTCGGCCTGATGGTCGAGCCCCACGGCCTCCGTGCCGAATCGGACCTCGCTCGCCCCGCTCTGCTGGACGAGTTCCAGGAGCCCGCGCTCGACCTCGGACTGCTCGAGCACGAGCAGGCCGGGCCGATCGGCCTCGTCGTCGAGCCGACCGAAGTCCGCCGTCAGCAACGCGCGGTCGGATCCGGCGGCGTGCAGCGTGAGGTGCCGCAGCAGCACGCCCGCCTCGACGAGCGGCTCCGCCGCGCCCCACCGGGCGAGCACCTCGCGCGTGCGGACGTGGATGCCCGGCGCCTTGGCGTGCGGACTCGTCGTGTCGTTGCGCTCGACGACGGTGCTCGCGATCCCGTGGCGGGCCAGCCCCAGTGCGAGCGCCAACCCGACCGGGCCGGCGCCCACGATGGCGACCGGAGTACGTGGGGTGTCGCTGGCTGCGGACATAGCCGGGAGCGTAGCGCCCGGCTCCGGGCCGGTCCCGCCGGTGTGGACTCCGGGTTCGACCTGAACCGGGACGGAGAGACCGGCACGCCCGACGACGCCTGGGGCTTCGGGTTCTACGAGGGCCAATACGGCATGCTCGTGCTCTCGAAGTACCCGATCGTCGAGGAGGAGATCCGCACGTTCCAGGACTTCCGGTGGGCCGACATGCCCGGCGCGATGCTGCCGAGCGATCCGGAGACCGACGAGGAGGGCGACTGGTACTCCGACGAGATCCTCGAGGAGTTCCCGCTGTCATCGAAGTCGCACTGGAACGTGCCCGTCGAGGTCGGCAACCACGTGGTCCACACCCTCAACGCGCACCCCACACCGCCGGCCTTCGACGGCGAGGAGCAGCGAAACGTGCTGCGCAACCACGACGAGATCCGCCTGTGGGCCGACTACGTGCATCCCGCCCGTGGGGACTACCTCTACGATGACGACGGCGAGCAGGGCGGTCTGCACCCGGGAGCGTCGTTCGTGGTCCTCGGCGACTACAACGCCGACCCCTGCGTGGGCGACTCGGTCGAGGGCGCCATCAACCAGCTGCTCGACCACCCGAAGGTGAACGACCGTGACGCGCCGTCGAGCGAAGGGGCCGTGGAGCGCCACGCCGAAGCCGATGACCCTTCGGTCGAGCGGTGTCCGCCGGAACCGGAACACCACACCGCCGACTTCGGTTGGACCGCTCGCGTGGACTACGCGCTGCCCAGCAACAACCTGCAGATCCGGGACTCCAACGTGTTCTGGCCCACCAGCGATCACGAGTACGCCGAGATCGCCGCGTCGTCGGACCACCACCTCGTCTCGGTCGACGTGCGGGTACCCACGCGCGGCGCGCGGTAGCCGATTCGGCACCTGGCGCACCCAGTCGGGCGGCCGTCCCGGGACGGCCGCCCGAGCCCCGTGCACGGACCCGTGCCCGCCCGACGTCCCTGCACGGGACGGGTCCACGCCGGCACCCGGCCGGCCTCACCGGCCGGCGCCGGGATTCATCCCGCGCCGAGCCGGGCAGGCTCCCCAGGGTCGTCTCCAGACTCCGCGGTCGGCCGCAGTCCTCGCGAGTGCTCGTCGGGCGCGCCGTGTCGAGGGTTCGGGCTGCGTGCCGAGGTCGCGGCACCGCCTTCATCGAGCGGCCGGCCCGGGCCGGGGAGCAAAGGCATCCACATGGAGTTCATGGGTTTCTGCGAGACTTGTGCGCAATGGTTCCGTTGTGGGAGCGTCCAGACCGTGGACCCGCGTCTGGCCTGCCCGACGTGCAACGCGCTGCCGCGACGCTTGGCCCACTCGAACGGCCACCACGTGGCCAAGGAGGCCGGGCAATCGGACGAGCCCGCCCGCGCCGCGGCCCAACGGTGAGCCACCGCAGGAGCCGCCGGCCGTAAATCCCTCAGCCCTCGACGGCCCCGACGAGGTCCATCAGCGCTCGGTCGTAGCCACGTGGGTCACTCCCACGCCCTGCCGAACAGCGGGTCCGCGGGGTGCTCGTCACGCGAGAGCTTGAGCGTGGAGAAGACATCGGCGGATTCGGCGTCCTCGTCCTCGGGCTCCACGGCCTCCTCGAGCTCGCCGGGCACGCTCGCCTTGGCGCCGACGAGCGCGACCTCGGCCCCCGGGTGGTCCAGGAACTCGGGCGGTTCCACGCCGATCCACTGGCGATCCCCGAACCGCTCGCGCAGGTGCGCGGGATAGTCGGCGCGATCCTCGGGCTCGAGGCCCTGGCCCTGCGGCGCATCCGCGTCGGGATGGCGCACCTGGAACACCAGTCGGGCTTGTTGAGTGATGTTGAGCGCCTTCTGGACCGCACCGCGCTGGGCGGGCAGCTCAAGGTCGTACAGCAGTCGCACCTCGTCGCGGTATCGGGCGATCGCGTACACGCCCTCACCGGCCGGGCGATACGCGGGGCGGGTGCGCTCGCCCTGCGTCTCGGTCTCGTACGTCTCGGACGAGAGCATCCGCCGCAGTTGGTCGCGGCTGGAGCCGACCGAGTCGACGAACGCCCAGGTGCGGTGCGACCCGGAGGCCTCAGGATCGGGCAGCTGCTTCTCCCCGAGGATGATCTGACGCCAGCCACCACCGCGAGGTCGGAGAACGACGGCGACCTGTTGGACGTCGCGGAGGCTGTCGGGATCGTCCTCATCGACCCTCGGCCGGTACAGGAACGCGATGTCACCGGTCTCGAACACCTCGGCCATGTCGGCCCTCCAGGGAAGTCGTCCGCGAAACCACCTGCCGCAGCAGCCACGGCCGCCCGGTGGCGATGCGCGAGCGGTTACTCGTCGTTCTCGTCGCCCTTGAAGGTCTCCTTGACCTTGTCCGCGGCCTTGTCGACCTTCTCCTTGGCGGTGCCCGCGGCCTGGTCGGTCTTGCCTTCGCGACGCAGTTCCTCGTCGTCGGTCACCTCGCCAGCGGCCTCCTTGGCCTTGCCCTTCACCTTGTCCGTGCGACCCTTCTCGTCTGCCATCATCGATCCCTTTCCCTCGGGGGAGCCCACGGTGCCCGCTTCCGGGCGCAAGAAACGTGCCCGGCGGGACGTGCCCGGCGGGGCGTTCTCGTCGTTAGACGGCTCGACCCTTGAGGTGCGCGGACCTCCCACTGGCCTCCGTACCAGCTCGCTCACGGAGATACTCGACCACCTCGGCGACGATCGCCGCGACCGGAACGGCCAGGAACGCGCCGAGGATGCCGAGCAGAAGAGCACCGGCGGTGATGGACAGCAGGACCATCAAGGGGTGCAAACGGATCGCCCTGCCGAGGATGAACGGCTCGAGGACGTTGCTCTCGAGTTGCTGCACGACGAGCACGAGACCCAGGACGATCAGCCCGACCACGAGGCCTTGATCGGCGAGCGCGACGAGCATGGCGAGCGCCCCGGTCACCACCGCTCCGACGACGGGGAACAGACCGCCGAAGAAGATCAGCACGGCAAGGGGGACGGCGAGTGGAATCCCCAAGATGAGCAATCCGATGCCGATGACGAGCGCATCGACGAGCGCCACGAGCAGCTGGCCGCGAAAGTACGCGCCGAGGGTTTGCCACGAGCGGTCCGCGAGAGTGCGGGCATGGGGTCGGGCGTGCTCGGGCAGCAGCGAGAGCACGCCATCGGACAAGCGCCGCCCGTCCTTGAGGTAGAAGAACATCACCACGAACAGCAACAGGACTCCGGCGAACGTTTCGAAGGCCACCATCGCCGCGTCCATCGCCTCAGCGGCGAGCTCCCCAGCTTCCGGTGCGGCCTCCTGGGCTCGCTCCAGCAGTTCGTCGAGCCCGCCGATCTGGACACCGCGCTCGGCCAAGGCCTCCTGGAGATCGCCGATACCCTCGCCCGCAGCCTCCAACAGGTCGGGGGCCTGGTTGGCCACCACCGGGACGAGCCCGCCGATGATCCCGGCGAGCAGCAGGATGCCGGCCACGATCGTGCCGAGCGAGGCCACGGCGGACGGCACCCCGCGCCGCTTCAGCCAAGTGGCCAGCGGGCTCAGCAGCGTGGCGGGGAACAACGCCAGCACCAGTGGCACCACGACCAGATCGATCAGCGACACGAGGTAGCCCAACACCGCGACCGCTGCGAGCAGGCCGAGGAACGCCCACGCCGTCCGACCGGCCCGCCAGAACCTGTGCGCCACGGAATCGCCGCCCTCGTCGCGAGCGGCCGGTGCGTCGGATGCAGCCATGCCGTGAAGACCCCCTGCGGTTCGGACGAAGATCGGCGCGCCTGTGCCGCGCCGGGTGCGACTACGCATCCCCGCGAACCCCGAGCACCCCCGGGACGAACGCGAGGCGACCCCGATACCCCCTCAGCCGAGGCGCAACCTCCTCGGTGGCGTCCGGCGTCGAAGTCTCTCCGCGCTCACGAGCGGATCGGGCCGAGCCCGTGGGTTCTGCGCGAGCGGCTGGGGCACACTGCGCCGGATGCCGTGCCCGTCAGGGGGGAGGAGCCGCACCCATGACGCGAGCGACCACTCGGACCAGCGTCACCAACCTGCTCGTCATCGGTACCGGCGCAGCCGGCCTCCGAGCCGCGATCGCGGGCCATGACGCCGGTGTGGAGGTGACCGTCGTCGGCAAGCGCCCACGCAAGGACGCGCACACCGTGCTCGCCGCCGGGGGGATCAACGCCGTCCTCGGGACGCGAGATCCCGACGATTCGTGGCAGCAGCACGCCGCCGACACCCTGGCGGAGGGCTACTTCCTCCCCGATCCCACGTTCGCGGAGCTGCTCGCGCGGGACGCCCCGGCGGCCATCGCCGAGCTCGACGAGTGGGGCTGCGACTTCGCGCGCACGGACGAGGGCGCGATCGACCAGCGCTACTTCGGCGCGCACACCTACCGGCGGACCTGCTACGCGGGGGACTACACCGGGCGCGCGATCCTCGACACCCTGGCCGATCGGGTCACCGAGCTCGGGATCGACGTGATCGAGGACTGCTACGTCAGCGACCTGCTCGTCGACGAGGGGCGCTGCTTCGGCGCGCTGGCCTTCGACCAGCACACCGGCGACCGGACCGTGGTGCTCGCCGACGCCGTGGTGCTCGCCGCCGGTGGACACACACGCCTGTGGCGGCAGAGCTCGTCCCGGCGGGACGAGAACACCGGTGACGCGATGGCGCTCGCGCTGCGGGCGGGAGCGACGCTCGCCGACATGGAGCTCGTGCAGTTCCACCCGACCGGCATGGTCCACCCGGAGGACTGGGCCGGCGTGCTCGTCACCGAGGCGGTGCGCGGCGAGGGCGGGGTGCTGCGCAACGCCGAGGGCGAACGCTTCATGGAGCGCTACGACGCCGAACGCCTCGAGCTGTCGAGCCGCGACCGCGTGGCCCTCGCGAACTACAGCGAGCTGCGGGCCGGGCGCGGCGGCCCCCACGGCGGGGTGTTCCTCGACGTCACCCACCTCGACCGTGACCAACTGCTCGAGAAGCTGCCGCGCATGTACCGACAGTTCCTGGACTCGCAGCTGATCGACATCGCGAGCGAGACCATGGAGGTCGCACCCACGGCCCACTACTCGATGGGCGGCGTCGTCGTGGAGCCGGCCACCGGAGCGACCGAGGTACGAGGCTTGTACGCCGCGGGCGAGGCGACCGCCGGCCTGCACGGCGCGAACCGGCTCGGCGGGAACTCGCTCGCCGAGACGGTCGTGTTCGGTCGGCGCGCGGGTGAGGCGGCGTCGGCGTTCAGCCTCGACCAGGACGTGCAACTGCGGAGCCGCCACCGCATCGCCGCCGCGCACGCCCGGCTCGACAGCTTCGTCCACGAGGGCCGGGAGTTCGCGCGACCGCTACAGCGGGCGGTCCGCGACGAGTTGTGGCGCACCGCCGGGGTGGTCCGGGACGAGGAGACGATCGACGAGGGCCTCGCCACCCTCGGCGGGATCCGCGAGGCCGCCACCGGCATCGACGTGCGACCGAGCTCCGAGGGGTGGACCGATCTCGCCCACGCGCTCGACCTCGACGGCAGCCTGCTGGCCGCCGAGGCAACGCTTCTCGGCGCACGGGAACGCCGGGAGAGCCGTGGCGCGCACACACGCAGCGACCATCCCGACCTCGATCCGAACCTCGGTGTGCGGATCACCGCTCGGCTCGACGAGGACGGGTCGCTCGTCACCGGACGTGCCACCGTCCCGTCGGTGCCCGAGCACCTGCGCGAGCTGGCGCAGCAGGCCGCCGAGCTCGAGGCCGGCGGCGAGCGGCTCCTCGAGTAGCGGGCCATACGGCCGACCCTCGCCCCCGGCCGACCTCGGTCGCACCGATCGGGCACGACCCTCATGGAACGGTGCCGCACGAACGGACGTCGAAGACCATGAGCACCCACCGTTCCGGGAGGACGCCGATGCGCCCGTTCATCGTCACCCTGCTGCTCGTCCTGCCGCTGGCCGCCTGCGCGGAGCCCGGGCCACTCCAGATCGGCACCGGCGACGAGCCGGACGTCGCCCCCAGCTGCGCGGAGCTCCGCGCGGCTGACGAAGCCGATGTGGATGGTCCGCTGGCCGACGACGACGAGGTCGCCGACGCACAGCAGGCCCGCGCGGGGTACGCGCTCGACAGCGACGAGGAGACCGTCCGCGAGGTTCTCGAGACGACCGATGAGGACGACTGGGCCTTCGGGTTCCCGCACACCAGCGAGGAGCGCGAGGAGCTCACGACGCGAGGCGACCACGGCGACACGCCGAGCGAACTCCGGGGATGGGCCGAACGGGAGGCTCCCGACGCCTTCGCCGGCGTCTGGGTGGAGCAGGCCGAGGGTGCGGCCCTTTACGTCGCCTTCACCGAGGACCTCGACGCGTACGAGGAGGAGGTCGCCGAGCGCTTCGGTGAGGACATCCGGGTCGTGGAGGCCGACCACACCCACCAGGAGCTGCGTGCCATCCAGGGCCAGATCACCGAGCGGATGCAGGAGCAGCACGAGGCCGGCGCGGACCAGGCACCGGGCGCCATCGTCGGCACGGGCTCGGGCGAGCGAGAGAACCGCGTCTCGGTCGACATCCTCGACGGCGACGAGGAAACGGTGGCCGACCTGTCACGGGAGTTCGGCGCGGACCGGATCTGCGTCAACGTCCTGGACCCGCCCGAGGGACCCGCCCCGGACGGCCCGGTGCGGCCGCTCGCGAAGGTCGAGGGATGGCGCGACGGGCTCGACCCGCACGCCGATCCCTTCGCGCTCCTCGAGGTCGCCTGGGACCGCGAGACCGCCGAGACGGCCTGGGCCAACAACGTCCCCGACGATCTCGAGGCGGGGGCGCCCGACGAGGGCGAGCCCGGCCGCTACGACGACCTCGACGCCGTCGACTTCGACGACGAGGCGCTGCTCGTGTGGAGCTCGGGAGAGTCGGGCTCGTGCCCGGGATGGCTCGCCGATGTCGCCACGGACGGAGACGGGGACCTCGAGGTGACGCGCGACAGCTTCGGCGCCGGCGCCTGCACCGACGATTACAACCCGTACCGGATGGTGCTCGCGGTCGACCGGGATCGGCTGCCCGACCCCGAGGCGCTACCGGGTGAGCTCGTCGGAGACGTGCCCGACGGAGTGGCGGACGCTTACCCGTTCGACGGGTAGCCGCCCCCGTCGCTCGAAGGCAGAACGCGCAACAGGACGAGCGCGACGTCGTCGTCGAGCGTCTCGTGCGCCTCGTGGACCGTGCGGCGAACGTGCTCGAGGGCTTCCTCGGCACTCGTGCTGGGTGCGGACTCCAGCGCCTTCCGCAGGGTCTGCTCCCCCACCTCGATCGACTGGCCTCGCTGTTCCACGGCGCCGTCGGTGTAGAACAACACCATGTCCCCGACCTCGAGGTGCAGGCCGTGCTCGCCGGCCTCGAACTCCGCGAACGCACCGACGAGGTCGCCGGCCTCACCACGGGCCTCGACTCCTCCTTTCTCGCGCCGGAGCAGCGCGAGCGGATGCCCCCCGTTCGCGACGGAGATCGTGAGGGGAGCGGCGGAGGTGTCCACCGACGCGAAGCAGGCCGTGCAGAACCGCTCCATCGAGCCCTCGTCGTGGTGCAGGTCCATCCCTTCGTGGACCAGGGCCTCGTTGAGGAGGGCCAAGACCCGGCTCGGACGAGCCTCCACCCGGCCCAGGGCCCGTAGCATCTGCCGGATCTCCCCGGTCGCCGCGGCGGCGGTCGGCCCCTTGCCGCAGACATCGCCGATGGTCACGGCGAACCGGCCGTCGTGCAGGTTGAAGACGTCGTAGAAGTCCCCGCCGATCTGCAACTCAGCGGAGGCCGGTGCGTAGTGGGCGGCCACCTCGACGCCCGGGATCTCCGGCATCCGCTGCGGCAGCAGCCAGGACTGCAACAGGTCGAGCAGGTACTCGCCCCGCACTCGGCGGGCTCGCTCCGCCTCGACGGTTCGGCGGGCCGCGAGCCGCAGCTCCAGTTCGTCGACGGCGATCGCCGCCAGATCCTGCAGCGTGGCGATCTGGTCCTCGGTGACCTCCCGAGGTTCGCCCGCGATCACGTTGACCGTGCCCAGGTTGTAACCGTCGAGGGACCGGATGGGCGCGGCGGCGTAGAACCGCACCCCGAGTTCGCCACGAACGAGCGGGTTCTCGAGCGCGCGTGGGTCGGAGATGGCGTCGGTCACGATGTAGGGATCCGCCTGCAGGATCGCCGAGGCGCACAGACCGGGGGCGCGGTCGACCTCGTCGACGTCGAGCCCGTGTGTCGCCTTGAACCAGATCCGGTCCTGATCCACGATCGACACCGTCGCGATGGGCGCGTCGAAGAAGCGCGCGGCCAGGGCCGCGATCCGGTCGAAGGCCCCATCGGGCGGGGTGTCGAGGATCCCGTAGCGTCGCACGGCCTCCAGCCGCTCCCGCTCCTCATCCGGCAACACACCGGTTGCGCCCACGTTCACTCCTTGAGTGTGCCCACATTCACTCCTTGACCGTGCGGAACAACGACCAGGATACGTGCGATTGTTCACCGCGGCCCGAGCCACCGGCCAAGGCTCGCACGTGGAACGCCACCACGCGTCCGACGAGTTGAGAGGCGCGGATGGAACGCCTTCGAGCGATCGAGCGGCACCTGCTCCCGCTCGTGCTGGCCACCACCGCCTTCGGTCTGGCGGTGCCCGAGGTCGGTCAAGCACTGAGTCGCGCGATCACCCCGCTGCTCGCGATCCTGATGCTCTGCGTGGCGCTGACGTTCGACGTCGCGGCGCTGCGTGCGGTTCTGCGCCGCCCCGGCGTCCAGGCGCTGGCGACCGGGCTGGTGTACGGACCGATGAGCGTCACCGGCTTCATCCTCGGCCGACTGGTGTTCGGTCAGGGACCGCTCGGGCTCGGCATCACGCTCGTCGGGGTCTTGCCCACCGACGTGTCCAGCCCGTTGCTGGTGTGGATCGCGCGCGGCAACGTCGCCATGGCCACCGTGCTCAACGCCGTCAACACGGCGCTCGCGCCGTTCCTGGTACCGGCGCTGTTCCTGCTGCTCACCGGGATCGACCTGGAGGTTCCGGTCGGCGCGCTGGTCGGCGAGCTCGCCCTCACCGTGCTCGCACCCACCGCAGTCGGGGTGGCCCTGCGCAGCCGATGGCCGCGCCGCATCGAGCCGTTCGAACCCGCGCTGTCGGCCGGCTCGTCGCTGGCCTACCTCGCCCTGCTGCTCGCGGTCATCGGTCCGAACGCGGGCGCCATCCTCGGTGCGCCGATCCAGGTGCTGCTCGTCGCGGCCGCCGCGCTCGCGCTGAACGCGACCGGCTACCTGCTCGCGCTGGCCGCTCGACCGCTGCTCAGCCGGCGCGGTGACCGCATCGCGATGCTCTTCACCGTCAGCAAGAAGGAGTTCTCCATCGCCGCGTTCGTCGTCTTCGCGTCCGGCCTGCCGCCCGAGGTCGCGCTGCCCGCCGTCGTTTACGCGGTCGTGCAGATGCTCACCTCACCGGCCGTCGCCGCAGCGATCGCCCGTCAGGCCTGATGCCCCGGAGACTCAGGCCGAAGTGGCACGGCCCGCTGACCCGACGTGCGCGGGCTCGCGACGCCAGGGCCGGGTCGGGCGGAGGTCGAACCACGGAACGCCCGCGGTGTCGAGGCGACGTCGACTGCGTCGCGACAGCCGACGGTCGACGCGGAGCTCGACGCCCTCGGGGACCAGACCGTCCTCGTAGGCGCCGGCGACCACCGCCACCAGCCGGTGCGTGCGCAGCATCGGCACATCCGCCGCCCCGCCCGGGCCGTACTGCAGCTCGGACCCGAGGTGCATGCCGGCCCTGAGCCGAAGATGCTCCCCTGCCCGCCAGCGTTGGTGAACCACCATCCGGCCACGCTTGGGCCGCCACGATCCGCGAGTGAAGCCCTGGGTGCTGATGCTCCACCGCAGCACCACCGGCGCGAGGAAGACAGGGAGGGCGAGGGTCGCTATCAGCACGCGAAGCACCGGATGCGGCAGGGGGGCATGGATCGCCACCATCATGATGAAGCCCGCCATCACCCAGGCCATCACGGTGAGGCCGTACGACGGCAACACGGCGAGGCGGCCCTGGCGTCGTCGGTAGCCGTGGAGGACCGACCATCGCCGCGAGGGCTCGACCGATCCGTCGCCTTCCTGCGGCTCGGGAGGCTCCGCCACCGCGAGTTCCCGCTCGAACCCGCTCGTGCGATGCGCCGGCACGTCAAGCACGTCGTCGGCCACGAGCCACCGTCGGAGTTGCCCGCGGGACAATCGATCGCGGGTGACCGTCCCGGGCTGCAGCACCACCGTGATCGTTCGACGGGAGTCGTCTCGTCGCGGCTCCCGCAACGGCACGTTGACGTCCACGTCGACGATCCCGGCCGCTGGCAACGACACCTCGTCGTCGTCATCCCGCAGGACGAGCGCGTCGTCGGTACGGCGCATCTCGACGCGTGCTCTCTTGCCCATGTCACCCGCCGTGACGATCCAGGCCAGCTGTGAACTATGGACAGAGTATGTCATAGGGAAGGCCCGAGTGACACTTCGTGCCCTCAGGAACGTGTGAGATGGCGACTGGCGAGAGAGCACCGTTCCCGATCGGGAGTCCGTTGTCTCCCCACTTCAGGGAGCGTGTTGTCGCGCCGTCTCCCCCGTCCGTCGTTGACGACCTCACGCCGGTTGGCCGGTGGCCCAAGAGACGATGCGGTCGTTGTTGGAGGGGTCGGTGGCGGTGGTGATCACGATCCGATCGCCGGGGTGCATGGTGGTGTCGCCCCGGGGCACGAGGGTGCGACCTTCGCGGACGATCGCGACGACTCGGAAGCCGTCAGGCAGTGGGCGCTGGCGAATCGTGGCGTCGGCGATCGGCATGTCGTCGGCGACCTCCACCTCGATCACGTCGAGGTCGGGGTCGTCGACCGGCAGGAACTCGGCGATGGGTGCCCAGACGGTGACTTCTTCGCGTAGCCCGAGGAGGCGCGCGAAGCCGCCGATGCTGGAGCCTTGCAGGGCGGTGGACACGAGCACGACGAAGAAGATCGTGTTGAAGATGAACGCACCCTGCGGATAGGCCTGCGTGAGCGGAAAGGTCGCGAGCACGATCGGCACGGCGCCGCGTAGCCCGGCCCAGGACACCAGCGCGAGCTCGCGAGGATGCCACCGCCTGGTCAGCAGGTACCAGCCCATGCACACGTGCACGGCGAGCGGACGGGCGAGCACGACCAGCACCGCGGTGATGCCGATGGCCGGCAGCGTCACTCCGGGCAACTCGGAGGGGAACACCAACAGACCCAGGAGCAGGAACAAGCCGATCTCGGCCAGGCCGGCCAGCGCCTGGTGGAAGGCGCGGATGGTGCGGCGGTGGCGCGGTACGTAGAGCCCGACCAACAGACCGCACACATAGACCGCGAGGAAACCGCTGGCGCCGAACCAGGCCGCGAGGCCGTAGGCGGCGCCCGCGGCGCCCAGGGCGAAGATCGCGTAGAGGGTGGCAGCCCCAAGTGGAGCGCGGCGCAACAGCTGCACCGCGACCCCGCCAACGACCAGCCCCGCGAACGCGCCCCCGCCGAGCTGGGTGAGGCCGAACACGACGAGGTCCGCCGGGGCGGGGTCGAGGCGCCATGCTTCGAGCACCGACACGGTGAGCAGCACCGCCATGGGGTCGTTGGCGCCGGACTCGACTTCCAGGAGCGAGGTGATCCGCCGCGGTAGCGGGGACCGGCGCACAACGGTGAACACCGCCGCCGCGTCGGTCGAGGACACGACCGCACCAAGCAACAGCGCGGTGGTGACCTCCAAGTCGGTCAGCAGCAGCACGCCGGCTGCGACCGTGCCGGCGGTGAGCACCACGCCGAGCGTGGCCATGAGGAAGCCGGGAGCGGCGGCGCGCCGCAGGTCGCTCGCCCGTGTGGTCAGACCACCTTCGAAGAGGATGACCAGCAGAGCGAGCACACCGGCGGTCTGGGCCACCTCTGGGTCGTCGAGGCTGGTCAACCCCAGCCCGTCGTCGCCCACGAGCATCCCCAGGCCCAGGAACAACAGCAGCGCGGGCATGCGGATCCGCTCGGCGAGCGCGGCGGTGAGCACCCCGAGCACCACGAGCACGCCCGCGCCCAGCACGAGCGGGTCCACCGCGAGCCCGAAGTCCGCCACACCACCTCTCTTGTCCTCGGTTGTCCTCGACGCCTCGGGCGCGTGGGTTCCACTGTGCGGGTCCCGTGTCCAGCCGGGGGACGGCTGGGCGCCGGCGAAACCGTACGCTCACCGAACGACGCCGATGGTGAACGTCGTTACTCGCGGCCGCGCATCACCAGGACGGGACAACGGGCGTGCTGGGCACAGCGCTGGCTGACCGATCCCATGAGCAGACCGACCACTGCCCCCATTCCGCGCGCACCCACCACCAGCAGGGCAGCGTCCTCGGAGCGCTCAATCAGCGCGTCCGCGGCTCCGCCCTCGACCAGTTCGGTGATTAGGTCGACATCGTCCAGGTCGGCCAAACGCTGCTTGCGGTGTGCGAGCAACGCCTGGCCAGTGGTCCGGTCGGAGGCGGCCATCCCTGCGGTGGAACCGCCTTCCAAGAGGTTGAAGGGGTACTGCGCCGACCGAGGCAGATAGACGTGAACGAGCCGAATCCGGTGACCGGTCATGCGCGCGTAGTCGACCGCCCAGTCCAACGCTTGGTCCGACTCCGGCGACCCATCCACCCCGACGACGACCTCATCCACCCGAGCGCCTCCCTCGAGACCATACGCAGCGCCATGGCGGCCCTCCTGACCCTATTGCCGCCGCGAAACCTCGCGAACCACGCAACGGGAAATGTCCACGCCCGATCATGGTCACGCAAACCCGGTCCGCACGGCCTCCACCCAGACCAGGCATGGTGCGACGCCGCCGGCGACCGGGTCGCCGGCCGCATCGTCTCACCAGCGCCCGCCCCGCCGTTCCCGGAGCCAGTCGGCGAGGTCGCGAGCGGCCCGCTCGTAGGGCTGGGGGTCGACGCCCACGCTCAACGCGGCCTCCTCGGGCTCGAGCCCGAGGCCCTCCAGGCCCACCTCGAGCTCGTCGACGGTCCCTAGCGCCTGCCAGGCATCTTCCCGCGGCGGCTTCACGTCCTCACGCTCGACCGACTCGGGCGGAGGCACCGGCGGCGGGTAGACGGTGAATCGGATCAGGCGGCCGTCGACCGGAACCTCGACGTCGCGCAGCGGCTCCCGCGGTCGGGCACGCAGCACGCGCGCGACGTTCGTGTCGCCCGACAAGGCGGACACGCTTACTCGCAGCTCACGCGAGGGCGGGCCGGGATCGCGGCGAACGAGCGTGACCGCCCGACCTGGATACGTCGTCACGCCCCCGTACCAGGGTGGCCCCACCCACGCCGCCGGCCCGACGAGGGGGAACGGCACGACCCGGAGACCCCGCCGCCCGTCGCGGTCGAGCGTGGCGCTCGAGACCAAGCCCGTACGCGCATCAGCGACGAGATCGGAGAGATGACGCAGTCGGTCGCGGGGTTCCAGCCAGCTCGCCACGCCTACGGCGATCGCACCGACCAGTCCCACCGCGAACCCCTGAGGCACCGCTGACCGGGCCGACGAGCCACCCGCTCGTACAGTCCCCGCGGCCACGAGCCCGCCCGCGAAGCCCGCAACCCCGGGAAGACCTGCCGCCCCCCCAGGGCGGAGGCGCCGCTGCTCGACCAGCGCCCTCACGAACTTGAACGGCCACGGCGCTCGCATGTGGAGCTCGCGAGACAGCGCCCGCCGGACCCGACGGTCACGGACGTGACGCGCGACCTCGATCCAACTGAGGTGCTCACCGCTCACGGCTACCGCCCCGCATCCGCCTCTCCCACAGCGACATGCCGGTAACACGGTAGGCGTTCCCGTCAGGTCCCGCTGCCCGGAGCGTGAGGGCGAAGGCCCGTAAATCCCCCCGGCACGCAAAGGGCGGGGCCTCACTCGGAGGCCCCGCCCGTCGTCCGCCTTCACAAGGTCACGAAGTGTCCCTGTGGCAATCGCAGTGACATCTGCGGCGACACCTTGTGGCAAGAGCCCTGGGTGTCACTGTGGCGATCCACATCAGCTGTGGATTGCCACAGTGACACTTTGTGCGCTCGTGAACTGCTCTCGAGGCGGAACTGATCGACGGCCCGCGGCCACCGCCTGAGCCGCCCGCTAGGTCGCACGCGAAGGGTGGACAGTCACGACCTGCGATGTCAGCCGTTGGCTCGGGTTGCGGACCTGAGCAGCGAGACCGGTGAGGTCGCCAAAGAGCTGCTGATCTCGACGGGCTACGGGCGACACAAGCCCCCCGCGGCCGCCTCACCCGAGCTGCGCGCCGAGGTGGGGGACCTGGTCTTCAGCGTGGTGGCGCTGGCGGTGGAGCTCGACGTCGATCCGGGGGCAGAGCTCGATGCAGCAGTCGCTCGATACGAAGAACGTGTGCGCCGAGCAGCGACGCCGAGCAGCACGAACTCGGACCCGGGCTAACACGGCGCAGAGGGTTCGAAGCGTTGGCTGTTCTGGCGGAGCGGTCATGGGGTGAGCTGCAGAGAGGTGACGATGTGCTGCCAGGCGACCTCACCGAGCTCGGCATCGGCCGTCGGGTTGCCGCCGCGGGCCATGGCCTGTCCCCCGGCAGGCAGCGGTTCACCGGGGAGAGGGATGCGGTGACCGGCGTCGGTGTGCATCAGCTTGGTGACGCGGTGGCTTCCTCGTCGCTCGAGCTCGTCGGCGAACCGCGCCGACGGCCAGACCGCATCCTCACCGCCGGCGACCAGGAGCAGCGCCGCGTCGACCTCCTCGACGGCGATGGCAGCCCGCTTGGCGGCCTGCGGGAAGGCAGCGAGGCTGGCTTCGTACACGCTGCGGTACGCGGGCAAGCCCCCGACCGTGGGCGCCCGGTCGGTGAGGATGGGAACGAACGGCAGCGGTGTGTCGCGCCAGGTCCAAGACGAGCGCTGCGGCGATGAACGACCATCGCGTCCGGCTCCCAGGTTCGCCCACACCATCGAGCTGGGTGCGAACGCCGTGACCATGTCGACGCGAGAGTCCAAACAAGCGGTGACCAGGGCGGCTTCGGCGCCCTTGGAGACCCCGACCATGCCGACGGCACCGGACACGCACGAGACGACCCCCGTCACCGCGGCAGTGAACAGCTCAAGGGGCACCTCACAAAGGCCGGGCGGCTCACCCGGACCACCGAAGTAGCCGACCGCCAGCGAAACGGCTCCGTGGTGGGCGAACAGACGCGCCCGCTCGACGTCCACCCGGCCGCTGGAGCCAGCCATAACCACCACACCCGTCCCGCTGGCGCGCTCGCGCACCGGATGGACCATGACCCCGCGCACGGCGCCGGTGACGCGACGCTCCCCGGCGATCTCCCAATTCGCGACCATTACCACCACCGACTGCGGATGCCCCACATGCCTAGAGCATGCCACATCCCGCGTCGAACAGCCGCGCCACCCGATTCTGGCTCTTCGTCTCGAAGTGGGGAGCGGGCGTGACGGGCGAGCCGGGCAGGGTTCTTTCGTGAACGCCTGACGCCCTCCGAGACTCGCGGTTGTCAAGGACTGCGAGGCAGGAGGGCGCCAGGTGGTGATTGAGGGTA
Organism: Egibacter rhizosphaerae; assembly: GCF_004322855.1. Classification (NCBI taxonomy): domain Bacteria; kingdom Bacillati; phylum Actinomycetota; class Nitriliruptoria; order Egibacterales; family Egibacteraceae; genus Egibacter; species Egibacter rhizosphaerae. The sequence continues at coordinate 3,938,783 of NZ_CP036402.1, read as the reverse complement.
GTGCAGCTGATGCTGTCGTGCTCGGGCTCGAAGGTTTCCGCGTGCTCGAGGCCCGGCAGGTCGAGCTCGTGGTCGAGACCACCATCGAGCGGGCGTGGTGCGCCGCATGCGGGGTGCGCGCGGGGAGCAAGGGCCCGCAGCCCGGTACTCATCCGCGATGCGGACGCGTTCGGACGACCGGCCCGGGGGACCAAGACCTGCTCGACCTCGCCGACCCGCCCGCCAGCCCGCACATCGACGATCCAGTCCCCACCCAGCCTTAAGCGACGACCCCGACGACGAGCAAGCCGAAAGCTGGCTTGGCCTCGCCGACCAGTAGCACGCCGCCCTACCGACGCCCCCTTCCCAGGAGCCGCGCCCATGACCAGCCCCACCGCCGCACCACAACCGCAGGCCGGCGGACGCCACCTCGCCGGCGTCGACGACGCTGCGGTGGTTCGCACCACCGCGCTGCGCAAGACCCACGTACTCGCCCGGCAAGTCGTCGAGCTGCGCGAGATCGGCCTGGTCAGCGGCGAACCCGGACTCGGCAAGTTCGCCGTCTTCGACGCCTGCTACCGGGACACGCTCGAGCGCACCCGCCAGCGCATCGACCGCGACGGGGCCACCGAGGCGGTGCTGCGCACCCTCCTCGCCGACGAGATCGCCGACACCGCCACCCAAGCCGAACTCGCCACCCGCGTGCGCGCCGTGCAAGCCGCCTGCTTCACGCGCGGCACCCTCGCCTCCCTCGACCTCTACGAGCTGCTCGCGGCCCAACCCGCCGCACCTCGCCGCGCCGTCCGCGATCCGCGGACGTGGACCGCGCTGCGCGCCTACCGGCCCCCGCACCGCGCGCTGGTATGCGCGCTCACCGCCGCCGGCTTGGCCATCGACGACCTGCGCTCGCTGACCCTTGCCGACGCCGACCCGGACGGCCGCTACGTGACCGGCGCGCACGGACCCATGGAGATGCCCACCGGCAGCGAACCGTTCCTGCGCGCCAAACGACTCCGACGACTCACCCACGGGGCAACCGACACCGACCCGCTGCTCACCGACCCCCGCGGCCAACCCCTCGGGCAACGCGCCGCCGCCACCGCCCTGGGCGACGCCACACGCGAGCTCGGCGTGCCGCTGCTGAACGGGCAAGCCGTACGTCGCCAGCCCGCAGATCGCCGCTGGCTCGCCGGGCGCGGATTCGCCCTCACCAACCTCGGCTCGTCAAAGGCCGCCTGATGCCGCTCGACGCCACACGCATCGCGACTCGCCGCCACGAGCTCGGCCTCTCGCAACGCGCCCTCGCGCGCGACCTCGCGGTCACATCCGTCGTCATTAGCGCGCTCGAAGCCGGCTCCAACCACGAGCACCTCACCCTCCACTTCGCGCACCGCGTCGCCGACGCGCTCGCGCTGCCCCTCCACGCGCTCCTGACCGACAATCCCGCCGCGCCCGCCTCCGAGGCACACGACCGAACAGAACACGCAGGCGACAGCCTCGAAGCGGACGCCGCAGCGCTCGGCGCGCTGCCGCACCACGCCGATGACCACCGGCTCCCACGCGACACCGCCGCCACCAGCCTCGGCTGGACCCTCAACCGTACCGATCGCGCTGCCGACCAACTCGCCCAACTGCTCGCGACCACCGGCGCCACCCTCCAGCACCACCGCGGCGACCTCGTCCTGCACCCGGCCACCCACCTCACCGAACCCGACGCGCTGCGCGACGCGATCCGCGCCGAGCACACCCGCCGACAGCTCCCCCGAACCGCTGCTCAACTGCTGCACCGCGCCCTATGCGACGGCGAGCTTGACACCCAGCGGCTCACCAACAACGAACACGTCGCCCTCGCCCGCCTCCTTCACGCCGGCATCCTCGGAGGCGAACCCCCGCGACCCAGCCGTGAGACGATGGCCGCCTTGTTTCCCGAAAGTGCAGCCCTACCCAGTTCCCCCTGACCCACGAAGCCCTGCGCCCACATCCCTACGCAAACCAGAAGCGTCCTTGACGGGACCGGAGAACCGCAATCACTTCGGAGTCGACATATTCGATGCAGACGGCGAACGGCGCGCGTCTACAAGGCTGTAGCGAATGTTCATCCCGAGCCTCTGCGACACTGAGTCAACGGCTTCAGGGATATTCTTTACACGCTGGACGGATACACCCCTTCCCTGAAACCGAACTGCCAATAGCCACCCGTCCACACAACGATCGTCCTCCAAATACTTCGGCAGCTGAGCGTTCAGCCCATTCCAAAACTTGCCATTCTCAACCTTCTTCACTTCCAGCAGAGCTCGATGCTCATACCCGGACGAGAACTTGAAGTCGACCGCCCCGTCACCGAGCAGCACCTCACGGTCGACGTTAATTCCATGTAGCTCGCAATAGGTCCTTGCTAGCCCTCGAAATAGGAGTTGCGCAGCCGATTCCGGCTTCGGCCCCCTATCGTCCCAAAGCAACCTCCAACCACCGTCGTTCTCAACGAAATGCCGAAAGCGCTCGATAAGCGCTTCCACGACGTCGAGGAACTGCTCGTGCGTTTCAGGATCTGCAAGGCTTATGGGGTTTTCTTCAGCATACTTACGAGACTCAATATCCCAACGGTACACACCATTGGCATCACGGCGGAGGTCGTACGGTCTTGCACGTTCGCTTTCCCGACGCTTGGCCCATGCCTCCACTGCAGCAGGATCGCGATTTGCAAGATCAACTATGGTCTTCTTATCCACCCTCCGGACGACGTCCAGGTTGAAGCGATCCCGTAGTTCGTGGGCTTCCTGCGCAGCCCACCAGTCATCAGCATTCAACGTCGGCAAATCGTTCAGAAACCGCGCAGGCGTCAGTAGGAGCGGACCACTGCTGTAAGGATTCGTTGGCAGCCAGACGGAGTCCGACCTCCAGGAATACGCCTCATTGTCGAAGGACGCATTAGGGAGTTTGTGCGTGTCCAGCTGGAGCCCATGCCGACGTGCCACGGTTTGCGTGTACGATAGGAACTTGCTCTTGAGAACAGTGCATGCCATGTCCGAGATGCGATCTGGACCGATCCCTTCGTGAAGCACTCCAAGCTCCTCGAAATGCCGGAGTTCCTTCCTTCCACGCCTGATCGCATCACACATCGCAGCTGCTATGAGCTTAGCGAAGCCCTTTGCGCTGCCGGCACCCCTGGTCCCTTCGGCGGTATACCCCAGGCAAAACTCGCGTGGTTCCCGAAACGACAGTGCACCGAGGGCTACGCGATACGGCAGATGCTTGGAATCACAGCCGGCAAGTGCTAGTAGCTCGAAGACCTGCTGGAAGTGCTCAATGATGCCGCTATGTGCGCCGTACCAGTGTGAATCGGGGAGTTCATCTTCCCTATAGAGCAGAAAGGGGTCGATGAACAGCTTCGTATCTGCATCCAGGATCGTGTCGAACCAGTCGTCCTCCTGGCCCTTCGTAATCTGGTAGAACTCGCTGAACAGCATCGGTTATACAATCTCCCCTGGCTGCTCCGCGAGTTCCACCAAGCCCACCCCTAAGGGCCGGCCCGCTTCGCACTCGGGCGTCTGCCTTCCCACTCCTTCGCGGCCTCGCGCGTGGTGCGGCGACCAACCTTCTGCAGTTGTCCCGATCCGTACTTGCGGTTCAACTCCCCTTCGCGTCGATCCGGGTTGTTCGTTATACCTGAATGTTTTACGCGACCCCCCGAATCGACATACCGGTACTTGTACGTGTCGCGCTCTCCTTGCTTTCCGGCCATGCACTTCACCTCCCACGTCTACTTACGGCAGCGGGACCGGGGGCGGCCTTGTCTTCGGCTGCGCCGTGATGGATGTCACTATTGACAGATCCACTGACACTCGCTTGACGGACCGGTGACACCGACTTGACGGATCCGGTGCCACCGGTCTGACGGTTCACATCAACTGCAACCGGTGGTCGTGCCGCACTGCTCGCAGACGTGGCACGCGCCGGAACGCTGCATGCGGATCCCGCAGGAGAAGCACATCGGCGCGTCCCCGTAGATGTCGTCGACACGGCTCTCCTTCTCGACGGGCAGCACGGTCTGCCCCTCGGGATCGGCCTTCGGCGCCTCCGTGCTCCCGGGCGCGGGCCCGTACTGCGCGTCCAGCTGCGCGTTGCGTTCCTCGATCGTGTAGATCCCGAGCTCGGCCCGGGTCTCGGCCGGCAGGTATTCGATCGCGAGCCGGCGGAAGATGTAGTCGAGCACGCTGGCGGCGAACTTGACCTCCGGGTCGTCGGTCATCCCGGCGGGCTCGAACCGCATGTTCGTGAACTTCTTGACGTACTCCTCGAGCGGCACGCCGTACTGCAGCCCGATCGACGTCGCGATCGCGAACGCGTCCATCACGCCCGAGAGCGTCGAGCCCTGCTTGCCGAGCTTGACGAAGATCTCGCCGAGCCCGTCACCGGGGTACTCACCGGCGGTGAGGTAGCCCTCGGCCTCCCCGACGGTGAACGAGATCGTCTGGCTCGGCCGCTGTTTCGGCAGGCGACGGCGTCGCACGCCCTGCTCGGCGGCCTCCTCGGTCGTGGCCGGGACCTCCTGCTTCTTGTCGTCGCTCGTCGCGATCGCGAGCGGCTGGCTCACCTTGCAGTTGTCCCGGTAGATCGCGAGGGCCTTCACACCCAGGCGCCACGCCTCGGTGTAGATCTCCTCGACGTCCTCGACCGTCGCCTGTTCAGGCATGTTGACGGTGTTGTGGTTGACCATCCCGTTGCCGACGAACGCGTGGGTGGACGGCACCGACAGGTCGTAGACCTCCCGCATCCCTGCGTCCTCGACCGTCGCGACGGGGCTGAAGTGCAAGCCGTCGTCGAGTACCTGCTGCAGCCACTCGGGCAGTTCGACGCCTGGAATCGCCGCGACGCGCTCGAGGGTCCGCCGGCTCACATGCGTCGTGCGCGGGTCGAGCAGGAACCGCCAGGTCACCGACTTCGGCTGTCCGTCCTCCCCGTCGCCGTACCCAGCGGGGATCAGGTCGTACAGCTCCCTGCCCGTGATGCCGGGCACAACGTCGGCGGTGTTGTGGGGCCCGTCGCTCGCTTGCTCGCGAACGCGCTCGGCCCTTGTGGCCTTATCGGGCTCGAGGAACGGCACGAGCTCCAGCAGCCGGGCCGCGTGGTGACCCGTCGCGTAGACCTCGTCGTACGTCTTCTCGTGCTCCTCGTTGTGCTTGGCGATCCGGCTGTGCACGACCCCAAGGTTGGTGAGCACCGCCTGCACGTCATCGAGCAGTTCCGGCGAGTCGACGCACAGCGCCCACTTCGGCATCGCACCGGGCGCGGCGTAGGCGTCGAGCCACAGCCCCTGAAGGAACGACAGGACCATGCTCCGCGGCGAGCGCAGCACCACGGAGGGGATTCGCTTGCCGGATGCCCCCACGCCGCAGCCGAGGAACTCGAAGAGCTCAACGAGCGTCTTCGAGGCCACCGCCACGTGCGCACAGCGGTCCACCGGGTCGACGATGCTCGCATCCACGTCGAACAGGGACTCGAACGCGGACTTGACGCGCTCGAGCACCTCGAGGTTCTGGTTGGTGATGCGAATCGTCCAGTTGCTGCGGCTGATGCTGCCCTCCGCGCAGTAGGCGCCGAGCAGGAAGGCGAGTTCCTCGCTCATCTCGTTGGGCAGCGACACCGCTTTCTGGGGGCCGTACGACGGGCTCGGCACGAAGCCGTCGAGGCGCGCGGGCACCTCCGACCACAGCTCCGAGCCGTACCGCGTCCCCACGTACTCGCCGACCTCGATCTCGTCGAGGTACCGCCACGCGAGGCCGGACGGGCCCCCAACGAGGACGCGGTGGTTCTCGGTGCCCGTGACCTCGTGGCCCGACCGCAGGACGACGCGCTGCACCTTGCGCGTGCCGCCGTAGTAGAAGGCGTCGGTCTTCGCCTCGCCGCCGAGGGACGCGACCCGCCGCACGTCGTCGCGGAACGAGTCCGCCGATTCACCCTCGTGCAGCTCCTCGATCCTCACCAGCCCGTCCTCGGTCGGCACGAGCGTCTCGCCGACGACGCACTTGCTGATGGCTCCCGAAATGAACGGCTGGACCGCACCCATCATCCGCACGTGCCCCATGGGCGAGATCGAGCGCTCCCCCATCGCGCAGTCGAACACCGGCAGGTGCTCCTCGCGGAAGCCGGGCGCGCCCTCGATGGTGGAGTGCTCGTCGATGTAGTCGACGATCGCCTCGATCTGCTCGGGCTGATAGCCGAGGCTGTCGAGGGCCCGCGGGACGGTCTGGTTGACGATGCGCATCGTCCCGCCGCCGACGAGCTTCTTCATCTTCACGAGGCCGAGGTCGGGCTCCACCCCGGTCGTGTCACAGTCCATCATCAAGCCGATAGTGCCGGTTGGAGCGAGCACCGAGGACTGCGCGTTGCGGATGCCGTGCTCGTGGCCGAGTTCGTGCGCCTCGTTCCACGCCTGCTGGGCGGCCGCGAGCAGATCGGCCGGCACCTTGTCCGCGTCGATGTCGTGGGCGGCATCGCGATGCTTGCCGATTACCCGCAGGGTGCCCTCGCGATCGTCGGCGAAGCCCTCGAACGGACCCTGCACGGCCGCGAGCTCGGCGCTCGTGCGGTAGGCGTGCCCGGTCATCAGCGCGGTGACCGCGCCCGCCCAAGCGCGGCCCTCCTCGGAGTCGTAGGGGATGCCCTGGCTCATGAGCAGCCCGCCGAGGTTCGCGTAGCCGAGGCCGAGCTGGCGGAAGCGGTGCGCGTTCTCCTCGATCTTCTCGGTCGGGTAGCTCGAGTTCCCGACAATGATCTCCTGCGCGGTGAACACGATCTCGACGGCGCGCTTGAACGCGTCAACGTCGAACGTCCCGTCGACCTCGAACTTGCGGAGGTTTAGACTCGCGAGGTTGCACGCCGAGTTGTCGAGGTGCATGTACTCGGAGCAATTGCGGACCGCGACACCATCAACGACGTAGCTGTGGTTGCGCGGCTCGGTGAGGTTGTAGGTCAGCTCCACACCATCGTGGGTGCGATCTTCGAGCCGCACCGTGCGGTCCGTGTCGTAGCGGCTGTAGGCCTCGACCACGTCGACTAGCCGCGCGTGCTTGCCCGGGAGGTCGAACCCGATCCCCCGCGCGTAGGCCTCTAGGGAGCGCCCGCTGATCCGCAGCTGGTAGGCCTGCTTGCTCGCGTAGATCGCCTCTGTCCCGTCCCGACGGACGTACGAAAGGCCCGACTGCTCCTCAGCACCCCTCGTCGCGTAGATGCGGCTCGATATCCCGTGGGCGGTGAGCAGCACCTGCACGTCGCGGAGAAGCTCGGGCGAGCTGGAGCCGAGGCTCACGTAGCGGTCGCCCTTCGTCTTCACGTCGACCACCGTTCCGTCCGCGTCGAACAGCCCACGCAAGAAGGCGGCCTGCGCATCCTCCGGCGCCTCGAAGACCGCCCATGGAACCCGCTTGTCCGCCGCGTGCGCGTCCGAGACGCCGAGCGCCTCGAAGAACTTCCGCAGCGGCCGGCGGGTCAACCGCAGTTGCTGCGTGCCGTTTTCCTGCATCGACGGAGTCGGGTGCTGGTCACCGTTCAGCCATGCGAGGAGTTCACGGTGGCGCGGGAGGTGATGCGTCTGCTCCTCCTCCCCGCCGTAGATCGTGGAGAGACAGTTCCCCGACACAGAGCCGTCGCCGGTGTGCCACCCGAGGTAGTGCGCGAGCTCGTCGCTCCACTTCTCGGGCAGGCGAAGCTCCTTCGCTCGATCTCCCTTCTCGCGGTAGGCCGCGAGGTCGGTCCGCACCGGCAGCGCTTGATCAGCCTGGGAAGCGGGGGTGGCGACATCGAGTGCGAGCACCCGGTCCTCAGGCGTCAGATCCTCGGCCGCCACGTAGCCGCGGTTCGTGGTCCAGATGCTGTGGTTCGGCGTGCAGCGGAGCTCCTGTCCGTTCGAGAATCGCAGCCGCACGATCGGGTTGCGGCCGGTGACCATGAACGCCTCGGGCGAGGTCAGCTCGACGCGGGTCGAGGGGGCCTCCGCATTCGTGGCATCGTGGGTGTACACCCCGAAGGTCTCACCCTGCTGCACCCGACGCGTCAGTTCTTCGAAGCGAACGAGGCCCTTATCGGTGTGCACGCGTGCCGAGCCGGGGAAGCAAGGGTTCGAGCCGTTGATCCGCCCCGCGTTCGGCGTGGTGTGCCAGTCGTTGATCGTGGTGTCGTACTGCACCCCTGGGTCTGCACACTCCCAGGCCGCCTGCGCGATCTGGTTGAGTAGGTCGCGCGCGCCGACGCGCTCGACCGCCTCCCGGCCGGTCACGGTCTTGAGCTCGAAGTCTCGGTTCTCCACCGCGGCCTGCATGAACTCGTCGGTGACGCGCACCGAGTTGTTCGCGTTCTGGTACTGGATGCTGCCGGTGTCCGCGCCGTCGAAGCCCATGTCGAAGCCGGCGGCGGCGAGGGCGGCAGCCTTCTGCTCCTCGTTGCGCTTGCACCAGATGAACTCCTCGACGTCGGGGTGGTCGACGTCGAGGATCACCATCTTCGCTGCGCGACGGGTCTTGCCGCCAGACTTGATCGTCCCGGCCGAAGCGTCGGCGCCGCGCATGAACGACACGGGCCCGCTCGCCTCGCCGCCGCCGCGCAGCTTCTCCTTGCTCGACCGGATCTTCGAGAGGTTCACCCCGCTGCCGGAACCACCCTTGAAGATGACGCCTTCCTCGTAGTACCAGTTGAGGATCGACGTCATCGTGTCCTCGACCGAGAGGATGAAGCACGCCGAGCACTGCGGCTTGTCCTCGGTGCCGCAGTTGAACCACACCGGGCTGTTGAACGCCGCCTTCTGGGTCACGAGCAGGTGCTTGAGCTCGTGGTTGAAGACCTCGGCCGAGCTCTCGTCCGCGAAGTAGCCGCCCTCGAGCCCCCACCGCGTGATGGTGTCGGCGACCCGGTCGATCATGTGCTTGACGCTGCGCTCGCGTTCCGGCGTGCCGAGGTGCCCCCGAAAGTACTTCTGGGCCACGATCGTGGTCGCGTTCATCGACCAGCTCGTCGGGAACTCCACGCCGCGCTGCTCGAACGCGACCTCGCCGGACTTCCAATCGCTGATGACGGCGTCGCGCAGCTCCCACTCGAGCTCGTCGTAGGGCTGGACGTCGTCGCGGGTGAAGAAGCGGCGGATGCGCAGCCCCGCGTCGTCCTCGGCGGTGCCGACCGCGGTGAGCGCCTCGTCGGTGGTCTGCATGTATGGCTCCTGGCTCGACGGCGAGGTCGGTTGGTGTCGTGCCCGGCTGGGTGTGTGGTGGCAAGCCCCCGAACCCCTGCACCACGAATCTCAGCCTTGTAATTCAGGACCCGTAACTCTGCTACAACGAGCTCGTCGGGTCAAGGACCGAATCCACGTCAGCCCCTAGATACGGAGGCCCCATGCACGTGGAGATACAATATGTTGTGGGCCCTGGGTGGCCGGGGAAGCGCACCGGCCGGTCGGACGCGTGACTGTACCGACGGAATCCGCCCGTTGGCACCGAATCGCCCGTCCACGGCTGTGGACGTACTTCAGGTTTTCCACAGATCCTGGGGACAAGCCTGGGGACCCACGGCGGACAGGACAGGTCGCGGTGTGGATCGCCCGCCCCTCGGTGGGGACACAACCGCAAGGTCTTGGGGAGCACGCGCTCGACCGTCCAGCGAGAATGCACAGGGACCGACCGACGAGGAGGGAGCGAGCGCGTGCGCTGCCCGTACTGCGCGACCGACGACGACCGCGTGATCGATTCGCGAGCGGCGGGCGAAGCGATCCGCCGCCGCCGAGCCTGCAACTCCTGCGGGCAACGGTTCAGCACGTACGAGCGCGTGGAGCAGACCCCTCTGCGGGTACGCAAGCGCTCCGGCGACGTCGAGGCATTCGACCGGGACAAGGTGGCGAAAGGCATCGCCCGCGCGACCACGAACCTGCCGCTCGAGCCCGGAGCCGTGCGACGCGCGGTCGCCCGGGTCGAGGGACGGCTACGCGACTCGGGGAGGCGGGAGGTCACGTCCGACGTCGTGGGCGGCGAGGTGCTCGCCGCCCTGCGCGAGCTCCACGACGTCGCGTACATGCGCTTCGCGAGCGTGTACAAGAGCTTCACCAGCCCCGAGGACTTCCATCGCGAACTGGCGAGCCTGTCCACCGACGACGAGCCGCCCGAGCCCGCCTCGACGCCATAGCCCGGTCCCCGCCGGCGCTGCTGACCGCACCTCCGGGGGATCGCGACCCATGCCCTGGCTCAGCCCTCGCCGGCTCCCGGCGGGACCCGCAGCGGCTGCCCGGCGCGAACCTCGGTCGGCTCGACCTCATTGTGCGCGGCGACCTCGCCCGCCCAGGCCTGCGGGTCGACCTCCGCTGGCGCGAGCTCCCACAGCGTCTCACCCTCACCGACGACCACGATCCCACCGTCGACCTCGCTCGCTCGCACACCCGCCGGGGCATCCGAGGGCGCTGGGGCGGCCTGCGCTTCAGCGAGCGCGGCCGGTGCCGCTCCCCCCTCGTCCCCCGCGGCGAACAGGCCCGCCCCCGTCCACCCAACGAGGCCGAGCATCCCCAGCGCCACGACCACCCCGATCCGACGACGAGCCAGCACCCGTCGCCCCATCGGGGTGGCGGCACGGTGCGGCGGGCCCCCACGCGCCGCCACACCGGCCGCCTCCTGTCCTGATCCGAACCCCTGTTCGATCACCATGTGGCCATGGTGCACGAACGTGCGTTCGATGTCAACAGGCGAGTCGAACAGATGTTTGTAATTCGCCTGGATGGTTGCTACCGTTCACGCCATCAAGAGGTCGTCATCCCACGATCCTTGTCGACGGACTCCGCAGCCCGAGAGGGCTCAGCCAGAAGGAGGGGCCGTGTCCACACCCACCGAACCTGCCGACGAGGTCCACTCCGGGGGGCTCACGCCACGTCAGCACGCGATCCTCACGTACATCCGCGACGCCGTGCGAGATCGCGGGTTTCCGCCGAGCGTGCGCGAAATCGGCGAGGCCGTCGGCCTGAGCTCGACCTCGAGCGTGCACAACCAGCTCGCGCAGTTGCAGCAGGCCGGCTACCTGCGCCGCGACCAGTCCCGCCCGCGGGCGATCGAGGTGCTCCCCCCGCCCGGGGAGGCCGCAGCAGAAGCCGCGCACGCCGAGGGCGCTCAGGCTGCCGAACTCGCCGGCGTCCGCCGGATCCCGTTGGTGGGCGAGATCGCTGCAGGCGCGCCGATCATCGCCGATGAGCACATCGAGCAGCAGGTCACGCTGCCCGAGGACCTCGTCGGCGAAGGCACGCTCTTCATGCTCCGCGTTCGAGGCGAGTCGATGGTGGACGACGGGATCCTGCCCGACGACCTGGTGGTGGTTCGCCAGCAGCCCACCGTGGAGCAGGGGGAGATGTGCGCGGCGCTGATCGACGGTGAGGCGACTGTGAAGCGGTTCCGGCGCGGCCGGGACGGCAGGCTGTGGCTCGACCCGTCGAACGAAGCCTTCGAGCCGATCCCGCTTGACCCGCAAGCGGACAACCAGATCCTCGGGCGCGTCGTCGCGGTCCTGCGTACCGTCTGACCGCCGGTGCCTGCCTGACGGTCGGCCCTGACGTCACCACGACTCCGGACATCGGTGATCCGGACAAGGTCCGAAGGTGTGGCGACCCGCCTGATCCGGGCACCTTCGTCACGCCGGCGTTCTTCGCGACGTTCCGCGTAGTCCCTGACTCGCGCCGGCTGCAGGAGGGTCAGCGATGACCATTGGCGGCAGTATCGGCCTGATCGTGCTCGGCGCGATCCTCGCGTTCGCCATCACGGCGGACATCCCTGGCGTGAACCTCGTCGCCGTGGGCTACATCCTCATCGTCGGCGGCGGCGCCGGGCTCGTGGCGGGGCTGTTCATGCGCAACCGCCGCCGGGTCGTCCGCGAACCCGGGCGGCAGACGGTGATCGAGGAGAGCGACGGGCCCTGAAGTCCTCCGGCGGTTTCCCGACGTCACAGGGGGTCGTCACTCCCCCCGCTCACCGGCCCAGGGATCGGCGAACGCGTATGGCCACAGCGCATCGGCGGTGACGCGGTCCGCATCGACCACCAGGTAGGTCCCTTCCGGGCGGTGCTCCTCCTTGCGCACCTCCCCCTCGCGGTGCGCTTGCGCCACGAGCTGCCCCTCGGCGTAAGGCACGAGGGCCTCGACCTCGCGGCGGGGCGTGGGCAACGCGGCGGCGACACGACCGAGCAGACGCTCGACGTTCTGCCCGGTCGCCGCCGACACGGCCACCGCATCGGGGAAGTCCCGGTGCAGTTCGCGCCGTTCCTCGGCGTCCAGCGCATCCACCTTGTTGAGGGCGAGGAGCGTGGGCATGTCCTGCGCGCCGATCTCCTCCAGCACCTCGTCGACGGCGGCGATCTGCACCTGGGCCTCCGGGTGGGACGCATCGACGACGTGGACCACCAGGTCCGCACGCAGCGTCTCCTCGAGGGTCGACTTGAACGCCTCGATGAGCTGCGTGGGCAACTTTCGGACGAACCCGACAGTGTCGGTCGCCACGACCTCCCGTCCGTCAGACAACGACACGCGACGCACGGTCGTGTCGAGGGTCGCGAACAGTTGATCGGCCACGTGCAGCTCGGCGCCCGACAGCGCGCGCAGCAACGTCGACTTGCCGGCGTTCGTGTAACCGACGAGGGCCACGACCGGGACCTGCTGGCGCTCGCGCTCAGCGCCCTTGAGGCGTCGGGTTCGCTCGAAGTCCTCGAGGTCACGCCGTAGTTTCGCGATCCGACGGTTCAGCTTCCGGCGGTCGACCTCCAGCTGCGTCTCACCCGGCCCCCGAGTGCCGATCCCGCCGCCGAGGCGCGACAGCGCGTGTCCCCAGCCGCGGAGCCGCGGCAGCAGATAGCTCAGCTGCGCGAGCTCGACCTGCGCCTTGCCCTCCCGGCTCGCGGCGTGCTGCGCGAAGATGTCGAGGATCACGATCGTGCGGTCGAGGACCTTGACGCCGAGTCGTTCCTCGAGGTTGCGCTGCTGCGCGGGCGACAGCTCGTCGTCGAAGACCACCGCGTCGGCGTCCGTCTCCGCCGCCAGCTCGCGAAGCTCCTCGATCTTGCCGCGGCCGATGAACGTGCCGCCGTCGGGATGGTCGCGGCGCTGCACGAGTCGCTCGGCCGCCTCGCCACCCGCGGTGTCGAGCAGCAACGCCAACTCGTCGAGCGCGCCGTCGACGTCGGCACGGTTCTGCTCCGGTGTCTGCACCGCAACGAGCACCGCGCGGTCGACCCGCCGGATGATCGCGACGCCCTCCTGGGGCGCATCGTCGCGCACACGCTGGGCCGCCGCGCGCCGCCGATCGGCGCGACGCAGTGGCGCCTGGGGCTCCTCGGTGCGGGTGGATCGCTTGTCGGTCACATCACTCCTGTCGTCGTCGGTTCGTCGGTCGGCGGCGCGTCCCCCGAAGGAGCCGGATCCCCCGTCGATTCGGCCTCGCCGGCACGCGCCTGCCCCCACCACGCCGGGTCGAGCTGGCCCGAGGCCACCTCCACCGCGGGCCCGGTGACCCACAGGGTGGGATCGTCGAGCCTCACGTCGAGCGTGCCGCCCGGCAGCGTCACGGTGACCTCGCGACCGACCAGCCCTCGCTGGTGCGCGGCCACGGCCATCGCGGAGGCCCCGGTGCCCGAGGCCAGGGTCTCGCCCACGCCTCGCTCCCAGATGCGCCCCGCGATGCGACCTCCCCCGAGCGGTGCGATGACCTCCACGTTCGTTCCCTGTCCGAAGTCGGTGTGGGTCTCGATCGCCGGGCCGAGCCGCGCGAGCGGGACGATGTCGACGTCCTCGACGACGAGCACCGCGTGCGGGTTGCCCATGGAGACCGTGACCGCTGAGAAGCGCGTCCCGCCGACGGTCAGCGGGTGGTCGTCGGCCAGCACCTCGGGCGCACCCATGTCGACGCGGAGCCGGTCGACCCGCCCGTCGGGATGACGGGAGACGACCGCGACCTCCTTCGTGCCGGCCCGGCTGCCGACCCTCACCCGGTCGAGGCCCGGCGCGCGGTCCACCACGTACTTCGCGACGCAGCGCACGCCGTTGCCGCACATCTCGGCCACGGAGCCGTCGGCGTTGCGGTAGTCCATGAACACGTCGGCCGACGGGTCCCCCGGCGACTCCTCCCCCGGCGCGAGCCGGATCGCCCCGTCGCCCCCCAACCCGAGGTGCCGGTCACACAACGCCCGCGTGAGGGCGGCCGTGAGCGCAAGCTCTCCCTGGGGGTCGGGCAGCAGCACGAAGTCGTTGCCGGTCCCGTGCGCCTTGACGAAGGCGAGGGCTGCGGATCCCGGCACTGGGGCGGTCATCGGTTCGGTAGTCGCTCCTTCGCGGCTCCGACGAGGGCTGCCGCGACGCGGTCGGATCTCCACTGTACCCGCGGGTCCGCGCGAAACCATCGTTGCTGGCGCGCGGCGAACCGCCGCGTCCGGACGCGGACGCGCTCGGCGGCCTCCTCGAGGCTCGCCTGCCCGGCCAGGTAGTCGAACACCTCGGCATAGCCGATCGCCTGGCGAGCGGTGCGCGACAGCGAGCGGCCGGCGAGCGCACGGCACTCCTCCACCAGCCCACCGGCCAGCATCCGTGCCACGCGTCGTTCGATGCGCTCGGCCAAGGTCGCGCGATCCATGTCGATTCCGACGACGTGAAGGTCGGACCGCGGCTCGTGGGGCAGGTCCCACGCGGTGCGGAACGCGCTGAACGGCCGTCCCGTGAGGCGGATCACCTCGAGCGCCCGCACGGTGCGGCGAAGGTTGCCGGGCTCGATGCGCGCGGCCGCCGCGGGGTCGAGGCGCGCGAGCTGCTCGTGGGCACCCTCGGGATCCGTCGCGTGCCGCGCGACGAGCGCGTCCCGCACGTCCGGGTCGGTTGGGGGGAACTCGAGCGGATCCACCACCGCCCGGAAGTAGAGCCCGGAGCCCCCGACGAGCAGCGGCAGGGCCCCACGTGCGCGAACCTCCGCGATCCGCTGGCGCGCCTGCCCCTGGAACCACTGGACGGTGCAGTCCTCCTCCGGCGCGAGCACGTCGACCATGTGGTGGGCGACTTCCGCGCGCGCCTCGGCCGGGGACTTCGCCGTGCCCACGTCCATCCCCCGGTAGACGGTGAAAGCGTCGACCGCGACGATCTCGACCGGGATCCCGGTGCGGTCGAGTTCGCGCGCCGCCGACAGCGCCGCCTCGGACTTGCCCGCGGCGGTCGGTCCGACGAGCGCGAGCATGACCGTCAGCCGACCGCGATCGCGTAGCCGAGGCCGCGCGGCGCCGCGTGACGCCGCAGGGACAACGACCGCCCGCTCGCGCCTGCGGCCGCGGCGGCCACCAGGGTCGAGGCCCATCCACGCGCCGCCACACGGCCGGCCTCCTGCGGGCCCAGCCGTGCGAGCCCGTCGATGTCGAAGTCGGCGAGCGCCGAGACGAGGCGGTCCTCCCACTCCTTCGCACCCTCGATCACGTGCCGCGGGGCGCGCTCGTCGAGGCCGGCGCTGCCTTCCCCCGCGGCCACGAGCCCGACTCGCCGGCCGAGATCCTCGGCCGCGGCGGCGAGCTCGGTGCCCACCTTCCGCAGCTCCGCGGCCTCGGCGGTCGAGTCGACCGCGACGGGCACGACGGGCCGCGCCGGCCGCAGCCGCAGCGCGAGCACCGCGAGATCCACCGGCAGCGGGCCCCGCAGACGCGGCAGCTCCGTCGCGGCCGCGATCGTCGCGACGGCGCGGGCGGGCACCGGAAGATCGCTCCCCACATCGGGCAGCCCGAGCGACCCCAGCCCCGCCCGCGCCGTCTGGTGCACCCCCGCCGGGAAGGGCGCGGTCGCGGCCAGCGGCGAGTCGGGCGCGGGCGTCGTGGCCGCCGGATCGGGTGCAGCCGCGACGAGCACGACGAGCTCCGCGTGCACCAGCTCCGCGAGGGCGCCGTCAGCCGCCTCCCCCACGGCGTCCATGCCCTCGGGTCGGACCGGGCTCACGCCCTCGACCAGCACCGGGGCGCTGGGCACGAGCGCGACGCCGACGAGCTCCCCCGAGCCCGAGCCGTCAGTCGCCCCGGTCGTCACCGCAGCGCGGTCGTCATGGGTCGCGGTCCGCCCACGGGCGCATCGCACGCCGCGTCGACGACCTCGCCGAGCAGATAGTTCGCACGGGCGGAATCGAGGCGCGCGGGGACGAGCTGGCCGGCGGCGAGCCCGGCGAGACCGCCCCCGTCCGGGCCGGGTACGTGCACGAGCCGGTTCGTGCGCGTGCGGCCCGAGAGCTTGGTGGGGTCCTTCTTGCTGGGCCCTTCGAGGAGCAACTCCTGGACCGTGCCGACCTGGCGCTCGTTCGCTTGCTCGCTCAAGTCCCGCGTGAGCCCCGCGAGCCGCTGATACCGCGCGTTGACTACGTCGGCGGGCAGGTGACCGTCCATCTCGGCCGCCGCGGTCCCCTGCCGGGGCGAGTACTCGAAGGTGAACGCGGCGTCGAAGGCCGCCTGCTCGACCACGGCGAGCGTGGACTCGAAGTCCTCCTCGGTCTCACCGGGGAAGCCGACGATGATGTCGGTCGAGATCGCCACACCGGGAATGGTCTCCCGAGCCTCGGCGACGAGGTCGAGGAAGCGCTGCGCCCGGTAGCTGCGCTGCATCCGCTTGAGGATGCGGTCGCTGCCCGACTGCAGCGGCAGGTGCAACTGCTCGCAGACGTTGTCGATGTCGCGCATCGCGGCGAACACGTCGCTTGTGAAGTCCTTGGGGTGCGGGCTCGTGAAGCGCACCCGCTCGAGGCCGTCGACCTCCCCGAGCGCGTACAAGAGCTCCGCGAACATCGTGCGGTTGCGTGGCCCGTCGCCGGGATCGGCGAACACGAGGTCGCGGCCGTAGGAGTTCACGTTCTGCCCGAGCAGGCTCACCTCCCGGACGCCGTCGGCGACGAGTTCCCGCACCTCGCTCACGATCTCGCCCAGCTTGCGGGACTTCTCCGGGCCCCGGAGCATCGGCACGATGCAGAACGTGCAGGTGTTGTTGCAGCCGATCGAGATCGAGACCCACGCGTGGTGCTCGACCTCGCGCCGAGCCGGCAGCGCGGACGGGAACATCTCGGTGTGCTCGAGGATCTCCACGACCGGCAGGTGGGTGGAGTCCGCCTGGCTGAGCAACTCCGGAAGACGTCCCATGTTGTGGGTGCCGTAGACCACGTCGACCCACGGAGCCTTCTCCGCGACCGCGTCCTGGTCCTTCTGCGCCAGACAGCCCCCGACGACGACGGTCTTCTCCGGGTCCGCCTGCTTGAGCGGCTTCACCTGCGACAGCTGGCCGTACAGCTTGTTGTCCGCGTTCTCGCGGACCGCACAGGTGTTGAAGAGCACAAGGTCCGCGGCGTCCATGTCCGCCGCGGGCCGGTAGCCCATCGTCTCGAGCACGCCGGCCGCGCGCTCGGAGTCGTGCTCGTTCATCTGGCACCCGAAGGTGCGGATGAAGTAGGTGGGAGCGCTCATTGGCCGGAGGATAGCGACGGCAGCCGGCTGCGCCCACGCCGCATTGTGGGATGGCGACGGCAGCCGGCTGCGCCCACGCCGCATCGTGGGATGGCGAACGGCAGCCGCTGGTCTCCCACGCCCCGTGGTGCGGCGCGACGGAGGGAACTACGATAGTATAACGAGCGTTCGATTTAAATTTTGGAGTTGGCTGCCATGGACGTGCTCGACCTCCTGCGGGACTGGGCCGCACAGGGCGCGCTGGGTTACCTGGCCGTCCTGATCGGGGCAGCCGTGCCGTGGGTCGAGCTTCTGGTTGTCGTGCCTCCCGCGATCCTGCTCGATCTCGACCCGACGCTCGTGGCGATCGTGGCGTTCGTCGGGAACTTCCTCCCGGTTCTCGGGCTGGTGGCGGGCTGGTCGGTGATCCTGCGCCGGCGGGAGGCGCGGGGTAAGGCGGCCCCGGGCAGCGCCGAGTCGGGCCGGTACGCCCGCGGCCGCCGCGTCGCCCGGCGTTACGGGGTTCCGGGGCTGGCACTGCTGGGACCCCTGCTCACGGGCATCCATCTCGCCGCGTTGATCGCCCTCGGGCTCGGCGCGTCGCGTCGGGAGGTCGTGATCTGGACGGCGGGGAGCCTGGCGCTCTGGGCAGCCGGCACTGCCTTGGCGACCGTGGGTGGCATGACGGCCGTAGGGGGTTAACCGTGCCGAAGATCGTCGACCACGAGGAGTACCGCGCCGAACTGCTCGCGGGCTCCGCGGAGCTGTTCGCGGATCGAGGGTTCGACGGGCTCACCACCCGGGAGGTCGCGGACGCGCTGGGCGTGTCGACCGGGACGATCTATCACTACTTCAGCGGCAAGCGGGACCTGTTCCTGCGGGTCGTGGAGCACATGACCGAACGGCTGACCGTCGTGCTCACAGCCGACCTCGAACAGGCCGAGGGGCCGGTGGCGCGGTTCGACGCACTGCTCGCCAACGCGGCGGCCCACGAGGACTGGCTCGCCCGCTACAACCGCATCTGCCTCGACCACCTGCGGGAGCGCAGCGACGACGGCACCGAGGTCATGGTCGCGACGATGGATCGCGCGGTATCGCAGCTTGCCGATGCGCTCGACCTCGCCTCGGGCGAAGCTCGTTTCCTCGTGATCACGGTCTTCGGGATCATCACCCAGCGAGATCTCGACGGGGGCGCGACCAGCTTCGATGAACAGGCTGCCCAGCTTCGCCGCTGGCTGACCGCTACCAACCACTGACCCCTGGCCGCTGCGGGCCATCGACCGGAGCCCGCCGGTCGAGGGCCGACCGTGATCACAGGTCACTCCACCCGCCGGGCGCGGATCTCGTGCACCTCCAAGCCGAGGTCGGAGTAGGACTGTAGCCCCCGCACCACGCCGGAGTGATCGCCGATCACGCCGGGCTCGCCGTCCTCGTACTCCCAGTACGCGTCCCACTCCTGGAGCACTCCGACCGTCAGGTCTGCAACGTCGTTGTAGGCGTGCGTCAGCTCACCGTCGGGCCACGGTCCGTCCTCGGCCTCCACCGGACCGTCCACGGACCCGTCCCCCCAGTCGACGCTGACCTCGCGCGGAACGGGGGTGACGTGGAAGGTGCCCAGCAACTCGCCGAACGAGATGGCCTCGTAATCCACCTCGATGCCCGTCTCCAAGTAGGCGGGCAGGCCGGTCACCGCCATTCCCGGCTCGATGTTCGGATCGGGCTCGGGCATGGGCACCGAGCCCGCCAACTCGGCGAAGTGCGCCTCCAGTTCCGCTGTCACCTGTTCGTGCTCACAACGCCCATCCACCATGTCCGGCCACCAGCTGTCCCCGGCATCCTCGCGATCGAGGGACTCCTCCTCGATCTCGTCAACGGAGCTCGTCCCGCCGAACTCCTCCCGCGCGCCTTCGAAAACGTGCACGACCACGTCCCAGCAGAGTTCCTCGCCCCCGTCGTCGTCCGTGTCTTCCGCCTGGACGATGAACTCGAGTCCGACATCCTCCGGATCGGGAAGCCCTTCGTCGATGACCTCCTCGATCTCCGCACCTTCGTGCTCTGCTTCGACGTGGCCATGAACCTGAGATTGGTCGTCTCCCCGTTCCACATGCGGGTCGGCATCGCTTTGAGCACCCACGACTGCCGAAGGGAAGGTCACCAGCAATACACCGAACGTCAACAGGAGTGACCCTACGCGCCGTACGGCAAGGATCGTCACCGCAGAACCTCCTCCTCGCATGGAGCGCGAAGATCCTGCTCCTCGACTGGTTCAGCGTCCACCGTCACGGTCGCGTCCCACTGAACCCAAGGCGTCGGATTATATTGCGAGCTAACGCGCCCTGGGTCGCGCGGAACGAGCGTGGTGTAGACGGGCCGCTGAACTCCACTGTAACCGTCAGCAAAGAAAGGACTTTCATCAATGATGAACTCAACGTGGACGCAATCAGGCCAATAGTCCTCGATCGCCCTATCGATTCCGATTACATCTGCCGGTCTGGGCTCATCTGAGAGTCCCCTTTCCTCTCGTTCCGCGAAATCGACAGGGCCAAGCAGGGCCTCCCTGCGGCGACTAGCCTCTTCTTCTGTGTACATCCAGTCCAGGTACTTTGTGTTCTCCTCGGTCCACTCGCCATCCTCGAGCACTCGGTTGAGGCTCTCGGAGTCGATTTCCTCCAGCTTCTGGTAGGACTCCACAAGGTGGTCCTCATCGAACTCGTCGGGGCGGGCGAACTCCCCCGTGGTGAGTTCCTCGTCATCGGCGGGGTCCGCCTCGTCATCCGCGGCGTTGTCCTCCGCCTCCTCATCGGAGTCGTTGGGGTCCTCTGGGGAGGGGTCGGTCGTATCCTCCTCCGCGGAGGTCGGGGCGGGATCAGCGTCCCCCTCGCTATCCGGAGGCTCCGCACTCTCCACCTCGGGCTCGTCGGACGTGCAGGAAGCCGCCACCATCAGCAACGCCCCGAACAGGGCCATCAAGAACGTTCGCCCAGGCATAGCTGTCCAACCCTTGCGAGCACATTCCGCTGATCTGAGGGCGTTGGAAGCTACCGGCGCTTCGGGGGGATCGCAATGCCTTCTGTGCGGGCGGTGGACAGACCCTGGAGGCTCAAGGTCAGCGGGGGGTCGGTGCCCGCGTGAAGGCGCTCCTGGCTCTGGTCGCGGGGTGGAACGGAACCACCGGCGAAGTCAAGGGCGACTGCCCTACTTGGCGGTCCCGCGCACGCGGAACTCGCGGATCACCGTCACGTTGATCTGCCCCGGGTAGCGCGCCTCGGCCTCGAGCTTGCGGGTGATCTCGGAGGTCAACGACCTCGCCTGCGTATCATCGATCGCGTCCGGCGCGACCATGACACGCACCTCACGGCCCGACTGGAGCGCATGGACCTCGCGGACACCATCGAACGACTGGCAGATGTCCTCGATCGAGTTGAGCCGACTGACGTACTGCTCCCACGCCTGGCGACGAGCCCCCGGCCGGGCAGCGGACGCGGCGTCAGCGGCCTGCACGAGGGCGGCCTCGACGGTCTGGGGCTCGACCTCGTCGTGGTGGGCCGCGATCGCGTGACAGACCGGCTCGGACTCACCCACGCGCCTCGAGAGCTCAGCACCGACGGCCGCATGGCTTCCCTCGACCTTGTGCGTGAGGGCCTTGCCGATGTCGTGCAATAGGGCCGCGCGCCGCGCGACGGTGCCGTCCCGACCGAGCTCCTCGGCCATCACTCCCGCGATCAGCGCGCACTCGATGCTGTGCAGGCGCACGTTCTGCCCGTAGCTGCTGCGGAACTCCAACTCGCCGAGGAGCCGAACGAGTTCGTCCGGCACGTCATCCTCGACCCGCGCCTCCCTGATCGCCTCCTCGCCCGCGGCGAGCACGAACTTCTGCACGTCGTCCGCCGCCTTCTCGAAGGCGTTCTCGATGCTCGCGGGCTGGATGCGCCCATCCTCCACCAACGCCTCGAGCGTCCGCCGCGCGATCTCGCGGCGCACCCCGTCGAAGCTCGACAGCGTCACGACCCCCGGGCTGTCGTCGACGATCACGTCGACGCCGGTCACCTGCTGGAACGCGCGAATGTTGCGACCATCCCGCCCGATGATCCGACCCTTCATGTCCTCGTCGGGCAGGCTGACCGTGCTCGTCGCCACCGCAGCGGTCGACGACGAGGCCACGCGCTGCACGGCGGTCGCGAGGATCTCCTGCCCGCGTCGACCCGCCTCCTGGCGGGTGCGTTGCTCCACGTCACGGACGAGCTCCCGCGCATCGGCACGGGCTTGTGCCTCGACCTCCTCGATGAGGTCCTGGCGCGCCTCGTCAGCGGTGTAGTCGGCGAGCTCCTCGAGCCGCTTTCGCACGGTGACCCGCTCGTCCTCGAGGTCGGCCTGAGCCGCCGCGAGGGTCCGCTCGCGTTCGAGCAGATTGGCCTCCCGGAGCTCGAGGGTCGAGGCCTTCGTCTCGAGGGTCTCCTCGCGTTGGAGCAAGCGCTGCTCTCGCTGGTCGAGGCCCCCGTGCTCACGGGCTTTACGACGGCGCGCCAACGCGCGATCGACCGTCAGCACGACGATCGCCGTGGCCAGCGCGACGACCGTGGCCAATGCCCACGCCGTCGCGGTGGCCTCCATGCGCGCCTCCTTCATTCGGCGCGTGCGCATGTGCGCCCGAGCCCACTCGCGCTGACCGGCGGGGGTTGAATGCCTCGGCCGCGCCGCGAGCCCGGAACTCTGCGGCAAACGCGCTGGTCATGGGCAGGATACGGCGGCCGAGATGAAAGCGTCAACGGCGCAGAACGAGAACTCGGCGGAACGAAAAATCCTATCTCAATCGTACGATCGAATTCGTCACCGGCATTGCAACCGGCACGTGGGCGGGATGCTGTGCAGATACGGGCATGCGTCCGCCCAGATGGGTCCCGGCACCGATCCGCCCGGACGAGACCTCACTGGGCGCGGCTGGCCAGATCGCGTGCAACCGTGCGCACCGGCTGCGCGTCCCGCTCGACCCGGGCGAGCAGCAGCGCCCCCTCAAGCGAGGCGACGACGGTGGTGCGTCATACTCGCCGGCTCGGGCGACCGGTCGACAGCGGCTCGGGCAGTAGCTCGACGGGGGTGACGATGACGGACGCGTCGGTGGTGCCCACACCGCACCCGATCAAGGCGGCAGACGGGCGCGAGCTCGCCGCCCACACCTACCCAGGCGAGGGCGACGACGTCGTGGTCATCGCCGGTGCGACGGGGGTCCCCCAGCGCTTCTATCGCGACTTCGCGCTGGCGATCGTCGAGCGCGGAGCGACGACGATCACGTTCGACTACCGCGGGACGGGCGCGTCGCGCAACGGACCTCCACGGTCGGAGCGGGCGACGATGCGCGACTGGGGGCAGCTCGACATCGAGGGGGTACTGCGCCACGCCAGCGAGCACACGGACGGCCGCGTGCTCTGGGTGGGACAGAGCGCCGGCGCCGCGTTCCTGCCGCTCGCGGACTCGCGGAGGCTGCCCGCGCGCATCCTCACCGTCTCCGCCATGTCCGGCTACTGGGGCGACATGGCGAAGGGGCAGCGCTGGCGGCTCGCGCTCGGCTGGTACACCTACTTCCCGCTGGTGGCGGCGCTCTGCGGCTACGCGCCCTCATGGGCGTGGGGCGGCGACGATCTGCCCCGTGGTGTGCTCGCCGAGTGGGGCCGCTGGTGCCGCGATCCCGACTTCATCTTCGGCGACGCGACCCTCGACACGAGCGGATTCGCCGAGATCACGGCGCCGGTGCTCGCCGTCCGTGCCGCCGACGACGGCTGGGCGACACCAGCGACGCATGCGGCACTGCACGATCGACTCATCGCCGCAACCGTCGAGACCCGGGTCGTGGAGCCCGACGAGGTCGACGCGGACCGGATCGGCCACATCCACCTGCTGCACCGCTCGGTCGGGAGGCCGGTCTGGCCCGAGCTCCTCGACTGGCTGCTGGCGGCGTGACCGGCCCACCTCATGGCCCTGCCTGCACCGGCCGACACGCAGGCAGACGCGCCTTGCCGTCGCTCGCCCGGCCTCTGCTCAGTCCCAGTCCCGGTCCAGGCCACTGACTCGGATGGCGACCCGCTGCGCCAGCGCGGGCGGGTACCCGCGCCGCTGCAGGAACCCCGCGAGTCGGCGCGCGGCTCGGTCGGGCTCGATCCGAGCCTCGAAGCGCGCAGCACGCTCGCGCGCGAGATCCTCGGCCACGGATTCCTCGTCCCGATCCTCCAGCGTCGCGAGGGCCTCGTCGACGAGATGGTCGGGCACGCGGCGGCGCAGCAACTCCTGACGCAGCCGCAAGGCGCCGTACCCGCGGCCCTGGCCGCGGTCCCGGACCCAGGCCCGCGCGAAGGCACGGTCATCGGTCGCGCCGAGCGAACGGGCCTGGGCCAGGGCCTCCTGGACGACTTCCGATGCGACGCCGCGTTCCGCGAGCTTGTCCCGCAGCTCGGCCTCCGTCTGGGGTCGCTGGCGTGTGCTGCGGAGCACGAATGCCACGGCGTCCCCGACCTGGTCGGGCGCGGTACCGGTCTCGGGGGTCGAGCCCGAGGCCACGTCGGGTCGAGAGGCGGTGGTCGGGTCGTTCACTGCCGGGTCTACTCGTTGATGAGCGATGGGCTGCCGTCCGCGTCGACCTCGGCGTCGCCGGGTGGATCTGCCTTCTGGGTCCTGCTGGCCTTCGTGCCCTTGCCCCCCTTGGGGCCCTTGGTGGATCCCTCGGCTTGCGAATCGCCCCCGGCCGTACCGCTCTCGGTGGACTCAGCGGACTCGACGCCACCAGCGGATCCCTCGACGTCGCCGCTCGCCTCACCCCCGGTCACGTCGGTGGGCACGAGCCCGAGATGTTCGGTGACCTTCTTGGTGATCTCGGCTGCGACGTCGGTGTGCTCCTTCAGGAACTTGCGGGCGTTCTCGCGGCCCTGCCCGAGTTGCTCGCCGTCGTAGGTGTACCAGGCGCCCGCCTTCTTGATGATCCCGTTGTCGACCCCCACGTCGATGATGGCGCCCTCCTTGGAGATCCCCTCACCGAAGAGGATGTCGAACTCGGCCTGGCGGAACGGCGCGGAGACCTTGTTCTTCGCGACCTTGACGCGGATGCGGTTGCCCACGAAGTCGTTGCCGTCCTTCAACGACTCGATGCGCCGGACGTCGAGCCGCACCGAGGAATAGAACTTGAGCGCACGGCCGCCCGGGGTCGTCTCGGGACTCCCGAACATGACCCCCACCTTCTCGCGGATCTGGTTGATGAAGACCGCGGCGGTGCTCGACTTCTGCAGCGTGCCGGCGAGCTTGCGCAAGGCCTGGCTCATGAGACGGGCCTGCAACCCGACGTGGCTGTCGCCCATCTCACCCTCGATCTCGGCACGAGGGGTGAGAGCGGCGACCGAGTCGACGACGACGACGTCGACCGCCCCCGAGCGGACGAGCATGTCCGCGATCTCGAGGGCCTGCTCCCCGGTGTCCGGCTGGCTCACCAGCAGAGCCTCCACGTCGACCCCGAGTGCTCGGGCGTACTTGGGATCGAGCGCGTGCTCGGCGTCGATGAAGGCGGCGATCCCGCCGGCCTGCTGCGCCTCGGCCACGATGTGCAGCGCGACGGTGGTCTTCCCGCTGCTCTCGGGTCCGTAGATCTCCGTGACGCGGCCTCGCGGGATTCCGCCGATGCCGAGCGCGAGATCGAGGCTCAGCGCGCCCGTGGGGATGGAGGCCACCTGGACCTTGGCTTCCTCGCCCATGCGCATGATCGCGCCCTTGCCGTACTGCTTTTCGATCTGGCCGATGGCCATATCGAGGGCTTTGTCGCGCTCCACGCTCGCTCCTTCTGGGTGATGGGTTGCGGCGCGGGGAAGCAGTCGCCGACTCGCTCACAAGCTGTGCGCCACACGGTACCTAGGAGGTACGACAATCCCGCGGATCCGGGTGCCGCCCCTGTGGATCCGAAGTGTAGCGAATACGTGTTCGACATCGATGGCAGGGCCCGCTCGCGGCTCGACCCGCCCCGCCACCGTCAGGCGGGACCGGCCAGCGGGGACCGCGATCGAGTCACGTAGCGACCCCCGCCTCGACCGCGCTCGGAGCGCACCACGTGCACGGCCTCCAGCGTCCAGCGGGTCGTCGGTCCCGCGAACCCGTCGGTGATCCCGGACGGCAGCCGACCGCGCCGGGGCGGGCGGGCAACGGTCAGGTGCGCATGAAAGGGCTTGTCGTCGAAGCCCACCCCACGGGCCGTCAATCGGGAGCGCACGTCGGCGGCGAGCGCATCCAGCTCCGACGAGGCCACGATCCCGGCCCACAGCACGCCCCGACCGAAACGCCCGAGCGAGCCGTCCAACGCCACGGTCATCGGTGGGTGCACCCCCGCGGCCTCCTCGACCGCGAGATCGGCGGCCGCCGCGGTGTCGGGATCGACCTCGCCGAGGAACGCGAGCGTGAGGTGCCATCGTTCGCGGGCGATCCAGGTCAGTCGGGAGTGCTCGCGGCGCAGGGGCGCGAGCGCCTCGTCCAGGTCCCGGGCGGCCTCCTCCCCCACGAGCACGCCGACGAACAGTCGCTCGGTCCCACCCCGCTCGGCCCCGGCCCGCTCGGCCCCACCCCGCTCGGCCCCGGCCCGCTCGGCGCCTGGCGACCGGCCCGCGTCGGCGGCGCGCGCATCCCCCGCGCTCATCCGCGAACCCGCACCCGTCTCGTCGGTCATCCTGGATAGGTGGTCGATTCCGCCGTTCCGGACCCCGACGGCCCCGCGGGCGCCGGACCCGAGCCCTCATCGGGCATCGCCTCGGCGAGCCGGCGACGGACGTAGTCGAGCGCCGCGCTGGTCGCGAAGTCGAGGATGGTGTCACGTCCGCCGGCGGGCAGCCGGACGGTGCGGCTGCGCTGCTGCGCGTCGAGTCCGGAGGGGTCGGGCAGCACGACCGCGAGGTGCACCGTCCCGACCTCCGCCCCCTGCTGGGGCTCCGGCCCGGCGACACCGACGAGGCCGAGGCCGACGTCGGTCTCGAGCCGGTCCCGTGCTCCGGCCGCGAGCGCGATCGCCGCCTCCTGGCTCGCGGGGCCGTGCCGGTCGAGCAGGTCACGCGACACCCCGAGGAGCGACGGCTTCGCGTCCGTGGCATACGCGGTCACGCCGCCGCGGAACCACTGACTCGCGCCGGGGACGTGCACCAGCCGGCCGCCGACGCTGCCACCCGTGAGCGACTCGCCCACCGCCAGCGTCCAGCCGAGGTGGCCGAGCTGACGCGCGATCGCGTGCTCGGCGCCCTCGTCGTCGAGGCCGGCGAAGCCCGCTCCCAGACGGTCGACGAGCTCGTCCACAACCGGGTCGATGAGGGCGAGGGCCTGCTCGCGAGTCTCCGCCCGTCCGGTCACGCGCACGCGCGTCTCGCCCTTGGAGGCCAGGAACGCGATCGTGGGGTTGCCCTGGGCGTCCAGACGGTCGACCAGATCCGCGCAGCGCTCGGCGACCTGGGACTCGCCCATCCCGGCGGTGCGGACGAGTCGGCTCACCGTGGCCCACGCACCCGTCTGGGCCGCCAACGTGGGAACGAGCTCGCGCTCGACGAGCGTGCGCATCTCCCACGGGACCCCCGGCAGGCACCAGATCGTGGCACCGGAGCACTCGACCGCGAACCCGGCCGCGGTGCCGGCCGGCGCGAGGATCCGGCTCCCACTGGGAAGATCGGCCTGGCGGAGGTTGTTCTCGGTCATCTCCCGTCCGCGGTCCGCGAAGTATCGCTCCAGGTAGGAGACGAGCTGCTCGTCCCGCTCGAGCGGCACCCCGGCGAGCTCGGCGACGATGTCACGCGTCCGATCGTCCTGCGTCGGCCCGAGGCCACCGGTCACCACGACGACCTCGGCGCGCCCGCAGGACTCCACGAGCACCGCCCGCAGGCGCTCGTCGTTGTCGCCCACGGTCACGTGCCGGTGGACGTTGACGCCGATCTCGTTGAGCCGGGCGCTGATCCAGGCCGAGTTCGTGTCGACCCCGTCGCCGAGCAGGAGCTCGCTGCCGACCGCGACGATCTCGGCGCGCATGGTCCCCGCCCCGCCGCTCAGGCGCTCACCTCGCAGTCCGCGAGATCGGTCGAGCACGTCACGTCGATCGGCATCCCGGGCTCGCCGACCTCCCCCAGGTCCTCGCCGTTGAGCTCCAGTTGGACCGCGCCGGGGTTGCCGATGCGCATGACGACCTCGTCGCCGCGGTAGGTCTCGGAGAAGCCCTCGGACAGGGTGCCCTCCTCGACGTTCTCGCCGTCCACGACGATGCGCACCCAGGACTGCCCGCCGTTGATGGCGAACCCGAGCACGATCTCCTCGGAGGGGCCGGGCTCGTCGTCCTCCTCCTCCTCCTCCTCGTCGTCGTTCCCCTCCTCGTTCTCCTCGTCATCGCCGTCTTCGTCGTCGTTCGCCTGGTCCTCGTCCTCGTCGTCGTCCTCGTCCTCGTCGTCGTCCTCGTCCTCGTCGTTCCCCTCGTCCTCGCCGTTGCCGGCGACCGCGTCCTCGTCGTCCTCGACCGGGTCGGGCACGGGAGCGTCGGCGGTTTCCTCGTCATCGGGCGCGAAGAGGCTGATCAGCGCCAGACCGCCGACGAGGAGGATCGCGACGGCCACGACGAGTGCCGCCAGGGGACGACGAGCCTGCGGAGGCGACTCGACCGGCTCGTGGCTCAGTTCCTCGATCGGCGCCGGCGCGGCGTACTGCTGCCGGTAGGCCTCGACGAGGGGCTGGGGGTCGATGCCGAGGAACCGGGCATAGCTGCGGAGGAACCCCTTGACGTAGACCTCACCGCCGAGGTTGTCGAACTCCTCGCGTTCGAGTGCGCTGAGATGGGTCTCCCGGATGCGGGTCTCGGCCGCAGCGTCCGCGAGCGTGACTCCGGACCGCTCACGGGCGCTGCGCAACGTCTCGCCGATGCCCGACTCCATCGGGACACCCTTCCTACGGTCATGCGACGTCGGTTCGCGTCACCACACCCGCGAACGGGCGCGCGATCCGCCTCAAGTATAGGTCGTGCAGCGTCGACCCCAACCAGAGCGGACAAGCACACCCTAGGTCCGTCGCGCAGAGACCGTGCACCCAGCGCACGGCATCGGGTGGCGCCAGGGTCCTCCGGTACGATCCGACCGGGAAGCTCCCCCGCCTCGGGGCCCCCGCAGCCGGTAGCCCGGACCATCTGCGGACTAGTCACTTCGAGTCAAACGCGACGTGAGCCTGGAGCATCTGGGGTAACATGCCGATCACTCCCAGTAACCAGTCCCAACGCCGATAACGACCCCGAGGTGCCGCCATGCGAGGGACTCACGCCCCATCCACCGGTCGGAGGGTGCTCGCCGGCCTCGTCGCCCTCGCTGCGCTGATCGCGCTGACCCTTCCGGTCGGCGCCCCGGCGCACGCGGGCGGAGCAGGACCCCACGACGCCGGCGCGACCGAATGGATCGTGCCCGCGAGCGCGGACCTTCCTGGCGATGCCGAGGTCGTGACCCCGCTCCTCGTCGCCGACGCGCTCCTGATCCGCAGTTCCGAGCGCCCCGAGGGTGGCGTGGCCGCCGACACACCCCTGTCGTGGCAGACCGCGGACGATCCCTCGGGCGGCGAGTACGTCGCCCCCGACAGTGACGAGACGAGCTCCAGCGAGGGCGCGACCACGCACACCACCGGTCTGGAAGGCCCTCACGAGGCCCTCGAGACCATCGGGGCGACCGAAGCCTGGGACACGCAGACCGGCGGGGACGGGCTGGTGGCCCTGATCGACACCGGCGTGGCCGACATCGAGGCCCTGGAGGGATCGATCGCGGGCGAGGTCGATTTCACCGACAGCGGCGGCGGCGACGGCTACGGGCACGGCACCTTCATGGCGTCGCTCATCGCGGCGAGCGGGAACTCGATGCCCGGCATCGCGCCGGACACGGGGATCCTGTCCCTGAAGGTCGGCGACCAGGATGGCGACACCGACCTCGGAACGGTCCTCGCCGCCCTCGAGTGGTTGCACGGCCCCGGCCGTGACCTGGGGATCCGCGTGGGATCGCTGGCCCTCGGCGTGGACCCGGACAACGCCGCCGGGCAGCTGCTCGACATCGCGACCCAGCGCCTCGGCGCCAACGGGGTCCTGCTCGTCACGGCGTCGGGGAACGACGGCCCGGACAATCTCTCCTCGCCGGCGACGAGCCCCGGCACGCTCGCGGTCGGCGCCTCCGACGGGGAGGAGTTCTCCGGGAGCGGACACAACCGCGTGGGAGACGAGGCCCCCCGGATCTACGCCCCCGGCGTCGAGGTGATCAGCCATCACGACCCGGAGTCGATCCTCGGCGTGAACGCGCGGAATCAGGCGGAGGAGGAAGACAACGACGGCGGCATCGCGCGCCTGGAGCAAGGGCTGCTGCGAGGCAGCGGCACCTCGATCTCGACCGCGCTGGTCGCCGGGACCGCGGCCCTCGCCTCCGCGGAGAACCCCGGGCTCGACGGGCTGGAGCTCACCGAGGCGCTGCTGGACGGCAGCAACGAGAGCGACGGGCAGCGGATCGTCGACGCCCCCGGGGTCCTCGCCGCCGTCGACGGCATCGAGGGCGAGCGCCCCGAGGAGCTGCAGGAGCCGCTGCCCGGACCCCCGAACCTCCCGGACCCGCCCGGGCCACCGGACCTTCCGGGGCCGCCCGATCGGCCCGGCCCGCCCGGGCAGCAGGGCGACCACGGGCACGGCAACGCCGCCGGGCACAACGGGGTCGACCATGCCCGCGACCGGGCCGACCAAGCCCGCACGGACGGTCAGGACCGCGCCGACCAGGCCCGCGAGCAGGCCAGGGACCGCGCCAACGAGGCGCGCGACCGTGCCGACGAGGCCCGCGACCAGGCCCGGGGCCGGGCCGGCGAGGTCCGCGACCGCGCGGTCCGCCGGGCCCTGGGGCTCCTGCCGATGCCGGCGACCGCCCAGTGGGAACCCGCCGAGTGGAGCGACGGAGGCTGGAAGGCCGACGGTTGGGCCGCGGCGCGCTGGGACGACCCCCCCGAGTGGCGGCACCCCGCCGTGACCTGGGACATCCTGAGCTGGCGAGCCGAGGACTGGCAGGGCGGCGTCTGGACCGCGGCCGACTGGCACGCGAGCGTCTGGACCGCCGACGACTGGGCGCAGCTGCGCTACAGCGACGCCTGGGACATCCTCAGCTGGCGCGGCGACGACTGGGACATCCTCAGCTGGCGCAGTGAGGACTGGGACATCCTCAGCTGGAGGGAACTCGAGACCGAGATCCTGAGCTGGCGGAGCGACGATTGGGATATCCTGAGCTGGCGCGCCGATTCCTGGAACCTCATCGTCGACGAGTGAGCATGGCGTGACCGGCATCCGTGAGGCGCTCCGGGAGCTACCACGCTCAGCGCAGCGCCTCATCTGGCTGGTCACCGCCGCCGCGGTCGCGCTCTGCGCGGCCGCGATCGCCCTGGCCCCGGCCGCGATGTCGCCGGTACCGGTCGTGGCCATCGCGGCCTCGATGGTCCTGGGCGAGCGGTTCGGTCTCGACATCGACAGTCGCAACGACAACACGATCCGCTTCGCGCTCGCGGACACCGCGGTGTTCGCGGCACTCGCGTTCACCGCCCCGGGCAACGTGGCGCTGGGCGCGCTCCTCGGCATCCTCATCGCCCAGCTCCTCGAGCGGACGGAGCCGATCAAGGTCCTGTTCAACTGCGCGCAGTACACCGTCTGCGCGAGCCTGGCCGCGATCACGCTGTTCTCGATCGCCGACGACCCGCTGCGGCTCGACTCGCGAACGGTCCTCGGCTTCGCGCTGGCGGTGGCCCTGTTCATCGTCGCGAACAGCGTCCTCATCGCGCTGATCACGGGGTTCGTGACCCAGCGCAACCCGCTCCGTCTCGCGCAGCAGCTCGCACCCACCAGCGCGCTCGTCCCGGCCTGCAACGGGGCGTTCGCCGTCCTCGTCCTGGTGCTCTGGGTCAACGCGCCGTTCGCGCTCGCCGCGATGGCCGCGCCGCTCATCCTCCTCCACCTGGCCAGCCGAGCGCAGACCTCCGAGCAACGGCTGCGGAACCGATCTGATCTCCTCGTCGAGGTGGAACGCAATCTCGCCGAGGCTCGCGACCCGGTCGAGGTGAGCCGCCTCATCAGCGAGGGGGTGCGCACGACGCTCGGCCTGTCGGCGGCGCTGTGGCACGACGGTCGCTGGCGGGCCGGCGCACCGGAGGGCAGTGGCTCGTGCCCTGTCGACGGGGAGGCCGATCCCCAGCGGGGCACGCTGGCGGACTTCGGCCTCCTCGGCGAGGAGCGCGCCCTCGCGGTGCCCTTCGGTCCCGGCGTGCTCGTCGCGTGGGGCGAAGGCGCGGCCACCGCTGACGAGCTGCTGCCCTGGCTGGAGCGGTTCGCCCGCTCGGCACGCGTGCACCTGGACCGCGCCGCGGCCTCGATGGCGCTCGAGCAGGAACGCGCGACCCTCGAGGCGGTCGTTGGCGGGACCGCCGACGGGATCCTCGTGCTCGACGACGACGGGATCGTCCGGCTGTGGAACGACGCGATGGCGAGCCTCACGGGGACCACCGACGGCCGGCACCAACAGGTCCACGACGTCCTGGGGCCCGGCCCCTGGCAGGATCCGGGAGTGCACGACGTCATCCGCCCCAACACCAACACCGACGACGGGCGGATCTGGCGTGTCGCGATCGCGAGCGTCGACGACGCCGGGCTCGGCCGATTGTCGGTCGCGGTCGTGCACGACGTGACCGAGGAGCGCCGCGTCGCTCAGGCCAAGGACGACATGCTCGCGATCGTCAGCCACGAGCTGCGCACCCCGCTGACGCCCATCAAGGCGAGCGCGCAGCTCCTCTCCCAACGCGCCGACCGCCTGGACCAGCACCAGCGGCAGCGGCTGCTCGACCAGATCGAGAACCGCGCCGATCACCTGGGGCGCCTCGTCGAGGACCTCATCCTCGTTGCGCAACTCTCCTCGCAGGGCAGCGACCCACCGCGGGTCGTGCCGGCGACGGCCGACCTCGTGCAGGTCGTGCGCGGGGAGGTCGACCGGGCCCAGGAGTCGCTCCCCGAGCACGTCGTCGCGTACGAGGGACCGGAGTCCCTCCTCGGCACGACCGACGCGCTCCGACTGCAGCAGGTCCTCGCCAACCTGCTCGACAACGCGGGCAAGTTCAGCCCCACCGGGGGGACGATCTCCGTGCACGTGATCGAACGCGACGAGCACGTGGAGATCCGCGTGATCGACGAGGGCCCGGGAGTGCCGCTCGAGGACCGCGATCGCGTGTTCGAGCGGTTCGAGCGCCTCGAGGACCCGCTGCGGATGCGCACCAGCGGTGCCGGTCTCGGCCTCTTCATCGTGCGCGCGCTGGTGCGAGCGCTGGGCGGCGAGGTCACGATCGATGACGGCCCCACCGCAGGCACGGCCGCGACCGTGCAGCTCCCCCTCCTCGGGGTCACCACCGGACCGGTCGTCGTGGAGCCGCCCCCGCGCATCGCTCGACGCAGCGAGCAACACGACCGACGCTGAGACGACGTGCGAGGCTGGCGTCCCCGCTGCGCCGCGCGAGCGACGCGGCGTACCGCGTGACGTCGCCATCGTCCGGAGGACACGCGTGAGCACCCCCGACCCTCAGGCCGACCCCCAGACCCGTCCCCCGACCGCCACCGGACCTCTTGCCGGGCTGCGGATCCTCGAGCTCGCGGGCATCGGACCCGGGCCGTTCGCCGCGATGGTGCTCGCGGACGCCGGGGCGGAGGTGATCCGCATCGATCGTCCCGGGGAACCCCGGCCCGGGGCGAACAGCGACCCGCTCCTGCGCAGCCGGAGGTCGATCGCGATCGACCTCAAGGCGCCGGGGGCCGCCGAGCTGGTCGCGCGCCTCGCCACCCGCGCCGACGCCCTTATCGAGGGGTTCCGACCGGGTGTCGCCGAACGGCTGGGCGTCGGGCCCCGCGACCTGCATCCGGCGAACCCGGCGCTCGTCTACGGACGGATCACGGGATGGGGACAGACAGGCCCACGCGCGTCCCGGGCGGGTCACGATCTCGACTACATCGCGCTGGCCGGTGCCCTGCACCCCATCGGACCGCCGGACCACCCCCCTCCCCCGCCGCTGAACTACGTCGGGGACTTCGGCGGGGGCGGGTTCCTGCTGGCCTTCGGCGTGCTCGCCGCGATCCTCCGCGCCCGGGCGAGCGGGGAGGGCGAGGTCGTCGACGCGGCGATGATCGACGGGGCGGCCGCGCAGACGGCGATGCTGCACGGCATGCGCGCCGCCGGACTGTGGAGCGACCAGCGGGAGGCCAACCTCCTGGACGGTGCCGCCCCCTTCTACCGGACCTACGAGACCGCGGACGGGGAGTACATCGCCGTGGGCGCCCTGGAGCCACCGTTCTACGCGGAGCTGCTCGAGGCCCTCGATCTGGACCCGGAGCGTTGGCCCCAGCACGACCTCGCCCACTGGCCCGGGCAGCGACGCGAACTCGCGGAGATCTTCGGCAGCCGCACGCGCGCCCACTGGGAAGCCGTGTTCGCGGACCGGGACGCCTGCGTCGCCCCGGTGCTCGCTCCGGGCGAGGCTCCCGAGCACCCCCACCACCGGGAACGGCGGACCTTCGTCGACGTGGGCGGCGTCACCCAGCCCGCGCCCGCCCCGCGGTTCGCGGGCGCGGGCGAGGCGATCCCGGTACCGCCGAAGGTGCCCGGTGCCGACACCTTCGAGGTGCTGGCCGATGCCGGTCTCGGGACCGTCGAGCTCACCCGGCTTCACCACGCGGGGGTCGTCTGGACGCCGGACGAGGGGTGACCGCGCGCGTCACCACGCTCCTGCCCGGAGGTACAGGGGCGGCTGACCCCAGAGGTCGTTTCGAGCGACCCCAGCGGGCAATCGAGTGGCTCCCCGAGCGGGAGCCTTTTCGTGAGACACCACCCCCGTGTAAATCGCTGCGCGCGTTCGCAGCACGACCGCCCCGACGGGCGACCAACCCCCTGGCGTGCCCGGGCCCCTGTCGTCCCCTTGGCGGTCGCCGTCCTGGCAGTCGGGCTGCTGGCCTCGGCCGCGCAGTGGCACACGACCGCCGCCGATGCACACGAGGAGTCGGGCTTCGCCCACGGGGAGGCGCGCTCCAACGTCGAGGCCGCGCTGGAGCCACCCTCGTCGACGATGCGCGACCTCCCGGCACGGTCCCCCACGACAGCCGATGCCCACATCACCGCGGCGAACGACCCGGAGGTGCGAGAGGAGGAGGAGGAGGAGGAGGAACCGGAGCCCGCCGAGGACCCCGGTACCCCCGTCTCCAGCCCGCCGATCGACAACCTCGATCCCGACGAGCTCGTACGGGAGGCCGCCGCTCAGGCCGCGGAGCGCCGCGAGCCCGACGAGGACGATCCGCTCGAGGCAGCGCTCGCCGAGCGGGGTCGGGTGGTCGACGCGATCGAGACCGCCGCGGAGGCCCAGTCGACCGAGCCCGAGCTCGCGCTCGCGCTGGCCTGGCACGAGTCACGCTTCGATCCGCGCGCCGTCTCGCACGCGGGGGCGGTCGGCGTCCTGCAGGTCAAGCCCCGGACAGCGCAGGCGATGGCGGAGCACCTCGACGAGCCGCTCGATCCCACGGTCCCGATCGACAACGCCCACGCGGGGCTGGCGTTCCTGCAGAAGATGATCGACGACAAGGGCGGTCTGGCCGACGCCCTCGTCGCCTACAACCAGGGACCGGCGGCGCTGCGCGAGCACGGCGCCTACCCGCAGGCGGAGCAGTTCTCCACCGACGTCCGGGCGAGCCGCGATCAGCTGCGGGAGGTCGACTGGTGACGGACCCGGCCCGACCGACCGGCGCTAGCGTGCGACGTCGCGCAGCAGCGCGATGAGCCGGTGCGCGGCATCCGGTCGGGCCAGCGCGGCGCTGCAGGCCGCCATCTGGGTCCGGGTCTCCTCGTCCCCGAGGAGGTCGAGGATGACCCCCCCGAGCATGCCCGCCTGAGCCGCGTCGTTGCCGACCTTCACCGCCGCACCGTGCTCGACGAGGAAGTCCGCGTTCGCCTCCTGGTCGCTGAAGGGCCCGGGGACGACGATGGCCGGCAGTCCGACCGCGGGCAGCTCGGCCAGGGTGGACGCGCCGGCGCGGGACACGCACAGGTCGGCGGCCACCAGGGCATCGACGAGCTGATCCCCGAGGAACGCGTGCAGGTGGTACCGCTGCCCCAGTTCCTCGGGGAGCTCCGCGCTGCGCTTGGCGAGCTCCTCGTGGTCGAGTTGGCCGGCCACGTGGATGAACTGGCACCGCTCGAGGATGTCGGGCAGCACCCCGGTGACCCCGTAGTTGAGGGTGCGCGCCCCGAGGCTCCCCCCGTACAGCAGCAGAACCGGCAGGTCCCCGTGCAGCCCCAGACGGGCGCGGGCCTCCTCACGGCTCGTTCCGAGCAACGCCGGCCGGACCGGGTACCCCGTCACCGTCGCCTTGCGCGCGGGCAGGAACCGGGTGGCGTCCTCGAACGAGGCGGCGATACGGGTCGCGAACCGACTCTGCAGGCGCACCGCGACCCCGGGCACCACGTCCGGGAGGAAGACGACGACGGGCCGGAAGAGCAGCCGACCGGCGATCGCGACCGGCACGCTCGCGTACCCGCCGGTGGTGAGCACCGCGTCGGGCCGCTGCCGCACCACCACGGCCAGGGCGACCACCACCCCGACGAGCAGCTTCGCGATGCCTGCCGCGGTGACCAGCGGCGACTTCCCCCGCAGCGCGCCGGCGGGCACCGCGCGGTAGGGCAGCCCACGACCCGCGATGATGTCGCGCTCCATGCCACCGGGCGTCCCGACCCACACCACATCCGGTAACGGACCAGCGCTCGCCTCGTCCGCCTCCTCCCACGCCGACAGCATCGCGAGCGCGGGATAGACGTGCCCGGCGGTGCCGCCGCCGGACACGAGCAGCTTCATCGGCCCCTCGGATCGTGGCCGACGCCTCCGCCTCACGCGTCGCCCCCCGTCCATCCACGCGAGGAGGCACCGCCCGGCTCGTCCTGCGCATCGGGCGGGTCGGTCGGATGGCGGCCCTCGTGGGCTCCGTCCGCCGATTCCGCACCCGTCTGGTCGGCGTCGCCGGCGCCATCGACCGGCTCGGAGGTGGAGGCCGCGCTCCCGGCGTCGCGGGACTCGGAGCCGCGCCCCTCGAGCTCGTCGACGGTCATGAGCACCTCGCGGGCCTTCGAGCCCTTGGAGGGGCCCACGACCCCGAGCTCCTCGAGCTCGTCCATGATCCGGCCGGCCCGCGCGAACCCAACCTTGAGCTTGCGCTGCAGCATCGACGTCGAGCCGAGCCCCGAGCGCACGACGAGCTCCATCGCCTTGCGGGTGAGGTCGTTGTCGCTGGCCTCCCCCTCGGTGAGGTCGGCCATCTCGGCGTCCTCGCCGGTGCGGATGATGCCCTCGACGTGCTGGGGACGGTGCTGGTCGGCGCAGGCGTGCACGACCTCCTCGATCTCGGGCTCGCTCACGAACGCGCCCTGGATGCGGTGCGGCTTCGACGCGTTCGCGGGCTTGAAGAGCATGTCGCCGTGCCCGACCAGCTTCTCGGCCCCCGCCTGGTCGAGGATCGTGCGGCTGTCGGCCTGCGTCGCCATCGCGAGCGCCGCGCGGGACGGGACGTTCGCCTTGATGAGCCCAGTGATGACGTCGACCGACGGGCGCTGCGTCGCGATCACGAGGTGGATGCCCACCGCGCGCGCCTTCTGGGCGAGGCGCACGATGTGGCTCTCGACGTCTCGGGGCGCGACCATCATGAGGTCGGCGAGCTCGTCGATCACGAACAGCAGGTAGGGCATCGGCTCCCAGGCGCTGCCCTCGCCGGCGGCCGCCGAGGCGCCGGCGGCCGCGTCGGGATTGCCGGCTTCCGCCGCGCCCTCCGGATCGGGGGTGCCGGCGCCCCACACCCCACCGTCGGCGCGGTCGCGCTCGCGGGCCCGACCCGACGGCTCGCGCACCGTGCCGTCGCGCACCGCGCGGTTGTACTGGTCGATGTTGCGGTAGCCGAGGAGCGCGAGCCGCTCGTAGCGGCGCTCCATCTCGTCCACGGTCCAGCCGAGCGCCTCGGTCGCGCGCTTGGGGTCGGTGACCACGGGGGTGAGCAGGTGCGGTGCGCCCTCGTAGTGGTTGAGCTCGACCTGCTTGGGGTCCACGAGGATCATGCGCGCCTCGGTGGGGGCGGCGCGCATGAGCACGCTCGTGACGATCCCGTTCATCGTCACCGACTTCCCCGAGCCGGTGGCCCCGGCGATCAGGATGTGGGGCATCTGCGCGAGGTTGACGAGCACCGGGTTGCCGGCGATGTCGACGCCGAACCCGACCGACAGCGGGTGGTGCTGGGCCTCGGCCTCGGGACTACGCAACACGTCGCCCAGGGTGATCAGGCCCCGCTCGCGGTTGGGCACCTCGATCCCGATCGCGCTCTTGCCGGGGATGGGCGCGACGATGCGGATCTCGGGGGTCGCCAGTGCGTAGGCGATGTCGTCGGCGAGCTTGGTCACCGCGCCCACGCGCACGCCCTCGCCGAGCTCGAGCTCGAACCGGGTGATCGTCGGGCCGCTCGAGATGCGCGCGACGTGGGCGGTGACCTTGAACTGCGCGAGGGTGTTCTCGAGGGCGGCCGTCATCTCGTCACGCTCACGCTTGCCGCCGCTCGCGGCCCGACCGGTGCGCAACCGGGCGAGGTCCGGCAGACGATAGTCCGCGGCTTCCGGTGGGGGCCCGATCCGCGTCGCGAGCCCGGAATCGGCCTCTCCACTCGCCGCGGCCCCGTCGGGCTTCTTATCGGGTTCGTGGAGAGCCAACTCGCTCTGCAGCAGCTTCGTGTCGGAGGCGGGTTCGTCCTCCGGGTCGGCGGAGGTCGGCCGACCGGCCTCGCGCGGGGCGGTCTCGGCCTCAGCGGCCTCGGCGACCTCGGGAGTGGCGGTCTCCTCGTCGGGATCGTCCACCTCCGCCTGCGCGTCCAGCAGCGGCGGCCCGGAGCGCCGACGCAGCCGGTCACGCCACGTCCTGCCTCGAGCGGGATCGGCATCGACCCGTGTCGTGGCGGCCTCGTCCCCTGTCTCGCTCCCGTCGCCCTCGGGCACGTCGGCGCCATCGGCGTGCAACGCCTCCCGCTCGCGGCGCTCCGCGCGGCGGGCGCGGCGCTCGGCGATCCACGCGCCGGCGTTGCGGACCAGCCGGCGGGGGGGCGTGGCGGTCGTGATGAGCAGCCCGAGCACCGTGATCGGCAGCAGCAGCACGACCGTGCCTCCGGTCGCGGCGACACGTGAGAGGGGGACCGCAACGGTCGCCCCGAGCCAACCCGCCGCGGCGTGCAGCTCGCGGGTCGGGGCGTCCCAGACGGGAGCGCCCTGCGCCAGGTGCCACAGGCCACTCACGCCCAGGGTGACCAGCGAGAGCCCGATCACGATCCGCGGGGTTCCCGGCCGCGGGTCGCGCAGCAGCGCGAGGCCCCCCGCGGCGAGCGCGACGGGCGCGGCGAAGCCGAGCACACCGAACAGACCGCGGAACAGCAGGTCGAGGAAGTCCCCCACCACGCCCGCGGCCTGGGCGTAGATCCCCAGCGCGCTCAGGGCCGCGAGCACGAGCAGCGCGATCGCCCACGCGTCACGCAGGTAGTCACGAGCCCGTGCGGGCTCCTGCCCCTCATCGGGAGCCTCGGGCCGACGGGCGGCGGTCTGCGCGTCCGAGGCGTCGCCCCGCCCCTTCGCCTGCTTCTTGCTGCCGCCCTTGGCGCCGGCCGCGGGGCCACCGGTGCCCTGCTTGCCGGTCGACCGCTTGTCGGTGGAGCGCTTGCCGGTGGTGCTCCCGTCCCCAGCCGAGCGCGCACGCCCGCCCGCACCCGCGCGGTCGCGCGTGCGGGCCTCCTGGCGGCGCTTGCGCTCGCTCGTGGTGGCCATCTCGTCTCCTAACCGGCAGGACCGGGGTCGGGGAGGACGGGGACCGGGACGGACAGGACCGGCGCGGGGCCGGCACATGGCTCGGGCGTCAGACCTCGACGATCTCGGCGTGGATGACCGGGCGCCGCCCGACCTCGTCGCGCCAGAAGCGCGCCAACGTCTGGACCGCCAAGCGCCGGAGCTGGGCCGGGTCACCCGCGTGGTCGGCTCGCTCGAGTTCCTCGCCGACCTGGCGCGAGGCCTTCTCGAGCAGGGTGGACTGCTCGGGCTCGTAGATGATGCCCGTCTGCGTGACGGCGGGCTCGCCGACGATCTGCGACTGCTCGTCGACGACGACGACCGCGACGCACACGCCCTCGCTCGACAGCTGCTCGCGGTGGCGGAGCACGGCGTTGCCGACGTCGCCGACACCGAGACCGTCCACGAACACTCGTCCGGCGCGGAACGGTTCGCCGCGCCGCAACCGACCGTCCTCGAGCACGATCCGCTCGCCGTCGCTCACGACGAAGACCTGGTCGTCCGGGGTCCCGCACTCCCGCGCGATCTCGGCGTGGCGCACGAGGTGGCGGTACTCCCCGTGGACCGGCACGAAGCCGTCGGCGCGAACGACGTTGTGGAAGAACTTCAGCTCGTCCCCCGCCGCGTGCCCGGAGACGTGCACCGGGGCGATGCCCTTGTGCACGACCTGGGCGCCCTGCCGGAACAGGCCGTTGATGGACTTGTAGATCGCGCTCTCGTTGCCGGGGATCACGCTCGACGCCATCACGACCGTGTCGCCGACCTCGAGTTGCACCTGCTTGTGGCGTCCGGCGGCCATGAGCGACAGCGCCGCGAACGGCTCCCCCTGGCTGCCGGTGCAGATGATCGCGACCTCGTCACGCGGGCGCTCGGGAACGGCCGCCATGTCGATGATCTGGTCGTCGTCGTAGTTCAGGTAGCCGAGCTCCCGGGCGATCGGCATGTTGCGCACCATCGAGCGGCCGACGAAGCAGACCTTGCGGCCGGCGTCGGTGGCTGCGTCGATCGCCTGCTGCACCCGATGCACGTGGCTCGCGAACGTCGTGCAGATGATCCGGCCGGTGGCCTGGGCGAAGACCTGGTGCATGGTCGCGCCGACGCTGCGCTCGCTCGGCACGAAACCCGGGCTGTCCGCGTTCGTGGAGTCGGCGAGCAGCAGGGAGACCCCCTCGTCGCCGATCGCGGCCAGATGCGGGATGTCGGTGGTGCGCCCGTCGATCGGCGTCTGGTCGAGCTTGAAGTCCCCCGAGTGCAGGATCGTCCCGTGTGGCGTGTGCACCGCGGTCGCGAGCCCGTCGGGGATCGAGTGGCTCACACCGACGAACTCGAGGTCGAACGGGCCGGAGTCGATGCGGTCGCCCGGCTCGACCTCTCGCAGATCCGCACGCACGTCGGGGTGCTCGGTCAGTTTCGCCTCGATCAGCCCCAGGGTGAGGCGCGTCCCGTAGACCGGCAGGTCGGGGAAGTCGCGCAGGAAGAACGGCAGCGCGCCCATGTGGTCCTCGTGGCCGTGGGTGATCACGGCCGCGTGGACGTCGTCGGACCGTTTGATGAGCTCCGACCAGTCCGGGAGGATGAGATCGACCCCGAAGTGCTCCGCATCGGGGAAGATCAACCCGACGTCGATCAGCAGGATCTTGCCGTCGACCTCGACGGCGGCCATGTTCGCGCCGATCTCGCCGAGACCCCCGTAGAAGCTGACGGTGACGGGCGGTGACTCGGTAGCCATCAGTGGTGCACCTGTACGTCGAGAGCGTCGAGCGCCGTGGCGACCTGCGCCGCGACCGTAGCGTCCGCGTCGGCGAGCGGGCCGCGCACGGGTCCGCTCGGCAGGCCGAGATGTCGCAGGGCCGCCTTCAGCGGCACCGGGTTCGAGTCCGCGAACAAGGCCGTGTACAGCTCGAGCAGCCGGTGATGGACCGCCCGGGCCGCCGCGGGATCGGTCGGGAAGTGCTCGATCATCGCCGCGAGATCGCGTCCGACCACGTGGCCGGCCACCGAGACGACGCCGACGCCGCCCGCGGCGAGCACCGTGAGCAGGCTGTGATCGTCGCCGGCGTAGACGACGAAGCGCTCGGGGGTGTCGCGGACCAGCCGGGCGGTCTTCACGGGATTGCCGACCGCGTCCTTCACCCCGACCACGTTCGGGCACCGTTCGGCGACCGCGCGGATGGTGTCGACGGACAGCTCGACGGCGGTCCGTCCCGGGATGTCGTAGAGCAGCACCGGCAGGTCGGTCGCGCACGCGGCACGGTCGAAGTGTTCGGCGAGCCCGCGCTGCGAGGGCTTGTTGTAGTACGGGCTCACGAGCAGCACGCCGTCCACGCCGAGCTCGGTGGCCTCGCGAACGAGCGTCTCGGTCGCCGCACTGTCGTTCTTGCCGCAGCCGGCGATGACCTGCGCCCGGTCGCCCACCACGTCGATCACGGCGCGGAAGAGGTCGAGCGTCTCGCTGTGGGTGAGGGTGGGTGACTCGCCCGTGGTGCCGGCGACGACGAGCCCGTCGGCACCCTGTTCGTCGACCAGGTAGGCCGCGAGTCGTCGTGCGCCATCGAGGTCGAGGGCGCCATCGGCCGCGAACGGGGTCGCCATCGCGGTGATGAGGCGACCCAGCGGAGGATCGGAGCTGGAGTCAAGTGAGGACATCGCCATCCGAGTCTACCGACCCGCGAGCAGCAGGCCGGTCAGGCGGGCCCGAAACCGTGGGCGCTCGCACCGCCCCGTCGGTCTCCGCGCGGCTCCCGGCCTCCTCACGGCTCTGCGCGGCCTGCGGAGCCAGACGAAAGGCCACGAGGAAGCGCGCACCCCCGTCCTTGGGGCGTTGGTGACGGACCTCGGCGCCCAGCTCCTCGCACAGCTCGCGCACCAGCGAGAGGCCGATCTTGCCGTCCCCCGCGGCCGCGAACGGGTCGACGTCGTCCCCCACCCCGGGGCCGTCGTCGGTGACCGCGAGCACGCAGCGCCAGGTCCGGACGCGTGCGGCGACGTGCACTCGCGTGCCGGCCGACGTGTGGTCGGCGACGTTCTCGAGGAGGTTGAAGACGATCCGCCGGGCGCCTCGCGCGTCACCGATGACCTTCGTCGGGGGCACGTCCACGGTGACGCGGTGCTCGTGGAGCCGCTCCGCCAGCGCGTCGAGACAGTCCGCGACGACGCGATCGAGCGCGATCGGCTCGGGACGCGAGTCCCGCAGGCGGTCGAGCTCCGCCGCATCGGCGACCTCCTCGACGCCCGCCCCCACCTCGGCGAGCCCGACCCGCAGTCGTGCGGCTAGCTGGGTGCGCTCGTCCTCGTCGACCGGGGCGGTGAGCTGATCCGCGAGCTGCTCCAGGCGACCGACGCGTGCGTACACGTCCTCGGCGGCCATCCCGACGTAGCGGCGACGGCGGCGTCCCTGCGCCCGCCAGTCGTCGGCCTCGGCGCCCGCGATCACGATCAGCTCGTGCAACCGCCCGCCGTACGTGGCGGCGAGGTAGCCGACGCTCACGAGCCCGGCGCAGCTCGCGACGAGGATCGGCCAGCGCGCCCCGAGGTCGGGGCGGTGGAAGAACGCCGGGGTCACGCCGACCTGCTCGAGGCCCAGCAGGCCGAACCCCAGGGCCACTGCCAGCGTGGTGAACCCCACCGCCGACAGGGGGCCCAGCAGCAGCCCGGCGCTCACGATCACGATCGCCTGGAGCATCACGAGTCCGGAGCCCGTGCCCCCGAAGAACGCGACCGCCCCGGCCAACACGAGCGCGTCGGCGACGAGCGAGGTGGCGAGCAGCGAGCGTGGATACCGCAGCGAACGCGCGAAGTACACGGCCGTGACGATCGCGAGGATCGGGACCCCCAGCGCCAACGGCCACACCGCCGTGCCGTAGAGCGTCCACAACACCGCGACCGCGACGATCCAGGCCGCGCCGCCGACGGCACGCACGTACCCGAAGCGGCGCAGCAGCACGTCGTCGGGCGCCCGCAGGCGCCAGTCGGTCGGCCGGGCCGCCCAGCCCGACGTCGCGGCCATTCGCATCCTCGCTCGCTCGCACGGCCGCGGCCCGTCCGTGAGCCGCTGTGGTGATGGTAACCGTGCGCCGGCGGGACCACGCGATGACCCCCGCCCGGCCCTGTGGCGACCGATCCGCCGAGCCACGGGGAGAAGACGCCGGGTCCGGCCCACCCGGCGGGCTAACGGGCGCCGAACCGAGGCGGGGCTCGGTGGCTTTGGCGCGTCGCTTCGGCGGCGGCCTCGGCGCGGCTGCGCAACCCGAGCTTCCGCAGGACGCGGGCAACGTGCTGTTCAGCGGTCCGCCGGCTGATGTAGAGCCGTTCAGCAATGTCAGGGTTGGACAGCCCCTCGCCGAGCAGCGTGAACACCTCCTGCTCGCGGTGGGTGAGGATCTCGAGGCTCCGCGGCCCGCGGCGCGCGACCGCGACGCCCAGCTCCCGCAGCAGGTCGGAAGCGGCGGCGGCGTCGCGGCTTGCGCCGACGCCCTCGAGGACATCGAGCGCGGTGCGGGCCTCGTCGGCGGCCAACTCGGGCAAGTGCGAGCGCAGCAGTGAGGCCAACCGCAGACGGGTACGGGCAGCCTCCACGGGCATGCCGAGCCGGCCGAAGGTCGCGAGCGCCTCCTCGAGGTGGCGACGGGCCTCTTCCGGCGAGACCTCCGCGAGCGCCTGCCCTTGCAGCCTCGCGCCGCGGGCGACGGCGAGATCGCAGCCGAGGGAGGCACCGCGCTCGGCGAGGGCGCGGCCACGGTCCTGCGCCTCGTCGACCCTCCCCCCGACCCGGGCGGCCTCGCCCAACAACTCGAGGAACCCCAGCGCCTCGAGGGAGTCGCCGACCTCGCCCACGCAGCGGCGCAGGAGCGCCTCGGCGGTGCTGGCCCGCCCGTGGGCGAGGTGAAGGCCGGCGAGCACCGGGACGGCGGCGGACTGGTCCTCGAGGCCCTCGACGAGCCGCCCGGCCTCCTCGAGACGGCCCTGCGCCAGCC
The DNA here is from genome assembly GCF_004322855.1 of Egibacter rhizosphaerae. Taxonomy (NCBI): domain Bacteria; kingdom Bacillati; phylum Actinomycetota; class Nitriliruptoria; order Egibacterales; family Egibacteraceae; genus Egibacter; species Egibacter rhizosphaerae. The sequence continues at coordinate 3,894,475 of NZ_CP036402.1, read as the reverse complement.
GCAGCTCGGCGAGGGTCGCGAGCCCCTCCGCCCGCAGCGCCGGCAGGGCGCCCTCGGACGCGCGCAGGACAGTGTGCAACTCCTCCTCGGCCCGATCCCAGTCGCCGGTGGCGAAGAGCACCGCCGCGTAGAGGACACGGCACTGGACGTAGAGGAACGGGCACCCGTACCGGCGAGTGAAACGGTCGGTGGCCCGGACCCACTGCACCGCGCGTTCGAACTCGGCGCAGGTCGTGCACGCGATGATCGTCGTGCAACTGGTGAACACGACCGTGTCGCGGTGACGGCCCTCGCCGGCGAGCGCCCCGGCCATGGCCTCGTCGAGGTAGCCCACCCCCTCGGTCACGCGCCCCTGGCCGACGAGGGCTCCGCCGACCCCCGCCAGCGCGCACAGCTCCATGTCGGCGTCGGCCCGTGCCCGTGCGAGCTCGTGGGCCTCGCGAGCGAGCGCCTCGCCCTCGGCCGCGTCGGCGTCGTAGGCCTCCATCAGCCGCACCCAGCCGTGCCACTCCTCGAGGCCGTGCTCGTCGACCAAGCGGCGCGCCCGCGCCAGCCAGCCCCGAGCCGCCGCGGGGTTGCCGAGGGTGGCGAGGTGGTTCTTGCACAGCCACAGCGCGACGTCCACCGCCCGCTCCGGGTTCCCCTCGTGGCGGAAGGCCACGTAGCCTCGCTCTCGATAGGCCATCCCCTCGTGGTTCTCGCCCAACCACCACAGCGCCTCGCCGTAGCCCGCCAGCGCCTCCGGGGTCTCGGCCCGCTCCAGCGCAGCCCCGAACGCGTCAACGGCCGCAGTCCAGTCCCCCGCCGCGAGCGCACGCTCGCCCCGGGCGACCGCGGTGTCCGCCTCCCCCGACATGGCTTGATTCTACGAGGAACCGCCGGCATGGAGATTGCGTACCGGGATCCGTGACCTCACGGACGTCTCCGAGCGCGGACCTCGCGCACCATGCGTTCGGTCGCTGACCGCGACGGACCGACCCGGAGAGGAGCGATCCGCCATGGGCGAGGCACCGACGTTCGATCCAGTGAGCTTCAAGGACGGCATCCGACAGGAGTGGCGCGACGCGGCACCCGGCTGGCGCGACTGGCTCGGGACGATGGAGACCGACGACGGCAGCGGCGCGCTCAGCCGCCTGCTCGTGGACCACGCCCGCCTCGAGCCCGGCGCGACGGTGCTCGACCTCGGCGCGGGCTACGGCGAGCCCGGACTGACCGCGGCACCTGCGGTGGCCCCCGGTGGCCGGATCCTGCTGCAGGACATCGCCGGCGACATGCTGGCCACCGCGCGGGAGCGGGCCGCGCAGGCCGACCTCGGCGACGTCGCCGTCCAGTTCTTCCAGGGTGACGCCGAGGAGCTCGAGCTCGGCGCCGCCAGCGTCGACGCGATCCTCAGCCGCTCGGCGATCCAATACCTCGTCGAGCCGGCCGGGACGCTGGCAAGGCTGCGTCGCTACTGCACGCCGGGAGCGCGGCTGTCGGCCAGTGTGTGGGGGCCGCCGGATCGCGTCGGCTTTGCCGCCTGCCTGCCGGTGATCCTCGACGTGCTCGACCTCGAGCCGCCGCCACGGGGCCGCCCCGGGCCCTTCGCGCTCGGCGACCCGCAGCGACTGGCGTCAGTGGCCGCCGACGCCGGCTTCGCCGAGATCGAGACCGGGACCGTCGTCGCCGTGTGGGAGTTCGCCACCCGGGAGGCGTGCACGCGGTTCATCCGCGACGTGGCACCACCGGTCACCGCGCTCGTCGACGATCAGCCGTCCGACGTGCAGGAGCAGGTGTGGCGGCGGGTGACCGAGGAGGCCTGGGAGCCGTTCGTCGCCGCCGACGGCCGCATCCACCTGCCCAACGAGGCGCTCTGGATCGCCGCCACGAACCCGCGCTGACCCCCACGGGGACGTCAGGGCTCGCCGATGTCCTCGTGCCAGACGTCGGGCCGTTCGTCGATGAACCGAGCCATCAACGCCCGGCACTCCTCGTCATCGACGACGACGACCTCGACCCCCCGTGCGCGCAGCAGGTCCTCGGCGCCGAGGAACGTGCGGTGCTCGCCCACCACGACCCGCGGGATGCCGTACAACAACATCGCGCCCGCGCACATATCACACGGCGAGAGGGTCGTGTACATCGTCGCCCGACGATACGCGTCCGCGCGCAGCCGCCCGGCTCGCTCGAGCGCATCGGTCTCGCCGTGGCGGATCACGCTGCCCTCCTGCACCCGCCGGTTCCGGCCGGAGCCGGCGACTCGCCCGTCGACGGCGAGCACCGCCCCGATCGGCACGCCACCCTCGTCGTGGCCCTTGCGCGCCTCGGCGAGTGCGACGGCGAGCAGCGAGTGGTCGGCTTCGGTGGCCTCGCCCCGGTCGTGCGTCCCCGTCACGACTCACCCTCCTCCGACGAGCCCGTCACCTGATGGGTCTGCGGTGCCCCAAGTGCCCGGAACGCCGCGGACGCGACCGGTACACCGACCGCGGCGACGACGATGCCGAACAGCGGCGGAATGCCGACATCGAGCGTGTTGCCGAGCCACGCCGCGCCGGTGCCCGCGAGATAGGCGATCAGGCCGTCCCACCGGATCATGCGGAAGGCCGTGTCGGCGATGTCGGGCAGCCTGCCCCGCGCGTTGAACAGGAAGTCGCCGATGATGACGCCACCCAGCGGAGGGATGAACACCCCGAGCAGGATGAGGAAGTCCTCGAGGCGGTCCCAGATACCGGTGAGCGCGAGAACGAGCGCGATCGCGACCCCGATGATCACGAAGGGCCGTTTCGAGCGCACCCCGAACGCTTCCGCACCGGCCACCCCGAACGCGTACGCCGCGTTGTCGTTCGTGGTCCACAGATTCATCGCGAGCAGGGCCACCGCGGCCCCGACGAGGCCGAGTTGCAGCAGGACGTCGACGAAGTCGGGCTCCCCGAACGCGATCGCCCCGACCGCCCCGAAGAACAGCATGAGCAGGTTCGCCGCGAAGAACGCGGCCACCGCGGCGGTGAAGCCGTGCCACGGCGCCCGCGCGAAGCGGCTCCAGTTCGGCGTGTTCGTGCCCCCCGAAGCGAACGTGCCCACGACGATCGTCAGCGCGGTGCCGAGCGTCATGGTCTCGACGGGTTCGACGGCGGCGAGCCCCTCCCAGCCACCGGCCTCGCCGAGGGCCTCGGCGAGCACCCAGAACGCGAGGATGAACATCAACGGCACGCTGATCGCCGAGATGAGCTGGATGCCCTTGTAGCCGAAGTAAGCGGAGAGCCCCATCAACGCCGCACCGATGATCATCATCAGCCAGTCGAGCTCGGGGATCCCGAACGCCTCGGCGGTGATCAGGCCGAAGAAGGCGACCGTGATGGCGAACCATCCGACCTGCGTGCCGCCGAGCATTAGGTCGCCCCACTTGGCTCCGACCCTTCCGAGGGCATGACGACACAGCAGCACGGCAGTCAGACCGGACTTCGCGCCGATCCAGGCCAGCACCGCGACGTAGCCGCCGAGGATGACGCTCCCGAGCAACACGACGCCGAGGAAATCGCCCAGCGTGAACGCGGCCCCGACCTGCGCCCCGGCCAGCATGGTCGGGGTGAAGAACGTGAACCCGAGCAGCACGACGAGCAGCGACAGGAAACCCCGGCGGGCGCTACCGGGCACCTCGGTCAACGGATAGTCGGGGTCGACGACCCCTTTGCTTCGGATGTCCTGGTGGGCTTCGTCCGCCATCCCCCATCCTCCCGTCGAGTGTCGTGGACCACGACGACGGCACCGATCGCGATCGGCCGTGGGGGTCCCGACCGCGATCGGCCGTGGGGACCGTCGTCGCAGTGCCCCGTCAGCGTCAATGTCGCGACCCCTCGAGGAAAGGGGCAAATCGTCGTTTCATAGGCGTTAACCGTTGACAGTTCGAACGGTCTCGGGTGTGCTCGGCGCGTGCTCACGCTCGAGGAGTTCCTCGCTCGCCCCCCGATCCGCCGCTCCGCCCCCGAGGTCGTCGCGGGCCGCGTGGCCGACGCCGGGCCGGTCGAATGGATCCACACCTCGGAGATCGCCGACATCGGTCCGCTGCTGCAGGGGGCGAGGTCCTGCTCACCACGGGTCTCGGCCTGCGCGGGTCGGACGCGGCCGGCCTACGCCGCTACGCGCACGAGATCGTCGACCACGGCGGGGTGGCGCTGTGCATCGAGCTCGGACGCACGTTCCGTCGCATCCCCGACGAGCTGATCGAGGTCGCCGACGCCCGGGGGCTCGTGGTCGTCGCGCTGCACCGGGTCGTGCCGTTCGTCGACGTGACCCGCGACGTGCACGCGCGGATCGTGGACCGGCGCGTCGCCTCGCTGCACCGCCGCGAGCACTACGCGGCCCGACTCGACGACGTCCTCCTCAACGGACGGGGGCCCGCGGCGGTCGTGCGCGAAGTGGCCGCCCTCGCGGAGACGAACGCGTGGTTCATCGGCGTCGACGGGCGCGTCGTGACCGGCACGAGCGACGCACCACAGGGAGGCCGTGCGGAGCGCGCGGTGCTCGTACAGGGCACACCGGTCGGCAGCCTGACCGTGGCCAGCCCGCCGACTCCGGAGGTGACCGACCTGCTGGAGCGTGGCGCGACAGCGCTCGGCATCGCGCTGACCCGCACGGGCGAGGCACCGATGGGCGGGAACGACGCGGCGCGCGCCGCACTCGCCGACCTCGTCCGCGGCTTCGCGAGTGGGGCGGGCGAGACCGCCGCCCGGCTCTCGCTCCTCGGCGCACCCACCCGGCCGGTGCGCGCCTACTTTGGAATCGCGCTCGTGGTGACCGCGCCCGAGCGCGCCGAGGCCGCCGAGCGAGCGCTCCGCGACCTCGCTCGCGAGGCGTTCCCCTGGAGCGTGACCGGCACGGTGGACCAGTTGCTCTGCGGAGTCGTCGGGGTGACCGACCCGACACCGGACCGATTGCGCAAACGCCTCGAGGACCTCCTCGCCGCGTTGCCCGAGCGTGCGGACCCGACGGGACGGCACGGGGACCCCCTGATGCGCGCGCTCTCGGTGGGCCCGGGCGTGGGTGATCTCGATGCCGCGGACACCACCCTCGGCGAGGCCGTGGAGATCGCCGGCTTGGCCGCCCACCTGTCGCTGGGCGAGCGGATCGTGCTCGCCGAGGACGCCGCGCTCGTCCGGTTGCTGGTTCGCTTCGCCGAGGACCCGGCCCTCGAGGACTTCGTCGACGCGCGCATCGGCGCGCTGCTGGACCACGACGCCGCGCGTGGCTCGAGGGACCTCGAGACGCTGGAGGCCTACGTCGAGACGCGCGGCTCCAAGACGGCCACCGCGCAGCGGCTGGGGGTCCGACGCCAGACCGTGTACCAGCGCCTCGAGCGCATCGAGCAACTGCTCGGCGGCAGCCTCGACGAACCGAACCGATGGCTCGCGGTCTCCCTGGCGCTGCTCGCGCGGGCGGTGCGGACGGCCGGCCCCGTGCGGGGCGCGGCTGCTCCCCCCGGGTCGCCGCGCGCGAGGTGACGCGCGATCGCGCTCACGTCGCCCTGGCGCTGGCGCCCGTCCGCTCCCGCGTCAGCGCGCGACGAGGGTCAACGCCCCGGTGCCGTAGTCGCCGACGGTCACGCGGTAGTCGACCCGACCGGCGGGGTGCAGCACGACCTGAGCGATGTCACCGGGCACCTCACCGGGCACGGGCAGCAGCTCGCGCAGCACGACGTGCGGGGTGGAGGGGCTGTTGAGCAGCTTCGCGAGGACGTTGACCACCTCGTGGAAGAACTCGTGCAACTCCTCGTCGAGTTCGGCGGCGGAGGCGATCCGCGCGGCCTCACGCGCCTCGGCGACCGGCACCATGCCGATCGCGGCGCCGGCGCCGGCCGCGAAGGGCAACGAAGCCACGGCGACGGCCGCCGCCCCGCCCTGGTCGAACCGGTACGCCGCCAGCAACGACGGCACCTCGGACAGCTCGAAGGCCGCGCCCTCGTCGACCCGCACGGGCTGGCCGAGCAGATCACCTAGAAGATCGCGCACCGAGGCGCGCGGTGGCAGGGGCACCGTGGTGCCCCGCTGAGCGAGCATGGCCATCGCCGACACCGGGGATCCGATCCCCGACGCTACGCGGCGGCGAGTGCGCTCTCGAGCGCCTCGGCGGTGAAGGGCTTGCTCACGAGGAAGCCGGCTCCCGCGCTGATCGCCCGGTCGTACATCTCCGGCGTCGACTCGCTCGTGACGAACCCGAACGTCTTGGGGGCGGCGCCCCGCTCCTTGAGGACCTCGAGCAGTTCGATCCCGGTCATCTCCGGCATGTTCCAGTCCGAGAGCACGATGTCCGGCTGCTCGGACTCCACGACGTCGAGCGCCTCGCGGCCGTTCGTGGCCTCGACGAGGGCCGCGCCCCCGTAAGCCTGGGTCGACTGCAGCGCGCGCTGCACGATCTTGCGCATCGCCTTGCTGTCGTCGACGATCAGAATCTTCATCGCGTTCCTCCGTGAGCACTCTTCGACGTGGCCCTGACGACGTTTCGTCGCCAGTCGACCGTCGGACACGCTGCTGAAGCTGCGTGGGCATGACCCCTGACCCGGTCCACCGCTAGTCCGCGACGGCGACGTTCACGACGCACAGCCCGGCGCTTCCCGTCAGGCACACGCGCTCGAGCTCGTGGGTGCCCGGCTGCGTGACCCGGTAGCCGATCCCCTCGGTGACCGTGGGCAGCGACAGGTCGCACCCCGGGCCGAGCAGGCTCTTCACGTTCCCCCCACCACGTTCGTGAGCTCGCCGATCCCGTCGTGCAGGTCCTCATCGGTGACGTCCTCGGGCAGCTCCTGCAGCATGAGGCCCGTGGCCTGCAGCGCGAGAGCGCGGTCGAGCGTGATGACGACCGCGGCCTGCCAGGCCCCGGTGATGTGGACACCACCGGCCACGACAGGGGCCGAGGCGGAGTGCTCGCTCGCGTCAGGGGCGACCTCGAGACCGAGGCCCAGCGACCCTTGGAACACCTCGTGCATGATCTCGCGTAGATCGAGTACCGTCACTGTCACTTCGTGCACCCCTGTCCGGTTCCGGTGGCGCTCTTCAGCTGGTAGCAGATCGTCTGGCCGTGCTGGACCCGGTCGAAGGCGGGGTCGACGTTGAGGGTCGTCTCGGGCGCGCCCAGGAACAGGAACCCGTCGGGCTGCAGGGTCTGCCGGCAACGCGCGAGGATCTCCCGCTTGGTCCCGTGGTCGAAGTAGATGAGGACGTTGCGAAGGAGCAGCACGTCCACCGGCGGCATCCTCGGCCAGGGTTGGATGAGGTTGACGGCGCGGAACTCCACCATGCGACGGATCTCGTCGGAGATCTGCCATTCCGCGCCCTCGCGCTGGAAGTACTTCGCCAGGTAGCGCGCCGGCAGGCCCCGGTTCACCTCGAGCTGCGAGAACCGCCCGGCGGCAGCGCGGCCGAGCATCTCCGCGCTGATGTCGCTCGCCACGATCCGCACGTTCCAGCTGGCGAGCTGCGGGAACTTCTCGCGCAGCAGCATCGCCACGCTGTAGGGCTCCTGGCCGCTGGAGCACGCCGCGGACCAGAACACGAGCTGCCGGCGCGCCGCGCGACGCTGCATGAGCTCGGGGATGACGCGCTCCTCGAGGCTCGTGAACGGATGCACGTCGCGGAAGAACGACGTCTCGTTGGTGGTCATCGCCTCGACGACCTCGTCGCGCAGGCGCGGAGAGCCGCGGCGCAGCTGCTGGACGAGGCGGTCGATCGTCTGCAGGCCGTGTCGACGGGCCACCGGGGCGAGGCGGGACTCCACGAGGTAGCTCTTGCCGGGTTCGACGACGATGGCGGCCTCGTCGCGGACCAGTGTGCGTACGTAGTCGAAGTCAGCCGGTGCGAGGCTCATCGTGCCGCCTCGGCGGCCGCGCGACCGGCACCGGCGCGAACCCGACGCACGACGGAGTCGACGAGTCCGGTCACTGGCAGTTGCTCCTCGGCGAGCCCGGCCTGGGTGACCGCCCCCGGCATCCCCCACACCACGCTCGACGCCTTGTCCTGCGCGAGGACGCTGCCGCCGGCCTCGACGATGCGTTCCGATCCGCGCAGGCCGTCCTGTCCCATGCCCGTCAGGACGAGCCCGAGGACCCGGCCGTCACAGGCCTCCACGGCGCTGCGGAACAGGACGTCTGCCGACGGGCGGCAGGAGTTCTCCGGCGGCCCGATGTTGATGCCGAGCCGCAGCCCACCGGCGTCCCGGCGCACGAGCAGGTGACGGTCGCCCGGGGCGATCCACACCTGGCCGCCTTGCACGGGCGCGCCGTCGCTCCCCTCCGCCACCGTGAGGGGCGAGCGGGCGTCGAGGCGCTGCGCGAGCAGTTGGGTGAACACCGGCGGCATGTGCTGGACGATCACCATCGGGACGCCCAGGTCGCCGGGCAGGTGGGGCACGAACTCGGCCAGCACGTTCGGACCCCCCGTCGACACACCGACGACGATCAGGTCGATCCGTCCGCTGCCGCTCCGGGACGCGGCCGGCCGTGCCCGCGCCGCCGGGCTCAGACGTGTCGGTGGCGCGGGGCGGACGTCGTCCGCCCCGGTGAGGGCCCGGACCTTGGGGATCAACTCGGCCTTGACCGCCGCGATCGCCTGGCTGACCCCGCCGACGTTCGCGGGCTTGGTGACGTAGTCGTTCGCTCCCCGCATGAGCGCGTCGAGCGTCACCCGCGCGCCCCGATCCGTGAGCGTCGAGAACATCACCACCGGAAGCTCGGGATGCGACTCACGCAACGCCGAGAGCGCCTCCAGGCCGTTCATGTCGGGCATCTCGACGTCGAGGGTCACCAGGTCGGGCGCGAGCTGGTCGACCTTCGCCAGCGCGATGCGACCGTTCGGTGCCGTGCCGCACACCTCCAGGCCGTCGTCAGCGGCGATCACTTCGGTGACCAGCTTGCGTACGACGACCGAGTCGTCGACGACCAGGACCCGTTTCCGCGCCATCAAGAAGCCTCCCCCACGACGCCGAGCAGCGCGAGCTTGTCGGCGATCACGTCCTTCGTGAACGGTTTCATCGCGTACTCGTCCGCCCCCGCGTCGAGCGCCTCGACCAGACGCTCGACCTCGGCCTCGGTGGTCACCATCAGGATCCGACAGTGCTCATGGGCGGTGTCGGCGCGGAGCTCGCGCACGAGTTCGAGACCGTCCATCCGCGGCATGTTCCAATCGACGAGCGCGACCTCGGGCGCCCCGTCGCGGGCGACGTCCTCCATCGCCTCCACCCCGTCGCTCGCCTCGCGCACCGTGAACCCGAGATCGTCGAGCATCCTCGCGAGGATCCGACGGGTGGTGCGCGAGTCGTCGACCACCAACGCGCGCCGGCTGCCGTGCGCGCTCATGAGCGCGCGGGCTCCGGCAGCGACACCGCCCGATCGGTGGCGAGCACGAGTAGCAGATGCCCGTCCAGCTTGTGACAACCCTGGATCAGGTCCCTCGCGACGCCGTCGAGCGTCTCGGGCGGCGTCTCGAAGCTGTCCGCCTCCACGTCGACCACCTCGCCGATGGAGTCGACCAGCAGCGACAGTGGCCCGTCGTCGGTCATCACGACGACGTTCATCGGCCACTGGCCCTCGGGACGTGGCGGCAGCTGCAGCCGTGCGCGCAGGTCCAGTGCGGTGACGATCTGCCCCCGAAGGTTGATGAGCCCCCGCACCACCTCCGAGGAGAGCGGGACCCGGCTCATGTCCTGGTAGCGGATCACCTCCTGGACGCGCTCGACCTCTATCCCGAAGGTGAAACCGTCCAACCGAAACGTGCAGTACTGGGTCACCATCGCCTCCTGTCCCTTCTTCAGGTCGATTCCCGGGGCCGCCGCGGCCATCTCAGACCGCCACGGGGGATCGGTCGTCGAGCGCCCCCGAGCTCGCGACGAGGGAGCCGATGTCGACGACATCGGTGACTCGGTCGTGGATGACGGTCGTGCCCAGGAGCGCGCCGTGCTCGCGCCCGCCGTCGATGTCGACGCGCTGGTCGGCGATGTCGAGGATCTGCCCGACGAGCAGTCCCACGCTGCGGCCACCGCGCGTGTGCACCACGACGTTGAGCGGGCCGTCACCGGCGGATTCGAAGCCGTAGCCGAGCAGCTCGCCGAGGCGGAGCAGCGGCATGATCTCGCCGCGGTACTGCACGACCTCCTGGTGGCCGCTGCGTTCGATCGCGTCGGCGGTGAACTCCTCGAGCCGATTGACCTCGGACAACGGCACCGCCGCCCGACGGTCGTCGCCGAGGGCGACGAGCAGCAGGGTCTGGCTCCCGGCTTCGACGGCCGCGACATCGTCGAGGTCCCGCAGCAACCCACGCTCGCGCGCCTCGCTCACGACCTGGCTGCGATGAGCGAGGCCGAGCACGTCGAGGATCAGCGCGACCTTGCCGTCGCCCATGATCGTCGCGCCGGCGAAGAGCGGGATCTGCTTGAGCTGCTGGCCGAGGGGCTTGACGACGATCTCCTCGGTGTCGCTGATCTCGTCGACGACCAGCCCGAACTCCGTGTCGTCGGCCTGCAGCACGACGATGTTCAGCACCTCGTCGTCGCGGTGGGCGCTGGGGTCCTTGTCGCCGAGTTGCTCGTCGAGGTGCACGATCGGCAGGAGTCGGCCGCGCAGCCGGTGGACCGGGGCGCCGTGGATGTACTCGATGCCCTGGCGAGCCGCCTCCCCTTCGAGCCGCACGAGCTCGAGCAGGCTGATCTGCGGGATCGCGAACCGGTCGCCCGCCGCGCCGATCACCAGCGCGGGGATGATCGCGAGGGTCAGGGGGATCTTGACCTTGAAGGTCGTGCCCTCCCCCAGCTCGCTCGCGATGTCGACGGTCCCGCCGATCTTCTCGATGTTGCTCTTCACGACGTCCATCCCGACGCCGCGGCCGGAGACGTTCGTGACCTGCTCGGCGGTCGAGAAGCCGGGGTGGAAGACGAGCGCGACGGCCTCACGCTCGCTCATCCCCGAGGCCTGGTCACGCGTGATGATGCCCTTGTCGACGGCCTTGTTCGCGATCTTCTCGGGATCGATGCCCCCGCCGTCGTCGGAGATCTCGATGTTGACCTGCCCGCCCTCGTGGAAGGCGCGCAGGTGCAAACGACCCTCGGCGGGCTTGCCGGCCCGCTCACGATCCTCCGGCGTCTCGATGCCGTGGTCGACCGAGTTGCGGACCAGGTGGGTGAGCGGGTCCTTGATCGCCTCGATGATCGTCTTGTCGAGCTCGGTCTCCTTGCCCTCCATCTCGACACGCACCTGCTTGCCGCACTCGAGGGCGAGGTCGCGGACGACTCGGGGGAAGCGGTTCCAGACGTTGCCGATCGGCTGCATCCGGGTCTTCATGACCCCTTCCTGCAACTCGGTCGTCACGAGGTTCAGCCGCTGGCTCGCCCCGGTGAGGTCACCCTCCTGGCCGTCGCCGGCGAGCTGCACGATCTGGTTGCGCGCGAGCACCAGCTCCCCGACGAGGTTCATGAGGTCGTCGAGCAGGCTCACGTCGACGCGGATCGAGCTGTCGGCCACCGAGCCGCCGCGCTGTTCGAGCACCTCCGGCGCCTCGGACGTCTCGCTGGTCTCGGTGGCCGAGGGTGCGAGGTCAACGGAGGCCTCGTCGTGGGCCTCCGCGGACCGGTCGGCGACGGGGGCTGCCGGTGCGGGCTCGAGGCCCTCGACGACCCCCCGGTCGCCGGCCTGCAGCGCGACGAGGACATTGACGAGCTCGACGTAGTCGTCGTTGCCTTCGGCGCCGCTGCGTTCGATCTCCCCCAGCAGCTCCCGGATCGCATCGACGGTGCGCAGGAGCGCCGTGGCGATCTCCTCGTCGACGGCCATCTCGCCGTCGCGGAGCTTGCCGAGAAGGTTCTCACCCGAGTGAGCGACCGACTCGAGGATCGCGAACCCGAGGAACCCGCACGTGCCCTTGATCGTGTGCAGGTCCCGGAAGATCCGTTCCAGTGCCTGGGCGTCGGCGGGGTCGTTCTCGAGCGCCAGAAGGTCCCGGTCCAGCCGGTCGAGGCTCTCGTGGCTCTCCACGAGGAACTCACCGACGACTTCGTCGATCTCGCTCATCACATCGCTCCGTCAACGAGGGGCGCTCAGGTCTGACGGGTTCGATTTCGATCCCCCGCCTCGGAGTGCTCCGTCGGCGGAACGGCCCGCCGGTTCAGTGGTCGGACGGAACCGATGCGGATCAGCGGCCGCGGCCGGACACGGCGGTCTCGGCATCCGCGTCCCCGCCACGGGCGGCTGACCCCTCCTCGGTCGACCCTGCCCCCTCGCGGTCGCCCCGGCTTCGACGCGCGGCCCTCCCGGCCCGACGCGACGGGTCGGCGGGCCGACCGTCCTGGGCGGACGGGCCGCGGGCGGGGGCAGTGGTGGTGTGGCCGTTCGCCTCGACCCGCCCGGCGAGGCCGCGAACGACGGCCCCGACGAGCCGCCCCACCAGGACCACCGCGACGAGCGTGGCCAGCCCCCGAATCGCGGCCGTGGGCGGCGAGATGCCACCCGTGATCAGCAGCCACGCGGTGGGCGCGAGCCCGATGAGCCCGAGCGCCCCGATCATTCGGCGGAGGGGACCCACGTCCATCAGCGACCCTCACCGGTCGCCTCGACCGCCGCGACCGTGGGCTGGTCGATCGGCTCGGCGGCGGCCGGGCCGGCATCGGCGGTCTCGCCGGTCCCGGTCTCGGCGAGCTCACGGATCGTGAACGCGACGTCGATGGCCGACGCGCGGCGTGGCGCCTTCGTCCGATCCCGGCAGTAGCCCAGGACGAGCCCGTGCTCGGCAGCGAGCTCCAGGGCGATCGGCAGGTCCTCCGGGCGCGACCAGCTGACGGCGAGCGGTTCGTCGAGGAGGAGGGGCTCCCACTGGTCGGGACGCCCTCCCACCACGAGATGCAGCCAGCGCCGGCCGCGGTACCAGGCCAGCCATCCCCGCTCCCGCGCGCCACCGGCCGTGGCGAACGAGCCGTCGGGGGCCGGTCCGGGCGACTTCACGAGCGGCAATCCCAGGGCGGGGGCGAGGTCGCCGGCGCGGGGCCCCACGAGCGCGACCTCACCACGGGGCAGCGGGCGGCACAACGTCGAGACCGCCGCGGCGACGGCCTGGAAGTTGCCCAGATCGTCGGTGGGGTCCACGAGCGGCTCGAGAAGGCGCGTCGGCAACCCGAGCCCGGCCAGGTGCTCGGCGTCCCAGCGGACCCGCCGCTCCGGGCCAGCAACCGCCGGAGGCTCCCACGATGGGGGCGGCACCTCGGTGCCGCGCCGTGCGGCGCGAGCCGGGCGGCTCGGCGCGACTCCCTCGGTCTGCAAGGCTCCACCGCTCGTGGCGGTGGGCTTGGCCGGCTCGACCGGCTCGGCAGGCTCGGCGGGCTCGGCGGGCTCGGCGGGCTCGGCGGGCTTGGCCGGCTCGACCGGCTCGGCGGGGCTGCGCACCTGCTCGGTGTCCGAGAGCTCCTCGGGCCCGCCTTGCCCGGTATCGGTCGGGTGCTGCGCAGCAGGCTCGAGAGCCTCGCGGAGCCCGCACGTCGGCGCCTGCATCGGTTCCGACCGCAACCGCGGGCCAGCCCCGCGTTCGCTGTGCGACCCGGTCGTCAAGGCCTCGGCGCCGCGGAGCGCCTGCGCGGGTACCGGATCGGCCGCCTCGACACCAAGGGGCGCCTGTACGGATGCTGGGTCCGCCGCCTCCGGCTGGAGAGCCTCGGCGAGGGTCGTCTCGGACGCCACGCTCGCAACGTGCTCCGGTGGCGAGTCCGGTGTCCCGGCGGCCGCGTAGGAGGCCGCATAGGCCGCGCGACCGTGCTGCGAGCGCAGACTGCCCGCGGCCCCTCCGTCGGAAGCGGCCTCGGCGGGGCCATCGGTCTCGTCTCCACCGGTGTCGGGAGCCTCCGCCGGCGACGCCGCGGCAAGGGGCGACTCGCTGGTCCCCTCCGACGCCACCTCCTCGTCCGACGCCACCTCCTCCTCGGGTGCGCCATCGAGCTCCCGCTGCAGCGCGCTCGCGAAGAAGCGCTCGCGCTCGCCCTCGTGCTCGCTCAACTCGGACAGCAGGCGCTGGACCGCCGGGTTGTGTCGGGCGCCGTCGCTGGGCGACCAATCTCCCGACTCCTCGCGCGGCGATGTGGGCGCAGCGGCGGCCGACGCGTCGGGCTGTCCAGCGCCGGTCGCCTCCCCCTCGGCGGGCGTCGGCGCACCGTCGTGCGGCGTCCCCGAAGGCTGCTGCCGCTGCACGCGCAACTGCACGAGCTCCCGTGCGAAGAAGCCGGCGATGCCCCCGCGGAGCACCTTGCTCGCACCCACGATGTCGGCGTCGGGACCGAAGCGCTGGGCCACCGCCTCGAGCGCCTCCTGAGGGGTCCGTCCCTCGACCGTGACCAGGTCGGGGACGGGATTGGGCTCACGACGACGGGACATGGGCATCTCCGATCACACCGATTTGAGTGAGCTCGAACGACGAGGGCAGCTCGGGGTACGCGAGGACGGGCAGATCGACGCCGCCGGCGGCGAGCGTGCGACGGAGCGGACCCCGGATCCCCTGGGAGCAGACGATCGCGACGGGGCGGTCCTCGTGCTCCGCGGCGCCCTGGGCGTGCCGGGCGCCCTCGAGCAGCGCCTGCTGGCGCTGCGGGTCGACCGCCAGATGGGCGGTGCCGTCGACCTCCCGGACCTGCTCGTGCAGCGCCGCCTCGAATCCGGGATCCAGGGTCGCGACCGCGAGCCGCCGGTCGGGCGCGACGCGCGCGGCCACCTGCGCCCCGATGGCGGTCCGCGCCGCGCCGACGAGCTGCTCGACCGACTGGGTCTCCCGACCCTTCGTGCTGACGGCCTCGACGATCCGAGCGATGTCCCGAACCGGGATCCGCTCGGCGAGCAGGCCACGCAGCACCGCGTGCAGCTGGGCGTAGGTGAGTTGGTCGGTCCCGACCTCGCCGGCCAGGAGGGGCTCGTCGCTGCGCAGGCTCTCGATGAGCATCTGCACCTGCTGGCGGCTCAGCAGGTCCGCGGCGCTGGCGCGCACCACCTCGGCCAAGTGGGTGACGAGCACCGCCGACCGGTCGACGACGGTCGCGCCGGTCGCCGACGCCGAGGACCGAGCCCCCGAGGGGATCCAGTAGGCCTGCAGACCGAAGACGGGCTCGGTGGTCTCCTCCCCCGAGAGGCTGCGCAGCTCGGTGCCGTCGCCCGCCGGCAGCGCCAGCGCCCGGTCCTGCGGGGCGGTGCCGCGTGCGACCTCCACGCCGTGCAGGTGGATCGAGTAGGTGGATTGGGGCAGCGACACGTCGTCGCGGGTGCGCACGAACGGCATCACCACACCGAGCTCCATCGCGATCTGCTGCCGGAGGCTGCGCACGCGCTCGAGCAGGTCGCCGCCTCGGTCTGCGTCGATGAGGTCGAGGATGTCGTAGGACAGGTGCAACTCGAGCGGCTCGACGCGCATCCGCCCGATCAACGCCTCGGGGTCGTCGGAGTCCCCCTCGACCTTGGCTTGACCCGAGGAGCCCTTCGACTCCCCGGACGACGCGTCGTCGGCGCCCTCCGCCGAACCGTCTCGTGCCCGCGTGGACAACAGGTAGAGCCCACCCGCGATCGCGAAGAACGGGACCAGCGGGAGACCGGGCAGCATCCCGATGAGGGCGACGGCGGCCGCGCCGATACGCAGCGCGCGGCGGTTGCCGAACACCTGGATGCCGAGCGCCGGCCCCAGGTCGTCGCCCCGGCGGATGCGGGTGACGAGCAGCCCGGTGGCCAGCGACATGAGCAGCGCCGGGATCTGGCTGACGAGGCCGTCACCCACGGTGAGCAGGCTGTAGGTGCTGATCGCCTCCTCGAAGCCCATGCCCATCTGGGCCATGCCGATCGCGAAGCCACCGACCAGGTTGATCGCGACGATCACGATGCCCGCGATCGCGTCGCCCTTGACGAACTTGCTCGCACCGTCCATCGCGCCGAAGAAGTCGGCCTCCTGGCTGATGCGCTCGCGGCGGGATTGCGCCTCCTTCTCGTCGATCAGGCCGGCCGACAGGTCGGCGTCGATCGCCATCTGCTTCCCGGGCATCGCGTCGAGGGTGAACCGCGCCGCCACCTCGGCCACGCGGCCGGCACCCGACGTGATCACGACGAACTGCACGATGACGATGATCAGGAACACCACGAGCCCGACGATCACCGAGCCGCCCACCACGAACGAGCCGAACGTGTCCACGACCTGACCCGCGTACCCGTCCAGCAGGATCAGCCGCGTCGTCGAGACGTTCAACGCGAGCCTGATCAGCGTCGCCATGAGCAAGAGCGACGGGAAGACGCTGAAGTCGAGGCTGTCGCGCAGCGTGATGACCGCGAGGATCACGAGGATCCCCAACGTCAGGTTGGCCGCGAGCAGCACGTCGATGCCGACCGCGGGGATCGGCACCACCATCATCAGCACGGCGGCGATGACGACGAGCGGCACCAGCGCCCGGGCGAGCTTCGGGCCGGCCGAGAGGCCTCCCGCCGGATCCTTCACGGAGTTGCTCATCGGCCGGCCCCCGCGGTCGCGCGACGCCCCGTGCGCCGGTAGGCGAGTGCCAGCACGACCGCGACCGCTTCGTAGAGCGCGGCGGGGACGAGCTGACCCACCTTGCACTTGCGGTACAGCGTCTGCGCGAGCGGTTTGTCCTCGGTCACGGTCACCCCGTGGCGGTAGGCGATGGTTCGGATCTTCTCGGCGAGGTGGTCGGCACCCTTCGCGACGACCCGCGGCGCCGCCTCGTCGGGCGAGTAGCGCAGGGCGACGGCGAGGTGCGTGGGGTTGGTGACGACGACGTCGGCCTTCGGCACGTCAGCGAGCATCCGGTTGCGCGACAGCTCGCGCATGCGCTGGCGACGCGACTGCTTGATCTGCGGGTCACCCTCGGTCTGCTTGTGCTCCTGCTTGATCTCGTGCTTCGACATCTTGAGCTTCTTCTCGGTCGTGTGGCGCTGCCAGAGGTAGTCGGCGAGCGCCACGACCACCGCGAGCGCGAACGCGCGCATCAGCAGCGTCCACGCCTCGTCCGACAGGGCGCTGAGGCCGCTGCCGAGGCCGCGGCCCTGCCCCATGGACTCGGTCCAGGCCGTCAGCGGCCCGGCGGCGAGCGCGAACAGCAAGCCGAGCTTCGTGGTCGCCCGGATCAGTTCCCAACCCGCGCGCTTGGGCTTGAGCTTCTCGAGCCCCTTGCGCGGGTCGAGCTTGTCGAGCTTCGGTTTCGCGGCCTTCGGGGTGATGCGGAACCCGACCTGGCTCGCACCCGCGAGGACGCCGAAGAACGCCGCGATCCCCGCGATCGGCAGGATCGCGGTGGTCGCGATGCGCCAGAAGAAGTCGAGGATCTGACCGCTCGGGAGCTCGGTGCCGTCGGTGGAGATCCAGAGGGCCGCGGACGTCTCACGCAGCGTCTCGAACGCGCCGGGCACGATCATGACCACGGCCAGCACGGCCGCGAGCAGGCTGGTGGCGGCGCCGACCTCCTGGCTGCGCGCGACCTGCCCCTCCTCGCGCGCCTTGTTGCGTCGGCGCGGAGTGGGCTTCTCGGTCTTCTCGCCCTGCTCCTGCTTGGCCACGGATCACTCCACCGGTCCGGAGGCAGCGTCGGGGTCGCCGACGATGCACGGCCGGTCCGTGGCCGCTACCGCCCCGATCCATGGGGCGTCTTGTTGGGTGTCGGCCGCAGAGGGACACGCTTGAGTGGACTGCTAGAGGCGATCGCCTTCGGCGATCCGCGCAACACGGCCGCCCTGCTAGAGGCGATCGCCTTCGGCGATCGGCGCAACACGGCCGCCCTGCTAGAGGCGATCGCCTTCGGCGATCGGCGCAACACGGCCGCCTTGAAGCGGCCCATTCACGGCATGAAGGCGCGGATGCCGACCTCGAAGAGCTCCTCCATCCGGTCCATGACGCCGCCCATCACCTCGGGGAACAGCATGATCGAGGTCGACACCAGCACCAACGCGACCAGCAGCTTGGCGGGGAGGCCGAGCAGGAAGACATTGGTCTGCGGGCTGAAGCGCGAGGCGAGCCCCATCGTGATCTCGACCAGGAACAGCGCGGCCGCCACCGGCAGGATGAGCTCAGCCGCACCGAGCATCATCGCTTCCAGCGTCTGCACCGCGGTCTCGGTGATGAGGCCCGCATTCAGCGAGATCTCGCCGTGCACCGGGATCACTTCGAACGTGAAGCCGAGACCGCGCACCAGGAGTTCGAGACCGCCCGCCACCGCGAACAGCGCGATCGCCGTCATGTTGAACAACCGCGTGTACATGCCGGCGCGCTCCTCCATCGCCTGGTCGAAGAGCACGGCGGCGAACAGGCCGGACAGGACGTCGAGGAACGCGGCGCTCGTGAAGAAGATCTGGAAGATGATGCTCGTGAGCCATCCCAGCGCGACCCCGATGCCGGCGTTGACGACCGCCGCACCGAAGAGCCCGACGAGGCTGAGCGCCCCCTCGTAGGGCTCGGCCAGCAACAGGCCCACCGCGAGTCCCATGGCCATGCGGCCGGAGATCGGCATGAGCATGCCCATGGGCATCGAGACCAGCGCGAATGCGGTGACCCGCGTCATCGCGAGTACGAGACCCGCCGACTGGGCGGGGTCGAGCGCGATCTGCAGGGTCTCCATCGAGGACGCTGTCCGCGACTAAGTCAACGACGGGATGTCGGTCCAGAGCTGGGTCACCCAGTTGACCAATTCGCGGATCATCCACGAGCCCAACAGCACGATCACCAGCGCCACGCCGATGAGCTTGGGCACGAAGGTGAGCGTCATCTCCTGGATCTGTGTGACCGTCTGGATGAGCGAGACGACCACGCCCACGCCGAGCGCGACCGCCAGCAGCGGCCCGGCCAGCACCAGCCCGATGCGCAGCGCACCGGTCACGATCTCGAGCACCTGCGCGTCGGTCATCGGGCATCTCCCCCCACGGCTTCGTCGAACATCGGACACACGTCCCCGGTGGGTCGCCAAACGCTCATGTCACGACCCCGTTGACGGAGTTGACGAGCGACCCGACCAACAGCACCCAGCCGTCGACGAGGATGAAGAGCAGCAGCTTGATGGGCAGCGAGATGAACACCGGCGGCAGCATGACCATGCCGAGGGACATCAGGGTCGCGGCGACCACCAGGTCGATGATCAGGAACGGCACGAAGATCACGAACCCGATGATGAAGGCGGTGCGCAGCTCGCTGACCACGAAGGCCGGCACGATCGTCGTCGGGCCGAGTTCCTCGGGCGAGTCCGGCGGCTCCTCACCGGAGAGCTCGACGAACAGCTCCAGATCGGACTCCTCGACCTGGTCGAGCATGAAGCCGCGCAACGGCTCGAAACCCGCCTCGAAGGCCTCCTGCTGTCCCATCTCACCCTCGAGGAGCGGCTGGATCGCCTCCTCGTTGATCTCGGTGAAGATCGGCCCCATCACGAACAACGACAGGAACAGGGCGAGCCCGACCAGCACCTGCGCGGGCGGCACCGTCTGCACGGCGAGCGCCTGCTTCGTCAGCCCCAACACGATGATGAAGCGCGTAAACGTCGTCATGAGGAGCAGCAGCCCCGGCGCGACCGACCCGAGAGTCAGCAGCAGGATGATGACGACCGTGCGGCTCAGCGCGGGATCCTCGGACTCGACCCCGAAGATGATGTCGGGAACGTCGGGCACGACGGCTTCGTCCAGGTCGGTGTCCGGCGGCTCCTCGTCCGGGGTGGTCGGGATCGGCGGCTCGGACGGCTCCGGTTGCTCGGGCTGCGGCTGCGCGAAACCGGGGGCGGCCAGCACCGCGACCAGGCCGGCCGCGATCAGCACGACGAGGGCCAGGCGCCACAGGGCCCGGCCGGCACCCGGGGGGGTGCGCGCAGCTACGGGCTCAGGGACGACTCGCACGGATCGGCCTCTCCACGTGGGTGCGGACCGTCATCGCCCGCAACCGGTCGACGAGCCCTTGCGGCTCACCGTCCGTGCGGGAGATCGGCGTTCCAGCGCCCATCCGTGGGCGATCCGATCCGAGGTGACCCGCGAGCAGGTCACCAAGGGGTTGGCGGCGCGTCGCGCCGTCGGGGCGACCCGCGTCCTGCGGGTCGAGGGTCGGGTCAAGAGGGGGGTGGCTTCCGGCCACCCGGGAGTCCGGGGCGCCCGAGGTCGACATCGGGGAACCGTGCGCACCGAGCAGTGTCGAGAGGTCGTCGGCGGTCGCTCCGGGTGCTGCGAGCACCGCCGGGGAGTCCGGTGCCTTCGGCGCCTCCTGCGCCGCTGCATCAACGGTCTCCTGGCCCTCCAGCTCGGCGAGCAGCGACACCCCGTGCTCGCTGGCGCCGACGAGGAACCGACGAGAGCCGAGCTCGACCACGGCGACGCTCGCACCCCGCGTGAGCCCAGTGCGCGCGAGCACCTTGATGCCCGCGCCCGCCTGCACGGCTCCCCGTCGCGCCCACCGACGCAGCAGCAGCAGCGCACCGACGATCAACGCGAGCGACGGCAGCAGTCGGCTCGCGACCTCGACCGCCTCGGTCATTGAGGGCCGCCCCCGACCAGCTCGGTGATGCGCACGCCGAGCTCGTCGTCGACGACGACGACGTCTCCACGCGCGACGACGCTGCCGTTGACGAGCACGTCCACGGGCGCTCCCGCGGCACGGTCCAGCTCGAGGACGCTGCCCTCGCTGAGCTGCAGCAGATCGCGCACGCGCATGCGAACACGACCGAGCTCCACGGTCACCTCGAGGTTCACGTCCGCGAGCATGGCGGTGTCGCGACGCTGACCGGCATTCGTGCCAGCCCCGAGGTCGGGATACTCGGCCGGGGCCACGTCCGTCTGCTCCGCACTCATGCTTGCTCCTGCTCGTCGTCGCTGCGGTCGGTGCGTCGCTCGCGGCGAGCGCGCCGGCGGGCACGCGCGGCCTCGCGGTCCTCATCGCTCCCGGACCCGTCGGCGGCCTCGTCCCGTTCCGTGCCCGCCGATCCACGGCGGCGCGCGGGGCGCTCGCCGGTCTCGGTCGAGCCATCCCCGTTGCGCCGCGCCGCCTCCAGCGGCGCGCCGTCGGGCCCCGATCCGGTCGACGCGGTCTCGTCCGTGCCCTGTCCGTGGGTCTCGCGCATCCCTGGCTTGGCACCAGCCGCGTCACGATCGGCAGCGGCACCCATCGCCGGGTCGGAGGCGCCGGCATTCAGCGCCAGCTGCTCGCCGGACAAGGGCATGCGCGGCGGGGTCCATTCGCTGACCTGAAACGCGAGCCGACGCCCGCGCTTGCCGAGGTGGCCGAGCAGGACCTCGGCATCACCGGCGAGGCCTCGCGCCGGCTGCCCCAACCGATGGTCGAGGCGCAGGACGTCCCCCACGGCGAGCCGTTCGAGGTCGCCCGCGGGCACCATCGAGTCGGTGAGGCGCACCGACAGGTCGACATCGACGTCGTCGAGCCGCCCGAGCAGCAACGCACGGCTCGCGGCGGGATCGGACTCGAACGCGCCCGGTCCCCCCATCGTCTGGCGTGAGAGCTCCTCGAGGATCGGCTTCAGCGTGAGCGCCGGATAGCACACCGAGAGCAGGCCCTCGGTGTCGATCCCCTGGGAGATGGACACGCGGAACGAGAGGACGAACACCATGTCGCTGGGCGCGGCGATCTGCACGTGCTGGGGGTTGTAGTCCAGCGAGAACAGCTCGGCCGAGTCGGTCACCTCCGACAGGGCGACCGTCAACGCGGACGTCGCTCCGTCGAGCAGGTCGCGCACGAGCGCGCCCTCGAGGTCGGTCGGCCGACGCTGCAACTCCGTGCGCCCGTCGGACAATGCACCCTGGCCACCGAGGAGCCGGTCGACCATCATCAGCGCGAGCTGGGTGTTGACCTCCAGGAGCGCCCCGCCCGGCAGCGGCGGCAGGCCCACCGCCCCCAGCACGTTCGGGTACGGCATCGAGCGGATGTAGTCGTCGTAGGGCACCTGGTCCACGGCCAGCGGGTCGACCGACACGATCGCGCGCAGCGCGCTGCCCCACGCGGTGGCGAGCCGTCGCGTGAACAGCTCGTGAGCCACCTCGAGGCTGCGGGCGTCCTCACGGCTGATGAGGCTCGGCCGCCGAAAATCGTAGGGGGCGACCCCTTCGGGCTCGGCCTGCTCGGACGCGCGGGAGGCGTCCCCGAGATCTGCCAGCACGACCTGCGGACCTCCGGTCGGTTAGATGAAAGCGTGCGTTCCACACCTCCTTCTCGACCGGAGGTCGCCGAGCTATAGCAACTCGGACCTACTGAATGATCAGCTCGGTCAACGCGACCCGAACGACCTCCCCCTCGTCGTAGATCTCGTGGGCCCGGTCGGTGAGACGGTCCCGCAGCTGCGCGACCCCCTCCTCGCTGGTCAGCTCCTCGGGGGTCATCGCGGCGAGCTCGTCGAGCGCGGCGTCCTGCATCAGCGGGAACCGTCCCTCGACCTCGGCCGCCTCGCGCCCCTCCTCGAGCACGAGGGCGATGCCCACCCGCGCGAACCGCAGGTCCCCGCCGGCGAGGTTCGCGGTCATCTCGGCGACCTCGACGACCTCGCCCTCCTCGGGCTCCTCGGACTCCTCGGACTCCTCCGCCGCGGCCTCGTCATCGCCCGAACGCAGCACGGTCCAGTAGGCCGCAGCGCCGGTCACCGCGAGCACCAGCAACACGACGAGCACGATCCGCAGGATCCGTCTCGCTCGGCTCGGTCCACCCTGCTCCGGCCCCTCGTCGGGCTCCTGCGCCTGCTGTTGGCGCATCTCCTGGACCGTCCTGGCCATTGTCGTCTCCCCCTCCTTGGTGTCGTCCCACCGCCGCCGACCCTGGCAGCGGCCCGGGCCCTCGGGCCCGTTAGTCCGCGCTCTGCGCGACGACGAGAATGTCGACGCGGCGGTTCAGTGCCTGGTTCTCCTCGCTGTCGTTCGGCACGCGCGGCCGGTGCTCGCCGTAACCGGCGGCCCCGAGTCGCTCCTCGCCGATCTCGTAGTCCTCGAAGAGGACCGAGAGCACCGCGACCGCACGGTCGGTCGAGAGGTTCCAGTTCGAGTAGTCCGTGCGCGCGATCAGCTGATCGTCGGTGTGTCCTTCGACGAGCACGTCGTTCGGGGCGCCCTCCAGCGGCGTGGCGATCGCGTCGATCACCTCGAGACCCTCGTCCTTGATGTCGGTGGACAGGACGTCGAAGAGCACGTCGTCGGCCGAGATGGACATGACGAGCCCCCGTTCGGTGAGCCGGAAGTCCGCGACGTCCGGGTACCCGGCCTCGGCGAGCGACTCCTCGACGATCTGCCGGACCTCGCGCAGCTGATCGAGATCGCGGTCCACCTCGGCCTGGCTGGCGGCCTGTTCGGCGTCGATCTCGTCGACGCCCTCGTCCTCGTTCTCCTCGCCGCCCTCGAGGTCCTCCTCCTCGTCCTCGTCGGCGTCCCCCTCGGAGGGGTCGACCGGGAGGTTCTCGGTGATGCGGATCGCCTCCTCCAGCGGGTCGCTGGGCGCATCGACGTCGCCGACGATCGAGTCGCCCGCGTCGAGGACCCCCTCGCTGGTGGCGGGATTGCCGAAGGGCACCTCCAGGCCGCGGATGAACGCTTCGAACTCGATGACGTCGATCTCGCTCATCGCGTAGAGGATCACGAAGAAGGCGAGCAGCAGCGTCATCGCGTCCGCGTAGGTCTGCAGCCAGCGGTTGCCGTCCCCGACCCGCTGGCGCCGCTGCCTCGGGGTCGTCCGAGGAGACATCAGGCGGCCTCCTCCGCCGCGGCAGTGCGCGCCGGCCGGTTCGCGCGCTCCTGGTAGCCGATCCGCCGCTCGGGCGGCAGGTAGGTCTCGAGGCGCTCGACGAGCAACCGCGGACTGATGCCCCCTTGCAGCGCGATGATGCCGTCCAGGGCGGCCTCGCGGGTGCGGATCTCCGCTTCGCTGAGCCGCTGCAGCCGGGTCGCGAACGGGATGAACACGACGTTGGCGAGCATCACGCCGTAGAGGGTGGTGAGCAGCGCGAGGGCCATGCCCACCCCGAGCTGCTCGGGGTTCGTGAGGTTCTGGAGCATGTTGATCAGGCCGATGACCGTGCCGACCATCCCGAACGTCGGCGCGTAGCCACCGAGCGCCTGGAAGAAGCCGATGTTCGCCGTGTGCCGTTGCTCGACCGCCGAGATGTCGATCTCCACCATCTCGCGGACGGCCTCGGCGTCGAGCCCGTCCACGACCAGCTGCAGCGCTTGCCGGATGCTGGGGTCCTCGACCTCGTCGAGGCGGGCCTCCAGGGCGAGCATCCCCTCGCGCCGCGCGACGTCGGCCATCGCCGCCAGCTGTGTGACGGTCGCGTCGAGGTCGGAGGGCTGCTGCTTGAGTCCCGACTTCATGATCGTCGGGATCTTGCGGAGCTCGGTCGGACGGTAGGCCATCACGCCAGCGCCCAGCGTGGCGAAGAACACCAGCACGAAGCTCGACATCGACAGCAGCACCGACAGCGCGTTGCCGTCGATCACCATGGCGATCCCGATCGCGACGAAGATCAGCGCGATACCGCCGATGAAGAGAGCCATTGCGCTACGCCTCGTCGCCCGTAAGCACGGTCAGATTGCGGGTCGTGCGAGCAGCAGGGGTCCCGCGGTGCTCGTCAGCGGCCCGCAGCACGGCGGCGCGGAACGCGATGACGGCCTCGACGACCTCATCGGGGGTCTCGCGGACGTGTGCCGAGCGGCCGTCGACGAGCCGGACGATCGTGTCCGGCGCGGACTCGACCATTGCGATCAGATCCGCGTTGATGACGAAGGGCTCGCCCTTCAGGCGATGCACGACGATCACGCGGCACCTCCCTGTGCGCGCTGGGACATTCCCTGTCACGGTCCGTGTCGGCGATGGCGACTGTGAGTTAACGATCGGAGGTCTCACGGGCCTTGCCAGCGGCGCTCGCATGAGCGCGTCCCCCGCCCGGAGGACGGGGGACGCGCGCGCCGGACCGCGGTCGGGCTCCGCCCGGAGTCAGCGCTTGAGGTTCACGAGCTCCTGGAGCAGCTCGTCGCTGGTGGTGATGGTCCGCGAGTTCGCCTGGAACCCGCGCTGGGCGGTGATGAGCTTGGTGAACTCGTCGGCGAGGTCGACGTTGCCCATCTCGAGCACCCCGCCCTCGAGCGCTCCGCGGCCGTCCTCGCCCGGAGCGCCGACCGCCATGTCGCCCTCGGCGCCGGTCGGGCGGAACAGCGAGCCCCCGTCGCGCTCGAGCCCCCCGGGGTTGGTGAAGTCCGCGGTGGCGATGGTGCCGATGATCTCCTCGTCCCCGTCGCCGTCGCGACCCGAGATGACCCCGTTGCGCTGCACGGAGACGTCCCGCAGCTCACTGAGGGTATCCGGGTCGATCGTGATGGCTTCCAGGTCTTCGCCGTCGATGTCGCCCTCGCCGCTGGCCCCCATGACGGTGTTGCCGTTGCGGTCGACGAGGTTGCCGGCCCCGTCGAAGTCGAAGATGCCGGCGCGGGTGTACGCCTCGCCCTCGTCGGTGTCGACGACGAAGAAGCCCTCGCCGTCGATCGCGACGTCGGTGGCCCGGCCGGTCATCTCGAACGAGCCCTGCCCGAAGTTCGTGTCGACCGACGCCAGGTTCGCCCCGAGGCCGATCTGCAGCGGGTTCACCCCGCCCTCTCCGCCGCCGTCGAGCTCCTCGCCCGTGGTCGCGCCGCGCTGGGTCTGGTACAGGGCATCCTGGAACGTCGCGCGCTCGGACTTGAACCCGTGCGTGTTGACGTTCGAGATGTTGTTGCCGACGACGTCCATCATCTCCTGGTGACTGCGCAGGCCGCTGACGCCGGCGAACATCGAGCGAAGCATGGTGCTCCCTTTCCTTTGAGCCTTCTGGGCAGGTGGTCGGGTGGATCCGGTGGGTCAGGTCGTGCAGGTCGGTCGGGTCGAGCGGGTCGTGGGTGGGGCGGCTCACGCGTCGAGCGGCTCGTCGGCCTCGTCGGACTCGTCGGACTCGACGACGTCATCGCCCTCGGGGTCCGCGACGTCATCGCCCTCCTCGGGCTCCTCGGGCGGCTCCGCCGGCGGCGGCGTCGCGTCGACCGCTCGGACCTCCATCACGTACTGCAACGGCACTTCGCCGTCGGCCATCCGCAGCATCGGTCCCTGATCGGTGTAACGGACGGCTTCGACCATCCCGGTGACCGTCCCCTCGCCCGGGATCTCGGCGGTCACGTCGTGGCCGATCATGTCGTTGGCCATCTGCGTCTGGCCCATGCCCAGCAACTGCTGCTGGGACTCGGTCACCTTCTGCAGCGCCTCGACCTGCGTGAACATCGCGGTCTGCTGGAGCATCTGGGTGTGGTCGGCGGGCTCCATCGGGTCCTGGTAGCGCATCTGCGCGACGAGGAGCTGCAGGAATGCCTCGTCGTCGAGATCGCCCAGCGAGTTGGAGGAGGCGTTCTGGCCCGCTCCACCCGGCCCGGCGGCACCTCCCGCGGTGATTCCGGCGGCCGCGCCTCCGGTGGGGTCGATTGGCATGAGCATGCTCCTCGTGTTCGTGTGGTCGGTCTGGTTGATTCGGGTCGGTGAAGCGCGTTAGAGGCGCACGCCGGTCGGTTGGGTGCGCCATTGCCCAGCGGTCCGTGCCGGCCTGTTCGCCGGCCGGCGGTCGTCCCGGGCGTCCTCGGGATCACGGGGATCGGCCCCGTCGCCGTCCCGCGCGCCGGCCCGGCCCCCGGAGCCGTCGAGGTCACCGCTGTCGAGGTCGAGCCCTCGCGCCGCCAACGCCTCCTGCAGCTGCCGCCACCAGAGGTCACTGGCCGTCTGGCCTTCGCCGATCACGGCAACCCGGACGGCGTTCTCGCCCCGCATCGAGACGGTCAGGCGCATGTCGCCGACCTCGACGGTCATCCGACGAGGGGGGCCGCGATCCTCGAGCTGCTCGGCGATCTCCGCGACCCTGGCCGCGAGGCTGCTGGGTTCGGCCCGTGCGGCGGAGCTCGCCCGGGTCGCCGACTCCGTTCCGCCCCCGGCCGCGCGCAGGTCCGTCGCGAACTGTCCGGCGCGGGACGTGTCGCCGCGGTTGCCCTCGACCCGCTCGGTCGCTCCGCGATTGCCGTCGACCTGGCCGCCCTCGGCCCGCGACCCCGACGCCCGGCGGGCGGTCGACAGGCGTGCTGCCCGCTCCTCGGCCTGCTCGCCCTCACCCTCGGCGTCTGACTGGGCCGAGGCGCCGCCCCTCGCAGCGTCGGCCGCGCGTCCCTCGCGTGCGTCGGTGTCGCCGCGTGCACGGTCACTTTCGGCCTCACTGCGGTCGCCGCCGCCACGTCGCGATTCCTCGCCTCGGCCCGGACGCGACAGTTGCTCGCCGTCCTCGTCCTCGGCGTCAGCGTTGTCGGTCTGGTTGTCGGCCCCGCCACTGCGCTCCGACCCGGCACCTCGGCGGGCACCGTCGGCGGCGCCGCGCTCGCCGTCGGCCTCATCGCCGCCGCGCTCGCCGTTCCGTGTCGCCAGGGCCGAGGCCCGGGCGAGCAGGTCCTGCACCGATGACGCGTCGCCGTCCCGCAGCAGGGCCACGACCTCGTCGCGCTCCCCGTCGGCCAGGGCTCGGCGCAGCGCGTCGACATCGACGCCGAGCTCCGCCAGTACGTCGCGGAGCTCCTGCTGCTCGGCCAGGGCGTCCGCGAGCGCCGCGAGATCCTCGGGCTCGAGCAGCTCGGCGGCCGACCCGCCGTGCGAGGCCTCGAGCGCAGCGAGCAGCGCGGCGGCCTCCTCGGGGTCCAACGCCTCGCCGAGCGCGTCGAGCGCCGCGCGCAAGTCGTCGACGTCGACGGCGTCGCCCAGCGCCTCGATCAGCGCGTCGAGGTCGGCGTCGCCATCAGCATCGGCCTCCTCCTGAGCACCGGCGATCGACAACGCGAGCGGCCGCAGGCCCAGGGCGACGAGCCCGAGACCCTCTCCACCCGTCTCGCCCTCGCCCGACTCGTCCTCGCGCTCGTCGCGCGCGTCGCCAAGCACGTCGTCGAGGAGCGACTCGAAGTCGTCGCTCGACCGGTCAGCGGCCGGCACGGAGGTCCGGGGACCCGATGGCACGCTTGCTGCGGGGATCGGCATCATCGACATCACCTATAGCTGCGCATAGCGGTCGGTCACCGTGCGGACGTAGTTCTGGGTCTCGGTGATGTTGGGGATCCCACCGGCCTGCTGGACGCGGTGAGGGCCGGCGTTGTAGGCGGCGAGCGCCTCCTCGACCGAGCCGAAGCGGTCGAGCTGTTCGCGCAGGTACTGAGCACCTCCGCGCAGGTTGTCGACCGGGTCGCGCGGATCGACGCCGAGCGCGTCGGCCGTCCCGGGCATGAGTTGGGCGAGCCCGATCGCGCCGGCGTGGCTGACGGCATCCGCCCGGAATCCGGATTCGGCCTCGACCAGCGCTGCGAGCAGACGGTCGTCGATACCGGCCTCCGCCGCGGCCGCCGAGATCTCCGGAGCCCACTCCCGCGCGCTCTCCCCGAAGGCCGAGACCCAGGTCGGCTGGCCCCCCTCGGCACCGGCGAGGCCTGAACGGACGCGCTCGAGCAGGACATCGGCCGCGCCGGACCCGCCCAGGGACGGGGCCGTCGGTCCCTGACCCAGGATGGGGGCGTCGGGATCGAGCCACGCGGGCAGGCCCGCACTGTGCACCATCTGGGCTCCCGGGCCGGCGTCCGCCAGCGTGACCCCGCGTGGGCCGTTGCGGTTGCTCGACCCGGCGCCGTCGACCGAGCGCCCGGCCACCGCCACGTCACCGTCGCCCGAGCGCCCGGCCACCGCCACGTCACCGTCGCCCGAGCGCCCGGCCATCGCCACGTCACCGTCGCCCGAGCGCCCCGCCACCGTCAGCTCGTCGTCGCCCCGCTGGCCGTCCCCGCCAGCATCCGCGCCATCGCCCGCGACATCACCCTCGGCGCCGGCTTCGGCGGCCTCGGCGCGCTCGACCTCACCGGCCCGCTCGGCCTCGAGCGCGGCCTCGAACGCCGCCCCGAACGCGGCGGGCGCCACGAAGCGCTCCTTGATGGCGCTCATCCGAGCGTTGACGTCGGAGACCCCACCCGACGACATGCCCGGCATCCCCCCGGGGGGCGTGGGCATGCCCCCGGCCAGACCGATTCCCGAGATCACCGGCGTCCCTCCTGCTCGTCACGCACGCGGCGAGCGAGCGCGAGTTCGTCGAGCGCCCGGGCCGCCGCTCGGGCGGCCTCCTGCGCGGCTTCCTCTTCCTTGCGCTCGGCGGCGCGTTCGACGCTCTTGTGCGCCGTCGACGCGTACGACCATGCGCGGGCGACCTCGATGCGTCGCTGCTCCGCGAGCTCCTCGCTCGCGAGCGCGTCCCGCACGAGCTCGTGCGCGCCGAGCCCCTGTAGCTGCAGCGCGCGCAGCCGGTCGGCAGTCAGCTCGGGCGGGGGCAGGGGGCGGTCCCGGTAGATCGCCTCGGCGCGGCGACGGGCCTCCGCCTGGCGCTCGACCTCGGACTGCTCCTGGACCAGGCGTGCCAGCGCCCGGCGCTCCAGCAGCGCTCGGACCCGCTCGACGGTACGTAGCCGGCTCATGCCGTCCGTCCTTGCTCAGGCTCGGCGGGTGCCGTGAAGCGGGCGGCGAGCTCCGCCAGCAGCGCCCACGTGTCGTCGTACGGGGCGGGCTCGTGGATCCCCTGGCGCAGGAAGTCCACGAGGTCCGGCTCGATGGCGAGCCCGCGGTCGGCACGCGGGTTGCTGCCGGGCTGGTACGCACCGACCTCGACGAGGTCGCGGACCTCGGCGGCGGCCGCGAGCGCGGCGCGCGCGTTCGTCGCCGCCTCGTGCTGCTCGGCGGTGCGCACGGCGTCCGCGAGGCGCGAGAGGCTCGCGAGCGGGTCGACCGCCGGATAGCGGCCCCGCTGGGCCAGCGCGCGGTCCAGGACGACGTGGCCGTCCAGGATCGAGCGGGCGGCGTCGGCGATCGGGTCGTTGTGGTCGTCGCCGTCGACCAGCACCGTGTAGAAGCCGGTCACGGTGCCGTGGCGGCGCGGCCCGGCGCGTTCCAGCAGCCGCGGCAGCATCGTGAAGACCGACGGCGTGTAACCGCGGGCGGTCGGCGGCTCGCCGGCGGCCAGTCCCACCTCGCGCTGGGCGGTCGCCAACCGGGTGAGGCTGTCGAGGCAGAGGAGCACGTCCGCACCATCGTCGGCGAACGACTCGGCGATGCGCGTCGCGATCTGGCTCGCACGCAGCCGCAACAGGGGTGCCTCGTCGCTGGTCGACACGACGACCACCGAGCGGGCGAGCCCGTCCGGGCCGAGCTCGTCCTCGACAAACTCGCGGACCTCACGCCCGCGCTCCCCCACGAGCGCGACGACGTTGCGGTCGGCGGACGTGCCGCGGACCATCATCGAGAGCAGGGTCGACTTCCCGACACCCGAGCCCGCGAACACGCCGACCCGTTGCCCGCGGCCGACGGTGCAGAGCGCGTCGAGCACCCGCACCCCGGTCGGGAGCGGCTCGTCGATGCGCTGCCGCTCCAGCGGCGACGGGGGCGACGCCTGCAGCGGCACCTGCGCCAGCGAACCCCCCTGCGCCAGCGAACCCTCCCGCGCCAGCGAACCCTCCCGCGCCAGCGAACCCCCCTGCGTCAGTGGGCCCTTGCCGTCGATCGGACGGCCGAGACCGTCGATGACCCGTCCGAGCAGCGCGTCGCCGACCGGCGCGGTCGCTGCGGCGTTGCCGGCGCTCACGCGGTCCCCGCGCGCGAGGCCCTCGGGGTCGCCGAGCACGAGCGCCCGCGCGCCCTCGCTCGCCAGCGCGACCACCTCGGCCTCGCGGTCACCGCCCGCCGAGTGCACGGTGACGGCGTCACCGACGGCCAGGCGCAGGCCGCGCAGCTCGACCTCGTGGCCGGCGACGCGTGCGACCGCCCCGCTGACGTGGTAGCCGGGCTCGGCCGGGGTCAGCAGCGAGCTCACGGGGCCTCCTCCGGTTCTGGCGAGGCCTGGTCGGTCCCGGTCGGGGCCTCCACCGGAGCTGGCGAGGCCTCGTCGGCGGCGGTGTGGGCATCTTGGCTGCCCGCAGCCTGCGGTTCCGTCCGCACCGCGGAAGCAGCCGCGAGGGTGTGGCCATCTGCGGCGGCTGAGTCCTGCGGTTGTGTCCACACCGGCGGTGACGCGGGATCCGATGGGCGTTCCGGGGACGCCTGCACCGTCTCTCCGGCGAGCTCCGCCACGTCCGGGGGCCCGTCGAGCCCGAGGGCCTCGCACACCAGCGCCCACCCCGCCTCACGGGTCAGCTCGGCCCGGGCCCAGCGGCCCGCGAACACGGCCTCGCCCAGCCCGAGCGACCGGTCCTCCACCACCTCGACGGACTCGCCCACGAGCCCGTCGCGCAGCGTTGCCGCGTCGTCGGGGTGCGCCCGCAGACTGATCGGCCGATCGTCCAGCCGCTCCAGCGCCTGCCGGCAGCGGACCAACAGGCCCTGCCCACCGTCGTGCGGTTCGTGACCGAGCACGAGCGCGGCGATCCGCGCGGCGAGCTCGGCGTCAGCGGCAGCCTGCTGCCGGCGCAGTTCGCCGACCTCGGCGAGCGCGCCCTCCACCGCCGCCTCGACGGCCCGGGCGGCCCGACCGGTGGCCTTCTGCGCGGCCTCGGTGGCCTCCTCGACCGCGGCGCGCCGCCCGGCGGCCTCGCCACGCGCGTACGCGTCGTCGACCGCCTCCTCGATCAGTTCGCGCGTGAGCGCGTCCAGTGAGGGGTCGGGAGCCGCGAGCGACCGCGGCGCGTGGCCGAACGTGGGATCGGCGAGGCGCCTACTCAACGAACTCCCCCTCCCCACGCTGGATCACGATCTGGCCCTCTTCCTCGAGCTGGCGGATCTTCTGCACGATCTCGGTCTGCGCCTCCTCGACCTCCTTGACCCGGACGGGGCCGAGCAGCTCCAGCTCCTCCTCGAGGGTGGCGCGGGCGCGCTCCGAGAGGTTGCGCAGGATCACGTCCTTGACCTCGTCCGCGACGCCCTTCATCGCCACCGCGACCTTCTGCATGTCGACCTGGCGCAGGACCTCCTGCACCGCGCGGTCGTCGAGGGTCGTGACGTCCTCGAAGACGAACATGAGCTGGCGGACCTGCTCGGCGAGCTCGGGGTCGCGCTCCTCGAGGCCGGTGAGGATCGACTGCTCGGTCCCGCGGTCGGACTGGTTGAGCATCCCCGCGAGTTCCTGCACGCCGCCCCGCTCGCTGTCCTGGCGCCGCGCGAAGTCGCCGAGCCGTTGCTTGAGGGTCGCCTCGACCCGCTTGATCACCTCGGGGCTGGTCCGGTCGATCAACGCGACCCGCAGCGCGACCTCACGCTGGGTCTCGCTGTCCAACTCGGCGAGGATGCGCGCGCTGAACTTCGGGGGGAGGTGGCTGGTGACGAGCGCGATCGTCTGCGGGTGCTCGTCGCGCAGCTGCTGCAGGATCTCGTCCGGTGCGTGCTGACGCAGGAAGTAGAACGGGGAGGTCTGCACGGTCGCGAGTACCCGGTCGACGATCTCGTCGCCTCGCTCGCCACGGAACTTCCGCAGCATTTCGCGAGCGTGCGCCTCCCCACCGGACACCAGGTGCCCGTGCGCGAGCGCCTCCGACTGGAACTCCTCGAGGATCGGGCGCAGCTCCGCGGGGCTCAGGTCGCCGAGCGTCGCGACCTCGTAGGCCACCTGCTCGACCTCCTCCTCGGTCATGTGCTGCAGCACCTGGGCCGACACCTCGGGCCCGACCGACAGCAGGACCGCCGCGGCCTTCTGGCTCCGGCTGAACTCGCGCACGGACACGTCGTCCGACCGGCGGGCGAGCGCCGTGGACTGGCTGCGCTGGAGCACGTCGGCGGTCACGCCCGATCACCGCTCTTGTCGGCCAGCCAACCGCGCAGCAGCGTGGCGATCTCCTCGGGCTGGCTCGACACCAGGTCGGTGACCTCCTGCTTGAGGTGGTCGCCCTGCGGGGCCAGTTCCTCGGGCTGCCGGGCGGGCGCGGTCAGCGCCGGCTCGGGCGCAGGCTGCGGTTCCGGCAGCTCGAGCGTCTCGGTCGCCTCGACCTCCTCCACGGTCACCTGGCGGCGCCGCGTCATGAGGAACAAGGCGATCGCGACGATCAGCAGGACCAGGCCGCCGAGGATCTGGGGGACGATGCCGAACAGGTCGACACCCTCCTCTTCGGCGATCTCCTCCTCGGGCTCCTCGATCGGCACCGTGGACACCGCCACCTCGTCGCCGCGCTCGGCGTCGAGGCCCAGGGCCGCGCCCACGAGCTCCTCGACCTCCGCGACCGGCGGCACCTCGGCGCCGGTCAGCGTCCCGTCGTCCATCACGATCGCGACCGAGAGCCCCTCGATCCCTCCGGGCGCGGACTCGGTACGCATGATCTCTCGGTCGACGCCGAACTCGCGCAACTCGTCGGTGCGGTCGTAGTCGCTCTCGCCGCCCTCGGCATCGGGCCCACCATCCACGCCCACCGGCCCGCCCGGGATCAGCCCGGTGCCGGTGAAGACCTCCTCGGAGAGCTGTTCGCGCAGTTCGACCTGGCTCTCGGGGTCGTAGATGTAGGTCTCGGTCTCCTGCTCGTCGAAGTTCATGTCGCTGCGCACGACGACGGAGGCCGGGCTCCCGCCGGTGGCCTGGCTCAGCAGGCCCTCGACCTCGCCGGCGAGCACTTGCTCGAACTCCTGCTGCTGGCGGAGGTTGCGGTTGCCCGCCGACCCGACCCCGCCGGTCTCGCCGGGAGTGTGCAGCACCGCGCCGGTCTGGTCGGCGACGGTGATGTGCTCGAGCTCGAGGCCCTCGACCGCGCTCGCGACCACGTAGGCGACCCCGTCGACCCGGTCGTCGGCCAGCTCCCGGTTCGTCGTCAGCACGACCGAGGCCTCGACCGGGTCCTCCCGCTCGGTGAACACCGAGTCCTCGGGGGTTACCAGGTGCACGTTCGCGTCGTCGATCCCGTCCATCGCGGACAACGTCCGCGACAGCTCGCCCTCGAGCGCCCGCTGGTAGTCCACCTGCTGGCGGAACTCGCTGACCGACAGGCCCTGCTCCTCGAGGACCTCGTAGCCCTCGGGAGAGGTCTGCCCGGCGACGCCCTCGCCCGCGAGGCGCGCCCGCACGTCGTAGAGGTCCTCCCGGGGCACGAGCACCGTCGTGCCGCCGCCCTCCAGCTCGTAGGGGACGCCATCGGCCTCGAGCTGGTCGACGACCTGACCGACCTCGTCGCCCTCGAGTCCCGAGTAGAGGACCGAGTAGTCGGGCGTCGTGACCCACACCCCGAACGCGGCGATCGCGATTCCGAGCACGCCGAGCGCGGCGATGATGCCGATGCGGTGAGCGACCGGCAGCGCCCGGACGAACCCGGTGATGCCTTCGCGGAGCTGTTCCAAGGCTCAGACCTCGCGTGGTGGGGATGGTGGACGCCCGTCGCTAGACGGGGAGCTGCATGATCTCGTGGTAGGCCTCGAGGGCCTTGTTGCGCGTCTGCACGAGCAACTCGGTCCCGATCTCGGACTTGCTCGTCGCGATCATCAGGTCGTGGATCTGGCTGTCGCCGCCGGTCGCGATGTCGGTCGCGACGGCGTCCGCGCCCTGCTCGAGCGCGCTGACCTCCTCGAGGCCCTGCTGGAACATGTCGGCGAAGTCGTTGCCGACGCCCGCGGGCGCGTCCGGCTGCTGGGCCGCGGCCGCAGCGGTGACGCCGGTGGCCTCGCCGGGCGGTGGGATGGGTGGGATCGCGGACACGGGTTCCTCCTGAGGGATTCGGCGAGTCGCCGGCTACTGCTGGCCGATCCGCAACGCGGACTCGTAGGCCTCGCGGGCGGTGTCGATCGTGCGGGCACTGGCCTGGTAGCCGCGCTGGGCCTGCATCATGTCGCTCATCTGGCCCGCCATATCGACCACCGGCTGGGCGACGAAGCCGTCCTCGTCGGCCTGGGGGTGCTGCGGCTCGTAGGTCTCGACCGGGTCACGCTGGTCCTCGATGACACCCGCCAGGTGCACCCCGCTGCCGGTGTCGACGATCTCGTCGGTGAGGCTCTCGGCCACCGCCAACCGCTGGCGGAAGGGCTCCTCCTCGGGACCGCGCACCGTGTTCGTGTTGGCCAGGTTGTGCCCGATCTGGTCCATCCAGTGCTGGCTGAACCCGAGACCGGTGCGGCCGACGTCCATCGCTCCGAAAGTCGCCATCGTGGGCTCCTCTAGCCGTTGATGGCGGTCCGCATGATGCCCGCCTTGTAGTTGTAGGCGTTCACCATCGCGTCCCGCTGGAGGTTGTCCTTCATCATTCCGACCATCTCGTCCTCGAGGCTGGCCGTGTTCCAGGACCCGTCGGGCATCTGTGGCGAGGCCTCGCGGACCGGGTCCGGGGCCGCCTCGGGCGAGCCGCGCTGCAGTGCCGACTGCAGGCTCGACTCGAAGTCGACGCGCTCCGCGCGAAAGCCCGGCGTGTTGATGTTCGACACGTTGTGGGAGCGCACGTCCGCGCGTTCACTGAGGCCCTGCAGCGCGTACTGCGCGGCGCTCATCGCTTCGTCGTGGATCTCCATTGCCGCCTCCGGTCGGGTATCGGGGAACACGAAAAGAGGAGGAGTCGGGCGCGCGTACGTCGCGCGTCCGGGCTCCTCCGTGGCCCCTGAAGTTTCGTCCCTGTATGCGGTTGTCGGTGGCTCGTCGGCGGGTACAGCGAGTAGCTAAGGGATTCTTCGAGATCGGATTCCGCCCGATTTGCCGTGCGGCCCCGGTCGGAACACGAGTCGGGCGGTGACGCCCCGTGAGGAGACCGAGCGGTTCCTCAGGCTCCCTGGCCCTCGTCGGCGGACTGCGCCAGGTACTGCCTGGCGGCGTGCCGCCGCTGACCGAGCTCGTCGAGCTCGCTGCGCGTAGCCTCCATGGAGCGGCGCAGGCGGGTCTGGAGCCGCTCGGAGCGGTCGATCAGTTCTTGCCCGGCCGCGCGCTCCGAGGGCCCGGGCTCGCCCTCGGGGACGGTCATCGGCAGTTCCGCGAGCGCCTCGGCCGCGTCCTCCCACCGTTCGGAGGCCAGGCGGGTCTCGACCTCGTCGAGCACGTCGCGGAACGTCGCGAGAGCCTCGTCCCACGACCCCGGCTGCCGCTCGCTCTGCGGCGTGCGGTCGATCGGCGCGACCGGATCGACCCGGTCCGCCTCGTCGCGGCTAACCTGCTCGAGCCGCATCTAACCCGCCGCGCTCGTGAGCCGTGACGTAGCCGCTTCCCAGGCGTCCCGAAGCTCCTCGATCACGAACGCGATGTCGTCGAGGCTCGACAGGTCCTTCGAGATGTTCGCCTTGATCGCCTCGTCGCGGCACCACTGGTAGAGGGACGCGAGGTTGCTCGCGATCTGCCCGCCCCGCTCGCGGTCGAGCGTGATCGTGAGCTCCATGAGGATGTCCTGGGTCCGCACGAGCTCGCGGTGGATCGTCTCGAGGTCGCCCTCCGGCTCGGCGTTCTGAGCCCGAAGTATCCCCGTGAGGATCCGGTCGTAGAGCATCGTGACGAGCGCCTGGGGACTGGAGGTCTCGACCGCCTGAGTCTGGTAGGGATTCGCGCCGTTGCGGCCCGGGGTACCGGGTGTCTGGGATCCGTACATCGCTGGCAACCTGTCGGCAGGTGGGGCGGTGACCTGAGCGAGCCGTCCTACATCCCCGTTCCACCGCCGCTGTTCATCGCCTGCATGAGGCCCTGCTGTTGCTGCTGCAGGCGCGCGATCGACTGCTCCATGCTCCCGAACTGGCGCATGAGCGTGCGCTCGCGCATCTCGAGGCGGTCCTCGAACCGCAGGATCCGATCCTCGATGCGCTGGATCTGGCCCTCGATGCGGTCGCGGGTGCGCTCGACCTGGCCGCCCCGCCCCTCGTATCCGTCGATCGTCCGGCTGAGGCGCCCGCCGAGTCCGTCCTCGACGTGGATCGCGCCCGCCTCCAGCTGTCCCCCGGCGTCGGCGATCTCGTCAGGGGTGGCCGTCACGGTCACGCGCACCCCTTGGGCTTCCTCGCTTCCCCGGAGCGTGCGGCCGGAGCCGGTCGCCTCCTCCCCGCCGATGGTCCCCTCGACGTCGAGCCCGTCCGTGTACGCGTAGCCGCCGTCGAAGAAGTCCTCGACGTCGCCGGTGAGCTCGAAGTCGCCGGCCGACCCCCAGCGCTCGGAGCGCACCACGAGATCGCCGTCCTCGTCGTGCGCGCGCAGCGTGTCCATGCCCGCCGCCTGCAGGGCCTCGTTGACCGTCTCGCGGGCCTCCTCCAGGCTCGCCCCCGCGGCGACGGTCACGTCGGCGGAGGCCGAACCCCGGGTGATCGTGAAGGTGGCCTCCGCGTCGGGAGATGCGTAGGCGCCGGCGGCCTCGGCCTGGGTCGCCGCCTGGGTCACCTCGACGTCGTAGTCGCCCGCATCGGCCGACGACGTCGCGTAGGCGTTGCCGAGCCCGGTCGCGTCCTCGCTCGCCGCGGCGCTGCGGCTGAGCAACCCGACCGTGCCCTCGAAGTCCTCGTCGAGTCTGTCCCGCAGCGCACCCTCGTCGAACTCGATGTCCCCGTTGCGTGTCAGTTCGATCCCGAGATCGGAGGCGGGCACGACCCCGTCGCCGCCCGGGACCGGGATCCCGCTGCCCACCGCGCTGCGCAGGCGGTTGCTGATCGACCGCAGGGTGGAGTCGCCGGAGAGGACGCCGCGCTCCTCCGCGTCCTCGGCGGTCCGACCGAGCTCGCCGGCCATCTCGAGCATGCCGTTCATGGCCTCGACCATGCCGGCGACGCGGTCGACGACCTCATCGTGGTCCTGCTCGACGTCGATGGTGATCGTCCGGCCCGGGTCCGCCTGGTGCAGGTCGAGCTCCACGCCCTCGATCAGGTCGTCGATGGTGTTCGAGCTGCGCTCGATCGTCACCCCGCCGTACTCGAGGACCGCGTTGTGCGCCTCCTCGGTGCGCTCGAAGCCCGGATCGCCGGCGTCGTCGGCGAACGGGTCGTCGGGCTCGGGCATGCCGACCGGGGTCTCCTCGACGGTGATCTCACCCGCGTCGCCGGTCTCGTGGCTCGTGACGACCAGCCGCATCTCGTCGCCGGCGGTCTGGATGACCGCGGCGTCGACCCCGATGCCCTCGTCGTTGATGAGGTCGGCGAGCTCCCGCATGCTCGTGCCGTCCTCCACGTCGATGTCGTGGGTCTCGCCGCCGACGTTCACCGCGAACGTGCCGGCCTCGAGGATCCCCTCGTCGGGGTTGGTGAACCCGGCGCTCGCGATCTGGCTCTCGGTCGCGAGCTGCTCGACGCTCACGCGGTGCCGGCCCGCCGAGGGGCTCCCGGTGACGCTCGCCTCGAGGACGCCCTCGTCGCTGGAGCTGGCCGCGAACTGTTCCCCCAGCGAGTCGCTCCCGGCGATCGCGTCGATCGCCTCCTCGAGCCCGGAGAGCTTCGCGGCGACCTGCGCCCACGCCTCGTCCTGCTCCTCCTGTTCGGCCCGGTCGGCCTGGAGCCGCTGGATCGGCTGGCGCTCGAGCTCCATGAGCTGGTCGATGACCTGGTTCGTCTCGAAGCCCGAAACGGCTCCGCCGATGCTGAACGCGGGTGACATGTGCGCTCCCTGAGTCGCGGTGCGGACATCTCTTGGACGGCTCGGCCAGCGATGAGCACTGACCCTGGAGGATTCGTCGGCTGCCACGGCGAGCGATCAAGCGACCGCCCGAAAGGCGTGGGACCCCCGCACGAGGCGGGGGTCCCACGGTGACTCGGATGAACCGAACGGCCTCTTACTGCAGGAGCGAGAGGACCGACTGCGGCACCTGGTTGGCCTGCGCGAGCATCGCGGTGCCCGACTGCTGCAGGACCTGGTGACGGGTGAAGTCCACCATCTCCGAGGCCATGTCCGCGTCGCGGATCCGCGACTCGGACGCCTGCAGGTTCTCGGTGGTGACCGAGAGGTTCGCGATGGTGTGATCCAGACGGTTCTGGCGCGCACCGAGTTCGGACCGCTGCGCGGACACGTCGCCGATAGCGTCATCCAGCGCGGCGATTGCCGCACCGGCGTTCTCGGCCACATCCAGGTCGTCGACGCCGAGCGTGGAAGCGTCCATCTGGCCGATGCTGAGCGTGAGATTCTCACCCTCGTTGGCGCCGACCTGGAGCAGTGCCTCCTCGCCCTGCTCCCCCCTGACTGTCCCGAAGTCCCCCACCGAGCCGCCGAACTCCACCTCGAAGGTCTGTCCGCTTTCCAGCCCTTCCGCGGTCACGTCCACGACCACGTCACCGTCACTGTTGACTGACGCGGCAGCCGAGAAGGTCACGTCGTTATCCCCGACACCGTTCAACTGATCTTCGATGTTGCCCGCGAGAGTTTCCAGGGCGTCCGTGTCGAGATTCCCATCCCCATCCTCGGGGACGTCGAAGGTCACGCCGGCCTCCTCCACTTCGCCCCCCAGGGAGAGGGTTACTTCGCCGTCCTCCCCGGCAATATTGGTGTCCGCATCAATCGCGTCGCTGGTGCCGGTCACCTCGTCTTGCAGACCGAACGTCCCGTCCAGCAGATTCTGGCCGCTGAACGCGGTGGTCTCCGAGATCCGGTCGATCTCCTCGGCGAGCTGGTCGATCTCGGCCTGGATGGCGTCGCGGGACTCGGTGTCGGTCGTGGCGGTGTTCTCAGCCTGGACCGACAGGTCACGCATGCGCTGCAGCATGTCGTGCACCTCGCTCAGCGCGCCCTCCGCGGTCTGGACGACGCTGATGCCGTCCTGCGAGTTGCGCTGGGCCTGCTGCAGCCCGCCGACCTCGCTGCGCAGCTGCTCGCTGATGGAGAGCCCCGCCGCGTCGTCGGCGGCACGGTTGATCCGGAACCCGCTCGAGAGCTTCTCGAGGGTGCCGGCCATGTCGTTCTGCGTCTGGCTCAGGTTCCGCTGAGCGTTGAACGCCATGATGTTCTGATTGATTTGCATCGGGGTCTACCTCCGTGTTGTCCCCTTGGCGGCGCTCCGGCCCTCGTTCTGGCCGGGACCGGTCGACTTCCGTATCGACAAGACAACCGTCGGCCGGGGGCCGCCACGCCTTAAGGAGCCGGCCGAATTCGATGTCTGCTTCCGGGGAGACGAGGGGAACGAGGGCACGACGACGAGGACGAGGGCGACGCGGACATCCCCTGGTCCAGCGACCACCTCGGCAACGACGAGGAGTTGAACGACTTCGCCGCTGCCTGCGAGGACGGCGAGTGGACGGCGTGTGACCAGCTGTACCTCGATGCCCCGTCCTCATCGCCGTACCAGGAGTACGGCGACACGTGTGCCGGTCGGCAACCCCCGGATTCGGGGACGTGGTGCGAGGACGGGGATTTCTGAGCGGCGCCGAGCCGCGTTCACGAAGAACCGGAACATAAGTTTCAGGGTTTCTGTACACAAGAATATCTGAAATGGTTGCGAAGGTCCTCTAAGTCGGCTATAGTTCCGAACATGAGTTCGGAGTCGGCTGCGGGAGCAGGCTCTCCCGGCGGAGGGACGAATCGGGGGCGTGAAGCGTCCTCGGCCGAGCTGCTCGCGGTGGTCGAGGACGCACTGCAGCAGCTGCAGGCCATGCCGCTCTCGGCGGCCGAGTCCGACGAGGCGCTGCTGAGGTCGGTCGAACGACTCGTTCGGTGCGAGCGGATGGCGGCCGCGGAACGGCTCCGCCGCCTCGGGGCCATCGACGAACGGCAGGCGCACCGGACCGAGGGGACGAGTTCGGCCGCGCGCTGGCTCGCGGAGCGCGTGGCCATCACGAGGAGCGAGGCCCAGAAGCAGCTGCGCACGGCCTCCCGACTCGAACACCTCCCGGGCGTCGCCGCGTCGTTCGCGAACGGGGAGGTATCGGAGGACCACGTGCACTACGCGGCACGGACCTACGACGAGATGGCCCAGCGCGTGGCCCGGGGCGAGGACGAACTGGAGCTGTTCGGTTCAGGCGGCACGTCGGACGAGCCTTCCGGAGGGCAGCCCGCAGCGGGAGACGGGGACCGCAGCACGGGAGGCAACGGGAGCAGCACACCCGAGGACGGCGACCAGAAGGATGGAGACGACGGCCGCGCCGGCGGGGAAGACGGGGACGCGTCCGCCGACGCTGGCTCAGGGGAGGCTGGCTCACGGGACGCTGGCTCAGGGGAGACTGGCTCAGGCGGGGACAGCGCGCCGGCAACGCCGGACACCGACCCGAACCATGACGGCGCCCCGGGGCCTGGCGGCACCGGACCCGACGGGGGCGACCGGTCGGGGAATGGCGACGCCGGCTCCGGAACGGACGGCTCCGGGGGATCGAGGGACGGGCAGGACGCCGACAGCGGGTCCCGCGACGCCGACGACAGAGCTCGGGACGGGTTGCCCGACCACGTCGCCCGGCGCCTTGACGCCCAACGCCGACTCGGGGAGGCACTCGATCGTCACGCCCAGCGGGCTGCCGAGGGCACCGACCGGGCCGCGTTCCGGCGTGCACTGGACGACTGGCGCCGAGAGCACGACCCCGAGTTCCTCGCCCGCAAGGAACGTCGCGCCTTCGCACGTCGACGGTTCTGGATCGCGAACGAGCAGGACGAGGACGGCCTCGTCGCCTTCGGGGGGAAGGCGGAGCCTCACGGGCTCGCGTACCTGCGGGCAGCGATCGATGCGCTGTCACGCCCCGGGCAGACAGCCGGGGGCATCGAAGACGGTGGTGAGGCACCCGCGTCGCCCGGGTCCACGGACACGGGGAACGCGTCGAGCGGGACGGGCGCGACGGCCGGGAACGGCACGACGTCCGAGCCGGGGGCGACGGGCTCCGAGGACACGACGGGAACCGACGGCGCGACGGAGCGAACGCGCAACGGGGGCCGTCGCGACCGCGCCTCGCGTCAGCAGCGCCAGTACGACGCCCTCGTCACGCTCGCCCGGCTCGCGCTGCAAGCCGACGAGCCGCCGCGCCAGACCCAGGCGAGCGCGCACGTCCTGCTCGTCACGAACCCCGAGGCCTTGCACGGCCACGCCGACGCGGAGCCCAGTTGGCTGGACGGGGTGGGGGCCGTGTCCTCGGAGACCGCGCGGCTCATCTGCTGCGACGCGCGCTTCTCGGCGGTGACGGAGCGCAATGGTGAGGTCCTCGACGCAGGGAGGTCCCGCCGCGATCCCAGCCAGCGTCAAGTCGACGCGGTCGTCGCGCGCGACCGAGCATGCGTCGGCTGCGGCACCCGCGTCGCGCTCTGCCAGGTCCATCACGCGCAGTGGTGGCGGCGCGATCAGGGGCGCACGGACGTCGACAATCTGTGCCTGCTCTGCTGGGAGTGCCACTGGCACGTCCACCATCACGGTTGGACCGTCGCCCGCAAGCCCGATGGACGCTTCGTGGTGCACCGGCCGTTCCGAAGCCGCCCCGCGGACCCGACGGCCGACAGTGATGCAGGGTCGGGCACTGCTCGGCGGAGACCGAGCCACACCCCAACCGACTATACGACCGTCCCTCCCGCTCCGGAAAGCCGGCAGCCGTCGGATCACTCCCAGCCGTCGAACGGTTACGGACGACGACACAGGACCATCCCGCGGGAACCGTCCGAAGCATGGGACCTCGCGGTCGGTCGATCGCCACCCACGTAGGAGCGATTGCTGGCCGGGGGACGTGAGAGCGAGGTCGGGAAGCTCAGCTTACCCCGAAACGGATCCAGTCGGCGACCGCGGACGCAATGAGCTGCACCGCGATCGCCGCCAGCAAGAACCCCAGCAGCCGGGAGACCAGCTCGATGCCGTTCTCCTTGAGGACGCGCTCGATGATGCCGGAGAACCGCATACCCAGGAAGACGATCGCATGAACCGCCAGCAACGCCAGCGCCACCGAGATGAGTTGCCCGCCGGTGGAACTCTGCGAGACGTACAACATGGTCGCGGCGATCGCGCCCGGGCCCGCGAGCAACGGGGTGCCGAGCGGCACCAGCGCCACGTTCCTCCCCTTCGCCACCTCGGCGCCAGGATCATCGGGTGCGGGGCGCAGCAACTCGAGGGCGACGAGGATGAGGAGCAGTCCACCAGCGACCTGCAGCGCCTCGAAGCTGATGCCGAGCAGTGCGATGAGCTGCTCGCCGACCAGTGCGAACAACGCGATCACCCCGGCGGCGACGCCGGTCGCCTGCCAAGCCGCCCGGCGCTTCTGCGCCCGGTCGAGGCCCCGTGTCAGTGCCAAGAAGACCGGAACGTTGCCGACCGGATCCATGATCACCGTCACCGTGACGAACGCCTGCGCGAACAGGGTCGCGTCGAGTTGCAGGTCGGTGAGGTCCATTCGGCTCGGCTCGTGTCGAGGTCAGGGGCGCGTCCGGCGCGTCCGGCCGAGAAAGGGCCGACCGACGCACGGCACAAGAGTGCGGGCCGCCGAGGTCCCGCCCTCCGTCACGGCCTGTCTCAGAGCAGACGGCCACTCCAGAGCGTGAGCCCTCACATGGACTCAGGGGCTCCGGTTTGGGCCCCCGGCACCCGTCGCCGTGATCGGCGAGAGGTACCTGAGCGGACCCATTACTGCGGTAAGGAGCCTCCGAGCGGTCGTATGGAGGGCGGGGCCTCGGCGACCCGCAGCGCACACCCTAGCGCCTCCAGCCCCATTCGCGGGAGTGACCGACGGCGTCAATCTCCGTCGGGCAGTGCCAGGCGACGGGCCGCGTCGACCCCGTCAGTCCCCGTCGGGCAGTCCCAGGCGATGGGCCGCGTCGACCGCGGCAGTGCGGTTGGGCACCCCGAGCCGGTCGTAGACCTCCTGGCAGTGAGCCTTCACCGTGCGTTCGGTCACCCCGAGCTTCTGGGCGATCTGCGGGTTGGTGAGGCCCTGGCGAAGATAACGCAACACCTCCGCCTGCCGTGGCGAGAGGACGGGGATCTCCTCCTCTTCGATCTCCTCGGGCCGAGGCATCTCCATCGCCTCGGTGGAGTCCTCGCGCGCGAGTTGCGAACCCCGATCCTCGAACCGGGTCTCGACACCCCCGAAGATCACGACGTCGCCGTGTCGCAACGCGCGCGACGTCGTCAACGGCTCCCCGTTGACGAACGTCCCGTTCGTGGAGCCCAAGTCCTCCAGCAACACCGCACCCTTCTGGCGCTGCACGCGAGCGTGCGTGAGGCTCACGTGCGACTCCGGCAGGACGATGTCGCTCGCATCCCGACGGCCGATGACCTTCTCGTCATCGTCAACCACCAGCGTCTTGCCCTTGAGATCACCCTCGCTCGTCACGACGAACGTGGGCTGCGGGGTCAGTCGCTTCGCAGGTCCTACCACGGCGTGCTCCCCTCCGTCCGAAGCGCATCGACCGGGCGGTCGGCGGCCCGATCCCGTAACGCATACAGGACCCGCACCGACGTGGCGGCGCTGCCGATCCTCTCGTCCTCGTACCTGCCATGGAAGTCGCTCGACCCGGTCACGAGCAGCCCCCTCGCCACGGCGGCAGCTTGCCAACGGCGCCGCGCAACCTCCTCGTGTGCGACATGATCGGCCTCGACACCGCTGAGCCCGGCGACGGT
This sequence comes from Egibacter rhizosphaerae, assembly GCF_004322855.1. Classification (NCBI taxonomy): domain Bacteria; kingdom Bacillati; phylum Actinomycetota; class Nitriliruptoria; order Egibacterales; family Egibacteraceae; genus Egibacter; species Egibacter rhizosphaerae. Next base: position 3,850,068 of record NZ_CP036402.1, on the reverse strand, counting down.
CAGTCGATCCAACAGGTCGAGCGACAATCCCGGCGAACCAGCCGACGGCTGCCCTCGGGACGATCCCTCGGATCCCACCGGTGCCACATCGGCGGGCGACCGCGAACCAGCGCCCTCCCAGGGCCGAACGAGGACGTCGTCATCCGAGGGATCCTCGGGCACCGGCTCAGCGCGGTCGAGACCGGGATGCGCGAGGACCGCGACGCCGCCGGCCCCCCGGATCAGCGCCACGGCGTCCTCCGGCGTGACCGCGTGCTTGTCGACGTAAGCGGGCTGCCCCTCGGCGAGCCACCGGTCGAAGGCCTGCTGCGTATCGGCCACCGCCCCGACCGCGACCAAGGCCTCGGCCACGTGCGGCCGGCCGATGGGCGCGTCGGCGGCGAACTCCCGCACCTGCGCGAAGGTCAGCTCGATCCCGTGGGAGTGCAACAGCTCGACCATCCGCTCGGCCCGAGCCTCGCGCTCTCCCCGCAGACGCGCGCACTCGCCAGCCAACGCAGGATCCTCGGCGTCCACGAAGTAGCCGAGGATGTGCACCGAGCGACCGCCGGCCTGCGGATCCTCCGCGGACAGCTCGATCCCGGGCACGAACTCGAGCCCGAGCTCGTGGCACGCGCGTTCGGCCTCCGGCCAGCCGGCAGCCGTGTCGTGATCGGTGACCGCGACGCCGGACAGCCCCGCCTGCCACGCCAGCCGCGCATTCTCCGAAGGGCGGGTCCGCCCGTCAGAGTGGATCGTGTGCGTGTGCAGGTCGAACATGTGCCCGGCACGTTACCGCAAGGGGCCCGTCGTGGGGCCCCTCCCCGGGGGAAAATCGGACCCGCCGGGCAGCGCCCCAACGGGGTACGCCCCCTGGCCCATCGGTCAGGACCCCCTGCCATGCTCGACCCGCTATCACCGAGGAGAGGCCCGACTCGTGCCAGAGCCCACCCACAACGACCCCCCACGGCCCGAGGTCGCGGTCGGAGGTGTCGCGATCGACCGGCAGCGGCTCTTGCTCGTGCAGCGCGGGCGTGGAGTGGCCACCGGTCGCTGGTCGCTGCCCGGCGGGCGGCTCGACCCCGGCGAGTCGCTGGCCCAGGGCGTCGCTCGAGAGCTGCACGAGGAGACCGGCCTCGCGGTGCGGGTCCTCGGGCTCTGCGGGCTCGCGGAACGGCGCGGACCCAGCTACCACTACGTGATCCTGAACCACTGGGTCGTCGCGGAGGAACCCGACGCGGCCGCAGCCGGCGACGACGCCGACGCGGTGGAGTGGGTCGACCGCGCCGGTCTCGAGCGCTACGAGCTCGTGCCGCGGTTGCGGGAGTTCTTGCGCAGCCACGCGGTGCTGGACCGCCTACGTTGACCCAACATCCGCCGACCCGAGGCCCTCGGGGGGCTCGGCCTCCGCGCGAGTCGCCCGCCACACGCCGGCCAGCAGCAACGGCGCGCCGGCGACGACGAGCCACCCCGGCACCTCGCCGAAGATCAACAGCGCGAGGACCCCCGCCCCGACGGGCTCGGCCAGGACGGCCACCGACACCACAACCGGAGGGACCCGCGACAGCAAGGCGTTGAAGACGGTATGGCCGAGCAACTGCGGGCCCACAACGATCGCGACGATCGCCCACCAGGTGGCCGCCGTGTACGGATCGCCCGTACCCGCGAACGGCTCGACGCCGCCGACACGCAGCCCCCCGAGGCCGAGGCTCGCGCCGGTGAGCAGGCTTGCGGGCAGCAGCACCACCGCCGCGACCCCGTAGACCGCGCTCGCGTAGGCGGAGACGGGCAGCCGCACACGCGCCGACCGGCCGATGAGCAGGTATCCCGCGATGGCGGCCGCGCTGGCGAACGCCATCACGTCGCCCATCACCCGCGACGCTCCCGGCGCGACGGGCTCGGCGAGGAGACCGTCCAGCCCGACGACCAGCGCCCCCGCGAGCGCGATGGCGATCCCCTGCCAGCCACGTCGGCCCGGCGGCTCCCGCAGGAACACCGCTTGCCCGATCCCGACGAACAGCGGCGACATCACCGCGAACAGCGTCGCGCTCGCCACCGTCGTGTGGTCGAGCGACCCGATGAACAACGCGAAGTGGACCGCCAGAAGCACGCCGCTCGCCGCCAGCTGAGCGACCTGCCGACGGTCCAGTCGGGGCAGCCGCGACCACGCCAGCGCCGCCGCCGGCGCCAAGGCCACGGCTCCCAGCGCGGCCCGCCAGAACGCCACCGCCAAGGCGGGAGCGTCGGCCAAGCGGATCAGGATCGCGCTCGTCGACACCGCGATGATCCCGACGACCAGCCCGATCGGCACGACCGCAGCGGGCAGGAAGGCCGCGAGCGGACGCCGACGGGCGCCGCCCACAGGCCGTGAGCCACCGGGGTGCTCGGGTCCGGAGCACGACCCCCCGGAGCGATCAGGTCCCGGCCGTGGGTCCCCGGTGCTCATCGCCTCGCCCCCGACCGGTGCGGAGACCCGACGCTCGGGCGAAAGCGCCGCACGACGTGCCGACCCCCGGCGCTCACGGCGCGACCCACCTGCTCACGACGCGACCCGCCTGGCCGAGCCCCGGCGACCCGAGCGTCGACGGCGCCACCACCACACGACCAGCCCGGCGAGCACGAGCCCGCCGACGCTGCCGCCGATCGCCCAGACCAGCTCGGGCGGCGGCCACGGCTGCGGCATGTCCCCCGTGACGTGGACCGCGACCGACTCCCCGGCGGGGACCTCCCATCGGGCCGTGCCCCCGGCGACCTCGTCGGCCCCGGGCGCCTCGCGGACCTCGCCGGGCAGCGCCACCTCCACCGCGTAGTCGACGTGCGCATCCAGCAGCACCGCGGCCTCGTCCACCGAGAGACCGAGCTCGTCCACCCGCTCGGTCGGCGCGAGCGACGCGTCCGCCGTCACCTCGACCTGCTCCTCGGTGATCGCGACCGCCGGGGCGCGCAGCGGGACCAGCTCGGCAGCTGCCAGCGCGTCGACGAACGCGGCCGCCTCGGTGGTCAGTTCCTCGGCGCTGTCGCCCTCGGTCCGGACGGTGAGGCCGCCGGCCTCCCGCTCCACCCGCCAACCGGCCTCCTCCGCGGCCTCGGCGACCTCGTCGAGCGGGTCGAGTCCCGCGCCCTCGGCGAGATCACGCAACGCCTCGTCGGTGCCGAGCTCCAGGGCGAGCTCGCCTCCTCCGTCCGCACCCACGGCGATGCGCAGCTCGGCATCGAGGGCACAGCCGCCGGCGAGCAGGAGGACGCACCCGACGACTGCGGCGAGGCCGATCCGACGGGCGCGGGCAATCGGTGGCGAAGTGATCAAGACGCGCCCGAGCCTACCGACGGGAGGCACGTGACGAATGACACGAACACCCACGCAGCCATCCCCTCGAGCCGACCGAACGAACGCGGGTCACAAGGGCGGGATCGTCGACGCCTCGGCGAGATCCTGCTCCACGCGGGTGTCATCGAGGACGGCGAGCTCGAGCAGGCGCTGGCGGAGCGTGCCACCGGCGACCGTCGCGAGCGGCTGGGAACGGTGATCGTCCGCCTCGGCCTCGCGACCGAGGAGGAGATCGCGTCCGCGCTCGCAGCGCAGCTCAACCTGGAGTTCGCCTCGGAAGTGCCTGCGGACGCACACACCGGCGTCGACGGCGTCCCCCGGGAGGTGACCCAGCGCCACAGCGTCCTTCCGCTGCGCTGGGAGGGCGAGACGCTCGTGGTCATGACGAGCGATCCGACCGACGTGATCGCGCTGGACGACCTCGCCACGAGCACCGGCGCGCGGGAGGTGCGCCCCGTCATCGCGACCCCCGCCGTCGCCGAGGAAGCCCGCCGCCGCAACGCGATGCTGGACACGGCGAGCGACTTCGACGAGTTCGAGGAGACCACTCCCCCCACCCAGGAGGAGGCCGATCAGGTCGCCGACGCGTCGGCCCACGACGCACCGATCGTGCGCCTCGGCGACCAGGTCCTCTCCGAGGCCGTGCGGGCGGGCGCGAGCGATGTGCACGTCGAGCCCGACGGCACCGGCGCGAACGTGCGGATCCGCGTCGACGGGGTCCTGCGCCCGGTGACGCACGTGAACGCGGCCTCGGCGGCGCCGCTGATCTCCCGGCTCAAGTTGCTGGCGGGCATGGACATCGCCGAGCGCCGACTCCCCCAGGACGGGCGCTGGCAGGCCCGCGTCGACCGCGAGCCGATCGACGTGCGGGCCTCCGCGATGCCCACGATGCACGGCGAGACGCTCGTGCTCCGGCTCCTGCGTCAGGGCGACGAGCAGCTCCAGCTCGACGACCTCGGCCTCGATCGCGCCTACCGGGCGCTCGTCGACAGCGCGATCGAGTCGCCCCAGGGTCTCGTCCTCGTCACCGGCCCCACGGGGTCGGGCAAGACGTCGACGCTGTACGCGTTCCTGCGTGAGATCGCGCGCGAGACCCACAACGTGATCACGCTCGAGGACCCGATCGAGTACCGGCTCGGCGGGGTGAACCAGACCCAGATCAATCCCAAGGCCGGCCTCACGTTCGCGAAGTCCTTGCGCAGCGTGCTGCGGCAGGACCCCGACGTGGTGATGCTCGGCGAGATCCGCGACGGGGAGACCGCCGAGCTGTCGTTGCAGGCCGCGCTCACCGGTCACCTCGTCCTCTCGACCCTGCACACGAACGACGCACCCGGTGCCGTGTCGCGCCTGCGCGACCTCGGCGTGCCGAGCTTCCTCGTATCGAGCGCTCTGACCCTCGTCGTCGCCCAACGGCTGGTGCGGCGGGTCTGCGCCCACTGCGCGCGTCCCGCCGAGCCCGATCCCGGCCTGCTGGAGACGCTGCGGATCAACGAGGCACAGCTGCGCGACGCGCGCCTGCGGCGTGGCGCCGGATGCGGCCAGTGTGGCTGGAGCGGCTACCGCGGGCGCGTCGGGCTGTTCGAGATGATGCCGGTCACCACCGCGGTGCGGGAGTTGATCGCCAACGAAGGATCCGAGACCGCCATCCGCGAGCAAGCGCGGCTCGCCGGCCTGAGAACCGTTCGCGAGCACGGCGTGGAACTGGCCGCCGCGGGCGTCACGACCCTGGAGGAGGTCCTCCGCGTCGCTCCCAGCGGTACGGGCGACGGCGACGGCACCTGCCCGGGATGTGCACAGCGCGTGGAGCCGGACTTCGCCTGGTGCCCGTGGTGCAGCACCGACCTCCGCCCGTTGCGCTGCGACGCGTGCGAGCGGGAGCTGCACCCCGCGTGGAAGGTGTGCCCCTCGTGTGGCGAGTCGTGCGGTGGCGCCCACGAGGTCCCTCACGCGGCCCCGGGAGACAGCTCGTTGTCCGCCGTGAACTCACGAGCTGCGAGCTCTCTCGCGCCGGCCGGCGCTGCCGTGGCGCAGGAACGGGCCGACGGGGAGGAACGAGTCGACGGGGAGGAACGAGTCGACCGAGGGGAACGGATGGACCACGAGCCCACCGCGCCCCCAGCGGTCGTGACCGCCCGAGCGGATCGCGAATCGGCGATTCAGGATCCCGGTTTCCCGCACGAGCGACCCGACCAGGCCGCAGACCCCGACGACGACGCAGACCCCGACGCGGCCGCAGACCCCGACGACGACGCAGACCGCGCGGACGACAGGTCGACCGCCGACGGCGAGACCGCGGCAGGCAACGGGGCGGCCGACGGCGAGACCGCGGCAGGCAACGGGGCGGCCGACGGCGAGAGCTGGACGCGTCGCAGAGCTCGCCACGTGGAGGCCGCCGAGCGGTTGCTGGCCGAACTCGGCGCCTCCCCCGGCTCCGGCTGAATCTCACGAAACCCACCGGTACGATCCGGCTTCCGCCCGTAGCCGAAAGGATCTCCCGGTGGCGAACCAAGACGAGGTGCGCCGCGCCGTCGCCGAGCTACACGATCCGCTGCTCGACCGCCCGCTCGGGGAGCTCGCGATGGTCGACGGTGTCCGCCTCGACGATGGGCGGGCGATCATCGACGTGCGGCTCCCGGTCGTCGGCTACCCGGCAGCAGAGGTCCTGCGCTCAAGGGTCGTCGAGGCGGCCGCCGCGGTCCCGGGGGTCGACAGCGCCGAGGTCGCCTGGGACGTCATGAGCGAGGAGGAGACGGCCGCGGTCGTTTCGCAGGTCCGCCCCCAGGCGGGCAGCTCGGGTCAACAAGGGGGCGAGCCGCACATCCCCTTCAACGATCTCGACAGCGACACGAAGGTCTTCGCCGTCGCCAGCGGCAAGGGCGGGGTGGGCAAGTCCTCGCTCACGACGAACCTCGCGGTCGCCCTGGCCGAGCGCGGTCAGCGCGTCGGGATCCTCGACGCCGACATCTGGGGGTACTCGATTCCCCGGATGCTCGGGGTCGAGGGCAAGCCGATCGCACTGCAGGACATGGTCCTGCCGCTGATGGGTCACGGGGTGAAGGTGATCTCGATCGGCTTCTTCCTCGACGAGGAGAAGCCCGTGATCTGGCGGGGACCGATGCTGCACCGCGCACTGCAGCAGTTCCTCGCGGACGTCTTCTGGGGCGAGCTCGACTTCCTGCTCTGCGACCTACCACCCGGCACCGGCGACATCGCGATCAGCCTCGCGCAGATGCTGCCGAACGCGGACATGCTCGTGGTCACCACACCGCAGCAGGCCGCGCAGCGCGTCGCGCTGCGTGCGGGGCAGACGACCGCGCAAACCGGCATGCGAGTCGCGGGGGTGGTGGAGAATATGGCCACCTTCGTCGCGCCCGACACCGGCACCGAGTACGCGATCTTCGGGGAAGGTGGCGGCGCGCTGCTCGCCACCGAACTGGGCACCGACCTGCTGGGGAGCATCCCGATCGACCCGCGGCTCCGCGAGGGCGCCGACGACGGCCGTCCGCTCGTGCTGAGCGACCCCGAAGCGCCGGCGTCGCAGCGCATCAGCGAGATCGCGGACGGCCTCGTGAAGAAGAAGTCGTCCCTGGTCGGCAAGAGCCTGCCGCTGCAGTTCTAGGCGCGGCGCCAGCGCCCTGGCGGCACGAGGCGCCACAACCCCGCGAGCGCGATCCCGATTCCCGCGCCGCCGAGCACGTCGCTGGCGTAGTGCACCCCCACGTCGACCCGCGAGGCCGCGACGTAGCCGGCCACCCCCCGGAGCGCGACCCGACCGAGCGGGTGGACCTCGTCGGCCAGTACCTCCGCCACGGCGGCGGCGACCGCCGCGTGCCCGGACGGGAACGAGGAGCCGGTGGGTGGCCGAATCAAGCGCCGGACACCGTCAGCCTCGTAGGGGCGCTTCCGACGCACGAACCGCTTCGTGCGCTGCCCGACCACCCACGCGAGCAGGCCGATCCCGGCCACGTCGCCCGCGGCCTCCCGCCGCCCGAGCCAGGCGAGCGTCGCCGACGCGCCACCCACCGCGTAGAGCGATCCGAGGTCGGTGGTGGCAACCACCCACCGGTCGGCCCGCCGGCCCGGTCGGCGCCGAGCGCGCAGGGCGTCGCCGAGGCGCACATCGAGACGCTGAGCGGATCGCAGCCCCAGCGATCTCCACGCGACGGCGGTGACCGCGGCCCCGACGAGCACCCTCCCGGCCGCTCGGCGCGACCGCCGCTCCGGAGCGATGTGCACGCGGGCTCAGGTCGCGTCGGGATCGTAGGGCGGCGGCTCGTCGTCGGGCACCCGCGAGCGCGAGCTGCCGGTGTCCGATCCGGTCAGCGCCGCACGGTCGAGCTCTTGCCGGGCGTCATCGACATCCCCCTGCAGCTCCTGAGCCGCGTCCCGTAGCTCGTCGATGCCCGCGTCCCGGCGCAGCTGATCGATCTCGCTGGCCTTGCGCAGATCATCCAGCGTCTCCCGGGCCTCGCGCCTCACCCGACCGATCGTCTGCGCCGTGGTCCGAGCCATCTGCGGGAGCTTGTCGGGACCGAAGATGAGCAGGGCCAACAGCGCGAGGGTGCCGATCTCCCACGGGCTCATCGTTCGGACACCTCAGTCCTCGAACTCGTCGTCCGGGAGATCCTCCGGCCCTTCGAGCTCGGGGTCGGTCGAACCCAGCTCGTCGTCGCCGGGGCGTTCCGCCAGCACGACCTCGACCGTCTCCTCCTCCCCGTCACGCAGTAAGTGCACCTCGACCGCCTCACCGACTTCGTACTCGAGCACGCTGGTCACGAGCTCCTCCATCGCGAGGATGGTGTCGTCGCCCAGACCCACGACCACGTCGCCCGACTGGAGCCCGGCCTCGGCGGCCGGAGTGTCGGGGACGATCTCGCTGATCTCCGCTCCCCCGTCGATGCCGAGCTCCTCGGCCTCGCTGACGGACAGGGTCGCGCCCTCGATGCCGATGAACGGGTGCGTGACCCGCCCCTCGGCGATGAGTTCGTCGGCCACATCGACGACGGTGTCCACCGGGATCGCGAAGCCGACACCCGCGTTCGCCGGCTGTCCGGATGTCAGGATGGCTGAGTTGATGCCGATGAGCTGGCCGTGCCGGTCCACGAGGGGACCGCCCGAGTTCCCCGGGTTGATCGGTGCGTCCGTCTGGATCACCTGCGGCAGCGTCAGGGGGGCACCGCCGGGCCCCCGCACATCGATTCCGCGATCGAGCGCACTGATCACGCCGCTGGTGACCGATCCCTCGAGCCCGAACGGGCTGCCGACCGCCACCGCCGGCTGTCCCACCCGCAACGCCGACTGGTCGCCGATGCCGATGACGGTGAGGTCGTCGCGGTCGACCTGGATGACCGCGAGATCGTTCAAGCGGTCGGTGCCGACGACCTCGGCCTCCTCCCGCGAACCGTCGGCGAACACGACGGTGAGGTCGTCGGCCGGCTCCACGACGTGGTTGTTCGTGATGATGTGGCCCTCGCCCCCGTAGATGACCCCGGAACCGTTGCCGCTCGGGTCGTCGGGCCCACGGTCGGGCTGCTGGTCGGCCTCCTCGCCGTCGATGTCGACCCTGACGACGGCGGGCAGCACGGCCTCGGCCACGTCGGCGATCCGGTCGGAATCGGCGTCGTCACCCTCGCCGGGCGGCGGCTCCACGGTGGTCTGCGGAACGGGCGCGGGCGTCTCGCCGCCGAGTCCGATCGTATCCCCGGCGGTGGCCGCGACGGCGAGCACGAGGCCGCCACCCACCAGCGCCCCGACACAGCTCGCGGCGACCACGCCGGTCACGGTCGCCGCTCGGGAACGCCTCCGTGAGACCGCGGGGATCGCCGGATACACCTCGTCGGCCGGCGTGCGCCTTGCTGCGCCTCTCATCGTGTCTCCATCAACACCCTGGACACCCCGAACAACGACTCAATGGCTGGACCGGGCGGGGCCACTCGAGCGGGCTGCACCCGACGGCGTCCACGTGGCGGGTTCGTGTCGACAGTTCGCGGGTTTCGTGCCGACAGTGTGCCGCTCCCCGCGCGTGAACGCTCTGCCGCTCGCCCGGCGTGAACGCTCAGTGCTGGCCCGCCGTGAACGCTCAGTGTTGGCCCGGCGTGAACGCTCAGGGCTCGCCCGCCCCGACGGGCGCCGCATCGTCGGCCTCGAGCTCGTCGACCTGCACCGGTTCGACCGTCGCGGGCTCGACCTCCGAACGTTCGGGCGACCGCAGGATCGTCCCTGTCGCACTGACCGAGCGGACGCCCGCGGCACGCAGGAGTTCGACGTCCCCGTGGGGCTCCTGTCGGGTCTCCATGAGGTCGGCAGGCATATCCCGGTCACCACCGACGACGAGGTGCTGCTCGACGACCGCCCCGGCAACGACCGCCGCCACCAGCGCTGCGGCGACGACCCCTGCGTGCACCCGATGGCTGCGGTGGAGCTCGGCCCGCTCGCCCGCGGCCGCTGCGTTGCGCAGGACCTCGGGTGGGACCTGCCGCGGGGGCAGGCTGCGCAGCGTGTCGCGAACGGCGCGGAGACCTTCGAGGCAGGCGCGACAGTCGCCGCAGTTCCGGACGTGTGCGTCGAGCCGTTGCGCGGTCGACGAGGCGACCGCGCCGTCGAGCCGGGCGGAGAGCTGCTCCTCGCTGGGGCACCGGTCACGCATCCGGCGATCCCTCCCCCGAACCAGCCGACGCTGAACCAGCCGACGCGCCGGCAGCCGGCTCTTCGGACGACTGCGGCCCGGACGCCTCCAGGTGCTCGCGCAGACGCCGGCGCCCGCGGTGGATCCGCGAGCGCACGGTGCCGACCGGCCATCCGGTCACACGACTGATCTCCTCGTAGGCGAGGCCCTCGATGTCGCAGAGAACGACCGCCAGCCGCCATTCGGGAGGCAGCGCCGCGAGCCCGCTCTCGAGCCGCGCCTCGAGCGTGCGGCGCTCGACCACGTCGGCAGGTCCCGGCTCGCCACTCGGAGTGGCCTCGCCCCCGTCCTCGCCGAAGGCCTGCATGCGTACCCGCTGCCGTCGGCGCACCCGATCGAGGAAGAGGTTCTTCGCGATCTTGTAGAGCCAACCGTCGAACGCGCCCGGGCGGTAGCGATGCAGGTTCCGGTACACCCGCACGAACACGTCCTGAGCGAGGTCCGCCGCCTCGTCCGCATCGCCGGTGAGGTGGTAGGCCATCCGGTACACCCGCGGCCCGTAGGTCTCGGCGACCTCGTCCCAGCTCGGTCGCGGGTCCTCGCGGACGGACGGCTCGGCGAGCGCCGCGGTACCGGGCTCGACCGCCCCGGACGCCCCCGACGCGGGGTCCGGCGCCTCCTCCTGGCCGCTCATCGCCACGCTCCTCCGAATTGGCGGCGACCGCCGATTTCCTCCAGCATACGCGCGCCCCGTGGGCACCGCCTCGAGCGGCCCGGAGGGCGGGTCCCTCCCCTGGCTGCTCGCCTGTACGGGCGACGAGCGACAGCACCGCGATGTAGAGTCTGCCGCCCCGTGACGGGCGCTGACACGGCGCGACGATCACCGCTAATCCAAGGGGGTGTGGGTGCAGATCGAGGAGCGGCTACGCGGTTGGCTGCGCGGCTTCACCGGTGGGGAGACCGAGCCGTTGCGCGCGGCCCGCGCCCGCAGCGAGGAGGCGGACATCCCCGCCGTGCCGCTCGAGGTCGGCACCTTCCTGCGGTTCCTCGCAGGCGTCCACCCGGCGCGAGGCATGGTCGAGATCGGGTCCGGCGGCGGTTACAGCGGGCTGTGGCTGCTGGCCGGGGCCAGCCCCACCGCGGTCCTCACCACGATCGAGGCCGAGCCCGACCACCAGGAGCTCGCCCGCCGCGCCTACGCCGAGGCCGGCGTGACCGCCCGTGTCCGCTCGATCCTCGGCCCCGCCCTGCAGGTGCTGCCACGCTTGGCGGACCGGAACTACGACCTGGTCTTCCTCGACGCCCTCGAGAGCGAGTACCCCGACTACCTCGCTCACGCGCGCCGCCTGCTCCGGCCCGGAGGGCTCATCGTGGCCGACAACGTCCTCTGGGAGGGGCGGGTCGCGGATCCAGCCGCCGAGGAACCCGAGACGCTGGGGCTACGAGCACTCGTGGACGAGATACGTGATGATCCGGCGCTGCACGGGGAGATCCTCCCGTTGGGGGACGGCATCCTCGTCGCCGCCTACCACCCGGACACCGAGGACGATGCGGACGCCGCCGTCCCGCCGCGATGAGCCCGTGTCCTAGGAGTCCCTATGCGCATCTGGTGCCTGACCACGAGCCCCGACAACTTCGCGAGGACCGCAGAACTCGGCTGGACGGTGCAGGGGATCAAGTCCCGCCGCCAGCGCACCGCCGAGCAGATCCAGCCAGGCGACAAGGTCGTCTACTACATCACGAAGCACGTCGCGTTCGGCGCGACCGCCGAGGTCACGAGCGAGTACTTCGAGGACCACGAGCCGATCTGGGAGTCGAAGCCCGGCGAGGACTACCCCTGGCGGTTCCACATCAGCCCCGAGGTCGCGATCACCGACCCCGAGCGCTGGGTGCCCGCCGAGGACCTCTACGAGGAGCTCGAGTTCGTGAAGCGCTGGCCCGAGCAGAACTGGAAACTCGCCTTTCAAGGAAACATCCGGGAGTGGCCCGAGGCCGACTACAAGGTCGTCAAGGCGGCGCTCGAGGAGCAGGCCTCGTGACGTCCCCGTCCGGGACCTGAGCGGCTGCGAGCGCCCACATGCCGAACGAGCGTCGTCGCGTCCTAGGAATCCGCGGGGTGCTCGCCGCCGTGTTCGTGGCGATCTCGCTGGTCCCGGTCGTGCTGGGCGTGACGCTCCTCGGACAGCGGCTCGACCAGCAGGTCGCGGAGCGTGCCCAGGCCGAACTCGTCACCGCTGCGGACGCGATCGTCGTCGCGACCGACGCGAGGGCAACGCGCGTCGGCGATCTCACCTCCGACGCGGCGGAACTGCTCGTGGCCGAAGAGGGCGCCGAGGCGCTGGCCGATGCGGACGAACAGGCCCTGGGGGAGCTGATCGACGACCTCGCCGACGGCCGCGTGCCCGAGCGCGCTGACGTCCTCGTGGTCGTCGCCCCCGACGGTCGGCCGTTGGCCACCGCCGGTTCGCTGCCCGACACCACCGATGAGGAGCTCGCGGAGGCGGTGGTCGCGGGCGAGCAGGTGCCGGGCGTCTCGCACGCCAGCCGCGAGGTGCAGACCCGCGAGGACGACGAGTTGGAGACGCTCGGCTGGGTGGCCGCGGCGAACCCGGTCACCGCCACGGAGCTCACCACCGGCACCACCGTCGACTTCGGGTTGGTCCGCAACGACAGCGTCGTCGCGGCCACCGCCACCCCGCCCGCGTCGTTGCCGCCGCTCGGCGAGGTCGAGGAGACGAGCGCCAACGGCACGGCGGTGACGGCGACCACCGCGACCTCCACGGAGGGCACGCTGGTGATCTGGAGCCAGCGACCCACCACCGGGGGGCTCCTGGCGCCCTTGACGGCGGTGGCGGCCCCGGTGGCCCTCTTGGCCCTGGTGCTGGCCTGGCTGTTGGCCGGGCAGCTGACGCGACCACTGGCGACCGCCGCCGCAGCAGCGCGCGACGTGGCGGACGGCGACCTCGAAAGACGAGCGCCCGACGATCGCGGGCCAGCCGAGGTGCGCGAGCTCTCCGCCGCCCTCAACCAGATGGCGACGCAGCTATCGCAGCGGCTCACCGAGGTCCAGGAGTCGCGCGACGCGCTCGCCGCCTCCCTTGACCGGGTCGGGCAGAGCCTCGCGGCACGCCTGGACCTGTCGCACGTACTGGACGTCATCGCGTCCTCGGCCGAAGAGGCCCTCGCAGCGGACCGTGCGGAGGTCCTGCTCGTGGAGGACGGCGAGCTTCGCCCGTACACACATGGGTTCACTCCCGACGTGGACCTCGCCGGGCCGCTGCGGCGCCTCGCCGAGCACGTCTACGCGACGGGACGGCCCTCCCGGCTACCGGACCCGCAGGACGAGATCCACAGCGACGCCAGTGACGGCGCGGCGCTGTGCGTCCCCCTCCGTCGGCACGGCGGGGTCCGCGGCACGCTGACCGTCTGGCGTCTCGATGCCTCGCAGCCGTACGACGACCGCGACGTCGCGATCCTTCGGAGCTTCAGCTCCCACGCCTCGGTTGCGCTGGACCACGTCGACCGACACGCGGAGGCGCAGCGTCAAGCAGCCACTGATGGGCTGACCGGGTTGGCGAACATTCGCACCCTCCGCGACACGCTGTCGCGGGAGTGCAGCGCCGCCGACCGCCACGGCCGCGAACTCAGCGTACTGACCGTCGACCTCGACCATTTCAAGCACGTCAACGATGTGTGGGGGCACGACGCGGGCGACACCGTGCTCGTCGAGGTCGCTCGACGCTTGTCGGACTCCTGCCGCACGTCGGATCTGGTCGCGCGAGCCGGCGGCGAGGAGTTCATCGTCCTGCTGCCCGAGACCGACACGGCGGGCGCACAGGTGATCGGTGAACGGGTCCGGCAGTCGGTGTCAGCGACCCCGGTTCGGGTGCGCGGGGGGAACAACGATCCCGACGGCCAACTCGAGCTGTCCGTCACCTGCTCGGTGGGTATCGCGACCCGGGACCCGCAGGAGCCGTCCGACGACCTGCTGCGCCGAGCCGACCAGGCCCTCTACGACGCGAAGCGGCGGGGGCGCGACCGGGTGATCACGGCCACGCCCCCGCCGGTGGGCGAAGGGACGGGTGAAAGGCCGACGACGGGACCTGACGCCTAGCCCTCCGGCTCGTCGACGCTCCTACTCGCCGTCGGCGTCCGCGTCGTCATCGTCCTCGTCCGTGCCCTTCTCGTCCTCGGACTCGCGGGCGGCGTCGTCCTCGTTGCCGTTGTTCCCGTCGTCCTGTGCGTTGTCGCCCTCGCCGTTTCCGTCGCCGTCGTCGCTCGACTCGTCGCCGTCCTCGTCCTGGTCGTCCTTGCCGTCCTCGGGTCCGTCGCCGTACCCGTCCTCGGACCCGTCGCCATCGCCGTCCTCGTCCGAGCCATCCTCGTCCGAGCCGTCCTCCTCATCGGAGCCGTCCTCGTCCGAGCCGTCCTCGTCCGAGCCGTCGCCGTCCTCGTCCGAGCCATCCTCGTCCGAGCCGTCCTCCTCATCGGAGCCCTCCTCGTCCGAGCCATCCTCCTCATCGGAGCCGTCCTCGTCCGAGCCATCCTCGTCCGAGCCATCCTCGTCCGAGCCATCGCCGTCCTCGTCCGAGCCATCCTCGTCCGAGCCGTCCTCCTCATCGGAGCCGTCCTCGTCCGAGCCATCCTCGTCCGAGCCGTCCTCCTCATCGGAGCCGTCCTCGTCATCGGAGCCGTCCTCGTCCGAGCCATCGCCGTCCTCGTCCGAGCCATCCTCGTCCGAGCCGTCCTCCTCATCGGAGCCGTCCTCGTCCGAGCCTTCCTCGTCCGAGCCGTCGTCCTCGTCGTCCTTCCCGTCCTCGTCCGAGCCGTCCTCGTCGTCCTCGTCGTCCTTACCGGCCTCGTCCGAGCCGTCGTCGTCCTCCTCGGACCCGTCCTCGTCCGAGCTGTCGCCGTCCTCGTCCGAGCCGTCGTCGTCCTCGGGCTGCTCGGGGGTCCCGACGCCCTCTTCCCACCACTCGCGCCACTCGTCGTCGGTCTCGATGAGCTCGGTCACCCCGTGCTGCTCGTCCTCGTCGAGCTCGTCCCACCACTCGGGGGGCTCTTCGCCCTCGGGCAGAGGTGGGGTAGCGGCCGCGGCGGTCGAGGCATCCTCGTCGTCCGCGTTCTCGGCCTCCCGGCCGCTGTCCTCGTCCCCGCCTTCGTCGGAGGCTCCCGAGTCCGAGTCGCTGCCGCCGTCCGAACCACTGCCGCCGTCCGAGTCGCTGCCGCCGTCTGAGTCGCTGCCGCCGTCCGAACCGCCGCCGCCGTCCGAACCACCGCCGCCGTCCGAACCACTGCCGCCGTCCGAACCGCCGCCGCCGTCCGAACCACCGCCGCCGTCCGAACCACTGCCGCCGTCCGAGCCGCTGTCCTCCTCGGCGTCATCGGAGGAGCCGCCGTCCTCGGTGTCCTCGCGGTCACGTTCCGCCTGGGCGAGCTCCTCGCGCAGCGTCGCGGCGAGCTTCGAGGCATCATCACCGGTCGAGGCGGCCCCGAATGCCGGTGGCCGCGGGCCCTCGGGGGGCTCCACGACGACCGGGCCGGGCCCGTCCGGCGCACTCTCGCCCTCGCTGGCGTCGTCAGTGCCGGCGTCGTCAGTGCCGGCGTCGGCGCCGCCGTCGCCTGCACCGGAATCCGACGCGCCACCGCCCTGCGAGCCCGATCCCTGGGAGGCGTCGGCGATGTC
The DNA here is from genome assembly GCF_004322855.1 of Egibacter rhizosphaerae. NCBI lineage: Bacteria > Bacillati > Actinomycetota > Nitriliruptoria > Egibacterales > Egibacteraceae > Egibacter > Egibacter rhizosphaerae. The sequence continues at coordinate 3,834,450 of NZ_CP036402.1, read as the reverse complement.
GCCCGAGCCACCGCTGGCCCCGGCGGAGGCGGCGTCGGCGGTCGCCTCACCGGACGCGCCACCCCCATCGGAGGAACCGCTCGAATCCTGGGAGTCGCCTCCGTCCCCGGCGCTGGTGTCGTCGCCGGACGACTCGTCCATCACCGCGGGCCCTGCGGCATCCGCGTCGGGATCGGGCGGGATCAGGGCGAAGCCGTCCTCAGAGTTCGACCCTGCGTGGGTCGTGGGCTCGGGTCCCTCGTCCCCGAGGGGCGCCTGCGCGGCGTCGAGCTGTGGGGAGCCCACCATCTGCTCGACCCGGGCGGTCGGGAAGCTCAACAGGCCGCCGAACCCGCTGACCGCCACAACCATGGCAGTCACGAGCAGCAGCGACAGAGCAGCGGTCAGGAGCGGAGCGTTCAGCCGGATTCCCATGCCCGCGCTATCGGCACGCCGCTGCCCGGCCTTGACCCGCTCCTCCGAGATTCACGGTACGCAGTCAGCCCCCGCGAGGCTCGGTGAAACGACCCTTTCCCCGTACGCAGGCAGAACACAAACCACACGCCCCGGGAGCAGCCTTCAGAGGGTTTTCGAGCCACCTCATGATACTACGCAGAGTAACACGAGCGTGTCCGTCTGGCGCACGCTCCTCGTCGAAAGGTCGGCCCGACGGGTCAGAAGAACCGGAACTTCGTCGACAGCTCGGCGCTGAACGCCATGATCACCGCCAGGTACATCAACCCGGTCGCGGCCTGGATCGAGCGGCCGCCCTCGTGGGCCAACTTCAGCACGAACGCGGCGATGAGCGCGCAGACGAGCACGAGACCGCCGGCCAGCCAGAGCGAGAATCCGGGGACGGCCAGGAACGGGCTGAACCCGGCGAGCGGTGGCGCCGGGTTGAGCGAGCTCAGACCCGCCGCCGCAGCTCCCGCCACGACCCCGGCGGCGTACCAACGGGCGCTGCGGATCATGTAGCGGTTGGTGAGCCGGCGTTCGAACAGGTACCAGTGCCCCAGCAGCAGGCCGAGCAGGGTCGAACCGAGGAACAGCGCACCGAGCCCGGCCTCGGTGACCGCGAGGAGGATGCGGTCCCCCCGGCTCGCAGCGGTGATCCCGAGCGCAGCGGCCGCTCCGAGCGTCGCGACATACCCGAGGAGGCGACTGACGGCGTTCTCGCCCGTGATGAGCGCGCCCTGCCAGAGGGTCAGCACGCCCGCGCTCGCGAGCAAGGCACCCGGTACCGCAGCCGCGAACCCGTCAGCCGCACCGACTCCGGAGGCCGCCTCGGCGACCCCGGCGCGTCCCGCCGCCCAGGCGCCCCAGGCGGCCAACGTGGCCGCAATGCCGGTCAGATGGATGAACGTTCGCCGGGTCGCGCCCCAGGCCCCGATGCCCCACAGGACCACCAGCGCACCCACGGCGGTCTGTGCCAGCAGCAGCGCGACCACCCCCAGGGGCCCGCTCACCGCGGCCTCCGGGAACGGTGGTCAGCGTCGAGCGCGCAGCCGACCTCGCAGGGACCGCGACGATCGCGGGCGGCGCAGCGGCCGCGGTGACCGGGGGCGGCGCAAGGGCCGCGGCGACCGCGGGCGGTGCGGCGATCGCGGGGACCGCGCTGCGTGAGTTCGAGCCGGGACAGCGCATCCATGCCCCCAGCGTCGCGTGACGGCTCGTCGGCCGCGAGGCGGTCGCGGGATCGGCCGGCGCGCACGGCCGGGAACGCCCCGCGAGCCGTCTCCCCTGCGGTGAGGGTCATGCGGCCTGGGTCTCGAGCCAGCGCAGCAGGGTGCGCACGCCCATGCCGGTGCCACCCTTGCCCTCGAGCTTGCCGTCGCCCTTCTCGTCGTACGCGGGCCCGGCGATGTCGAGGTGCGCCCAGGAACGCCCGGCGGTGAACTCCTTGAGGAACAGCCCGGCGACGATGGTGCCGGCCTCACGCCCCTTGCCGGTGTTCTTGAGGTCGGCGACGTCGCTGTCGAGGTGCTCGCGGTACTGCTCGGGCAGCGGCAGTCGCCACAGTCCCTCGTCGACCTGGTCGGCGGCCTGCTCGAGTGCGGCGAGCAGCTCGTCGTCCGAGCCCATGAGCCCGGCGATCTTGCCACCCAGCGCGACGAGCTGGGCACCCGTCAACGTCGCGATGTCGACCATCGCGTGGGGCTCCGACTCGGCGCCGTAGGCGAGCGCGTCGGCCATCACGAGCCGCCCCTCCGCGTCGGTGTTCATCACCTCGACGGTCTTGCCGCCCCGGTGGGTGAGCACGTCGGACACGCGGTAGGCGTCGCCGGAGACCATGTTCTCCGCCAGGGGCAGGAGTGCGGTGATCTTGACCTTCAACCCGAGGCGGGCCGCGGCGATCACCGTGGCGAGCGCGGTCGCGGCGCCGGCCATGTCCATCTTCATGGTCGCCATGCCGCTCGTCGGCTTCAGCGACACGCCGCCCGTGTCGAACGTGATGCCCTTGCCGACGAGAACGACGTGGCGGTTGGCGCCGCGCGGAGCGTGCGAGACCTCGACGAGCCGCGGCGGCTCGTCGGAGCCCTGCCCAACCCCGAGGATCCCCCCGAACCCACCTGCGATCAGCGCCTTCTCGTCGTGGATGGTCACCTTGCAGCCCGCGTCCTTGGCGAGCTGGCGGGCGTGCTCGGCGAACGCGGGCGGACGCTTGCCGGCCGGAGGCTCGTTGACGAGGTCGCGGGTGAGGCAGACCGCCTCGCTCGTCACCTCGCCCGCGCTGATGCCGTTCTTGATCTCGGCAGGCTTGAGCCCCTCCCCCGCGAGGACGACGACCTCGCCCAGGCCCGGTGCTTCGGGCGCTTTGGTGCGGTAGGTCGTGAACGCGTAGGAGCCGAGCGCGAACCCCTCGGTCACCGCCTGGGCGCGCGCGGCCGCGCCGACGTCGTCGCTCAACAGGTCACCGGGGACGACGACGGCGAGGTCCTCGTCCTTGGACGCTGCCCGCGCCGCGGCACCGCACGCCTTGCGGAGCGCACCGGCGTCGGGGGTCGAGCCGAGCCCGACGACGAGCGCCAACGGGGCCTTCGCCTTGCCACGGGTCGGGATCCGGGCGACGGCTCCCAGCTTCGCGTCGTAGTGCAGTGCCTCCAGCTCGCTGTCGAGGTTGACATCGAGCGCGCGCCCCAGCGCCTGCGCGTCGGTTCCGAGCTCGGGCTGGTCCTCGCCCTTGACGGCGAACACCACGACCGTGGCGACGACGGCGGCCTCGGGCGCCTGTTTGCGGAACGCGAACGTCGGCATGCTGGCTCCTCATCCGGTGACGACCGCGCAGTCTAGTCCGGCGGGAGCGGCGTGGCGCCGCGAGCGGGCCGTACCATGGCGACATGGTCGACCCGCACCCACCGGGGGAGCAGCCTCGGGCCGACGAGGCACCCGAGCCCGCCGCCACGCCCCCGACCCGGCCGGTGCTCGCGGACCTGCGCGACCACGTCGACTTCGCCGACGACGGCCCCGGAGGCCGGCGCGTGTTCACCACGGACGTGATGGCGCTCGACCTCGTATGCCTTCAACCTGGCCAGCACGTGGGAGCCCGCGAGTATCCGTCCGCCGACGTCGTCTACACCGTGCTCGGGGGCAGGGCCTGGGTCGTCACCCGCGACGCCGAGGTGACCCTCGAGCCGATGCACGCTCTGCTGGTTCCGGCGGGCGTGACCCACGGCTTGCGCAACGACGCCGCGGATCCCCTGCTCCTGCACGCGACCGCCAGCCCGCCCGAGGACCTGCCGCTGCTGGCCGAAGGACCCATCGCGCGTCCGGTGCACCGTGGCGAGCGACCGCGGGTCGGGCTCCTGGACCGTCTCCGCCGTGTCCTCGGCGGGCCGGGCTGACGAGCGACGACGCAGCTACCCGTCGTCGGGTTCGGGCACCGGCTCGCCCGGCTCGCTGGGCGCCTCGGGCGGGCTGTCATCACCCTGCCCCTCGCCGTCGGGGGCCTCCGGCGGTTCGTCCTGCTCGCGCGGGTCGGCCGGATCCGACGGGTCGGCTTGATCCGGGTCGGCTTGATCCGGGTCGGCTTGATCCGGGTCGGCTTGATCCGGGTCGGCTTGATCCGGGTCGGCTTGATCCGGGTCCGGGGGCCTGCCGCGATCGTCGGGGAGCGGGACGAGGTCGAACGAACCCGACAGCCTGCCGTCGGGCAGCTCGAGTCGGAGCCTGCCCGCGTAGCGGCGGAACTCCTCGACGACGTCGACGCGCAGGGTTCCGCCCTGCGCGCGGACACGGTCGTTGGCGCCGAGTTGGACGTCGATGACCGCGTGCTCGGTCACGTCGTCACACGTCGGCCCACGGCAGTCCGAAGCCGCGACGTCCAGCGTGTCCCCGACCTCGAGGACCTCGGGGTTCTCGATCGAGAGCACGAACACCTCGCCGCCCACGGCCCGACTGATCGCGCACACGTCGGTGCCGGGACCGAATCGGGGACTGCAGTCGCCGACCACGAGCTCGGGCGCGCCGTCGTTCACCGTCACACGGGCCCCGTCGACGTCGCCGGTGAGCTCGAGGCCGCTGCCAGCCTCCCGCGAGTCGTCCACCGCAGCGGTCCCGCACGCCGAGAGCACCACCAACGCGCCCAGGAGCACACCGAGCACCGCCACCTTGCGCACGTCGGCCACGGTACCGTCGAAACGCGGGAACGGGGTGCTTACTCCCCCTGGATTCTCGCGCCGACACAGGTGAACAGCGGACCCGCGCGGTAGAACGGCGGGTATGAGTGATCTCCCGATGCACGGCGTCAACCCGACCCACCTAGACCCGCCCCCGGAGGAGGCAACGGTCGCCCTCGAGCGGGCACGCACCGCCGACGACCCCCGCGCCGCCCTTCGGCGCGTGGTGGCCGTCCACCCGACGTTCCTCGCCGCATGGGCCGAGCTCGCCGAGAACGCGCTCGAAGAGGGCGATCCCGTCGCGGCGTACGCGTTCGCGCGCACCGGTCACCACCGCGGCCTCGACGCGCTCCGCAAGGCCGGTTGGAAGGGCCAGGGGCCGGTGCCGAGCGACCACGAGCCCAACGTCGGGTTCGTGCACAGCGTGGACGCACTGCGGCGCGCCGCTCGTCAGATCGGCGAGGAGGACGAGCGTCTCCGGTGCGAGCACTTCCTCGTCGAGCTCGACCCCGGTGGACGATTCGACCCGCGTCGGTAAAGGAGGCCCGGCGTGCTCTCGGCGCGCACCACGGTGATCGCGGTCCTCGCCGCCACCGACGAGGAGGCCGAACGGGCGGTGTCGACACTCGCCACGGCCCGCAACGTGCGGCGCATCGACGTGCCCGCCGACGAGGCCGACGCGTCCAGCAGTCCCGCCGGTGGCGCCGGGGAGGGCGCGGACCTCCCTGTGGTGAACACGAGCGACCCGGCGCACCGAACCGCGGCGGTGCTGGCCGAGGCCGCGCGAACCCGCGCGCCGTACGCGGTCCAGCGCCTCGACCCGCTCGAGGACGTGGCGTGGGCCTGGCGGCGCTTCTTCGATCGGCTCGGTGGACACGGCGAGCTCGAGGTGGCGGTCGCCGACACGCTGCGGCGCTGGCGGGCCGGAGCGCTCGAGCTGCCCGACTACTACCTGGCCGTCGAACCGGACACCTGGCCGCCGACCCTGCGGCACTGGGTACTGGGCATCCTGCACGGCACCGCACCCCACCGGGTCGTGCCGGTGTCCGCGCCGCCCGCCCCGCCGGTACTCGCACGACTCGACGCCGGTCGTTGGTGGCCACCGCTCGATCGGCTGCTATCCGGCCTGCGGGAACGCGCGCCCGAAACGTTGCAGGGTTCGGGGCGTCGCGGGGCGCACCTGCTCGATCCGGCCGGCCGTGCCCACCCACCGGCGGCCGAGTTCGCGGGCACGGGAGCCGCCCCCGACGCGCCCGAGGGCTCCGGGGGGTTCCCGACGTTGGACGACCTCGCGCGGCTGGAGGGAGGCGAGGATCTGGAGGAGGGCGAGGACGCGGACGATCAGTCGGGCTCCGACGGCCTCGACGAGTAGCCCGGGTTGGTCCGCATGGCTCGACCAGCAAGCCCTGAAGCCGTGAAGGGGGTGGTGCGCGTGGTCGTCGTCGTGCTGGCGATCGCCCTGGTGGTCATCGGTCTGGCCGCCGGGTTCCAGCGACGGCTGATCTACCTGCCGATGCCCGCGGACGTCCCGCCGGCCGACGAACGGCTCCCGGAAGCGGAGGAGGTGGTGCTCACGACCGAGGACGGCCTGGACCTCGGCGCCTGGTACCTCGCGCCCGACGAGCCCCGCGCGGCAGTGCTCGTCGCCAACGGCAACGCGGGACATCGCGGCCTGCGGGCCCCGTTGGCCGAGCGACTGGCCGCCGAGGACCTCGCGGTGCTCCTGTTCGACTATCGCGGCTACGGCGGCAACGAGGGATCACCCACCGAGGAGGGCCTCGCCCGCGACGTCCGGGCCGCCCATGACCACCTCGTCCACGAGCGGGGACACGATCCCGGCCGCGTCGTCGCGTTCGGTGAGAGCCTCGGGACCGGCGTCGTCACCGAACTCGCCACCGAGCGGGAGGTCGGCGCGCTCGTGTTGCGCTCGCCCTTCACGGATCTCGCCGCGGTCGGCCGCCAGCACTATCCGTTCCTGCCGGTGCGCACGCTCCTGCGGGACCGCTACCCCGTCGCGGAGCGCGTGGCGCGACTTGATGTCCCGGTCGCGGTGGCCTACGGCACCGACGACGGGATCGTACCGGCGGAGCTCAGCCGAGAGGTGGCCGGGGAGGCTCGCAACCTCGTCGGCCACCGGCCGATCGAGGGCGCGGACCACAACGACGCGGTACTGCTCGACGGCGACGAGGTGATCGCCGCGGTCCGCGACGCGGTCGATGCGCTCGACGGGTGACGCGCGACCCTCGACACGCTGAGGGCGGCACGCACCCGGGGACGGTGGGACACCCAGGGGCTCTCGCCGGAGCAGGAAACGGTGGGTGGGGAGCGGTGCGCGGTCGGCGGACGCGCCGCGCTGCGCCCGATCGACATGCTCATCTAAGCGCAAGATCCCGCCCCAGGTTGCAGACCCTCCTCGCCGTCAGCTTGCACCGGATCGACATGGTCGGTCTGTCGCGAGAGTTTGCTCGGAAACGACGAACACAATCGGCTGCAGCCCCCGGCCACCGCCCCGCGACACCGCCCGACCACCACCCACGACACCGCCCGATCACCGCCCACGACACCCCCGGCCACAACGCCCCGCGACACCGCCCGACCACAGTGATGCACGATGCGGCTTCACGCCGACGCGGCCCTGCTCTCCGAACCACCCATCGCCCGAAGGGCGTGGCCACCAGCGTGTCCGCTGCCGCCTTGTCGGCTAGCCTGCGCGGCGCCTGCGGGCCAGGCCGCCGCGACGCAGACCGAGCCGACGGCGTCGCGCGCCGCCCGCCCAGACCACACCAGCCAGAACGGAGCAACGGCGATGTTTCTCGAACTCAACGGCGTCACGCACCATTACTCCAGTCAGGGGCAGGGCCCACCGATCGTCCTCGTGCACGGGCTCGGCGGCGACCTCCACGTCTGGCACGGGGTCACCGAGGCGCTGGCCCTGCACCACCACGTCGTCTCGCTCGACCTGCGAGGGCACGGACGCAGCGACGCCGGCAAGGGGGCGTTCTCGGTCAAGACCTGGGCACAGGACGTGGAGGCCTTGATCTCCGCCCTGGAGCTGCCACCGGTCACGCTCGTGGGCCACTCACTCGGCTCACTGGTCGCGCAACACCTCGCGGTCAACAAGCCCGAGAGCGTCGACCACCTCGTGCTGCTCGGGGGGATCAGCTACTTCGAACCGCCGATGCAGCAGGCCTACAACGAACGCGCTGACAAGGTCGAGGCCGAGGGCATGGACTCGCTCGTCGACGACTGGGTGTCCGGCGCCCTGGCTTCCCGGACGCACGCGAAGTTGCCGCAGGTCACCGGGCTGCTGCGCAGCATGTTTCTGCGCAACGACCCCAAACAGTACGCGAAGTCGTGCCGGGCGCTCGCGAAGGCACCGAAGGTCGACCGATCGGCGATCGGGCAGCCGACGCTGCTGCTCGTCGGCGACCACGACCGGTCCACGCCCATCGCGATGACCGAGGAGCTGCACCGGGAGATCCCCGTCTCGGAGGTGCGGGTCGTCCCCACCGCATCGCACTGGGCGGCGCTCGAACAGCCCGACGGGATCGCCGCGCGCGTCCTTGAGTTCCTGACGTAGCGGCCACCGCTGCCGCGGCGTTGCCGACCATCCGATCGCTACCCGCAGCGTTGCCGACCATCCGACCGCTGCCCGCAGCGTTGCCGACCTCACCCGACCGCTGCCCGCAGCGTTGCCGACCTCACCCGACCGCTGCCCGCAGCGTTGCCGACCTCACCCGACCGCTGCCGGCCTAGCGACCGCCCGAGCCGGCATCCCCGAGCCCCCGGGCCACCGCCCGCCGATGGGTCCGGCGCGGCCGGGGTACCTTACGCACCGTCGGGGCGCGCCTGCTCGTGCTGCTGGTACCGGGCAACGAAGCACACGAGGAAGTCCTCGGCCGACACCCGCGCGTCCGGCACCACGCCCACTCGCGGACCGACCTCCGACGCGATCCGGCTCGCGAGGTCCGCGCGAGCCTGTGCCGTGAGTTGTTCCCGGCGCTCGAGGAAGGTGCGCGCCGCCCGGTAGTCCTCACCGGTCGCGCCAGTGGGGTCGAGCCGGTGCGCGAATCCCTCCAGGCCGGGGGGCACGTCGACGACCATGGCCCGCACCCGGCGACGCGCGGAGGGCGCCCGCACGACGACGGTCCCCGCCGCGTGGTCGCCGAGCCGCTGGCCCCGGCGTGAGAGCACGCTCACGATCACCGCAATCAGGCCGCTGGTCACCCGCAGTTCGACGAGTCCGATCGCGGCCCGGATCGCGGCGTGACGGAACCCGATCGGCGACCCTTCGACCGTCAGCACCTGCAGCCCGAGCATCGCCTTGCCGGGCGTACGGCCTCGCCACAGGCTCTCGAACGCGGTCGGATAGCCGAACAGCATGAGGAACACGAGGACGATCGCTGCGGTCGGGCCGAGCCATTCGGCGGCGCCCAGTGCCGGTCCGCCGAAGACCACCGCCAGCTGCGTTACCAGCATCAGGACACCCATGATGAGGAAGTCGACGATCGCGGCGATCCCACGCGTGGCGATCGTCGCGTCCGCGAACCCGAGCCGCACCGCCTCGGGGGTGACGACCTCGCCACCGACGCCGTCGGTGGGCAACGGGACACCCGCGGTCGCGCGCTGCGTGCTCGGATCACTCGCCACTGGTGTGGTCTCCTGCGTCGCTCGGCGATGGCCGTCCGGGCCCGGCAGCGCCCGCGCCCGTTCCGCATCTATCCTGCCATCATGACCATCGACGGGTTCATCCGTATGCACGAACACGAGTGGGAGGAGCTGCGCGACCTGCTGCGCCGCGCGAGCCGGGACGGGCGCTCGCTCTCACCCGACGAGCTCGAGCGCCTCACTGCCCTCTACCAACGCGTGGGCACGCACCTCTCCCTCGCGCGCGCCCGCTACGCCGACCCCGGATTGGTCACCGAGCTCTCGTCGCTCGTCGGGCAGGCGAGCTCGCTGCTGCACGGACGCCGCGTGGCGTCATGGCGGCAAGCCGCGCGCTTCTTCACCCAGACGGTCCCGGCCGCGCTGTGGCTGGCGCGACCGGCCATCGCCGTCTCGACCCTGCTGTTCGTCGTGCCCGCCGCCGCCTTCGGACTCTGGCTGACCCAGAGCCCGGAGGCGTTGCAGGCGTTCGCGCCCGAGGAGTTGCGCGAGATCTACGTCGAGGAGCAGTTCGCCGACTACTACACCGACCTGCCGTCGACGCAGTTCGGCGCGGTGGTCACGACGAACAACATCCAGGTCGCGATCGCCGCGTTCGGCGCCGGGGCGCTGCTCGCGCTCCCGAGCGCCTACGTGCTCGTGCTCAACGGGCTCAGCGTCGGCGGCGCATGGGGCATGATGGCGGCCGGCGGCGAACAACTGCAGTTCTGGACGCTGATCCTGCCGCACGGACTGCTGGAACTGACCGCGATCTTCGTGGCCGGCGGCGCGGGCATCCACCTCGGATGGGCGCTGATCGATCCGGGTGATCGGCCGCGCTCGGTCGCATTGCGCGAGGCCGGCCGGCGAGCGGTGAGCATCGTCATCGCCCTGATCGCCGCGTTCACGGTCGCCGGGCTCATCGAGGGGTTCGTGACGGGCGCCGAGTGGCCCGCCTGGGTACGGGTCGGAATCGGCGCGGTCGCGTGGCTCGCGTTCGTGCTGTACGCGGTGGTGCTCGGTCCCCGCGCGGCGAAGGCCGGTTTGACGGGCGCGATCGGCGAGGAGCCGATCGCGCCGCGGCGGCAGCGACCCGAACCCGCCGCATCCGTGCGTCCCGCCACCGCGGCTGGCTGACGCCCGGATGCGGCGAGCCCGGCACGCCGTCGCCGGAGACCGCGTTCATGGGCGCTGGCCGCATCAGAGACGGCCCGCCAGCTTCGTCCGGAGACCGCCTTCAGGGCGCTAGCCGCATCAGAGACGGCCCGCCAGCTTCGTGTCGAGATAGACATCGGCGAGGCGGGCGGCGAGTTCGTCGGGGGTCGCGTCGACGACCCGGGCACCGGCCCCGCGCAAACGCGCGGCACTGCGGCGGCGCTCGTCTATCGCGGCCGCAGCCGCCGCCTTGCGGTAGGCGCCGTCGGCGTCGTCGGGGCGCATCCGGGCCCACGTCGTCACCTCCGGATCGCGGATGCCGGCGACGACGACGAGGTGATCGCGAGCGACGAGGGGCAGTGCCGGCAGCAGGGTCGCCGCCATCGGCTCCTCCGCGAGTTCGGTGAGGACCACGAGGAGGGCACGCCGAGGAAATCGAGCCAGCGCCTCCACGAACGCCCCGCGATAGTCGCTCTCGTCGAGGACCGGATCAACCGTGTGCAACGCCGCGGCCACGCGCTGCAGTTGGTCGTTGTGGCCACGAGGGGGCAGCACCGCGCGAACCCGATCGGCGAACGCGACGAGGCCGACCGCGTCGCCGAGGCCAGTGGCGACCCGTGTGAGGGCCAATGCGCCGTCCATGGCGTGGTCGAGGCGGGGCACGGTCCACGGGTCGCCCCGGGAGAGCCGCGCCCGGCCGTCGGGCAGGGCGAGCTGACCGGCCATCGTCCGACCGCTGTCCACCAGCACGAGAACGGTCTGATTCCGCTCGGGGCGGAAGGTCCGCACGATCGGCTTGCCCACGCGGGCGGTCGCGGCCCAGTCGATGTGGCGGAACTCGTCGTCGCGGGTGTACTCCCGCAGCGCCTCGAACTCGGTGCCGGCGCCCGCGCCCTGCGCCAAACGCAGGCCCGTGCGCAGCTGCGCGGACCGCAGCTTCTGCTCGGCGACGTTGCGCGAACGCAGTGGCGGGTAGACGCGCAACTCCCCCGGGACGTGCTGGGTCGCCTGCCGGGCAGCGAGACCGAGCCGACCGTACACCCGCACGGTCAGTGGTCCCAGCTCGAACCGACCTCGCCGCTCGGGTCGGATGCGCGTCTCCATCCCTCCCCGGCCGTGCGGGGGGAGCTCGAAGCTGACCCGACGCCGACCGGCCCGCAGCGAGGGCTGCAGGGCGTCAGCGATCCCCGTGCGCACCCGGTGGCCGACGGGGTTGTGGACGCGCCAGACGATCCGGCCCTCCGCTTCGAGGGTCAGCACCGGAGGGAGCTCACGGCTCACCGAGAGTCTCGCCGGATCCGGAGCTCGCGCCGCGTCGATCACCGCGATGCCGACGAGCACCAGCGACAACCCCAACGGCGCGGGCCACCAGGTGAGCCAGGCGACGTCGGTGACCGCTCCCAACAGCGCGGCGAACGGAGCGAGCGCAACCGCGACGAATGCGAGGCGCGGAGTCGGGACCGGAACCGCGCGCAGGAACCGCTCCCAGCTCAGCGGGGCACCTCCGTTCGTTCCAGCACGCCCGCCAGCACTCCGTCGCTGGTGGCACCCTCCAGCTCCACCTCGGGGCGGAGCTGCAGCCGATGACGCAGCGTCGGAGTGGCGACGGCCTTGACGTCGTCGGGGGTGACGAACCCGCGGCCGGCGAGCAGCGCCCACGCCTTGGCGGCGTGCAGCAGCATCGTGGCGCCGCGGGTACTCACCCCGAGGATGACCTGCGGCGACTCGCGCGTGGCCCGGCACAGCTCCACCAGGTAGTCGCTGACCCGATCCTCGACCTCGATGGCCTGCACCGCGCGCCGCGCCTCGGTCAGGTCGGCCGGGCTCGCGACGCGACGGATGTCGGCGGTCGCGAGGTCGTGGGGATCGAGGCCTCGGTGGTGGCGGCGCACGATGTCGCGTTCCTGCTCGGCACTCGGGTAGCCGACGACGAGCTTGAGGAGGAAGCGGTCGAGTTGGGCCTCCGGCAGCGGGTAGGTCCCCTCGTACTCGATCGGGTTCTGCGTCGCGACGACCAGGAACGGGTCAGGCAGCGGTCGCGGGGCCCCCTCCACGGTGACCTGCCGTTCCTGCATCGCCTCCAACAGCGCGGACTGCGTCTTCGGGGGCGTGCGGTTGATCTCGTCCGCGAGCAGCAGGTTGGTGAAGGTCGGTCCGCTGCGGAACCGGAACTCCCCCGTCTCCTGGAAGAAGACCGTCTGCCCCGTGATGTCGCTCGGCATGAGGTCGGGGGTGAACTGCACCCGGGAGTTGTCAAGGTCGAGAGCGGCACCGAGGGCCTTGACGAGCAGGGTCTTGGCGGTGCCCGGCACTCCTTCGAGCAGCACGTGCCCGCGCACCAACAACGCCGTGAGGAGCCCGGTGACGACGCCTTCCTGGCCGACGACGATCTTGCTGACCTCGGCGCGCACCCGGTCGAGGACCTCCTGCGTTTGTCCTGGGTCGGGGGGACCGGAGGCATCCGGGTCGGGGGGACCGGAGGCATCCGGGTCGGGGGGACCGGAGGCATCCGGGTCGGGGAGACCGGAGGCTCGACCCGGTGCGCTCGGGTGGTCGTGCTCGTGCTCGGACACGGGGACCTCCTGTGGGGGTGATGGGGGTCGGAAGGGCGCTGGGGACGGCTGCCTACGTGAGGTGACTGGGGGACGGCTGCCTACGTGAGGGCGGGCGCGTGGCCTTCGACCGCGGCGCGCACGTCCTCGAGGTCGCGGGCCAGGCGCAGCAGTTCGGCGTCCTGTTCCGGTTCGGGCGCCACGAAGGCGCGTTCGGCCTGGTCGGGGTCGGCACCGGCGGCCACTGCGGCGGCGGCCAGTTCCCGGGGCGGGGCGTCGGGCGCGAGCCCGAGGCGCTGGCGCAGCTGCGTCGCGGTGTCCGCACGCAGACGCCGAGCCGCGTGTGCCGCGGAACCGCTGACCTGCAAGAGCTCACCGACGGCGACGACGAGCTCGGATCCGGGCAGATCGACCGGCTGGGGCTCGCTCACCGGTCTTCCGAGCCGGCGGGCTCGCCATCCGATGACGACGAGTGCTGCGACGACGACCTGTGCGAGCAGTGCCCACACCCAGCCCGGGACGAGCGGAAGAACCCCATCGATACCCATGCCCTCGCCTTCGAGCGCGAGCTCGCCCGGCGGCAGGACCGTGACCCGCGCCTCGTCCCCCGGCAACAGGATCGCGACGGCGAGCGCGGCGTGGTCGGCTCGGGTGAGCTGGGAGTTCACCAGCCATTCGGACGAGCCCACGCTGACGACACGGCCCTCTCCTTCCGGGCTCACGACGAGCCACGGGCCGCCGTCGACGGGGAAACAACCGACCTCGCCGTCGTCGGGCTCGAAGGGGAAGCCGCTGGCGCGGACCCCGCCGATCCCGTCGAAGGCCGCGACGGGACAGTCGGGGCTCGGCTGGAGCGTCACACCTCCGCCGGGGACGGCGACGTCGGTCTCCATCTCGGCGGCCAGCTCACTGCCGGGATCGGTGACGAGCAGGGTGGCACCGGCCTGCACCGCCCCCTCGAGCGCCTCGCGCTCGGCGCGCTCGAGGTCGTCGGCGAGGAGCAGGGCCGCGTCCACGTCGTCGGCGACCTCACGATCGACGTCGACGTCCGCGCCGAGCTCGTCGAGCACGTCGACGACCGCCTGCGTGCCCATCGGCCCGGTGGAGGTTGGCTGCAGGGGCTCCTCGTCGGCGTCGCGCGCCCCCCACCAGCCCGCCACCGCCAGGCCCACGACCAGCAGGACCCCGATGATCCACCCGCGCCGGCTCACGATGGGGCTCCCGTCCCGACGGTGCCGCGTGCCGCGGTCGTGGAGCCGAGCAGCGCTCGGATCTCGGCGTCGCGTGCCCGAACGTCCTCGACATCGTCCGGCCCGACCGGCTGGTGCCCGTACCAGGCGGCTTCGAAGGCGTCGGTGGCGGCCTCCAGGGGAGATGTGAACGCGGGGGCGTCCTCGGAGACTGCCGCGAGGTACTCGCGTGGGGTGCGTCCCGGTACCTCCTCGACGCGTTCGGCGGCGACGAGCTCGGCCAGCAGCGCCCGATAGTGGCACCTCAGGGCATCGCGCCATTCGCCGTCGTGTTCGTGCGCCTCGGCCAGGGAGCGCCAGGACGCGGCCGTTCGCCCTTCCAGCGTGTCGGCGCGTGCGCGCGTGCCGGTGGAGGCCCGCACGCGCCGCAGGGCGCGCACCAGCAGAACCACCGCCAACACGATGCCGCCGGCGAGCACGAGCAGACCCAACATCGCAGCGACGTCCCCGCCGGCCGCACGGTCGATCAGCTCGAGGAGCGCGTCGACGATCGTCCACCAGATCCGTTCGAGCAGCCCCGGCTGTGCGTCCGAGTACTCCGGCCGCGCCAGGACCTCGTCGGCGGTGTTCCGAGCCTCGTCGGACTCCCGCGACGGCTGAGGTAGGTCAGCCAGAGCCGCCTCCTCGCGGATCCCCTGATGGGCCGCCGCTCTCGCCCGGTGGGCGCCGGCCCCACCCCTGGCCCTGCTGACCGGGTGACGACCCGCTTCCCTGCTCACCGGACGGCGGCGCGTACCCCTGCTGACCGGACGGCGGGCCGTACCCCTGCTGACCGTGCGCACCCCAACCCCCGGCGGAACCGGGCTGTTCCCACCAGGGCCGAGGCGGCCCGCCACCGTAGGACGCCGCGAGATCGGTACCTTCGGTCCGTGCGCGCAGGTCGAGGTACACGAGGGTGAGGGCGACGGGCAGGAAGGGGGTCACCAGCACCTCGGTGACGGTCATCACGATCGCGCTCCCGGCCGCACCGGTGAACATGCCGACAAACTGGAGCGGGCTGAGCACGAGCGTCAACACCCAGTACAGGAGGACCAACAGCAACACGCGGCCGAGGGTGGGCCAGTAGCGGCGGCGCACGAGCTCCGACGAGCGACCGAGCGCGCTGAGCGGACCACGCCCCTCGAGCATGACGGCCGGCGTGACGATCGCGAACAGCACGTACAACGCCGCGAGGCCGAAGATGGCCGCCGGGACGAGCGGGATCAGCAGGAGGCCGCCCACGAGGCCACCCACTCCCACCAGGACCCCGAAGAACAGGACGAGGAGCAACCCGAGGATCAGACCGACCAGCGCGAGCAGGACGCGCGCGCCGACGAGCACGTGGAGTCTCCTCGCGGCCGCACCCAGCGCGGCTCCGATGCCGCCCGTGTCCTGACCGACCTGGTCACGTCCGATGAGGTACACGACAGCGCCCGCGATGAACGGGCTGATCACGATCGTCTGCACCAGGGCGAGCATGAACGTCGCGCCGAGCTCCGCGGGGCTCACGATCTGCGTGGGGTCCTGTCCGGGCTCCACGGGATCGGTGAACTCCTCCAGCGGCATCGCCCCCGGATCCACGCCGAGTCCGAAGTAGACGATGTTGAAGGGGATGAACACCACGGCGGCGACGCCGAACACCGTCTTCCAGTTCCGCAGGATGGTGCGCACGGTGCCGTCCAGCAGGTCGCCGACCGACATCGGCCGCGAACCACCCGCGCTCGGTGAACCGGGGGGCGCGGCGCCTCCGTGTGGGGGCGCCCAGCCACCAGACGGCGGCGTCGCGTATCGGGGCTCAGCACCGCCGATCGGCGGTGCGCCTCGGTTCGGATCCCCGCTGGATTGCCCGCCCCAGTTCGGATCCCCGCTGGATTGTCCGCCCCAGTTCGGATCCCCACTGGATTGCCCGCCCCAGTTCGGATCCCCGCCCTGGTCGGGCGACCGTGGTGAACCGCCCTCGTCGTCGGTCGGTCGCCCGCCGCTCGTTGGGTCGCTCACGGCTCCCCCGTTTCACGCATCGTCGGACGGCGCGGGCCTCGCGCCGCGGGGGCAGGATAGCGGCAGCGCAGGCGCGCACCGATCCTCCCGCGGGAGGATTCCGACCGATCACACCACGCGAAGGATCCGCATGCGACTCGGCCAGCACGACCTCGACCTGCGGCGCAGGGTCGCGGTGATGGCGATCGTCAATCGCACCCCCGACTCGTTCTTCGACCGAGGCCGCACGTTCCCGCTGGACACCGCCGTGGACGAGGCCCTCGCGCACGTGCGGGCCGGCGCCGACCTGATCGATGTCGGGGGGGTGAAGGCCGGACCGGGCGAACCGGTGACACCCGAACAGGAGCACGAGCGGATCGTTCCCTTCGTCGAGGCCGTGCGGGAGCGCACGGACGCGCCGATCTCGGTCGACACCTCCCGGGCATCGGTCGCTGCGGCCGCACTCGATGCCGGCGCACAGCTCGTCAACGACGTGTCCGGCCTCGTCGAGCCGGAGATCGCCGATATCGTCGCGGCGCGCCCCGGCACGGGGCTCGTCGTGATGCACCCGGGTGGGCCACCACGGACGCGACCCTTCCGACCGTCGTACGACCCGGACTGCACGACCGACGTGGTGCGCACCTGCGCCGCCCTCGCGCAGGTGGCACGGGAACGCGGGGTCGACGGCCAACAGCTGCTCGTCGACCCCGGACACGACTTCGGCAAGACGACCTTCCAGTCGCTCGAGGTGACGCGTCGACTTCCCGAGCTGGTCACGCTGGGCCATCCGGTGCTGGTCTCCCTGTCGCGCAAGGACTTCCTGGGGGAGGCGATCGGCGGACTCCCGCCCGAACAGCGGCTGGAGGCGAGTCTCGCCTGCGCCGCACTGTGCGCCCAGCTCGGGGCTCGAATGGTGCGCGTCCACGACACCACGGCCACCGTCCGGGCACTGCGCGCGACCGAGGCCATCCTCGGCTGGCAACCGCCGCTCTCGGCCATGCGTGGCCTCGACTGAGCGACGGTTGTATCAGCGGCCGCCCTCGCGGCCTCTCCCCGGGCGAATCCCCAATGGGACGCGTTGCCGGCGGGATGCCGTCACGCAGCCCGACACGATCCGACCGAGGGCGCAATCGCTCTCACTACCCCGACGGAGGTGCGATCAACGGCCCACGACCGATCCGCGGGGCGGGCGACAGCGTGCACGGGGCGCGCGCCGCGGGCGACCAACCCGATGGTCCGCTGCACGACGGGGCGGCCAGGCCGCAGGGGGCGCCGAGAGCGCTCCTACGCCGGAATCGAGGAGCGCGGGGCGATCCGAACCCCAGCTCGGCCGGCCCGGTCACCCAATCCACCTGACGGGGGACTGACGGTCTCGGCGCGCGGGTGTGCTAGACCCTCCGCCCATGGGGGCCATCGGGTTCGCCGATGACAGAGATCACGTTGCGGTCACCGACCCTTGGCGCACGGTCAGGATCAGCGGATTCAACACGCTTGAGAAGGAGCTGACGTCGCATGCAACACCCACGATCGATCCCCGGGATCCCCGGCTGCGCCCCTCCGCTTCAGCGACACGGCCGTGGCCGCGGTCGGCACGCGGACAGGCGTAGTCGCCTACTCGCCCGCTTGCCCTCCGGACGCAGCGAGCCCCGACCCCACGGACAGCCGCCATGGCACGGCCGCAAGTTCACACCCTCGATGCGCACGGGCACGACCCGGGGCCCCCGGTAGCGTCGCCTCAACGCGGTTCAGCGTCGATCCGGGATCACCCTCGCGGCGCGAGGCCGAGCGCATCGAGGAAGCCCTCGTCCACTGCGGCGAGGCGCTGTTCGGCCCGCGCTCTGGCCACAGCGACCGCCTCGCCATCGGCGACCGGTTCGACCACCTCGAGATAGCACTTGAGCAACGGCTCGGTGCCCGACGGGCGCACCTGACAGCGGCTGCCGTCCGCCAGCTCGAGTGCCAGGAGCTCGGTCGGCGGTGTGCCGAGCGACGTGCTGGCTCCCGCTCCGAGCTGGTATCGCGCACCCTCCCGGTGATCGACCAGCGCCTCGACCCTCACACCGGCCAGTTCGGCCGGAGGCTGCTCGCACAGGCGTCCGAGCGCGGCCTCCACGAGGGTGTCGCCCCCCTGCTCATCCAGGCGGATCGAGCGGCCACCGGTCGCGTGCAGTCCGTGCCGTCGCGCCAACGCATCGAGGGCGTCGGGCACCGCGCGGCCCTCGTCCGCGAGGCGGGCGACGAGGTCGGCGAGGAGCAAGGCGGCGCTGATCCCGTCCTTGTCCATGACGACGTCCCCCGCCATCACCCCGAGCGCTTGCTCATAGCTCAGCACGTGCCGGTACCCGGCGGCGGCCTGCTCGGCAGCCACGCGAGCCAGCCACTTGAACCCCGTCAGGGTCTCCGCGTGCGCCACGCCGTGGTGCGCCGCGATCCGTGCCAGCAGCCGGCTCGACACGACCGTGGTACCGACGTACCGCTCGGGCCCGGCTCCGTGTGCGAGCCGGTCCTCGGCCAGCAGGCAGCCCAACTCGTCCCCGGACAGGCGTCGCCAGTTCCCGGGATCCGCGGCGTCGGTGGCGGCCTCCTCACCGGCGACCTCCTGAGGGGCGGCTGCCGGCGGCACCGCGGCGGCGAGGCGATCCCCGTCCGGATCGGTCGCGATCAGGAGGTCGGCTCCCACGGCGGCCGCCTCGTCGAGGGCCGCGTCGAGCGCGCCCGGCTCCTCGGGATTGGGGAACGCGACGCTGGGGAAGTCGGGATCGGGATCGGCTTGGCTCGCCACCAGCCGGACGTCGTCGAACCCCGCCGCAGTGAGGACCGAGACGAGATCGGCACCGGCGACGCCGTGCAGGGGCGTGGCGACGATACGCAACCGGCGCCGAGCGGCCCGCACCTCGTCGGTCACCGGCGGGGCGTCGGGTGAGTGCTCGACGAGTCCGTGCACGGCGCGGTGGTAGGCGCGACGGAGCTCACCGGTCGCGTCGGCATCGGGCGCCGGCGCGGCGTCCTCGGGGATCGTCAAGGCACCCGGCGCAGCGGCCCGGTCCATGGCCTCACTGATCTCGACATCGAGCGGCGGAGCGATCTGCGCCCCGTCGTGCCAGTAGACCTTGTAGCCGTTGTCCTGCGGGGGGTTGTGGCTGGCGGTGATCTGGACCGCGGCCGAGGCCCCCAGATGCCGGACGGCGAAGGCCAGCAGTGGGGTCGGGACCACGCCGTCGAGCCGCACGACCTCGAACCCGCCGGCCGCGAGCACCGCCGCCGTCTCCTCGGCGAACGCCTCCGACTGGTGGCGCGCGTCGCGGCCCACGACGACCCGTTGACCCTCGGGCGCCGCCTCCACCGCAAGCCGGGCCGCGAGCCCCGCCGTGACCCGGCGCACCACGAGCCGGTTCATGCGGGCCGGACCTGCACCGAGCGCACCGCGGATCCCGGCGGTGCCGAACTCCAGAGGCGCCTCGAACCTCGCCGCCAGTGCGGCGTCGTCACCCCGCTCGAGCAGGACCCTGAGCTCCTCGCGGGTCACGGGATCGGGGTCCTCGGCGATCCAGGCCCGCACCCGCTCGTGGAGCCCGCCCACGGGCGCCGCCTCGACGGCTCCCTCGGCGGCTCCTGGTTCCGGTCGGACGGGCCCACCGGACTCGGGGCGTTCTTCGGGCATCACCGACTCCTCGCTCGCTGGAGTTGCGGGCGCAGGCTAACGAGCCTGCCAGGACTCTTCTTCCGCGGCGAGGACGGCGAGCCGTGCGAGCGCCCCGTCCCACTCGGCCCCGACGTCGACCATCCACGCCATCGCTGGCCCCAGGGGGGCGGGCGTGAGGTGGTAGCGCACCGCACGACCCTCACGCGTGCGCTGTACGAGCCCGGCGTGCTCGAGGACGTCGAGGTGCTTCGCGATGGCCTGACGGCTGACGGGCAGAGCCGCCGCGAGCTCGGTGGCCGTCGCGGGCGCCTGCGCGAGACGAGCGACGACGTCGCGGCGCGTGCCGTCCGCGAGGGCGGCGAACACCGCGTCGACCGCCGCCTCCTGCGCCGACGGGTCGCCGTGGGCGTCGTTCACCGGCGAATCGACCCGCCCGCCGCCGCCAACACCTCGTGGCCCGCGGCCGTGCCGGTGTCGCGTGCCCGGGAGCGCGCCGAGACCGCGCGGCGCTCGCAGCCGAGTCGCTGTCGCACCGCGCGTCCCGCCGCGACGGGGCGGCGTGGCCGCACTGCCCACGCGGGCCCGGTGACCAGGAGGGCGAGGCCGAGCCGGCCGGGTTCGAGCCGGCCGGGTTGCGGGCCGACAGCCACGAAGTGTTCTTCCAGACCCGCGGTCACGTCGCCGAACAGGGGGGCGGGCGCCGCGGCCGACAGGCTGCCGATCGCCGCCGACGGCCCGGCCGACAGGCTGCCGATCGCCGCCGACGGCCCGGCCGGGGCTGGTGTTTCGGTCACCGTGAGCCGGGTCCCCGCCGAGGTCTCCACGAGGACCAGGTCCACCTCGGCGGACAAGTCCTCGGCCTCGTCCTCCGCGAAACGCCAACGCCACGTCAGTCGGTGCGGTGGCTCGGCGCGGGTGACACGAGCGTCCCGCTCGCCCGCCGGGCCGCGGAAACGGGCCCACCCGCCGGGCCGGGGATCCAGGCTCGCCAGCGAGCCGGTCCACCGGCTCAGGAGCGCATCGTCGGTCAGGGCTCGCCAGACCGTCGTGGGCGGCGCGGCGATGTCCACGCAGCGGCGCACCGGTCGGCGGGGCCGTCCGGGCCACGGCCATGCCCGCTCGGACGGGTGAGCGTCGTCGTCCGGATCCGACGCGTCGGGCTTCGAGGGCGGGTTGTCGGTCACGCTGGCTCCTTCCCGTGGCCGTCGGCGGCGCCACGCGATGCCGGATCGTGGAGCGCATCGGCGACGTCTCTCGACCGATCGCGGCCCGGCGCCTCGCGAGTGCGGGCCGATCGCAACTTAGTGGTTGCACGATACCGTGCGACCGATATGGTTACACGCAACCGTAAGGTTGCGAAAGGAACCCTGATGTGGCCACGCGCGAGCGCTCCCCCGCCCGGGTCGTCCGGCTCGGAACCTCACCACCCCGGGGACCCCGAACCGGAACGCCCCTTGCCACATGGCACCCCCGGGTCCGCCTGGCCGGCCCCCACGCCGTTCGATCGCCTCTTCGAGCGCCGGATCCTCTTCCTGCGGGGCTCGATCGAGGACACGCGGGCCGACGAGCTGTGCGCCGAGCTCGTGGCGCTCGACGCGCAGGGCGACGAGGAGGTGACCCTCTTCATCGACTCCCTCGGGGGCGCCTCCCACGGGATGCTCGCCATCCACGACGTGATCCAGACGATGGGGGCGCCCGTGCGCACCCGCTGCGTCGGGGTGGCCGCGTCGGCGGCCGCGGTGCTGCTGGCGACGGGCACCGGACCCCGTGAGGCCACCGAGAACGCGCGCGTCATGCTCCACCAGCCCTCCGGCGGGGTCGAGGGCACGACCGCCGACATCGCGATCCAGGCCGATGAGATGGCCCGCCTGAAGCGTCGGGTCGAGGAACTGCTCGCGTCCCGGACCGGCCAGCCCGTGGAACGGATCCGCGCCGACACGGACCGCGACCTCTGGCTGTCGGCCGACGAGGCCATGGAGTACGGCCTCATCGACCGCGTCGTCCGGAGCGCCCGATGACCGCGGCGACGCTCCCCATCCCGTCGGTGGTGGAGGCACATCCCCGGGGCGACCGCGCGACCGACGTGTTCTCACGGTTGCTGAGCGAGCGGGTCGTGTTCCTCGGTGACCAGGTCGACGACACCGTCGCGAACATCGTGGTCGCTCAGTTGCTGCACCTGCATGCGGCCGACCCGGATAAGGAGGTCGCGCTCTACGTCAACTCGCCGGGCGGCTCGGTGACGGCCGGGCTGGCGATCCTCGACACGATGCGCTACGTGAGCTGCCCGGTCCGCACGGTCTGCATCGGGCAGGCCGCGTCGATCGCGGCGGTGATCCTCGCGTGCGGATCACCGGCTCGACGTCTCGCGCTCCCCCACAGCCGCGTCCTGCTGCACCAGCCGTGGGGCCAGGCCCGGGGCCAGGCGAGCGACCTGCAGGGGCACGCCGACGAGTTCCGACGCTTGCGGGCACTGCTCTGGGAGTTGCTCGGCGCGGCGACGGGCCGGGACGCCACGACCGTCGCCGCCGACGCCGATCGTGACCTCGTGCTGCCTGCCGCCCGTGCGAGGGCCTACGGCCTCGTCGACGAGGTCGTGGAGACGGCCCAGGCCGCGCCGGCCCGCGCCGCGTGACGTGAAGGTCGGCGGTCCCGGCGTCGTGATGGGTAGGCTCGCGGGCGTGGACGACACATCGTTCGACCCGGCCGCGGTCCGCCGCGAGTACGCTCGGGCCATCCTCCGATCGGGGGACCTCGACCCCGACCCGATCGCGCAGCTCGGGGCGTGGCTGGAGGCGGCCACCGCGGCGGGGAACCTCGAACCCAACGCGATGGTTCTCGCCACCGCCAGCGCCGAGGGCCTTCCGTCGGCGCGGACGGTCCTGCTCAAGGAGCTCGATGCCCGCGGACTGGGCTTCCACACCAACCTGCGCAGCCGCAAAGCGCGCGAGCTGGCCGTCAATCCTCGCGCGAGCGCCGTCTTCTGGTGGCCCGAGATCGAGCGGCAGGTCATCGTCGAGGGGGTCGCCACACGTCTCGGCGACGCGGAGGCCGACGAGCTGTTCATGGCGCGACCCAGGGGCGCCCGCCTGGCTGCGCACGCGAGCGTGCAGAGCCGTCCGGTCGAGGGGCGTCAGGAACTCGAGGACCGCGTGGCCGAGGTGGCCCGGCGCTTCGAGGACGCGGAACCGACGCGACCGCCGTGGTTCGGGGGATTCCGGCTCGGCCCGACCGTCGTCGAGGTCTGGCAGGGCGGGCAGGATCGCGTCCACGACCGTTTCCGGTACCAACGAGACGCGGACGGATGGCGGGTCGAGCGGCTCGGTCCGTGAGGCTGACGTGCCGGCACCGGTTGCGCGCGCGTGACCGATCCGGTCCGACTCACCAGCGGCAGGCGCCGAGCACCGGCGCGGTCAGCGGCTGCTCGCCTGCCCTCGCGTCACCTTCAGCGGGACCTGCATCTCCGCGTGCGTGAGGCTGCCGTGCATCCCCAGCAGGCGGGCTTCCTGCGTGAACTCCGGATCGATGAACGCCACCGGTTCGTGGGCGGCCAGCACGACGTCCCCGATGCGTCCGGTCACCGTGGGGCGTGGGTTCTCGCCGAGCCATCCGTCGGCCACGATCTCGTCGCGGGTACGCACCCACGCAATGTCCCCGAAGCGCTCCCGCGCGGCCGCCGCGAGTTCGCGGGCGGCACCCGACCGCGCGTACAGCGAGCGGAACCGGGCCTCGCCCGCACAGCCGGCGAAGAGGTCACCCAGTTCGGCCCGCAGGTCGACGTGGTCGGCCGGCTCGACGTGGACGTGACCGTGGTCGGCGGTGACCGCCAAGGCGATGTCACCCGGCAGCCGCTCGAGCAGCTGGGCGACGAGGCGATCGGTCGCCCCGAGCTCGTCGCGCAGGAACTCATCGTGCAGCCCGTGCGCGTGCGCCACCTTGTCGAGCCCGTCCCAGTACGCGTAGACGAGCCCGTGGCCCTCCTCCACCGCCCGCATGGTGTGCGCCGCGATCGTGCCGGGCGTCACCCATCCGCGCAGGTCGGAACCACGCAGGTGCGCGACGGTGAAGCCCGTGTCGGCGAACTCGTATCGCGAGACGACCGGGACGGGACGCCCCCCGAACGGCACGACGGGCTGGACCTCGGCGGGTTCGGGGGCCGTCACGCCCCGCGGGACGCGCCACTGCAACGTGTTCAGCACGTGACCGCCCACCCGGAACCGGTAGCCGACGATCCCGTGCGTGCCCGGTGGCACGCCGGTCGTGATCGACGTGAGCGCTGCGGCGGTGGTACTCGGCGTGACCGTCGTGATCGGTCCTCCCTCGAACGCCGACAGGGCGGGCATCACGTCCCGATGGGCCTCGAGCATCTCCCACCCGAGCCCGTCGACGACGAGCAGGACGGTCGCCCTCGCGTCGGACGCGGCGGACGGCAGCCAGGAGGGAGCGGCGCCCTCGCGGGCCCCGGCGAGGCCGCCGACGACGGCACCGACCCACCCGCCGTCGAAGTCCGGCACGACCGGCGAGGGTTCGGGCGCGTCGGGTACCGCGGGTTGTGACACGGCGGCGATCACGCGTCGGGACCGTCCCAGCCGACGAGGCCCACGCCGCCGTCGAGCACGACCGTCTCGCCGGTCACCCAGCCCGCCTCGTCCGACAACAGCCAGCGAGCCGCGGACGCGGCATCGGAGGGGGTGCCGAGGCGCTTCATCGGGTACTTGGCCGCCACCTCGCCCTCGCGACCTTCGTAGAGCGCACTCGCGAAGTCGGTCTTCACGACGGCGGGCGCGATGGCGTTGACCCGGACGGTGGGACCCAGCTCCAGCGCGAGCTGGCGGGTGAGCTGGATCAGCCCCGCCTTGCTCGTGTTGTAGGCGCCGATCCAGGACCCCGGCCGCAGACCCCCGATCGAGGCGACGTTGAGGACCACTCCCCCGTGTTCGGCCATCCACGCCCGCCAGGCCTCCTGCACCCACCCGAGGGGGGCGACGACATTGACCGACATGATCTTGTCGACGGCCTTGAGGTCCGCGTCGACGAGCGGGCCGTACTGCGGGTTCGTCCCCGCGTTGTTCACGAGGAGGTCGACCGCACCGAAGGCCTCGACGGTCCGGGCCACCGCGTCCTCCCGGTGCTGGGGATCGTCGCTCCCGCCGGCGACCCCGATCACGCCGTCACCACCGCCGAGCTCGGCGAGGGCCTCGTCGAGCTGCGCCTGCTTGCGTCCCGTCACGCACACCCGTGCGCCGTTGGACACGAGCTCCCCGGCGATCGCATAGCCGATGCCGCGCGAGCCCCCCGTGACCAGCGCCGTGCGACCCTCGAACATCGCACCTCCCGTGCTCGTCACCGTGTTCTCGGTCCGCCCGGGCGCACCCTCGTCGGTCGAGCCACGAGCCCGGTGATGCGCCCCGGCCGCTCAGACCTCCCAGGTCGCCACCTTGGGGTGGTCGACGTCCTGCGGGCCGACGGTCGCCGCGCCGCCCGGGCTGTCGAGGCCGGTGACGGAGTCCTCGAACCATTCACTGTTGATGGTAATGAACTCCTCCCAAACCTGCGGGATGTCGTCCTCGTAGAAGATGGCCTCCACCGGGCAGACCGGCTCGCACGCCGCGCAGTCGATGCACTCGTCGGGCTGGATGTAGAGCATCCTCGGCCCCTCGTAGATGCAGTCGACGGGGCACTCGTCGATGCAGGAGCGGTCCTTGACATCGATGCAGGGCTCGGTGATCACATAGACCATGACGGCTCCTTCTCGTACCGCCGCACCGGCGGGGATGGGTGGGCGCTCGCCCCGGCCGGTGCGATCGGTCGCGGCGACGGGGCATATCCCGCGAGGCCACAGCCTAGCTTCCAAGGTGGCAGCCGTGAAAAATAGCCGGGCGCGAGGCACCGACGACCCGCCGCCCGAGCCGGATGGGCACGCCACCCTCGGGACGCGGCGCGCCACAACCTACGCGCCCACGGACCGGCGACCAACTTGTCCGCAGCACCGACGAGAGGACCGCTCTTGGACCCGAACGCTTCCCGCAATTGCCTGGTGGCCGGTGGGGGCGGTGCGCTCGGCCGCGCCGTCGTGGCCGAGCTCCTCGACCGCGGCGACCGGGTGTGCGTGCCCTGGATCGTGCGCGAGGAGGCCGAGGAGCTGCGCACCGCGCACCCCGACGCCGTCGACGACGGACGACTCCGGCTCTCCGAGGCGAACGCGACCGACCCCGACGAGATCGCCGCGCTCCTCGACGTGCTCCGCGCCGACTGGGGGCCCCTGTGGCTCGCCTGCTCGACCGTCGGCGGCTACGCGGGCGGCACGCCGGTCGCCGAACTCGACGACCTCACCGAGGTCGACCGGCTCCTGACGCTCAACCTGAAGACCGCGTTCGTCGTCGCCCGCGAGGGCCTGCGGCACATGCGCGAGGACGCTGGCCGAGTGGTGCTCGTCGGCGCCCGCCAAGCCGTGCGGCCGGGTGGAGGCGACGCCCCGTACACCGCGGCCAAGTCGGGCGTGCTCGCGCTCACCGAGAGCTTGGCGGCCGAGCTCAAGCGCACCGGCCGGACCGCGAACTGCGTGCTGCCCGGCATGATCGACACCGCGGCGAACCGCGCCGCCATGCCCGATGGCCGCCACGATCGCTGGACTCCTCCCGCAGCGATCGCCAAGGTGATCGCATGGCTCGCCAGCGACGACGCGTGGGTCGTGTCGGGCGCGGGCATCCCGGTGTACGGCGACAGCTGAATCGCTCGCCCGGGCGGACTGCTGCGACATCCTGAGCACATGTCCGCCCGGGCGGCCCGTGCGTGGAGACTCCCGCCGCCCTACACTTGACAACGATTCCCGTTTGGGTTGTCATGCGCGGAAGCCGACCGGCAGCCAGACGACCACCATCCGGGCACAAGGAGTCTCCGTGACGCGCTACCGCCTACTCGCCCTTCTCGCGACCCTCGCCCTGCTCGTCGCCGCGTGCGCCGACGACACCGAGGACGTCGCCGACGACGAGTCCGACGAGGGGCAGGCTGACGAGGTCGAGGACCAGGACGAGGACGACGAAGACGGGGAAGAAGCGGGGGACGAGGACGAGGGTGAGGCCGAGGACGATGCCGGCCACGACGAGGTCGACCATGACGAGGTCGGTGGGCGCGTGGACATCGTGACGTCGATCTTCGCGCTCGATTCGCTCGCCGAGGACGTCGCCCCCGGTGCCGACGTCCAGCTGCTGGGCGGGGCAGGACAGGATCCCCACGACCTCGAGCTCAGCGCGGGCGACCGTGAGGCGATCGAAGATGCCGACATCTTCATGTACATGGGCGACGTCGACTTCCAGCCCCAGGTCGAGGACGCCGCACATGAGGCCAGCGGCATCGTGGTGAACGTCGAGCAGATCGTCGGGGACGAGCAGCTGATCGACTTCGACCATGGGCACGACGACGGCCACGAACACGACGACGACGGGCACGACGACGGGCACGACGACGGGCACGGTGACGGCCACGGCGACAAGGATCCGCACGTGTGGCTGGCGCCGCGCCTCATGGCCGAGGTCGCGGAAGCCATCGCCGAGGGCTTCGCCGAGGCCGACAGCGACCGGGCGGACACGTACCTCGCCAACGGGGAGGAGGTCGCCGGCGAGTTGGCCATCGCGGAGGAGGAGATCGACGAACTCCTCGAGGGCTGCACGCAGGAGACCGCTCTCGTCGGGCACGAGGCCTGGGCCTACCTGTTCGAACCCCGCGGGATCGAGCAGGAGGGCATCGCGGGTGCCGGGGGCCACGGCGAGGCGAGTCCCCAGCGCATCGCCGAGCTCGCGGACCTGATCGAGGACGAGGGCATTCCGGGCGTCTTCGCGGAGCCCGTCGAGGGCCGAGAGAACGCCGAGGCACTCGCAGCGGAAGCCGACGTCGAACTCTTCGAGGTCGATCCCATGGAGATCCCCCAGGAGGGCTGGGAGGATCGCGACTACCTCGACGTGCTGATGGAGCAGGTGGAGACGTTCTCCGAAGGACTGGAGTGCACCCGGTGATCCCACCCGACACCACGGCCGACGCGGCTGGGGCGTACGCCCCGGCCGCACTCGCGTTCGAGCAGGTCACGTTCGGCTATCAGCGCATCCCGGTGCTCCGCGACGTGAACCTGAGGATCCACGCCGGCGAGTTCGTCGCCATCGTCGGCCCCAACGGTTCGGGCAAGTCGACGCTCGTCAAGCTCGGGCTCGGGCTGATGCGACCCACCCACGGCACCGTTCGACTGTTCGGGACCCCGGTCGACCAGGTCGAGGAGTGGTGGCGCGTCGGGTATGTGCCCCAGCGGGCGATGGCCGACGCCGCACTACCGATCAGTGTGGAGGAGGTCGTCCGCAGCGGCCTCGTGGCGCGTCTCGGACTGCTACGCCGCATGAACCGCGCACAGCGCGAGCGTGTCGAGCACGCGATCGACGTGATGGGCATCGCTCCCCTTCGGAAGCAAGCGGTGAACCGGCTCTCCGGTGGGCAGCAGCAGCGAGTGCTCATCGCTCGCGCGCTCGTCACCGACCCCGAGCTCCTCGTCCTCGACGAGCCCACGACGGGGGTCGACACCGATGCACGACGCATCCTCCGAGAGTCGCTGGAACACCTGATCACCCATGAACGCGTCGCGATCGCCTACATCAGCCACGAGCCCGAGGGCTTCGTCGGCATCGCGCACCGGATCGTGGAGATGCGGGCGGGCCGACCGGTCGAGCGCAGCCATGCCGATGCCGACATCGTCGCGATGGCCCACCGGATCGACGAGGGACGCGAGGCCGAGCCGCCACCGGTCGAAGGGGGTGCGGATGAGCCTCGCTGAGATCGCCTGGCTGGAGTTCCTGGACCGCGGCTTCATGCGCCACGCGCTCCTCGCGACCGTGCCCGTCGCCGTCGTCGCGCCGATGGTCGGGACCTTCGTCGTCCAGCGCCGCCAGAGCCTCATCGGCGACGGGATCGGCCACGTGGCCTTCGCCGGGGTGGGACTCGGCTTCCTGTTCGACTTCGACATCCTGCTCGGCGCCACCATCCTCAGCCTGCTCGCCGCGGTGCTGTTGCCGTGGTTGCAACGCAGCGGCTTGTCCGGCGACCTCTCGCTCGCGATGATCTTCTACGGGGGGATCGCGCTCGGCTACTTCTTCATGCACCGCTCGGGGATCGGCATCAACAACGCTCTCGGGGTGCTGTTCGGCAGCCCACTGAACCTCTCGTTCGCGGACGCGGCCACGATCGCGGGGCTCGCGGGGGGCGTGCTCCTGCTCATGGCCGTCTTCTACCGGCCGCTGGTCGCGATCGCGTTCGACGAGGCCGCCGCGCGCGTCAGCGGGATCCACGCCGACCGTCTCGTGCTCACCCTGACCGTGATCGTGGCGCTCGTGGTCGTGGGCGGCATGTACACGATCGGGATCCTGCTCGTCGCCGGCCTGATGGTGGTGCCGGTCGCGGCCGCGTCCCAACTGTCACGCAGCTACCGCGGTACCATGCTGGGCGCCGCTGCCATCGGTGGCGGCTGCGCCCTGTTCGGGCTGGTGTTCGCGTACTACGCCGACGAGACGCCCGGGTCCTCGATCGTGCTCGGGGCCATCGCCTGCTACGTGTTGGCGGTGCTGATCCGCCTCGCCCGCGATCGGGTCCGCCGAGAAATCGCCTAGAGGGAGGGAGACCGCGATGACCGTGGTCAGCGATGAGCCGGAGAGCGCGCTGCGCGACGCGGGGCTGCGCGCGACGCGCCAACGGCTCACCGTCATCGACGCCCTGAGCCGGCGTGACGATGCCGTGACGGCCCAGGATCTCCACATGGAGCTCCGGCAGGCCGGTGAACCGATCGGGTTGACCACTGTCTATCGCACCTTGACCGCACTCGCCGACGCCGAGTTGCTCGACGTCTTCACCCACGAGGGTGAGCAGTCGTTCCGGTTGTGCGGTTCCGCACACCACCACCACTTGGTCTGCGAGACCTGCAACCGGGTCGAGGAGATCACCGCCGAGGAGGTCGAGCGCTGGGTGAGCGAGGTGGCGAGCCGACGCGGTTACAAGGTCACCGGTCACCGAGCGGACATCTTCGGCGTCTGCGCCGTGTGCCTCGACCACTGACCGTATCCGCGCGCTCGGCGCACCCGGTGCCCGACCAGGGGCTCCGCCGCCCCGATCCGCCCTACTCCGCCGCCTGCGCGCGGCCGGCGCCGAGCGCTTCCTCCGGCAGCCGGGTGGTGCCCCACAGCGACAGCAGGGTGCCGACGAAGGTCAGCGCCACGATCAGCGGACTCGCACCGAAGGTCGCGAGCTGGATCGCCAACCCCGAACCGCTCGCCGCCGCCCCCAGACGCACCATCCGCCAGGCGACCCGGTCGCTCGCACCGATGCCGACCATCACGACCCCGACGAGCGCGCCCACCAACAGTCCCAGCAACGCCACGACAAGGACGAGCGCCAGGAGGTTCACGACCGCCACCACGACCTCCCACGTCTGGCCGACCACGAGCTGTACGGCACTGCCGAACCCGTGACCGCGCAGGAGCGCGAGGAGCAGCTGACCGAACGCCATCACCGCCCAGGCGATCACGACGATCCGGAGCAGCTTCCGACCGAGCCGAGCGGCCGGGGTTGACATCCGAACGGCGCTCATGGCGCAAGCGTCCCCTTCGGCCGCCACCTGCACGCCCAGCCGGGTACCGGTGCCCCATGCCTTCGGGAGAGGCCGCGGCCAACCCGCCCCAGCCGACGGGCCCGCCAGTGGGAGGCTCGGTCGCTGACCTCGCCGCCCTGCTGAGCGATGCCCGCACGGTGGTCGCGTTCACCGGAGCCGGTCACACGATCGACTCAGGTGAGCGACCTCGGCCATTCGAGTAGAACCAGGCGGTGAGCCGCGAATGCGCAACGGCCCGGAGAGAGGGAGGCCCGCATGGCGAAGGTTCTCCCCTTGGCAGGCCGCGCTCGTCGCGCTCGCGCTCTGGCAGATCGTCGCGGCCGGACTGAGCCAATCCGACGTGCTGCCGGGCGCGCAGGTGGGGACCATCTCGGACCGCTACGACTCCTGGATCGACCCGGCCGGCTACGCGTTCGCCATCTGGGGACTCATCTACGTGGCGAGCCTGGCCTTCGCGATCTATCAGGCGCGGCCGGTCCGCGCACATGATCGGGTCCTCGCCCCGCTGCGGGTGCCGGCCCGCCGGCAGCGGCCTGGGCACCGATCGGGCTGCTCGCCGTCGGCGCGATCGCCGTGACCCTCACCGTTCTCGGTCCCCCGGAGCCCGGGTTCCCCCTGGCCGTCGCGTGGGGCACCACCGCCATCGCGGTGGAGCAGGGGGTGGCACGCCCCACGACCACCGCTCTCGCGGCCGCCGTGGCGCTCGCGACGCTGGCCGCGCTCGCGTGGCGCGATGTGAGTTGGCAGCGCGCCCGTGGTGGAGCGGTGGGGCCACCACACGAGCCCGTCCGGCAGACGCGAGTTCGCTCAGGTCGGGTCGGTGCCGGTCTCGGGGCGCAATGGTTCGGCCGGCTCCGGGAAGTGGCCCTTGTCCTGGGGGGCGTTGCGCTTGTAGATCATCACCGTGCGCTTGTAGTCGAGGACCTCGGTCCCGTCCTGATTGAGCCCCCGGGTCCTCGCGCGGACGATCCCCGCATAGGGGCGCGACTCCGACTCCCTCACGTTCAGCACGAGGGACTCCGCATAGAGCGTGTCGCCGACGAAGACCGGGTGGGTGAGGCGGATCTCGTCCCAGCCGAGGTTGGCGACCGCGTTCTGCGATAGATCGGAGACCGACAGCCCCAGCACCATCGCCACGGTCAACCCCGAGTTCACGAGCACGCGACCGAAGGTCGACCGCTCGGCGTAGTGGGCATTGAAGTGCAACTGGTTCGTGTTCATGGTCAACAAGGTGAACCAGGTGTTGTCGGCCTCGCTGATCGTGCGTCCGAGGGGGTGACGGTAGACGTCCCCGACCTCGAAGTCCTCGAAGTATCGGCCCTGCCATCCACCAGCTTGGGTCACGAGCGCCCCGAATCTCCTCGGCGTCCGGGATCGGCGAGCCGCACCGCGCACGGCCTCGAGACAAGACCCTAGCCGGCGAGCGGTCTCCACGACCACTCGCTGCGGGCCCCGTGGTCGGGAACCCGAACTCGCGCGATACTGGCGGTCGTGCCTCTGGGACCGCGGTACGTGGTACGTATCTCGCCCGATGATGTCGGCCGGCGGGTCAGCCTCCGCGTGCGACGACCCGAGGCGCGGCAGGGTGAGCCCGGCCACACCGATGTACTCGGCGAGCTGCGACGATGGGACCACGGCGAACTCGAGATCGCACGTCGCGACGGCAGCGTCGCCGTCGTGGCCGAGGACGATGTGGTCGCCGGTCGCACGGTCCCCCCACCACCGCCGAAGCGACGCTGATCCGGTCCCTCCTGGCTTATTCGAGATCGAACGAGGTACACTCAGAGGGGAGGGAGGAGATCGGCGTGACTGATACTGAACAGAGCCCCCGCAAGCCGGCGGCCCCGGGCACCCCGCCCACCGAGTTGCAGCGCCTCGCCCTGCAGGAAGCCGCGCACCCGGACGTGCGGCCGCTCGAGGTGCAGGCCATCATCTGGCTGTTCCGCGCCTACAACGCGGTCCAGGCCGAGTTCGGCGAGTCGCTGCGCCCGCAGGGCCTGTCGGCGAGCGCGTTCAACCTGCTCCAGGCGCTGGTGAACACACCGGGCAGCGAGCTCGAGCCGTGCGACCTCGCCGAACGGCTCTTGGTCTCGCGACCGTCGGTGACCGGGTTGATCGACACGCTCGAGGCCAAGGGCATGGTCACCCGGCAACCCCACCCCGAGGACCGCCGGCGTGTGCTCGTCGCGCTCACGGCGGCCGGACGCGAGCTGCTCGAGTCCCACTACCCGCACCACTACGCGATGCTCGAGGGGGTCTTCGGCCATCTGCACGACGACGAACTCGCGGAACTCGTCGTCCTGCTCCGCCGCGTCCGCGGGGCGATCCCGAGCCACCTTCTGGAGGAACAGGGGCTCACCGAAGCCGTCGCCGACGAGCGCTAGCCCCGCGACGCGTGCGCCGTCCTCGGGCACGCGGCACGACCCGACGCCCTCACGTGACGACCGGATCGCCGACGCGGTGGACCATGAGCCGGTTGGTGCCCCCCTCACCACCGGGCCGGCCCGACACGATCACCACCTGGTCGCCTCGGCGGGCCCAGTTGCCGTCGACGAGCACCCGTTCCGCCGAACTGGTCAGGTCGGTCGCCTGTTCCTTCATCGGCACGAGACCGGCCTCGGTGCCCCACATCAAGGCGGTCCGCCGCAGGGCCGTCTCAGTGGGCGTCAGACCCAGCAGGGGGACGTCGGGGCGGTACTTGCTGACGCGCTGGATCGACGATCCGGTGATCGAGTAGACCACGAGGGCCGTCGCCTGGATGTCCTTCGCGACCTGCACGGCGGCGCGTGCGACGACCCGGCCGACCTCGGGCTCATCGGCGTAGCCGACCCAGTCGGGGTTGGGGTGCGCGAGTTGCGGGCTCGACTCGGCCACCTCGATGATCCGGGCCATGCTCCGCACGGCCTCGACCGGATAACGACCCGCGGCCGTCTCCCCGGACAGCATCAGCGCATCCGTGCCGTCGAAGACGGCGTTCGCGACATCGCTGGCCTCGGCCCGCGTCGCCCGCGGCGAGTCGATCATCGACTCGAGCATCTCGGTGGCGGTGATGACGGGCTTCGACGCGGCGTTCGCCTTCGAGATGATCTGCTTCTGGATCGCCGGCACACGCTCCGGCCCGATCTCGACGCCGAGATCGCCGCGGGCCACCATCACCGCGTCGCTCGCGGAGATCACCTCGTCGAGGCGATCGATCGCCTCGGGGCGCTCGAGCTTGCTCACGATCGGGGCTTCGGACCCGTGGCGTGCGATCTGCTCGCGGGCCCCGTCGGGGTCCTCCGCCTTGCGCACGAAGGACAGGGCGAGCCAGTCCGCCCCCAGGTCGACCGCGGTCTTCAGGTCCTCGAGGTCCTTGGGGGTGAGGCTCGGCGCGCTCACGCTGGCACCGGGGAGGTTGACGCCCTTCTTGCTCTTCGCCACTCCCCCGGCAACGACCCGGCACCACACGCCACCCTCGTCGTGGCGGCTCGCGACCAGCCGGATCGACCCGTCGTCGACGAGCACGAGCGCGCCCGGCGCGACGTCGTCGGCCAGGGACTCGTAGACGACCGGCAGGGAGGGTTGCCCTTCGCTCTCGTAGCTGTCGAGCTGCTCGCGGCCGGGCTGCAGGAAGACCTCGGCGCCGTTGTCGAGCTGCACGCCCTCGTCGGGGAGGGTCCCCAGGCGGATCTTGGGTCCCTGCAGGTCGGCGAGGCTGCCGACGTTGCGGCCGAGCTTGACCGAGATCTCCCGGACCGCTTCCAGTCGTCGGGCGTGGGTCTCCGGATCACCGTGGCTGAAGTTCAGGCGCACCACGTCGATGCCGGCCTCGATCGCTCCGCGCAGCTTGTCGCGGTCGTCGAGAGCGGG
Source organism: Egibacter rhizosphaerae (assembly GCF_004322855.1). NCBI lineage: Bacteria > Bacillati > Actinomycetota > Nitriliruptoria > Egibacterales > Egibacteraceae > Egibacter > Egibacter rhizosphaerae. Next base: position 3,800,170 of record NZ_CP036402.1, on the reverse strand, counting down.
ACCGAGGGTCGCGACGATCTTCGCGCGGCGCATCAACGGGCCTCCTGCGACTGATGAGTGCACCCGGCGTCCGACTCGAGGACCAGAGTGGTATGGGCGGGCGCGAACCGTTCCTGTGCGCAGTGGTGGGGAGCGGAACGCGGCCTCGACGTGCGGGCCCGCATCCTACCGCGTCGCGGGCGCGGGACCGACGACGTGCGCACGACCGGGCCCCGACTCCCCAAGCGCACGTCCTCGGTGCGCACGGCCGCGCCCACTCAGCGGGACGGCTCGTAGGGCTGGCCGATCGCCGCCGGCGGCACGGCGCGTCCGATGGCGCCGGCGAGCACGATGATGGTGACCACGTAGGGGAACGCCTGCATGAACTGCGGCGGGATCGGGAAGTCGCCCACCTCGACCCCGAGCAACTGGATCCGCGTACCGATCGAGCTCGCCAGGCCGAACAACATGGCGCCGCCGAACGCTGACCACGGCCGCCACTTGCCGAAGATCATCGCCGCCAGCGCGATGAACCCGTTGCCCTGGGTCATGCCGTCGTCGAAGCCGCCCACGGTCTCGAGCGAGAACCACGCCCCGCCGAGCCCGGCGAGGAGACCACCGACGATCACGGCCTGATAGCGCAGCTTGACCACGTTGAGACCCGCGGTCTCCGCCGCATGCGGCTTCTCGCCGACCGACCGCACCCGCAGTCCCCACCGGGAACGGAACAGGACGATGTGCGTGACGAGCACGGCCAGGAACATCGTGAAGAAGATCGGGCGACCGGAGAACAGGGGGCCGACCACCGGAAGGTCGGACAGCACGAGCAGGTCGATCTGCGGCAGCGTCGGCGCGCTGGTCGCGTCCGCGGGCAGGAGGATCTCGCGTCGCAGGAAGCTCGTCAGCCCGAGCGCCAACAGGTTGATCACGACGCCCGAGACGATCTGGTCGGTCTTGAACGTGACGCACAGCATCGCGTGCAGCGCCGCCATCAGCCCACCGGTGAGCACGGCCACCAGCACCGCGCCGACCAGCCCGAGGCCGGGGACGCCGCCGAAGACCATCGTGTAGGAGAGGAACCCGATGCCCGCGCCCGCGAGCATCATTCCCTCGATCCCGATGTTGATGACGCCGGAGCGCTCACACCACAGCCCCGCCAACGCTCCCAGAGCGATCGGCGTGCCGCGGCGCAGCGCCTCCGCGGCCAGGGTCAGGATGTTCGTCTGGGGCGCACCCGACAGGCCCACCGACAAGACGACGAGCAAGGGCAGCAGCAGGATCGCGGATACCAGCAGCCCGACGGCGGCGTAACGCCCGGTCCACCGATCCGCGAGCGCGACGAGCCCGGCGATCGTCATGACGAGCCCGATCACGAGGACCGTGAGGTCGGGCGTCACGTCGAATCGGGGGGCGGCCTCCCCGACGCCGATCGCCATCGTGATCGGCTCGTCCTCGAGTGCCGTGGAGGCCCAGACGACGAGGACCCCCAGCACGAGGAACGCGGTGCCGAGCGTCTGGAGGTGCCGTAGCTTCGGGATGCGTCGCGGCGGCTGGAGCGGCTTGGGGGCCTCGGCCGAGGTCTCGGAGGTCGTGTTCTCGCTCACGGCCATGTCCTAGCCTTCCCACCCGCGCGCGGCGATGAGCGGCTCGTCGGTGTCCTCGCGACCCCGCGGCTTCCGGATCCGGAAGATCGTGCGAACGATCATGTCCGCCGCCACGAAGAGGATGATGAGCGCCTGGATGATGCGGACCAGATCGATCGAGATCCCGGCTGCCACCTGCATTAGTCCCGCGCCCGCCAGCAACGAGCCCCAGAGGATCGCGGCGGGGATCACCGCCAGCGGGTTAGCGCGGGCGATCAGCGCGATGGCGATCCCGTCGAATCCGACGTCCTGGAAGCGTCCGGGTGTGAGGTAGCCCCCGGAGGAGCCCTGCACGTCAGCCGCCGCACCGAGCCCCGCGAGCGCCCCGGCGAACAGGAACACCATCATCGTCGTCCGCGACACGCTCATGCCCGCGTACCGGGCCGCAGCGGGGTTCGACCCGATGGTGCGCACCTCGAAGCCGAAGCGCGAGTGCCGGATCAGGTACCACACCAGCACGCAGAGCGCGATCGCGACCAGGAACCCGGCGTGCAGGCTCGTGCCCGGGTAGAGGCTGGGCAGCCGCGCCGCCTCCACGACCGGCTCGGTGCGCGCGGCCGCCGCTTCCGGATCGACGAGGATCGGCGGGTTCCGCGACCCGATGAGCCACTCCAGGAGCAGCAGGGCGATGAGGTTGAGCATGATGGTGACGATGACCTCGTGGGCCCCCGTCTTGGCCTTCAGGAACCCCGGGATGAAGCCGTAGATCGCCCCGCCGATCACACCGCCGATGAGGCCGGCGCTGATCGCGAACAGAGCGGGCCAGCCGGTGAACATGGCCCAGCCGGCGACCCACGTGCCGGTCACGCCGCCGATCAGGAGCTGCCCCTCCGCGCCAATGTTGAACAGCCCCGCGCGATAGCAGATCGCCACCGCGAGCGCGGTGAAGATGAACGGTGTCGAGCGGGCGAGGGCGTTCGCGAACCGGGCCGGCGTGCCGAACACGCCGGAGACCAGTGCCGCGTAGGCGTCCAGCGGGTTCGACCCCGCAGCGATCACGATGATGCTCCCCACGGCCATCGCGAGGATCAGCGCATAGATGGGCACGGTGACCGGGGCGAGCCGGAAGTAGGTCTCGATCGCTTCGTGTACCCGCGAACGGGATGGAGCCTCCTCCTGCGTCATGCGCCCTGTTTCCCTTCGCCGTCTCCGTTCGCCCCGGCACCCGCGGCGGCGGCCTGCTGGGTCTGGCCCGCCATGAGGGGACCAACGCGCTCTCGCGTGGCCTCGGCCGCATCCATGGTCGCGAGCAGCTCACCGCGGTAGATGACCCCGATCCGGTCAGCGAGGCCCAGGACCTCGTCCAGCTCCGCTGATACGAGGAGCACGGCCACACCGTCGTCTCGTCGCCGCACCAGCTGCGAGTGGATGAACTCGACCGACCCGACGTCCAAGCCCCGGGTCGGCTGGTTGACCACGAGCAGCCGCAGCTCCTGCTCGAGCTCACGCGCGACCACGAGCTTCTGTTGATTCCCGCCCGAGAGCGTCGAGGCCGACACGTCGATGCTGGGGGTACGCACGTCGTACTGCTCCACCAGCCGCTGCGTCGTGTCCTTCGCCACCCCACGGTTCAACAGGAACCGCTGGCTGAACGGTGGGTGATGGTATCGGTTGAGGATCACGTTCTCGGTCAGGTCGAACCGCGAAACGAGTCCGTGCTTACCCCGGTCCTCGGGGATGTGACCGACCCCCAAGCCCTGCACCTTGCGCGGGTTGGCGCCGACGATGTCGTACTCCCCGATCACGATCTGACCGTTCGTGGGGGTCCGCATGCCCGTCACGGCTTCGACGAGCTCCCGTTGCCCGTTGCCCTCGACACCCGCGATCCCGAAGATCTCGCCGGCACGCACCTCGAAGTCGACGCCCTGCACGGTCTGGACGCCGCGGTCGTCCTTCACGTGGAGGTCCCGCACCTGCAGCATGGTGTGGGTCGGCTGCGCCGGGGTCTTGTCGACCGTGAAGGCGACCTCCCGGCCGACCATGAGCTCCGCGAGGCTCTCGATGGTCGCCTCGTGGGGATCAGCCGTGCCGACCAGCGCGCCGCCGCGCAGCACGCTGATCCGATCGGCCAGTTCCAGCACCTCGCGCAGCTTGTGCGTGATGAAGACGACGGCCTTGCCCTGAGCCACGAGGCCGCGCACCACCTCGAAGAATTCCCGGACCTCCCCCGGGGTGAGGACGGCCGTCGGCTCGTCGAGGATCAGCACGTCCGCTTCGCGATACAGGGCCTTCAAGAGCTCGACCCGCTGCTGCGCGCCGACCGAGAGGTCGCCGATCCTCGCGTCCGGATCCACGGCGAGGCCGTACTGCTCGCTCAGTTCGACGATGCGTTGGCGAGCCGACTCCCGATCGACGAGCGGCCCACGCATCGGCTCCTGTCCGAGGATCACGTTGTCCGTGACGGTGAGCACCGGCACGAGCTGGAAGTGCTGGTGCACCATGCCGATTCCCGCGGCGATCGCGTCCGCGCTGCTCTCGAAGTCAACGCGCTCGCCGCGGACCCGCAGCTCGCCCTCGTCGGGCTGGTAGAGGCCGTAGACGACGTTCATGAGGGTCGTCTTGCCGGCCCCGTTCTCCCCGAGAACGCAGTGGATCTCACCCGCGTGCAAGTCCAGATCCACGTCGGCGTTCGCCACCACACCGGGAAACCGCTTGGTGATGCCCTCGGCCTCGACCAGCGGCGGCGACTCGGCACCGCCCGTCTCCGCGGTCTCGCTCGTCACTCACGCCCCCTTGCGGCGGGACGGCCACCCGACCCCGCTATCGAGGCGGCGGGCGCCGATTCGGCGCCCGCCGCCCATCATCGCAGCCACGTCACTTGCGGCAGGGCTCCCGCGTCGGGCTACTCGTCGAGCAGCTCCCCGGTCTCGGGGTCGACGCCGGTCTCGATCGATCCGTCGGCGAGGCCCTCCTCGATCTCGGTGATCTCGGAGTCGACATCCTCGGGGATGTCGGCCTCGTTGTACGGCGCGAGCGTGATGCCCTCGTTCTCCGCGTCGAGGATGAAGTTCCCCGGCTCGAACTGGTCCTCGATGATCAGCTGGATGTTCTCGAAGACGCCGACGTCGATTCGCTTGACCGCGCTGCTGGCCAGGCGCTCGGAGCCCTCGACCCCGCCTTCCTCGAAGGTGGTGTAGTACTCGTCCTGGTCGACGCCGAGGACCCAGGCGTCCTGCTCGGCGGCGGCCTGGATGGCGCCGGAGCCGGTGACACCCGCGGCACCGAACACGACGTCGGCACCCTCGCCGATGAACTGCTCGGCCGCGGCACGACCCTCCGCGGGGTCGTCGAACGACGGGATGTAGATCTCCTGGACGGTCACGTCCGGATCCACGTGGTCCACGCCCATCTGGTAGCCGTTCAGGAAGCGCGGGATCGCAGGCACGTCCTCGGGCCCACCGACCGCGGCGACGATCTCCGACTCGGTGAGCAGCGCCGCCATGGCGCCGGCCAGGAAGCCGCCCTGGTCCTCGCGGAACTGCAGTCCGACGAAGTTGTCGATCTCGCCGTCGGAGAACTGGTCGACGCCGACGTAGATGACGTCCTCGTTCTCCTGCGCGAAGTTCTCGGTGGCGTCCTGCAGGAGGAAGCCCACGGGGATCACGACGTCGGGATCGGCGTCGAGGATCGACTCCATGTTGCGCTCGTAGTCGGCCTCGCTCTGGGTCTCGATCACCGCGATGTTCTCGTCGTCGATGCCGAAGCACTCGGCCGCCTCGAGCACGCCCTCGTAGGCGTACTGGTTGAAGGTGCCGTCATCGACGTTGCCGATGTCGGTCACGAGGCCGACCGTGAAGTCGTCCGGAGCCTCGACCTCGGCCGCCTCGTCGACGCAGAGGTCACCCTCGGGATCGACGTCCTCGCCGACGTCGGCGCCGGTCTCGACGTCCTCCTCGTCGGGCTCCTCTTCGTCGGGCTCCTCGTCCTCCTCGGGCTCGTCGGGCTCGTCGGGCTCGTCGTCCTCCTCGGGCTCCTCGTCCTCCTCGGGCTCCTCTTCCTCCTCAGGCTCGTCGAGCGCCGGGTCGTCCTCGGGGTCGACGTCCTCGCAAGCCGCGACGAGCAGGGCGAGTGCGGCGAGTAGGGCGATGAGCATCGCGAATCGTCTGGCCATGTTCCCCTCCTGATGTGTTTTCCCGCCGAGCCGGCCTCGGCGCGATTTCGCCTCAGCACGCGGGCGAATCGACCCGTCGTGCGAGTCACCCCCGTACCGCGCTGTCGCCCATGGTAGGCGTTCGGGGGCGGCCGTACGACCGCCCCCGTAGCCGGTCCGTAGCGCGCTACTCGACTTCCTGGATGCGGCCGTCGACCTCGGCCGTCACGTCGCCGTCCTCACGGACCGCGTCGGCGACGACCTCGGCCATCAGTGGGCCGTGGTGGCCCTCCACCACGTGCTCGGCCTCGTCGAGCATCACATAACCGTCGCCCCCGGTCATCGTGAAGTCGTTCGTGGCGAGGGTGTAGGTCTCGTCCAGGTCGATCGGCTCACCGTCGATCGTGACCTCCTGGATCCGCGACCCATCCGAGACGATCTCCCCATCCTCGATGTCGATGGGGTCGCCGTTGGGATCGAACGTGAACTCCATGCCGCTCACGTGGGCGAACTGTCCGGAGCCCTCCTCGACCGCGGCGACCCCGAGCTCGAGGGCGTCCCAGATCCCCTGTCCGTCGATCTCGACCATCGTCACGGTGTTGCCGAACGGGAGGACCGCGAACACGTCGTACAGCGAGATGTCGGTGTCGGCCTCGTAGAGCTCGTCGCTGCGGATCCCACCACCGTTGGTAAGTCCCACGTCCGCGTCGTGGTAGTCGCGCATCGCGTCGATGATGTAGTTCGCGATGCCCGTCTCGCGGAGGCGGACGGGGTCAGGGCTGCGGGTGTCCCAGTCGGTGAGCCGGGTCCCGATGACCTCTTCGAGCTCGTCGTCGAGCTCCTCCTCCCACTCGTCCATGACCGCCCGGACGTCCTCGTCCTCGGGGTAGCTCTCGTCGAGGTCGTGGCGGTGGAAGCCCAGGGCCACGAGCTCGCCGTCGCGCACGAACAACGTCGCCTCGCCCATGTGGTCGTACTCGTCGCCCACGAGGGAGACGATCGTGTCCCCGAAGCGCTCGGGCTCGTCGAGGACCTCCGAGCAGTCGTCCCCCTGCATGAAGTCGATGTCGTCACGCTCCTCGGCGACATCGCGCGCATCCGTGCCACAGAGGTGGTTGGCGATCATGATCACGTCCGCGCCGTCGTCCTCCATCATCGGGACGACCTCGTCGAGCGCGTCGTGCACCGGAAGCTGGACAGCCTCGTTGTCCTCGTCCTCGAGCTGGGTCACGTCCTCTACCTCGAGGGGGGCGAGCCCCGTAAGGCCGACCGTGAAGCTCCCGACATCGAGGAGCTCGTACTGCTGCGCCCCTTCATCGGCCGCGAAGACCTCGTCCGTGTTCTCCGCGTCGCGCATGTCGGCGCTCAGCCACGTGAAGTCGCTCTCGGCCACGGCTTCCTTGAGGAGCGTCGGGCCGTAGTCCCAGTCGTGGTTGCCGTAGGGGCTGTAGCTGAGCGGCGTCTCGTTGAGCGCCGGGATCATGTGGTCCGCCTCGAACAGGCTGGAGAACACCGACGGCGCGAACTCGTCGCCCCCGCCGATGAACCAGGCATCGTTGTGGGCGTCGATGCGGTCGGCGGCCAGCTGGCTGTACCGCGCGAGGTTCGGACCCTCGTCGTCGCCGTACGTCCCGTGCAGGTGGGTGTCTCCCACCACGGTCGCCTCGTCGGTGATCGCACCCAGCAGGTCCGCGACCGCGACGTCGGCCACGGCGGCGGTCCCGCCGGCCACGACGATCTCTGCGCTGCCGCGCGCGACGATCTCGTCCGCTGCCGCGGCCGTTCCCGTGCCCGTCTGGGTCAGCAGTACCGGGGCCCCGTCGCCGACGGCTGCGGGCGCGGCTGCGAGCGCGTCGGCGAAGCCCTCGCCCGTGGCCACGTAGCTCTGGTCGCCGTCGTCGAACCGCTCGGCGACCAGCTGCGCGGTCTCGTAGCGCGTGTCGCCCCCGAGCCGCTCGACCGAGGCGTACTCCTCGAGCGCGTCCTCGACGTCGCTCGAGACCGCCGCGGTGCCGCCGAGCAGGACGATGTCGTCGGGGTCGGCGTCGGCCAGCGCGTCAGCGGTGACCTCGGGCAGCTCGTCCTCCTGGGTCAGCAGGACCGAGGCCCCCTCGGCACCCGCGGCTGCACCGCCGGCCACGGCGTCCGGGAAGTTCTCGCCGGTGGTCACGAAGACGGTGCTGACGTCCGTACCGCCGGCCACCTCCGCGGCCGTCTCGTAGCGGTCGGCACCGCCCTGGCGGTCCACCTCGCCGTAGGCCTCGAGGTCGGTCTCGACGTCACCGGAAACCGCGGCCGTCCCGCCGAGGAGCACGAGGTCGTCGGGGTCGAGCCGGTCGAGCTCCTCGCTCGTGGCCTCGGGCACGGAGTCCTCGGTGACGAGCAGGAGCGGTGCCCCCTCGGCGGCTGCGGCCGCCCCGCCGGCCAGCCCGTCCGGAAAGTCGTCGCGGGTCGCGATGTAGACCTCGTCGGCCCCGTTGGCGAACGCACGCTCCGACAGCGCCGCGGCGGTACCGAACGCCTCGTCGCCCCACTCGCGCGTGTACCCGGAGTCGTCGTCGAGGCTGAACAGCTGCATGTCATCCATGCGGTCGACGTTCGCCTCACCATCGTGGTCGTCGGCGAGCGCTCGTTCCGAGCTCACCGACCACCCCAGCGCGATGGCCACGGCGACGCTCGCGAACAGCGCCAGCGCCACGCGTGACAGCGGTACGGCGTGATCGTGGTGCGATAGCACGGCCATGCGAGACCTCCTTATCTTGGACTTCGCCGGTGCTGGGCCCGCCGGCAGCGAGACGGTGCGCGTGAGCCGCTCCGCCTCCCGCCATCTGGTGTGCGAACCGGCAAGGGGCTAACCGCAGACTCTATGAAAACGACGACTCACCCGATAGGGAGTTTGTTGACATCTCGGAACCCATCGGATTGTCGGGTATTCACAAGTCGTGATGGTGCGGGTCCGCCTTCGTGGAGCGCACACCACCGCGGAGCTCATCGGTGCGGGCTGTCGGTACGTCCCTGGCGCTCCGGCCACAACCGCGATGACGCGCGCACTCGACCCGGTTAGGATCCGGCCTCATGGTCGAGCCCTCCGCGCGCACCCCCGCCAACGTCTCCGTGGTCGAGCACCCGCTGACCAGCCATTTGCTGGCCGGCCTGCGCGACGAGTCCACACCCCCGGAGCAGTTCCGTCACCTGTCGAAGCGCTTGTCGACAGTGCTCGTGCTCGAGGCCACCCGCAACCTGCCGACCCGTCGCGCGCGGGTCACCACGCCCCTGGAGGAGGCCGACGCGGAGCTGTTGGACGGTGGCGTGGTCGCGGTCCCGATCCTGCGCGCCGGCCTCGGGCTGCTCGAGGCCGTGACCGACCTTCTGCCGGACGTGCAGGTCGGCTACGCGGGCCTCGAGCGGGACGAGTCGACGCTGCAGCCCACGTCCTACTACCTGAAGGTCCCCAACCTCGACGGCACGAGCACCCTGCTGCTCGACCCGATGCTCGCCACCGGCGGGTCGGCGGCCTTCGCCGCGTCGCTCCTCAAGGAGCGCGGGGCCCGCAACGTCCAGCTCGTGTGTGTCGTCGCGGCACCGGAGGGCATCGAGCGGCTCGCGAACGAGCACCCCGACGTCGGTGTCGTGACGGGCGCCATCGACAGCCACCTCAACGACGTCGGCTTCATCGTTCCCGGGCTCGGCGACTTCGGTGACCGACTGTTCGGCACCTCGTAGGCTCACGGGATCCCGGCGAACAGGTCGTCCTCGGGCAGGGCCGCGGCCACGTCGCTCCAATGGCGGATGTACCACTCGGTCGCGAATCCCTGGTCGCGCAGGTCCTCGGGCATGTTCAGGAAGAAGGAGTCCTCGCTGATCTGGGTGCGGTGCGTGCGCAGCGCCGCCCACTTGCGGTCGAGCCACGGCCGCACGTCCAGCGAGGTCGTCACCCACTCGTCGGGCGCCCCCATGGGGATCTCGTCGGGCTCGGTGGTCTCACCGAACGGCGAGGGCAGGCCGCGCTCGGTCAGCAGCCCGTTGAGACGGGCGATCTGCGACCGCGGAATCGTGGTGAGATAAAGCTTCGGGGTGCGCCAGGGCGATCCCTCCTCCGGGTAGAGGGCCGCCATGGCCGCTGCCTCACTGGCGAGCAGGGTGACGCGGTGGGCCTGGATGTGGTCGGGATGGCCGTATCCGCCGAACGCGTCGTACGTCACGAGGACGCTCGGCTGGAACGCCCGGATCTCGCGGACCACCCGCCGCACCGCCTCATCGACGTTCGCCTGCCAGAAGCAGTCCGGCGCGTCGTTCGACGGCTCGCCCATCATCCCGGAGTCCCGGTAGCCGAGCAGCCGGGGGCCCTGCGCGCCGAGGATGTCGAGGGAGGCCGCGAGCTCCTCGCGCCGGACCGCCGCGAGCCGCGGCCGGATCTCGTCGGGATCCATGCCGGCCCCCACGATCTCACCCTCCTCACCGCCGGTACAGGTGACGACACCCACGCGCAGGCCGCGATCGGCTGCCGCCGCGATCGCGCCCCCGGTGCCGATGACCTCATCGTCCGGGTGGGCGTGCACACAGAGCAGCCCGGCAGCGGCAGGTGTCAGCACGGGACGCTCCCCTCTCCGACGTGGTGGCCTCGGCCGTTCGAGCGTACCCGGCTTGCCGCGCCTCGGTCCCGCGGCGTCCTATCCTCGCCGCAGCGACCAGGAGGCCCCGTGACCAACACTTGCTACCGTCTTGTCGACGAACCCCGCGAGCTGCGCAGTGCCCTGTCGAGCCTCGGCGACCCCCCGGAGGTGGCCGTCGACGTGGAACGCGCCGATTGGAACCGCTACTTCCGGACGGCCGCGCTCGTGCAGGTCGGCGCGTCCGGTCAGGTCCTGCTCGTCGACCCGCTCGCGATCGACGACCTCGCTCCCCTGGCGACGTTCCTCCAGCCCCGCTCCGTCATCCTGCACGCCATGGAGAACGACCTGGCCCCGTTGGAGGCCGACGACGTCGTGCCCCCCAACGTGGAGGACACCGCGATCGCCGCCGCGATACTCGGGCTTCCGACCGGCCTCGGCGCCCTGCACCGCGAGCTCCTGGGAATCGAACTCGAAGCCGACAAGGCGGCGATGCAGCGTGCGGACTGGGAGGCGAGGCCGCTGACCGACGCGATGCTCGCCTACGCCGCCGAGGACGTCGTGCACCTGCTCGATCTCTGGGCGGCGTTGCGTGACCGGCTGGAGACCTCCGGCCGCTGGCACTGGTACGTGCAGGAGCGCGAGGCCGAGCGTGCCCAGCCATCGGTCGAGGACCGGCGCAGTTGGGGACGGCTCAAGGGCATCGGCCGCCTCGACCCGCGAGCGCGGGGGCGGGCCCGTGCCCTGTGGGAGACCCGCGAGGAACTCGCGAAGTCCACCGACACCGCTCCCTCGCGAATCGTGGGCGACAAGGTCATCGTCGACCTGGCCGCCGACCCTCCGAGCTCGCCGCGGCAGCTGGGTGCGCGTGGCGTTCGCCGGCAGGCGGTCCACCGGTTCGGCGACCAGATCGTCGACGCGCTGGCGCGCGCTCCCGAGCAGCCCCTCGGGCGGCGGGCGGAGCGCCGCGCGACCGACGACGATCGTGCGGCCGCCGAACGTCTGCGGGCGGTCCGTGCCGCAATCGCCGAGGAGCTCGGAATCGATGCGGGCGTGCTGTGCCCGAGCCGCACGCTGCTCGACGGCGTGCTCGCCGACCCGGGATCCGGCGAGGAGTTGAGGGAGGCCCTGGGGCTGCGCAGCTGGCAGTGGGATCTACTGCGCGAACCCTTCTGCGAAGCGTTGGGCATCGGGCCCGCGGGAACGGCTCCGGAGCGAAGTGACCGGGACGAGGAACGCTCACCCGACGACGCCTGACAAAGGACCGCCGCAATGGCTGACCTCTTGGACGACGCGACCCTGCAGGCACGCGTGGCTGAGCTCGACGGTTGGTCGGGCACGCCGGACGAGGGCATCTCGAAGACGTTTCAGCGCAAGGACTTCAACGACTCCGTGTCGTTCCTCAACCGCGTCGCCGAGCTCGCCGACGAAGCCGATCATCACCCCGACGTGGCGATCAGCTGGAACAAGGTGACGCTGACCTACATCACCCACTTCAAGGGAGGGGTCACCGAGGCTGACGTCGAGCAGGCCCGGGCGATCGACGAGCGCCTCGGCTGACGCAGTGCCCGCGAGCTCAGCGGCCCACCCGCACGCGGTCACGCTTCCGCGCGACGGCGCCCCTCACCCACGCGCGGAGGGCACGACGTTCGCCGAGCGGGACGGGGATACGGCTTGAGATCGTGCTGATAGCCGGTGAAGGGCGCGCTGGCGCCGGTGTCACCCGAGTGTCGGAAGGAGGACGAACCAAACCGCGCCGAGCAGGTGGTAGGCGTTCACCGCGGCGAGGACGACGATCGGCAGCCACAACACCCGCGGACGAACCCGGTAGACGATCCACGACCCGATGGCCACGCCGACGACCTTCGCCGGGAACCCGATCGTGTCCACGATCGGGTTGCCCTCGACCGCGACGTCCATGTCGATCCACAGGATCGTGAGGCCAGCGTCGAGCACGTTGAGGACGTTGCAGAGCACCAGCAGCCCGAGCGGCGACGTCAGCTGCGCCTTCGCGGAGCCGCGGTCACCCGGTGTGAGGTCGATGACCACGCGCCCGCCATCGGTCCGCACGGCCTCGTCAGTGACGTCGATCTCGACGTGCGCCCCTGGCGCCTGCGGGAGCGGCTCGGCCTCCCGACGGGGCCAGGCCGCGGACGGGGTTCGATGGGCCGCGGCCTGCGGCCCTCGAGTCAGTGGGGTCTGCTCGGACACGCGGATGACCCTACCCAACGCGACGCCGTTGCACCACCCTGTGTGATCGCCTCGCGCCGTCAGTCACCGCAGCCTGCCCCGGGGTCGGGCGCGGTCAGGCGTTCGCGAGTGGCAGTCCGCGCAGCTCCTTGGGCAGCGCGAAGTGCATCTGCTCGTCGACCACGTCCACAGTGCGCACCTCGGCCCCGAAGCGCTCATCGAGCGCGTCGATCATCTCCTGCACCAGGACGTCGGGCGCGCTCGCACCCGACGTGAGCCCCACGCGCGACACCCCGTCGAACCATTCGTCGCGCAGATCCCCGGCGTGGTCGACGAGGTAGGCAGCGGCGGCACCGTGGCCCAGCGCGACCTCGACCATCCGCTTGGAGTTCGACGACGTGTCCGAGCCGATCACGAGCACGACGTCGCTGCGTTCGGCGAGGACCTTCACGGCGTCCTGACGGTTGGTGGTCGCGTAGCAGATGTCGTCACCGCGGGGGCCGCGTGCGTTCGGGAACTTCTCGAGGATGGCGTCGACGACCTCGTTCGCCTCGTCCACCGAAAGGGTGGTCTGAGTGATGTAGGCCACGTTCTCCGGATCGTCAAGCTCGAGCGCGTGCACGTCGGCGGGTGTCTCCACGAGGTGGATCGCCTCGGGAGCGTGCCCGGTGGTCCCGACGACCTCCTGGTGGCCCGCATGGCCGACGAGGATGATGTCGTGGCCCTTGTTCGCGAAGTCCTTGGCCTCATAGTGGACCTTGGTTACCAGCGGACACGTCGCGTCGATCTCGCGGAGTCCCCGACGCTCGGCGTTGTCGCGGACCTCCGGCGGGATCCCGTGGGCCGAGTAGACGATGCGCCCGCCCTCCGGCACGTCGTTCTCGTCCTCGACGAAGACCGCGCCCTTGTGCTCGAGGTCCGCGACGACCCGCGTGTTGTGCACGATCGCGTGTCGGACGTAGATCGGCGGCCCGTAGTGCTCGAGCGCGAGCTCGACCACGTCGACGGCTCGCTCCACCCCGGCGCAGAACCCGCGCGGAGCGGCGAGCAGCACCGTCAGCTCGTCGGTGGTGGGCCCGGTGGAACCTGAACCGTTCGCAGGCATGATCGCTCGCTCATCGGCAGCGGGGACCCTCACCAGTCTAGGTCAGCGGGCGGCACGTGAGCGCTGACCGAATCGGACCCACCCTCACGGCCGGGTCAGGTCCCCATTTCCTTGGCCTGGCGCGCCTTGTCGCGACACCCCGCGGCCAGCGACGAGGGACAGAGGTCCTCGAGCACACAGTCGGCGCACCGCGGCCGCTGAGCCTCGCAGACCCTCCGCCCGTGCAGGATGATCACGAGGCTCGCCCGCGGCCACCGCTCCTTGGGGAACAGCCGCATCAGGTCCCGCTCGATCTTGTTCGGATCGGTTTCGGTGGTGAAGCCGAGGCGCCGGGCCAGCCGCTTGACGTGGGTGTCGACCGCGATGCCGGCCTCCGGATCAGCGGCGTGGGCCCCGGGTGCGGCCGCACCGAGCACGACGTTCGCCGTCTTGCGCGCCACGCCGGGAAGTGCGATCAGCTCCGCCATCGAGGTCGGAACCTGCCCGTCGTGGTGCTCGAGCAGCGCGGCGCTCACCCCTCGTAGCGCCTGCGACTTCTGGCGGTAGAAGCCGGTCTGGTAGATGTCGCGCTCGAGCTCCTCCTCGGGAGTCGCGAGGACCGCCGCCGGATCGGGGTACTTGCGGAACAGGTACGGGGTGAGCTCGTTGACCTTCTTGTCGGTCGACTGTGCCGACAGGATCGTCGCGACGAGCAGCTCCCACGGCGTTTCCCAGTCCAGCTCCACGACGCCGTCGCCGTAGGCCTCGTGCAGCCGATCGAGGATCTCGGGGGCCCGCAGCGTCTTGCCGCTGCGCCGGTCGAGGGGGCGGGTCGAACCAGTCACGGCGCGAGAGCCTAGCGCGCGGGCCTCTCCCGTTCCGAACCGGACGGACTTGCTAGCCTGCTGCGCTGGCACGATGCGGGATCCTGATGACCTCGAGGACGGACGGTGCGGGCGTGAACATCAACTTCGAAATCGTCGTCCCTCTCGTCATCGCAGCGGCGCTCGCGGTGGCCATCGCTGCGTTCGTGCGCGAACGCCGACGCCGACGGGCGATCCGGTCGACGTGTGAGCGGAACGGCTGGCGCTACGAGGAACGCAACGACGAGTGGATCCGGTGGCTGGTGCCGAGCTTCTCGCTGTTCGACCGCGGGTTCGGTCGCCGCTGCACGAACGTCGTCACGATCGGTTCCGCCGACGACTGGTGCACGCTCTTCGACTACCGTTACAAGCAACGTAGCGGCTCCCGTCGCAACCGGTCTACCCGCACGTACCGTTACGCGGTCGCGGTTACGCGGTTGCCCGCACCAACTGCGTCGCCGTTACGACCTGATCCCGAACCTTGTCGAGGCCGTGAAGGGATACGCCTCGCATGAGCAGGACGTCCTCGAGCGGGTCGTCGAGGCACGCGCGGTCGCGGCTGCCAACGACGGGGCGCACGAAGGGCAGATCCGAGACGAGCAACGCCTCGCCGGCGAGTTGCGTCAACTGCTGGCCGTCGCCGAGAGCTATCCCGACCTGAAAGCCGACGCCCGGTTCCGTGACCTTCAGCACCAGCTCGCCGAGACCGAGGACCGCATCGCGGCGATCCGTCGATTGCACAACGCGAACGTCCGTCGGTGGAACACGCTCGGCGAGACGGTGCCGTGGCGGTTCCTCCGCGGGCTCGTTTCCTGGGAGCATGAACCCTACTTCGAGGTCGAGGACCCCGTGCGCACGACCGTTCCGGGGTTCGAGCGGGGGACGGCCGACTAGGTCACGAAGCGAGCTGAGGCCCGCGTCGCCACCGGATCGCCTGCCCTCCGCGCGGGCAGCCCTCGATCATTCAGTGGACGGATGGCTGACCGCGCGTGTGCCCCGCGCACGGGTGGGTGCGCGGGGCGGGGGTGTGTGGGGGTTAGAAGGGTGGCGGGTCGTGGTGGTCGGGGTCTGGCGGGTCGTGCTGGTCGGGTTCGTGGTTGTCTTCGGGGTTGTCCTGGGGCGGGTCGGGTGGGTCGGGCGGTGGTTCGGGTTCAGGAGGGGCAGGTGCGGGTTCGAGTGGGGTGCCGGGCGGCAGGCTGTGCCATTGGCGGTCGCCGCGGCGGATGGTGAGTTGTCCTGAGTCGGGGTCGAGGGTCAGGTGCCAGTGGTGGTGGTGCACGCGGGTGTGCCATCGGCGTGAGAGCGCGACGAGGTTGTCGGGGTGGTGGTCGCCGCCGGCGGCGCGGGCGGTGAGGTGGTGCAGGTCGGTGTGGCCGATGGGGTCGCGTGAGCCGGGCAAGCGGCAGCCGCGGTCGCGGGCGCGCACGCTGGTGCGGGTGGCGGCGGGGATGTGGTCGGCGGCGATCTTGTCGGTGACCGCCAGGGGGCGGGCGCCGTCGAACACGACCGCGCGCACGTCGCCGCTGGCGGCCAGCGCCTCGATGGTGGCCGCGGACACGCGCGGGTATCCGCCGCGGGTGTTGAGTTCGATGCGTCCGTCGGCCAGGCCGAACAGTTGCGACAGTTGCACGTGGGCGATCACCAGCGGCCGCGCGCGCCGTCCCGCCCCTGCGCCCGCAGGCCCGGCAGAGCTCGCGCCCGCAGCCGAGCCGCCGGCGGCGCCCGCAGCCGAGCCGCCCGCGCCCGCACCGCCCGCGTCGTCGGTGCCCGTGCCGGTGCCCGAGCCGCCCGCAGGATCCGCGCCGTTGGGGTGGTTCGTGGTGCCCGCGCCGTTGGGGTGGTTGGGGGTGGCCGCGGCGGCGCGTTCGGTGTCGCTGGCGCCGGCGAGGTAGTGGCTGGCGATCGTGGTGAGCGCATCGGCGTAGGCCCGACCCCGCCGGGTGGGCGCCACCCCCTCGGGCAGGCCCGCACCCGCACCCGCGCCCGCGTCGTCGTCGTCGCGGTCGTCGTCGTGGTGATGCGCGTGGTCGCCGTCGTCGTTGGTGGGGGTGCCCGCGGCCGCGTCGAGCGCGTTGATGATCACCGCGCCGGCGAGAGCGTCGCAGTCGCCGAACAACTGCACGCGCCCGTCCAGGCCCGGCTGCAGTTGCAGGTAGTTGCTCGCCCGCGCGCGTTGGTCCTGGCGCGTGGCCGCGCGCTGCTCGCGGCAGTCAGCGACCGCGTCGGCGACCGCGTCGACCAGCCCGTCGGGGTCGTAGCCGTCGACGCCGCCGCGCGCGGCGATGGTGGCGCCGATGCGCTTGTCCACCGTCGCGCGCGCGGCCCGACCCAGCCGGCCCAGCCCGCCGGCGACCGCGCGTGCCTGCGAGTACGACACCTGCCCCTGCTCGACCAGCCCTGCCAGCACCGGGATGTCGCCCAGCACCTCAC
Organism: Egibacter rhizosphaerae; assembly: GCF_004322855.1. Taxonomy (NCBI): domain Bacteria; kingdom Bacillati; phylum Actinomycetota; class Nitriliruptoria; order Egibacterales; family Egibacteraceae; genus Egibacter; species Egibacter rhizosphaerae. Next base: position 3,783,281 of record NZ_CP036402.1, on the reverse strand, counting down.
CGATGCCCACCAAGGCGCGGGCGTCGCGGCCGCTCCAGCGGACCGCCAGCGACACGAACCGCTCCAGCGGCAGCCCTTCCTGCTGCTCGCACACCCCGCTGCCGGCCAGCCGGCCGGCGGCGATGACCGCGCGCGCCAGGGCGGCCTCGGCCTGCTCCAGCGCCGCCTCGAGCGCTGCGAGGTCACCGGGGGTGCCCGCGGTGGTCTCCACCGGCCCGCCGCCGTCGCGGCCGTCCTCGCGCGAGGCCGGCGGTGCTTGGTGCAGCGAATACCTGTTCGACATACCCTCATGATGCCCGCCACCTATGACAACACACCGCACCACACCAAATCTGTGGAAAGATCCAGGCAGTGCTCCGAAATAGCGATACTTTGCCGGATGACGAGGCTCGAGCCCTCACCCTGCTGTCGGGTTCGTCCCGGGGAGCGGCACAGGTGGACAGCGTCCCCTGTTAAGGTCGTGGTAAGCGTTCGCGTGCCATGAAAGCCATGGAGAGCCAACATGCTTGTGCGGGGTCCTCTCGGTCGACGGGGGACGCGGTCACAGACGCACGGCGTCGCCGTCGCGCCTCTACCCGCGCACGTCCCGACGCTTCGGATCGACAGCGAGAACGTGCTCAGCAAGCTCGCGGGCAAGGTTGGCTTCTCCGGCTTCGAGACGGGCTCGCCGGCCTTCGACCAGCGGTTCCGTGTGCACGCCGACGACGAGGCCGTCGTCCGCGAGGTGCTGCACCAGGAGATGATCGAGTTCTTGCTCGACGAGAAACTCGAAGGCTGGGACCTCGTCGGGGGCTGGCTCGTCGCGACCCGCGAAGGACCGTGGGATTCCGAGGAGCTCGCTCCGACGGCCGACACCGTGCGGAGGTTCATGAGCCTCGTGCCGGAGCACGTCTGGAGCGCACGTGACTCCGGAGCGAGCGGAGATCACGGCGGATGAAGTGCTCCCGACTGCCGAGATGACCACCCTGGCGGATCACGGCCTGACGAATCACGGCCTCACGCATCACGGCCTCACGCATCACGACCCGGTCAGAACCGATCACGCCCCGCGAGCTGCCCGGGCCCCAGGTGTTCGATCAACCACCCACGAGACGATCGGGTCGGCGAACCGCATCAGTACGGGCCCGACGAACGCGAGGAGTAGGACATAGGCCGCCGCCAGCGGTGACAGATCGGGTTCGACGCCGGCCGCCAGACCAGCGACGACGATCGAGAACTCGCCGCGCGGCACCAATGCCGCGCCGGCCCGCCACCGGCCGAAGCGTCCGACCCCCAGCCGCGTGGCCGCGAGCCAGCCGGTGGCGATCTTCGTGAGCCCGGTCACGACGGCCAGCGCCACGGCGATGCCGAGCATGTCCAGAAGGGTGCCGGGCACGATCTGGAGGCCGAAGAAGAGGAAGAACGTCGCCGCGAAGAGATCTCGCAACGGGCCCAGCAGCGCCCGCGCACGGTCAGCGACCCCCCCTGACAGTGCGAGGCCCACGAGGAACGCGCCGACGGCCGAGGAGACCTGAAGTTCCTCGGCGATGCCGGCGACGACGAGGATGAGGCCGAGCACGGTCAGCAGCACGACCTCCTGGGACCGGCTAGCGATCACCGAGGAGATCCGCTCGCCGTACCGCAACGCGAGCACCAGTGCGATCGCCACGGCGAGCAGTGCCACCGCGAGAGAGAGAACCCCTTGCGCGACGCCGGTGCCGACGAGGAGCGCGACGAGCACCGGCAAGTAGATCGCCATCGAGAGGTCCTCGAGGACGAGAATGCCGAGCACCGCCGGGGTCTCGCGGTTCCCGAGCCGCTCGAGGTCGGTGAGCACCTTCGCGCTCACGCCCGAGGAGGTGGCGTAGGTGATGCCGCCGAGTGCGAGCGCACCGAGGGGCGAGAACCCGAGGGCGAAGCCCGCCAGGACTCCCGGGACCAGGTTGAGCCCGACGTTCACGAGGCCGACGGGCAGACCGTCGCGCAGGGCGCCGCGCAGCTCGGCGGAGGTGTACTCGAGGCCGAGCATGAAGAGGAGGAGCACGACCCCGATGTCGGCGCCGAGCGCGATGAACTCCTCGGAGAGGTCGAGCGGAACGAGCCCGCCGGTCCCGACCGCGAGGCCCGCGACGAGGTACAGCGGGATGGGACTCAGCCCGACGCGTGAGGAGAGGCGGGCGAGCAGCGCCATCCCCACGAACACGAGGCCCAGTTCGATCAGGACCACGAGGGGGCTCCCTATCCGGTCGGCACGCCGTCGCGCCGCCGTGAGCGGCGGCTACTCACCGCGCAGCAGCTCCGCCGCCTCGCGCACCCCGTCACCGGTGCCGACCACGACGAGCGTGTCCCCCTGCTGCAGCGCGAAGTCGGGGCCGGGTGCGGGCACGGCCTCCTCCCCGCGGAGCGCCGCGACGACCGAAACCCCCGTACGATCCTCGACCCGCGATTCGCTGAGCGGACGTCCGACGCACGGCGCGTTCCCACGGATCGGCACCCAGTCGATCACCAGGCCCTCGACCTCCTGGGTGATCGCCGTGAGGCTCGGTGCGAGGTGGGGGCCACCGAGCAGCTCCGCGAGGGCGGTCGAGTCCTCGTCGTCCAGGCGCAGGATCGCGCGGCAGCTGTCGGGGTCGTCGTGGCGGTAGAGCAGCAATTCCCGGTACCCGCTGCGGTGGTTCAGCACCGCGACTCGGTCACCGCCGCGGGTCAGGAACTCGTGGCGGACCCCGACGCCCGGCAGCGTGGTCTCCTCGATCTCGCGCATGCTCCGATCGTACGAGCATGGCGAGCGAGGCGCCGGTCAACATCCGGTGCAGCGGTCGGTCACGACCGGTCACCGATCGCTCGCGGGGGGCAGCGTGACCGTGAACGTCGAGCCTTCGCCCGGGGTACTGCGCAGTCGCACGGTCCCGCCGTAGCGTTGCACCGCGTTGCGCACGAGGGACAGGCCGAGGCCGGTGCCGCCCTGCGCGCGGCTGCGTCCCTTGTCGATCCGGTAGAAGCGCTCGAAGACACGGTCCTGGTCGCTGTCGGGGATCCCGATCCCCGAATCGGCGACCTCGAGCCCCACCTCGTCGTCACCGGACCGCACGGCCACCGCGACCCAGCCGCCCTCGCGGTTGTAGCGGATCGCGTTCTCCAACAGGTTCGCAGCGATAAGGCGGAGATCCTCGGGCGCGGCATCGACATCGCCGCCGGTGGGGAGGTCGGTCTCGATGCGGACATCGCGCTCACGGCACAGCGGCAACAGCCGGCGCACCTGGCCGTCCACGATCTCTGCCAGGTCGGTGCGCTGGGTGGTGCGTTCGGAGGTGATCTCCTCGAGCCGAGCCAGATCGAGGAGATCCCGCGTCATCGTCGCAAGCCGTGAGGTCTCGTGCTGCATGCGCTCGATCATGCGATGCGCGCGGTCGGGATCGCGCTCCATGGCGAGGCCCAGCGATTCGGACAGCGCCTGTAGCCCGGCGACAGGGGTCTTGAGCTCGTGGCTGGCGTTGGCGACGAAGTCGCGGCGGATCGCCTCGACGCGCCGGGTCTCGGTCAGGTCGGTGACGACGAGCGCGACCTCGCCCTCGGTGGTGGGCGCTGCGCTGGCGTCGAGCGTGCGGCCACCGTGCTCGATCTCGATCTCGACCTCGCTGTCGGTCTCGCGGGCGCGGGCGACGACCTTCGCGAGATCGTCACTCTCCAGCACCTCGGCGATGCGCTGCCCGACGGCGCGCGTGGGCAGGTCGAACCAAGCGCGTGCGGCAGCGTTGGCGTAGGCGAGCGTCGACCCGTCGAACAGCAGGATGGCGGGGGGCAGCTTCTCCAGCAGGCGCACCACCCGAGCGCGCTCGCTGGCGATCTCGTCGAGCCGTGCCCGCATCGAGACTCCCACCGCCTCGAGTGAGCGACCCAAGGCCTGCCACTCCAGCGCGTACCCTTCGAGGGGCGGGTCCTCCAACTCCCCGCGGGCGACCCGATCGAGTTGGGTGGCGAGGCGCTCCAACCGACGCTTCGCGCGCCATCCCAGCACCGCGACGACGGCGGTGGCGACGAGCGCGGCCGAGGCCGCGGCGAGCGCCGGCGAGGGGTCGAGCCACGCGCCGCCAGCGGCAGCCAGCGCCGCCAGGACCGGCACGACCCACAGCCATCGTCGCGGCAAGCGTGCGGCCCTTTCCGGTCAGTCGTCGGTGAACTTGTAGCCCACGCCCCGGATCGTCTGGATGAGCTCGGGCTCGTGGGGATCCCGCTCGAGCCGTCCGCGCAGCCGCTTGATGTGCACGTCGAGCGTCTTGGTGTCGCCGACGTAATCGGCTCCCCACACACGGTCGATCAGCACGTCGCGAGTCAGCACTCGTCCCGCGTTGTAGAGCAGGAGCTCGAGCAGCGCGAACTCCTTCGGGGGCAGCTCTACGTCCTGACCGCGTACCGTGACCTCATGCCGCTCGGGGTCGACCCGTACTCCGCGCACCTCAACGGCCTGTGAGAGGTCGGGCCCGTCGTGGTCGCCGCCGCGACGCAGGACGGCCCGCACACGCGCGCACAGCTCGCGCATCCCGAAGGGCTTGGTGACGTAGTCGTCCGCGCCGAGCTCCAGGCCGACCACCTTGTCGACCTCGCTGTCCTTCGCCGTGAGCATGATGATCGGGACGCCGCTCTGCGCGCGAAGGCGCTTGCAGACCTCCGTGCCCGACAGCCCGGGGAGCATGAGGTCGAGGAGCACCGTGTCCGGCCGCTCGCGTTCGAACAGGGCGAGGCCCTGTTCCCCGTCCGCCGCGGAGACCACCTCGAAGCCCTCGGAGGAGAGCCCGTAGTCGAGCGCGTCGACGAGCGAGGGCTCGTCCTCGACCACCAGGATCTTCGCCATCACGTGCTCAGTGTACTGAGCCGGGTGACCCGTCGGCGTCGACGAGGCGAACGGACGGGAAACACTCGACGAGCGATCGCCTCTGGCGGCTCGTGACGGCACCTCGTGCGGATGCCCGGCCCGGGCCGGTGGTGGTCGATCACCGGACCCGCTCGCGGTCGAGTTCGATGACGAGGTCGCGCACCCGGGCCGCGATCTCGTCGCGGATCTCGCGCACCCGCTCGATCGGTTGGCCCTTGGGATCCGCGAGTGCCCAGTCCTCCATCGGCGTCGTGGTCGCCGGGCAGGCTTCCTCGACGTTGCAGCCCATCGAGACGAGGCGGCGGGAGGAGTCCGCGAGCTCCGGGGTGAGGAGTCGCCCCGGCTCGGGTGGGAGCTCGATACCCACCTCCGCGAGCGCGGCCACGACCTCGGGGTGCGGGCGCTCCGCCGGCTCCGTGCCCGCGCTCGCGACCGTGTAGCGGTCCCCGGCCTCGCGCGCGAAGAGGGCCTCCGCCATGCGCGAGCGGCCGGCGTTGTGCACGCAGGCGAAGACGACATCGGCCATCGCGGCTCCTTTCGCTCGGGTGGTCTCAGCCTGGGCGGCGGGGAACTCTGGACCCCGCCGCCGGCGCCCATGATCCACCCCGACGGTAGACGACGGGTGAACGAGCAGCGTCGCGAGGATGGCGGTTGCGCGATGCGTCCGGCGGGGTGACCTCGTCGGGGTCCCTGTGGGGTCACACTCGGTGGCCGCCTGACAGCGGTCACCAGCCCGCCGGACGATCGCTGCCCTGCGGCAATGATCTGTCCACCCTCCCGTCACCTCCCTACCGCATCATCCGACAGGCGGGCCCTTCAGAGGTCTGCGCGCCCGACGAACCTCGCCGGGACGAAGGAGAAGCGATGGGAGACCAACCCGCAACCGCTGCGCACGCCACGGTGGTCGGCGACGCGGCGCCGACCGAGCAGACCCACCTCCACACCGAGGTGCGCAGAAGCAGTGCCGCCAGCCGCGAGATCACGGACACAGTTCTCAAGGTCCGCGACCTCGAGGTCCGGTACGGCGACTTCACGGCGCTGAAGGGCGTCCACCTCGACGTGCCGCGGAACGAGATCACCGCGATGATCGGCCCGAGCGGGTGCGGGAAGTCGACGCTGCTGCGCAGCGTGAACCGCATGAACGACCTGATCCCGACCGCGAAGGTCGTGGGCAGCGTCTACTACCACGGTGAGGACATCTACGCCGACGACGTCGACCCCGTCGAGGTCCGCCGGCGGATCGGGATGGTCTTCCAGAAGCCCAATCCCTTCCCGAAGTCGATCTACGACAACGTCGCCTTCGGGCCGCGCCTCAACGGCGTGCGGCAGGGGCTCGACGACGTCGTCGAGCAGTCGCTGCGGCGGGCGGCGCTCTGGGACGAGGTCAAGGACAAGCTCAAGGGCTCCGGCCTGGCACTGTCGGGCGGACAGCAGCAGCGCCTGTGCATCGCCCGGGCCCTCGCGGTCCATCCCGACGTGATCCTCATGGACGAGCCGTGCAGCGCGCTCGACCCCATCGCGACGATGGCCATCGAGGATCTCATGCAGGACATGAAGCGCGACTACTCCATCGTCGTGGTTACCCACAACATGCAGCAGGCCGCGCGCGTGTCCGACCGCACCGCGTTCTTCACGGTGAACGTCGACCACCGGACCAACGAGCGCACCGGCGAACTGGTGGAGTACGACCTCACCGAGACGATCTTCACGCAGGCCTCGGACCAGCGGACCGAGGACTACATCACCGGGCGCTTCGGCTGAGCCGATGTCCGCCTCCCTCGAGGCACCGATGAGCTCCACCGACCAACCCGGTACCGGCACGTCCTCCCCCGTGTCGGTGCCGGCCTTCCTCCACGACCCCGAGTTGCGCGTCCGCCGGAGTTGGCGTGAGGCGGGGAGGCTCGGCGCGCTCATCGGGCTGCCCGCCGGGTTCGCGCCCGGGGCGCTCCTGCTCGAGTTCGCGCCCCATCTCGGCGCGGTCACCCCGGCCCTCGCCTCGTTCCTCGCCGGCTTCGTCGGCTTCACCCTGCTCGCCCGCGTCGAGCACCGCTCCCTGGTGTGGCTCGTGACCATCGCGGGCGCGATGCTGCTGAGCCTGTCCGTGGTCGGCCTGACCGCCTGGACGCTCACCCGGTCCCTCACCGACGCGCTGACCTGACCGCGACCACGATCGCGGGCGCGGCCGCACCCTCACGACCCGGCGACACCGACTATCCGTGGGACAGCAGCGTGCAGTCCAGCCCGGGGACGGCGTCCGCCAGCATCGCCTGTCGTCGGTCGAGGGTGACCAGACCGAGTCCGTGGTCTCGACACGTCAGGGCGATGAGCAGGTCGTGCACATTGCCTCGTGATTGGTCACGAGGCCAGCGACCATGACGGAGGTGTCGATCAACGATCGTCATCTCGTTGGGCATGGAGCGCCTCGACCGCGTCGGCGCTGCTCACCGTGCCGAGATCGTCGATCGTGACCGACGGCAACCCCTCCTCGTCCGACGTGACCGTCGCACCGCGGCGCCGCTCGAGGAGCACTCCCTCGGGGGTCGAAATGAGCTCGAGTGCGCCGCCCTCGGACAGGCCGAGTCGTTCACGCTCGGCTCGCGGGATCACGACACGGCCCTGCGCATCGACCTTCACATCGACAGCCATGACACCTCCTGTTGGCCGTCGGTGACCCCGCCGGGCGCTGGATCCGGTAAGTTCCGGGTCCCCCGGGGGCTTGCCCCAGCGGATAGCTCGCGAACTAGGTGTCGATCTGGCTGCGCTGGTTGATCAGCCGCGCGATCACCGTGAGGCTCAGCACGATCACGACGAGCATGAGCCCACCGGCCCACGCCCGCTCGATGCCCTCTTCGAAGGGCTGGCTCATCCCGTCGGTCATGAGGATGCCGACGTCGGCCTGGCCGTTGCCACCCTGGAATGCGGTCACGATCGTCCGGGCCCCGAACGCCGTGAGGATCAGCGGTGCCGTCTCCCCCGCCGCGCGCGCGACGGCCAGCATGCTCCCGGTGATCAGGCCCGGTCCGGCCGCGGGGAGCACGACCTTGAACGTCGTCTGCCACTGCCGCGCGCCGAGCCCCGCGCTCGCCGCCCGCAGGTCCGGGGGCACGAGGTGCAGCATCTCCTCGGCGGTGCGCACGATGATCGGCAACATGATGATCGACAGCGCCACCGCGCCGACGAACGTCCCGAAGCGCAGGCCGGTGACGAGGATCGCGTAGACCGCGAGCCCCACGAAGATCGAGGGCACCCCGGTCATCACGTCGGTGAACAGCCGCACGGTCTTGGCGAACAGCCCGCGGCCTTGGTCGACGAGGTAGATCGCCGCGGCGATCCCCAGCGGGATCGACATGACTGCCGCGAGGCCGGTCATGTACAGCGTGCCGAAGATCCCGTGCGCGTAGCCCCCGCCACGTTCGCGGTACGACAGCGGCTCGACCTCGGTGAGGAACGACCAGATGCCACCGAGCGTCGGCCCGAGCGCATCGGCCGCCTGCACGGTGACCTGCCAGAGGATGATGACGAGCGGCGCGGCCGCGAGCGCCATCGCGCCCAGCAGCACCGCCGAGACGAGCTGGCTCTTCCGGCGACGGCGACGGGCGTTGGCCTCCGGCTCGTGAACGCTACGCGGGGGCTCGCCGCCGGCAGGGGACTCCGGTGCGGTGATCGTGTCGGTCGTCATACGGCCGCATCTCCTGCCACGCGCCCGGAGCGCATCACGATCAGCCGGGCGAGAACGTTGACGATGGTCGTCATCACGAAGAGGGTCACGCCGAGGGCGAGCAGCCCCCAGATCGCCTCGGGCGAGGCGGTCGCGTAGGTGTTGAAGATCACCGCGGTGATCGTGTCACCGCCGAAGAACACGCTCGAGTCCATCCGCTGGCTCGAGCCGACCGTGAACGCGACGACGATCGTCTCCCCGAGCGCGCGGCCGACGCCGAGCATCGTGCCGCCCACGAGCCCGGGGAAGCCCCGCGGGAGGATGACGCCGCGCATGACCTCCCAACGGGTCGCCCCCATCGCGTAGGCGGCGTTCTTCTCGTCTGCGGGCGTTTTCGCGAAGGTCTCGCGGGTGACGGCGGTGATGATCGGCAGGATCATGATCGAGAGCATGAGCCCCGCCGACCAGTAGCTGAGCCGCTGGGCGGGTCCCTCGAACAACGGCAGCCAGCCGAGCGGCGTGTCGACGAGGAAGCGCGCGATCGGGTCGGTGACGTTCGGGATGAACCAGAACACCGCGACGATCGCGATCACGATGCTTGGCACCATCGCCAGCGTGTCGGTGAGGTAGGCCAGCGGCTTGCGCAGCCACGCGGGGGCGACCTCGTTGATGAACAGCGCGATCGCCACCGCCATCGGCACGGCGATCACGATCGCGATGATCGAGACCTTGATCGTCCCGTAGATGAACGGCAGGGCGCCGTAGTCGCCGGTGACCTCCGAGCGGGACTGGCCGGTGCTCCACAGATCGCCGGTCAAAAAGCCCCAGACTCCCTCGCTCTGGAAGACCGGCAGGGACGCCCACGAGGTGCGGCCCATCATGACGCCGAGGATCACCAGGACGCTGGCGCCGGCGAGCAGGGTGACCCAGCGGAATACGGGATCGCCCCAGCGTCCGCGGCCGTTGCCGCGGAGCCCGCCGGGGGACGACGGTGGGGTGTCGGTCGGTGCGCTCATGAGCCCTCCGGATGCGCGAGCGGGCGCCGGGCCCCTGCGGGCCCGGCGCTACTCGTGGGCTGCTCGCTACTCCTCGACGTTGATCCGCTCGACCTCCTCGAGGACGCGGTCCTCGAAGTCGCCGGTGATCGGGCCGTAGCGCAGGTCGCGGGCTAGCTCTTCGGCCTCGTCGGACTCGATGACCCAGGTCATGAAGTCGCGCAGCGACTCGCCGACCCCGTCCTCGTAGCCGCACTCCCAGGCGAGCACCCAGTGGGTGCCGACGATCGGGAAGCCTTCCCCGCCGACGTCGAGGATGTCGTAGCGCAGGTCGTCGGGGATGTCGTCGATGATCTCGTTCGGGCCGGCCGAGATCGAGTCGAGGTCGGGGTAGACCGCGTTGCCGTCGGCGTTGACCACTTCGGTGACCGGCATGTCGTTCTCGACCGCGTAGGCGTAGCTCACGTAGCCCACGCCACCGGGCTGCTGCTGCACGCTGGCGGTCACGCCCTCGTTGCCGTTGCCACCGACCGTGCCGCCGGCCCAGTCGATCTCGTCACCGGCGCCGTAGTCCTCGCTCCACCAGTCGACCTCGTGGTCGAGGTAGGTCGTGAAGATGTAGGTCGTGCCGGAGCCGTCGGAGCGGTGCACCGCGACCAGCGGCGTGTCGGGCAGGTCGACGTCGGGGTTCAGCTCTTCGATAGCGGGGTCCTGCCACGTTTCGATCTCCGCGGCGAAGATGCCGGCGATCGCCTCGGCGTCGAGCACGAGCGCGTCCTGTCCGGCCTCCTCGAGGGCGGCCTCGAGGTCGGGATCGTTGAAGGTGATCGGTACGGAGCCGAACGCGTCGGGGATGTGCAGCGGGTCGCAGCCGCGGATCTCCTGCGCGTCCTCCAACTCCTCCTCGCTGAGGTAGCGCTCGCTGGAGCCGAAGTCGACCTGCTCGCCGAGGAACTGCTCGACACCGCCCCCCGAGCCGATCGACTGGTAGTTCACGCCGATGCCCGGCTCGTTGTCGCGCGTCCACTCGAGCATGACCGGCGTGATGAACGTCGCCCCGGCGCCGAGCAGGTCCGCGGCGTCCTCCTCGATGCCGACCTGGTCATCCTCCTCGATGAGCTCGTCGCCGTCGTCGGCAGCGGCATCCTCCCCACCGCCGTCGCCCTCGTCGGCAGCGGCATCCTCCCCACCGCCGTCGCCGGCGTCCTCGGCCGTCACCTCGGCCGGATCACCCTCACACGCCGCGACCAACAGCGTGAGCAAACCCAGTGCAACCAGTAGTGCGCGCACGTTGCGCATCGTCGATTCCCCTCCTCGAACGCGGATCCCGCGTGGCTGGTTCAGCCGTACGATCGGGACGGTATGGAGGGTCGATGGCAGAGCGGCAGCGTGAGGGCGGCGGGACGGTGAACGACGAATGATCGTTGCGTAACCCCCGCCCTCGCGCGCGTACGACGGTGAGCTAGGCGCCGGCGTCCGCGCGGTAGTCCGCCAGCTTCTCGGGGGTGTGGCGGGCCTTGATCCACCGCACGGTCCCCGAGGTGCCGCGCATGACCAGCGACTCCGTCGTCGCGCCGCGGGGGCCGTAGTTCACGCCCTCGACGAGGTCGCCGCTGGTGACGCCCGTGATGATGAAGAAGGTGTTCTGGCTGGCGACGAGGCGCTCGAGGGTGAGTGGCTCGTCGAGCTCGTAGCCGAGCTCGCGCGCCCGAGCGCGCTCCTCGTCGTTGCGGGCCCACAACCGGCCGATCATGCCCCCGCGCAGCGCTCGAACCGCACACGCGGTCGCGACGCCCTCGGGCGTGCCGCCGATGCCGACCAGCGCGTCGTAGGGATACTCCGGCATCGCGGCGAGCAGACCGGCGGGGCTGTCCCCGTCCATGATGAGGCGCAGGCGCGCGCCCGCGGCGCGGACCGCGTCCATCAGCTCGGCGTGGCGCGGCCGGTCGAGCATGACGATCGTGAGGTCGCTGACGGACTTGCCGGTGGTCTGGGCGAGTTGCCGGAGGTTCTCCGCGACCGGCGCATCGACATCGATCGCGCCTGCAGCGTCGGGGCCGACGATCCACTTGAGCATGTAGACCATCGGGCCCGGATCGAACATCGTCCCGCGCGGCGCCGCCGCGATCAGCGAGGTCGCGCCGTGGCGGCCCTCGGCGAGCAGACGGGTGCCCTCCACCGGGTCGACGGCGATGTCGACCGCGGGGGGCGAGCCCGTGCCGACCCGTTCGCCGTTGTAGAGCATCGGCGCCTCGTCCTTCTCGCCCTCGCCGATGATCACCGTGCCGTCGATGTGGGCGGTGGCGAGCATCTTGCGCATCGCCTCGACCGCCGCCCCGTCGCCCTCCTCCTTCTCGTTCCGGCCCATCCAGCGCCCCCCCGCGAGGGCCGCCACCTCGGTGGCGCGGACCAGCTCGAGCGCGAGCTCGCGGTCCGGCTGCGGTTCGTCGTGGACTGTCGTCATCGTGTCCTCCTGGAGCGTGAGCGTACCGGGCGCGGGCAGCGGTGTGAGGGGCTAACGTCCGACCCATCCCCCTCCGGCCCAGCCACCGACACCGGAGTGATCCGCGGTCAGCGCCGACCAGTCCCCACCGCTCTCGGCGAGGCCGAACAGCGCGTCGTTCTCCACGGCCACGCGGTCGCTCAGTCCGCTGAACCGGTCGAACAGCCGCTTGAGATAGGCCACGGCGTTCGGGTCGTTCGCCACGATCTGCTCACCGAGCTCGCGGGCCGTCGCGATCGCCCCCTCATCCGCGGTGAGGTGCTGGACGAGGCCGATCCGCGCGGCCTCCTCGGCGTAGATGGTGCGCGAGGTGAGCACGAGATCCTTGGCGGCACCGAGGCCCACCAATCCCACGAGCTTCGCCGCGCCGGCCGGGTAGCCGAGCGCGGCCCCGGGGAAACGGAACGAGGCGGTCGCGTCGGCGACCCGGATGTCGCAGGCCGCGGCCACTTCGGCGCCGCCTCCCACACAGTGTCCCGCGATCGCCGCGATCGTCGGCGTCGGCGCCGTCGCGACCGCCTCGAAGACCTGCCCGAACAACTCCATCCGGCGAGCGGCCGCGCGCTGGTCCAGGGACTCACGCAGGTCGGCCCCGGCACTGAACGTACCGCCACCACCGGTGATGACGACGGCGCGCACGTCCTCGTCGGCCCCCGCGTCCCCCAGCGCGTCGAGGAGCTCCCCGAGCAGCTCGGTGTTCATCGCGTTGTGTGCCTCGGGACGCTCGAGGCGGATCGTGCGGACCTGCGCGTGCTCGGTGACCGCGATCGTGCGCATGGCGGACCGCTCCGGACTCGGTGACAGGGGGGCACAGCCGGCGGGAGCCTACCCATCTCCGGGGTCACCGCACCCCGGACGCAGCGGGGGACGGGACGGGTCAGCCGAAGCCGATCCAGCCGAGCTCGGCCTCGTCCTCGGTGGCGAGGACCGCCCGCTCGGGCGGCACCTCGGGCAGGATGCGCTGGAAGTACGACTCGGTGGCCTCGGCCACACCCACGTCCCGACCAAGGTCGCGGGACAGGAACCACTTGTGCTCGATGATCTCGTGGAAGACCTCGACGGGCTCGAGCTTGTCGGTGTGTTCCGCAGGGATGGACCGGACCGTCGGCTCGTAGATCTCGTTCAGCCACCGGTAGGCGGCCACCGACTCTGGTAGGGCACGCCCTTCCTGCGACTCCTTCGCGGCTCGGAAGTTGGCGAGGTCGTTGAGCAGGCTGCGGGCCTGGTTCTCCTGCGCGTCAAGTCCGGTCAACGAGAGCAGGCGACGGCGATGATGTCCCTGCTCGGTCACCGACACACGCAACCGCAACCGGGACTCGTCGGTGTGGGACGGCCCGTCGGTGCCGAGCAGCTCGACCTCGTCGACGGCGAAGCCGAGATCGTTCAGGCGCCGCACCCGCTGCTCGATCTTGTAGCGCTCGTCCGGACCGATCACGGTCTCCTGGTTGAGCTCGGCCCACACCAGGTCGTAGCGCTGTTGGAGCCGCTCGGCGGTCTCGACCGGATCGGGGTCGGCTGGCAGGTCCAGCTCGGCCTGCACGTCCATCAACCCGCCGGCGACGTTGGTCTGGGTGATCTCGAGATCGGCCGCGCGCTGACCGTCGGTGAGTTCGCTGTGCAGCTCGCCGGTCTCGAGGTCGACGATGTAGGCGGCCAGTGCGCCGGCGTCGCGGCGGAACAGCGTGTTCGACAGCGAACAGTCGCCCCAGTAGAAGCCGAGGATGTGCATCCGCACGAGCAGCATCGCGAGCGCGTCGATGAGCCGTTCGTGCAAGCCGTGCAGCTCGCTGCCCTCCTGGGGAGGAGTGCGGCGATGGGTGAACAGCAGGCGGTAGGGCAGCGAGTAGTCGAGGTAGCGCGTGATCAGCACGTCCTCGAGCGGTTCCTCGGGGTCGATGCGTTCCCGGTTCACGACCCCGACGACCTCGACGACCGGCAGATCCTCCTCCGCCATGCGGCGCAGCAAGCGGTACTCGCGTTCGGCGAGCCGTCGCGGGAGTTCCTTGAGTGCGTAGAGCGCACCGTCGTACTCGACGAATCGCACGACGTGGCGGTGCACCCCGCGCGCGACGTCCACGAGACGATCGCCGGTCCAGGCCTCCAGCGGTTGGTCCCACGGCAGGTCCAGGAAATCCGGGTGTCCGGCTCGTGTGCGCAGCCGAAGACCGCGCGTGCGCGCAGGAGTCGACGTGGTCGTCCCTGCGGGGCTCGGGGAGGCAGACATGAGGGGAGGCTATCTATCGGCCGTCCCGCGCACGGGTGCCGCGCACGGATCCCCCGGTGGCGAGGACGACCACGCGCCGAGGGAGAAGCCCTCCGAGGCGCTCGTGCACGAGCGGCACGCGGCGAGGACGGCGGAGGTCACGTGAGGCGAACTCCGAGGGTAAGGTCGCGGGTGGCTCCGAGTCCTCCCGTTCGCGCCATCCCCGTTCCGACGGTCGCATCAGCAACGGAGCACACATCGCGATGGCAGATCACCCCGACCCGCTCGACTGGCTCGAGGCCGAACGCCTCGAAGCCGGCGGATCGCGCGTGGCGTTCCGCCAGCAGCTCGGGGACATCGATCGCCTGCTGATCGACCTCGGCGAGCGCGTCGCTGGACAGATCGAGCCCGTCACACGCGCGTTCCTCGAGGGCGACGCGTACCGCATGGGCGACCAGGTCGCCAGCCGCCGAGCGGTCGACCGGGGCTGCGAGCAGCTGGAGGAGGCCTGCTACGTGCTGCTGGCGCGGCAACAGCCGGTCGCCGGCGACCTGCGCCACGTCGTCGCCGTGCTTCGCTCCGTGCAGGACGTGCAACGCTCCGGGAACCTCCTCCAGCACGTGGGCCAGTCCCTGCAGTGGGTGCACCCGCCGTCGCTGTCGGCGGAGCTGCGCGAGACCATCGGTCAGCTCGGCGAGGTGTCCGCCCAGGTCTTCTCCGGCGGAGTGGCGGCCTGGCGCGACGAGGACCCGCTCGCCGCGAGCGAGCTGATGCGCGCCGACGACCAGGCCGACCTGTTGCAGCAGTACCTGCTGACCGAGCTGTACACGGGGCACCAGTCGGTCGAGGAGGCCGTCAGCCTCGCACTCATCGCGCGCTACTACGAGCGCATCGCCGACCATGGTGTCGAGATGGCACGCCAACTCTCCTACCGCGTGACGGGGGAACGGCCGAGCGATCCCGAGGGCGACCGCCCGCCGCTGTAGCCATCCCTGCACGGCCGATCCGGACGGCTCCGTGTCACACCTGCACCGTTCCCCGCCCGGGCGGGCTCGTGGTCCCGCGTTGCCAGGATCCTGGCGGAGAAGCTAGCTTACGGGCATGAACGAGGGGGAGGCGACCGGCGGCACGATCGGGGCGCGCCTTCGGGCCCGGCGCCACGAGGCTGGCTGGTCGCAAGTCGAGCTCGCGGCAGCCGCAGGGGTGAGCCGCCAGCTCGTCGGTGCGGTCGAGGCCGGCCGGCATCTCCCGCGGGTGGACGCCGGCGCGGCACTCGCCCGAGCGCTCGGGACCACGGTCGAGGCCCTGCTCGAGCCCGGCGCGGCCCCCGTCCCCGCGCCCGTGCTCGACGAGCCGCTGCCCGACGGTCGTCCCGTGCGGATCGGTCGCGTCGGCGATCGGACGGTCGCTGCGCCGCTCGCCGACCGCGGGGAGGCGTGGGACGCGCCCGACGGGACGGTGGAGGCGGGACGGGTCCATCCCCTGCCGGGCGCGCGGCCGGGGCTGGTCGTCGTGGGCTGCGATCCGGCGGTCGAACTCGCGGCGCGCCTCGCGAGCGGACCCGGTGACCCTCCGCCGCTCGCCCTGACCACGTCGACCGACCGCGCGGTCGTCGCGCTCGGCCGCGGGCGGGCCCACGCGGCGGTGGTCCATGCCCAGGAGGGCGCGCTGCCACGTCCGCCCGTGTCCGCCGATCGGCAACGCCTGGCGTGCTGGCGCGTGGGGCTGGCAGCACCCCGTGACGCGCCCCGCGGCTGGGTGGGCGAGGCACTCGCGGGACGACGCCGGGTCGTGCAACGGGAGGCGGGTGCGGGCAGCCAACGCGCCTTCGTTCGCGCCGTCGCCGCGCGGGGCACGAGCCCGCGCGGCGAGCCACCCGGTGGACCCCGAGCAGCCGGGCATCTGGATGCGGCTCGCACAGCCGCCCGCCTCGGCATGGTCGCCGTCACGATCGAGCCGGCGGCGCGGGCACTGGGCCTCGCGTTCCAGCCGCTCGAGACCCACGTCGCGGAGCTCTGGACCGCGTCCGCCCATCGAGAGGAAGGAGCGGTGCGCGCTCTGGGCGAGGTCCTCACCCAGGGCACGTTCCAGCGTCGGCTCGCGGCCGTGGGCGGCTACGACCTGCAGGGCTGTGGGGAGCGCGTCGCGTGATCGCCTGCGCGATCGACCGGTCCCGGCCACGCGCACGGCGGCCTCGCCGGGCGGTGACCCTCGCCGCGGTCGCACTCGTGGCGACCGCGGCGGCCGCCACCGCGTGCAGCGAGGTGGCCGGCGGCACCGTCGCCGACGAGGAGGACGCGCTGCTCGTCGGCGCCGCCGCGGACCTGCGCCCGGCCATCGACGAGCTCGTCGAGCTGTTCGAGAACGAGTCCGGGGAGGAGGTCACCGTGACGCTCGGCTCGTCCGGTCACCTGGCCCAGCAGATCCGCGAGGGCGCGCCGATCGATGTGTACGCCTCCGCGCACGTGCGCTACGTGGAGGAGGTCGTCGAGGCGGGGCGAGCCGACCCCTCGACCCAGGCGACGTACGCGTACGGCCGTCTGGCGCTCTGGGCTCCCGACGGACGGGAGTGGACCCGCCTCGGGGCGCTCGCCGCCGATCCCGACGTCAGGACGGTCGCGATCGCGAACCCCGCCCACGCGCCGTACGGCCAGGCCGCGGAGCAGGCGCTGCGGGCCGCCGGGGCCTGGGAGCGGCTCGAGGACCGGCTCGCCTTCGGGAGCAACATCGCCGACGCCCACCAGATCGCCGCCAGCGGCAACGCCGACGCCGCGGTGACGGCCCTCTCCCTCGCACTGGCCGACGACGACGAGACCGCCGGGTGGACGCTCGTCGACGACGAGCGGCACGAGCCGCTCGAACAGTCCCTGGTCGTCACCGCCGAGGACCCCGATCGCGCGGAACGCGCCCGGGCCTTCGCCAACGCGATGACCAGCGAACACGGCCGGCGGATCCTGCGGCAGCACGGCTTCCAGCCCCCCGGCGAGGGCCCGCCGCCGGCATGGGAGGAGTGAGGCCGTGGGACCGCTCGGCGGCACGATCAGCGCGGCCGGCGGACCCGCGGAGGCGTTGCGGGCGGTGGACTGGTTCCCCCTGTTGCTGTCCCTGCGCGTCGCGGGGATCGCGACGGTCATCACGGCGACCTTCGGCGTGGCCGGGGCGTACGCCATCTCCCGCGGTCGCTTCCCCGGACGCGGGCTGCTGGAGGCCGCCGCGAGCCTGCCGATCGTGCTGCCCCCGACGGTGCTGGGCTACTACCTGCTCGTGCTCGTCGGCCGCGAGGCGCCCCTCGGCCACGCGTGGGAGCGCCTCACCGGCCAACCGCTGGTGTTCACGTGGCAAGGCGCCGTGCTGGCCGCCTCCGTCGCGAGCCTCCCCTTCTGCCTGCGGGCGGCCCGCGCCGCGTTCGACGGGGTCGACCGTCGCTACGAGGAGGCCGCGCGTGTCGCCGGACTGCCCGAATGGCGCGTCGCCCTGCAGGTCACGCTGCCGCTCGCGGCGCGCGGCGTGATCGCCGGGGTGACCCTGGGCTTCGCGCGCGCCCTCGGCGATTTCGGCACGACGGTGATGGTGGCCGGGAACATCCCGGGCCGGACCCAGACGATGCCGATCGCCGTCTACGACGCGGTCCAGGCCTTCGACTACACGAGCGCGGCCGTGCTCGCGGGCGTCCTCTCGGCGGTCGCGATCGTGGTGCTCGTGGTCGTGCGCCGGCTGGAGCGGGGGGCGGTGTGACGCTCGCCGTCGACGTCGGCCACCGCCTGGGCTCGTTCGGGTTGACCGCTCGGTTCGAGGCCCCCGCGGGCCTCACCGTCCTCTTCGGACCGTCGGGCGCGGGCAAGACGCTCACGTTGCGACTCGTCGCCGGACTCACGCGTCCACAGCAGGGCCGGGTGGCCATCGACGGCACGGTGCTCAGCGACGCGGACAGCGGGATCATGGTCCGGGCGCGCCACCGACGTGTCGGGATGGTCTTCCAGGAGCCGCTCCTGCTCCCCCATCGCAGTGCCGCCCGCAACGTCGCGTTGGCCGCCCGCGACACCGACGGCGACCGCCTCCCCCGCCGGGACCGTCACGCGGCCGCCCGCTCGTGGCTCGAGCGCGTGGGGGCGGCCGAGCTCGCCGACCGCCGCCCCCATCAACTGTCGGGAGGGCAGCAACAGCGCGTCGCGCTCGCCCGAGCACTCGTCGGGCGCCCACGAATGCTCCTGCTCGACGAGCCGTTCAGCGCCCTCGACGCCCCGGTGCGACGGCGACTGCGCGAGCTCGTCCGCACGCTCGTCGAGACCGAAGGGCTGATCGCGCTGTTCGTTACCCACGACCGGGAAGAGGCCGCCGAGCTGGCCGACCACGTGGTCCTTGCCCGGCCCGGCGCGATCACCGAGCGCCACAGCGGCCACCACGCACTGGCGGCGCTCGGCGATCGCAGCGGGCCCACCGGCTAGAACGTCGTCGCCGCGAGCTCGGCCAGTGGCGAGCGTACGCCCTTCTGCAGGCTCACGTGGCCGAACAGGTCGCTGCCCTTGAGCGTCTCGATCAGCGCGGACATGCCCCCGTGCGGGCTGATGTAGGGGTTGTCGACCTGCGACAGATCGCCGCAGAACACGACCTTCGAGCCCGCGCCCATGCGGGTCAGGATGACCTTCAGCGTCGAGAGCTCCAGGTTCTGTGCCTCGTCGATGATGACGAACTCGTCGGTGATCGATCGCCCCCGCAGGTAGGTGATCGCGGCCATCTCGAGCTGGCCGCGGGCCAGCAACGCGTCGACGGCGCCGTCGATGCCCCCGGTGGGCCCGTCCCAGGCGCCCTCCCCCGGCTCGTCGCGGCGGAACAGCGCGTACAGGTTGTCGTGCACCGCGGCCATCCACGGCTCGAGCTTCTCCTCGAGCGCGCCGGGCAGGTACCCCACCTCCTGCCGTCCGACCGCCACGAGCGGGCGGTAGATCGACAGCCGGCGGTACGCGCCCTGCTCGACGACCTGCTCGAGCCCGGCGGCGAGGGCGAGGAACGTCTTCCCCGTGCCGGCGATGCCCATCACCGAGGCACACGGCACGTCGGGGTCGGTGAGCAGGTCGAGGGCGAACGTCTGGCGCACGTCGCGCGGCGTCACGCCGAAGGCCCGCGGGCTGCCGGGCACGCGCTCGATCGTGATGCCGCCCTCGTCGGACTCGATCACCCGCGCGAGCCCGCTGGCCGACGGTCCGGCGCGGAGAATCAGGTACTGGTTGCGCCACAGTCCCTCGCCCGGCACGAGCCCCGGATCGAGCGCGACCTTGCCCTCGCGGTGCAGCTGGTCGAGCGTGCCGCTGTCGACGGCGAGGTCGACCGTACCGATGTAGTGCTCATCGACGTGGACGGTGTCGGCGCGGTAGTCCTCGGTCGCCAC
The DNA here is from genome assembly GCF_004322855.1 of Egibacter rhizosphaerae. NCBI lineage: Bacteria > Bacillati > Actinomycetota > Nitriliruptoria > Egibacterales > Egibacteraceae > Egibacter > Egibacter rhizosphaerae. Next base: position 3,763,684 of record NZ_CP036402.1, on the reverse strand, counting down.
CCCGAGCTGGCTCGCCTTGATCCGCAGCGCCCCGTCCTTCGTGACGAGGACCCCGCCGAGCTCGAGGGCGACGGACAGGATGCGGTGGTCGGGCTTGGCCGGGTCCAGGTAGGCGGGAAGGGTCGCGTCGACGTGGTTGCCCTCGACCCGCAGACTGCCCCCCGTCGGCAGGTCGACCGCCTCGCGCAGCCCGGTCGCGCTGCCCACACGCAGCTGCTCGATCTCGCGCACGGCCGCACGCGCGTTGCGACCCACCTCGTCGAGGCGCGCCTTCTGCCCGTCCAGTTCCTCGACCACCACGAGGGGCAGGACGACCTCGTGCTCGTCGAAGCGGTGGAGGGCGCCCGGATCGGCGAGCAGGACGCAGGTGTCCAGGACGTACGTGACCGAGGGGCCGGCCGAGCGGCCGCCCGCCTCGTCGGGAATCGTCGCGGGCGCGGCCATCCGGGGCTCCTCTCGTCGATGGTGGATCAGGGCGAACGCGTCATCGACCTGGCGATCTCGCCCGCCGGGGTGGATCCGCTCGCCGAGCCCGTGGCCTCGTTCGCCGAGACGGATTCGCTCGCCGAGCCCGTAGCCTCGCGCGGCACGGACCGTGGTGCCGGCACCCGCTCAGCCGCGAGGCAGCGGCCGGTCCCCGGGTCGAGCCGCAGACAAACGCGGCTGGCGGGCAGCCCGCCGAGCTCGTGGAGATCGAGGTCGTCACGCCCGGTGAGCAGCGCGAGGAGCGCCGCCACCACGGATGCGTCCGCCGCCACGACGACCGTGGCAGGAGGCTCGATCTCAGCGGACAGTCGGGTGAACGCGCGCAGCGCGCGACCGCCCAGAACGGCGGCGCCGAGCCAGTCGTCGTCCTCGTCCCGCAGCTGCACGACCGGGTGAGCCAGGCCGGCCAGCTCGGGATCGACGTGCAGTTCGCGGTCGAGGCGGTGCGCCAGAGGCGCCAGCAAGTCGGTGGCGCTCGGTTCGGTGCCGGCGAGCAGGGCCGTCACGGGTGGGTCGCTGCCGGCCAGCGTGCCGGCGAGATCCTCGGCGTCACCCGGTGATGTCCGAAGGCCGGCACGGACCAGTTCAACGCTCAGGACGTCACCACTGGGCTGATCGCTGGACGGTTCGGGCAGGGTGCGCATCGGCTGGCACCAGGATACGCCGTCAGCGGCCGCAACCGTGGAAGGTCGACCCGTCCCCACCGGCGGTTCATTCACTCCCCCCGGGAGCCCGGGCCACCGCCCGGAGCGCGACGTCGACGATGTCCGAGGCCCGGTGGAGCTCCGCAGCCATCACGGTCAGCGGCGGAGCCAGCGTCACCATGCGGTCGTTGGCGACCCCGCAGGAGAGTCCGCGCCCCCATGCGGCACGGCGAACGGCTTCAGCCGGTGATCCGCTGTCGGTGCATGACCCGCGGGGTGCGAGCATCAGGGCCCACAGCAGGCCGTCCCCGACGACGTCTTCCACGTGCGGGTGGCGCTCGGCGACGTCCGTCAGTTCGGCCCCCCACCAGACCCCGAGCTCGGCAGCACGTTCGGACAGCCCTTCCTCGGCGATGACGTCCAGCGTCGCCAGCCCGACCGAGGCGGCCCGCTGGGGCGGGGCGGCCGGATGCACAGGCACCCTTGTCACCGGAGACTCGAGGTGGTTGGTCGAGGAATCGCGGATCAATGCGCCATGGGCGGGCTCCCCGGCCTCGGACGCGGCCCGGAGGATCGCGGGCCCGGCGGTCACGGCCGCAAGGTGGGACTCCCCTCCCCCCAGTGCCTCCCCGGTGATGAAGAGGTCCGCCAGGCCAGCGAGCGGCTCACTCGCGAAAAGGTGGCCGGTTCTGCCGAGGCACGCCTCGGACCCGTCGACGATCAACGGGGCGCCATGCGACCGGCAGGCAGTGTGCAAGCGGTGCCAGAACCACGGGCTGGTGCGCCGCAGGGCCGGGTCCGAGGCTGCGACCACCACCGCCCCCAGGTCGCCCGCGTGCTCGAGGACACCTCGTATCAAGAGCGGGGAGGCCTCGTCACCGGGTGAACCGCCGTCTGTCCCGCCATCCGGGCGGACCCTGTGAGCCGCCGCCTCCTGTGCGTCCCACCACGTCACGACCTGGTGGCGACCCGTGGCCAGCCGAGCGAGCCGCACCGCGCCCTCGAGGGCGCTCCGACGATCCGTCGCGAGCCAGGTGCCACCGTTCCCCCGCCCCGCGGCGCCGAAAGGGCTCAGGGCCGTGAGCCATTCGGCCAGTGTCGCCTCAGGGGTCGGATCGTTCGGGGCCAGGCCGGCCGCGCGCCCCACACGGGACGATCGAGCGGCCTCCAGCACGCGTAGCACCACGGACCCGGCGCCCTGCATCGCAACGCCCGACGCTCAGGTGGTACCCCGGCCGGGCGCGCCGTTGGCCGCCCGTGACAATCGGCGCGTGGGTCACCCGTCGGTGCGGGTACCTGGCGTGGGACCCGTTCGGCAATCCGATCCCCCCTCGATCCCTTCTGGATGCGGGATCAGGCTGCACCGGGCGGATGTACGGATCGGAGCGAGCGTCTGATGGGTCAGTGGCGGTTCGGGGACGACCACGCGAACACCGGCTCCCGCCGTCAGGAACCGAACCGGCGCTCCCGGGACGCGTAGTCGCGCAGCGCGCGCAGGAAGTCGGTCTTGCGAAACTCCGGCCAGTACGCGTCGCAGAAGTGGAACTCGCTGTGGACCGACTGCCAGAGCAGGAATCCCGAGAGCCGCAACTCGCCGGAAGTGCGGATGATGAGGTCGGGGTCGGGCAAGCCGGTGGTGTAGAGGTGGTCGGCGACCTCCTCGAGGGTCAGGTCGCCGGCCACCGTCCCCAGGTCGTCGCCCGCGGCGAGGCGGCTGTGCAGCACCCCGCGGAGCGCATCCACGATCTCCTGACGGCCCCCGTAGCCGACCGCCACCTGCACGTGCAGCCGATCGCCGTCGGCGGTCGCTTCCTGAGCGTGCTTGAGCACCCGTCGAAGGGGGTCGGGCAGACCGTCGAGCGCGCCCACCGGCGTGATCTGGATCCCCCGTTGGGAGCTGCGGGCGACGAGGCGATCCACCGTCTGCCCGATGACCTCCAGCAGGTTCGCGACCTCGTTCTCGTCCCGCTGCAGGTTCTCGGTCGACAGGAGCCAGAGCGTGACGTACGGGATGTCGAGCTCGTGGCACCACTCGACGAGCTCGTCGACCTTGCGGGCGCCGAGTCGATGTCCCTCGCTCGGATCGCCGAGGCCGCGTTCCCGGGCGAACCTCCGGTTCCCGTCGAGGATGAGCGCGACATGGCGCGGCAGCACGTCGAGCCCAGCCGCGAGGCGACGCTCATAGAGACGGTAGAGGAGGTCACGCATGGCGGTGGGAGTCTAACCCGGCGCGGTCTCTCCCGGATCGCGATCGATGCCGAGACGCGAGTACGTGTTGTCCGCGAGCACCTTCCCCCCGGTCTGACATCCCGCGCAGTAGTGGACCGTGTAGGCGCGGTAGGCGACCTCCCGGACGACGTCACCGCACACCGGGCACGGTTCGCCCGTCCGACCGTGCACCGCGCTCGTGCGGTCGGCGGCGCGCCCGAAGTCGTCGCGGGCACGCTCCTCGGCGAGGCCCTCGGCGATGACCTCCTCGAGGGCCGTGTGGAGCCGGTCCACCATCGATGCGTCGAGGTTCGCGGTGCCCGCGAACGGCGAGCAACCCGCGCGGTGGCAGACCTCGTTCGCGAGCCGGCGACCCACCCCGGCCACCACCGACTGATCCCGCAGCGCGGTGTGCACCCGCGCTCGGCGGGCGCGCAGCCTCGCCCCGAGTTCTTCGACGGTCATCGCGTCCGCGTCCGGCCCGAGACCGGCGAGCGGCTCGACCTCCTCTGCCATCACCGCCTCCGGCGGGAGGACCCAGACCCCCGCGCGGCGCTCGGTGCCCGGCTCCGTCAACAACAACTGCGGGGCGTCGTCGAAGCGCCACCTCACGAGCCCGCCCTTGGGCCGTCGGGCGGTGGAGCCCCCGACGCGCAGCCTCCCGCCCTGCATCAGGTGGACGACGGCGACCGCCGACGGATGTAGCAGCAGCAGGTACTTGCCGCGGCGGGCAACCCGATCCAACGGCTCCCCCACCGCCGCGTCCGGGGACGGCGTCACCGTCTTCAGCGCGGTGAACGACAACGGCTCGACCGCCCGCAGCGTCGCGCCCCCCACCCGCGAGGTGAGCCGCTCGGCGTGCGCCTGCAGCTCCGGTAGCTCCGGCATCCCGCTCCTCGTTCCTCCTCACCACGGAAGCGTCGTCCCGTGTGGATCCACACAGCGAGCAGACGCGCACAGCGGCCAGCGGTCGGCTCAGCCGCTAGACTCGTCCGCTCTGGCATTACCCCTCGCTCCAGAAGGATCAACCCGTGAGCGACGATCCTGTGTGGCTGTCCCAGGAAGCGTACGACCGGCTCGTCGCCGAGCTCGAGCACCTCAAGACCGAGGGCCGTCGCGAAGCCTCGGAGGCCATCGAGAAGGCCCGCGAGCACGGCGACCTGAAGGAGAACGCCGAGTACGACGTCGCCAAGGACGAGCAGGGCAAGATGGAGCTGCGCATCCGCCAGCTCGAAGACATGCTCGCGCGCGCGGAGGTCGGCGACGCCCCTGAAGGCGACGTCGTGGCCGCGGGCACGGTCGTCACCACCGTCGACAGCGACGGCGACCGCGACGAGTATCTGCTCGGCAGCATCGAGGACAAGGCCGAGGGGCTGCGGGTGATCTCGACCGGCTCGCCGCTGGGCAAGGCGCTGCTCGGTGCCCGGGTCGGGGACACGGTGACCTACGACGCTCCCGCCGGCGAACTCTCCATCAAGGTCGAGGACGTCCGTCCCTACGAGGGAGCCTGAGCCACCGTCGGGATGCCGCCACCTCCCCGGCGCTGCGCGGACTTCTCCTCGTACATCGCGGTGTCGGCACGCTGAATCAGGGCCTCGGGATCGTCGCCCCCGTGGAGCATCGCCAGCCCGACGCTGGCCGAGAGCGGCACCTCGACGCCATCGAGCATCGCAGGGACGGCAAGGGCGTCCGCGAGACGGTAGCGGAGCCGCTCGGCCTCTGCCGGCGTCGCGACGTCACGGCAGACCAGGATGAACTCGTCGCCGCCGAGGCGGCTCACCGTGTCACCCTCACGCACGAGCGCACTCAGCCGCTCCGCCACGGTGCACAGCACCCGGTCGCCGACCTCGTGGCCGTAGCGGTCGTTCACGGGCTTGAACGCGTCGAGGTCCACGAACGCGACCGTGCCCCCGACCGCGCCCGCCGGCACCTCGGCCACGAGGGCCTCCAGGCGGGCCATCAGCTGGTACCGGCTGGCGAGCCGGGTGAGGCTGTCGTACAGCGCGAGCTCCCGGAACCTCGCCTCGCGGCGCTGGAGATCCGTACGGAGCCGCTCACGCTCCACGACGAGCCGACCGAGACGCCACAGGACCAGAGCCGTCAGCGCGGTCGCGCCGGCAGCGAGCGGCAGGACCTCGGAGCTGCGCGCGTCGAACTGGACCGCCTGGACCACCAGCAAGGCCGGGAGCACGAGCAACGCTGCGCCGAGCAGCAGCATCCGCCAGGGCGTGACGGGCCGCGCGGAGCCCTCCTCACGCTTCGTGAGGATGCGGATCGCGGGATGCAGCACGGCGGAAGCGATGAGCACCCCGGGACCGCGACGGGCCGCGTCGACGATTAGCTCGAGGGCGCCGTCCAGGCTCAGGAGCATCTGGGCGCCGGCCCCGACCGCGAACAGCGCGGAGGCCGCGACCAGCCGGAGCAGCACGGGCGCCGCCTCCCCGGCACGGAACGCGAGGCGCCATGTGACCGCGCACATCGCGAGCGCCACCAAGGCACTGACCGAGCCCACCGCCCCCAGGGCACTCCCCGAGCCCACCGCCCCCAGGGCACTCCCCGAGCCCACCGCCCCCAGGGCACTCCCCGAGCCCACCAACGGGACGGACAGGCCCGCGGATCCCCCCGCACCCGGGGCAGCACCGAACTGCCACCCGAGCAACAAGGCCGCGAGGACGATGGCGGCGGCATCGATCAGGCCGTCGTGCCCGCCCCGCGGGCGGCGCAGGGCCACGACGATGGTGATGGCCACGAGGTAGCAGGCACCCGTGACGAGGTGGAGGCCCACGAGGACGGGCCCGAGGATCCCGGTGGGCCCACGGTCGGGGACGACCCACGCTTCGATCCCGTACCCGGCCGCCGCGGAGGCGAGCCCTGCCGCCAGCGCGACGAACGGCAGACGCGGGCGTGGGGTGTGCCACCGGGCACTGAGCATCACCGCGCCAGCGGTCAGCCACAACACCACGCTCAGGTGCGCCTGGGCCGGTATCCCCGGCAGGAGGGCCTGGATGAGCGCCTGCACGAGGATCACGCCGGTGCCCACGAGGAGCACGCCCCTCGACATCGACGACGTGATCAATCCCAGCCCTCCTGCGGCGGCGCCCGCCGCTCACCCTTCGCGCTGAGGTCGGCCGCACGCCGCCGCGCTTGACCCGTTTCGCGCGGGACCGGCGTCCGGCCTCGCCGGAGGCCGCGCCGGCCGGGGCGACCACGGCCCAGCTCGTGGCGGCCCTTGTCGACGTCGATCGCGCGGTCAGCGCACGGGATCACGCACCACGGGACACGACATACAACGGGGTCCTCCCCGACCCCGCGGCAGCTCGGAGCCGGGGATCTCGAGCACCTCGATGCCGGCATCGGTGAGGCGCCGGTTCGTGTCGACGTTGCGCTCGTAGGCCACGACCGTCCCCGGTCGGACGGCGAGCGTGTTGTTGCCGTCGTCCCACTGCTCCCGGTCGGCCGCCACCTCGTCCTCGCCCGTGGTGATGACCCGCACCGCGTCGACACCCAGACCGCGGGCGAGGGCGGCGTCGAGATCGGACTCGCGGTGTACGCGCATCGGGCCGCCGTCGGGAGCCGGACGGATGCGGTAGAGCGTCGCGAGCTCCCGCACCCGCGGCCACAGCACGACGGCGTCGGTGTCGACCACGGTCAGCACCGTGTCCAGGTGCATCGTCCCCCGCGACTTCGGCAGGTCCACGGCGAGCACCTCATCGACGACGTCGGCGGCGAACAGGCGCGCGGCGAGGTTCTCGACCGCCACGGGGTGGGTGCGCTCGGACAATCCGATCGCCACGAGCCGGTCGGACAGCACGAGGACGTCGCCGCCCTCGAGCGTGGCCGGGAACCCCGGCCGGTCGTCGCCCCCGTACCACGTGGCCGCGGCCAGGCCCGCGAAGTCGGGATGGTGGTGGTAGACCAACTGCCAGAGCGCACGCTCGTCCTGACGGGCGGGGCGCTGCATCGGCGAGAGGACGACGCCCCCACCCACCCACGCGGACGGGTCGCGCGTGAACACCGCGTTCGGCAGCGGCGGAACGAGGAAGGCCGTGCCCCCGAGGACACCCCCGACGAACCCTTCGCGGGCGCCGGGGACCTCGTCGACAGTGACGCCGCCGACCAACCGCGTCGCCAGCTCGTCCCGCTCCAGCTCCGCGAGGTGCCGCCGCACACGTTCGACGAGCTCGACGCCGCAGGCGTCCACCGTGGCTCGCAGTGCCACGGCCTCGTCGCGCACGGCCCCATCGGCGAGCACCTCGACCAGCAGCCGATGGAGCGACCGAACACGGACGCCCTCCCCGGTGAGCACCTCGACGAACGCGTCGTGCTCCTCCTGCGCCTTGGCGACCCAGACGAGCTCGTCGAACAGCAACTCGTCCTTGTTCGCCGGGGTCAAGCGCCGCAGCTCGAGGTCCGGCCGGTGCACGATGACCTCTCGCAGGCGGCCGACCTCGCTGTCCACGCCAGGGGTTCTCGGGCTCGGATCCATGCGTCGCACACTAGGGCATGCCGAGCTCGACGCAGCGCACGAGAAGGGGCGCCGGAGCACGCCGACGCCCCTTACCGACCGGGACGAGCGGTCGACTGGCAGCGGATGAGTCCCTACCTGGTGATCGCCCTGGTGGCCGCGGCGCTACCTCTCGGCGCGCTGCTGGGTCTGCTGCTGCGCACTCCTGCGCGGGACCCCCGCGCCATGGACGGGACTGCGCCGATGTCACCAGCCGAGGGACGCGCCGCGCTCCGGGCGCACGCGAGCGATCCCCCGCCGCGCGCGGCCCTGCTCATCGCCACGATTCGGCCGACGAGCGCCGTGCCGGATGACGTGGACGGCGAGTTCGCCCCCGACATTGCGTCGTTCGCTCGGCGGCTCACCGCGCGCTTCAGCCCCGAACTGACCTTCCGGCTGGGCCAGCAGGAATTCGCCGTCCTCATCGAGCCCGCGGGCACGACCGAGGCCCAGGAGACCGCCCAACTGATCCTCCGCGTCGCGGGACAGTCCCGCATGTCCGGTCTGGTCCAGGTCGGTTTCGCGTTGGCGACGAAGGGTCGGGACCTCTGGGGCGATGCCGCCGCGGCTGCCGAGGAGGCCCGCCAGCGCGGGTCCGGGGCGGTCGTCGGGCACGACGAGATCCGCGAGACGGCGGTGACCGTCACTCGTGAGGACCTCGAACGCGTCGGCACCCTGCTCACCGACCGCCGGATGGCGATCAGCTACCAGCCCCTGGTGTCGTTGGACCGCCAGCGGCTGATCGGGTTCGAGGCGTTGAGCCGTCCGTCGAGCCGGTACGGGTTCGACGGCCCGGCGCAGGCCTTCGCGGCGGCCGCCCGCCTCGGTCAGGCCGCCGACCTCGACGCGCTCTGCCGCGAGGCCGTGCTCGACGACGGTCCCGGGTTCGAGATGCCCGCCGGGACGCTCCTGTTCCTGAACATCTCCCCCTCAGCACTGCATCACCCGTCGCTGCAGGGTCTCACCCCGATCCGCGCGGTCGAACGCGCCGGCCTCTCCCCCGAGCGCGTCGTCTTCGAGCTGACCAGCCCCAGTACCGTCGACCCGCAGGTCGTGGCCGAAGGTGCGGCGGCCCTGGCGCGCAAGGGCTTCAAGATCAGCATCGATGACCTCGGTGCACCGAACGCCGGTGTCGAGTGGCTCGGCGTTGTCCACGCCGACTTCCTCAAGATCGACGCGTCGCTGCTGGCCAAGGCAGGAGACGAGGAACGGTTCCGCGCGCTCGTCCGCGCGATCTGCGTCGTCGCGGAGCACACCGGGGCGACCGTGATCGGCGAGGGGATCGAGAGCCGCGAGATGCTCAGCCTCGCGCGCAGCCTGCCCGGCCAGGAGTCACGGCCGCTGCAGCTGCACGGCGGGCAGGGCTACCACCTCGGCGAACCCAAGCCGCAGCCGGTCGATCCCCGGCGGACCCACCCCGTGGCCGCCGAGGCCTGACGCGAACCACCGAGCCGACCCGCGCCACTGGGGGTGCGGCTGCCCGATGCGTGTTCATCGGCGACCGTTCCTATACCCTGACGTCGTCGCCGACCCAGGAGCACGTGTTGATCGGGTTCCTCATCATCGGGGTGATCGGGCTTGCCCTCCTGCTCGTGTCCGCGCTGCTGGGCGAGATCCTGGACGGGGTCTTCGACGCGCTCGACATCGGCGGGGGCGGGTTGTTGTCCGGCCCGGTCATCGGGGCGTTCCTGGCCGCCTTCGGGTTCGGTGGCGCTCTCACGATGAACGCGACGGAGGTCGGCGTTCCTGGCGGGGCGCTCGCGGGACTCGGCAGCGGCATCGTGGTGGGCGGCATCGCCTTCGGGATCACCCGCAGCCTCATGCGCATGCCGACCGACGAGACGATGCGCACCTCGGATCTCGTCGGCGCCACCGGCGTGGTGGTCACCCCGATCCCCGAGGGCTCGTTCGGCGAGGTGAACGTGCAACACCTCGGCCAGACGGTGAAGTACAACGCCCGCGCGAACCGGACCATCGACGTCGGCACGCCGATCGAGGTCACCACGGTGCTGTCGAGCTCCGCACTCCTCGTCAAGCGGCTCGACGACTCCTAGGCTGTCATCGGCACGGTGGTGCACCCCCTCGCCGTGCCCGCCATCCGAGCAGCACCAGCCATCGCGCCACACGGGGAGACGTCGCTCATGTTCGAGTTCCTGTTCGAGGCCCCGCTCGTGACCGGGATCATCGGGGCGGTCGTCCTGCTGATCCTCGTCGTCTACCTGATCGTGAAGCGCATCGCGGTGGCCGGGCCGAACGAGGCGTTCATCATCACCGGCCGCAAGGGCGAGGGGGCGGTGAAGAACCCCGAGACCGGCGAGGTTTCCACCGACCTGTCCGGCCAGAAGGTCGTGATGGGCGCGAGCGTGTTCGTGCTCCCGTTCATCCAGAAGCTGCACATCCTCGACCTGTCGAGCCGGCGCATCAGCGTGCGCATCACCGGCGCGGTCAGCCAGCAGGGCATCAAGACCGACCTCGACGGCGTCGCGGTGGTCAAAGTGGGCGGCAACGAGGACGCCATCCGCGCGGCCGCCCAGCGCTTCCTCGCCCAGCAGGGATCGATCGAGGAGTTCACCCAGGAGGTGCTCGCCGGGTCCCTGCGCGCGATCGTCGGGCGGCTCACGGTCGACGAGATCATCAAGGACCGTGCCGCGTTCGCGTCCGCGGTCGCCGAGGAGGCCGAGACGAGCCTCACCAACCAGGGACTCACGCTCGACACGTTCCAGCTGCAGGACATCCAGGCCGAGGGCAGCTACCTCGAGGACCTCGGGCGCCCCGAGGCCGCTCGCGTGCAGCAGGACGCCGAGATCGCCGAGGCCCGTGCGCGCCAGCAGTCCGAGCAGGAGCGGTTGCGCGCCGAGGAGGAGATCGCGGTCAGCGAGCGCCAGCTCGAGCTGAAGAAGGCCGAGATCAAGGCCGAGACGGATGAGGCCAACGCCCAGGCCGCGGCCGCGGGCCCCCTGCGGGAGGCCGCGCGCAACCAGGAGGTCGTCTCCGAGCAGGAGCGGGTCGCCGAACGGGAGGCGAGCCTGCGCGACCGCCAGCTCGACGCCGAGGTCCGCCGGCCGGCCGAGGCCGAGCGCTATCGCGTGGAGCAGGAGGCCGAGGGGCAGCGCAACGCCGCGATCTACGAGGCGGAGGCCGAGCGCGAGCGCCGCGCGAAGATGGCCGAGGCGACCGAGCTCGAGGGCCGCGCGGACGCGGAGGCGATCCGCGCGAAGGGTGAGGCCGAGGCCGAGGCCCGCCGCAAGAACGCCGAGGCGTTCCAGCTCTACGGCGACGCCGCGGTGATCGACCTGCTCACGAGCGTCCTGCCCGACATCGTGCGCGGGGCGAGCGAGCCGCTGTCCGAGGTCGAGAAGATGACCGTCATCTCCACCGACGGCGCCTCCAGTCTCACGAAGTCGGTCGCCAACAACCTCGAGCAGGGCCTGCAGGTCGGCAGCGATCTCACCGGCATCGACCTGCGGGGGCTGTTCAGCCGCCTCGGCCGCGGTGACGGCGACGAGTCCGCGCTGCGGGAGGCCGCGGGGGCGGCGATGCGCCGCACCGGGGACGGGGGCAACTCGGCCGAGGGCGAGGAGGACTCCTAGGCCGGCGCCGCGTCTCTCAGGCGATGATCAAGGGGCGCCACCGGGTCTCGACGCCGGCGGCGGAGCTCGAGCTCCGCTGGCGCGAGGCCGACGACGGCGCGACCGACCGGCCGCCGCTTCTGTTCGTGCACGGGGTCAAGGCGGGCGCATGGGTCTGGGAGCTGTGGATGGCGGCCGCTGCTGCCCGCGGCTGGCGATCGGCAGCGCTGAGCTTGCGTGGCCACGGGCAGTCGGGAGGCCGTGAGCGCCTCTCGCGCTGGCGGCTGCGCGACTACGAGGACGACGTGATGCGCGCCGTCGCCGAGATGCCGGAGCCACCGGTGCTCGTCGGACACTCGATGGGCGGCCTGCTCGTCCGACGTGTGCTGGTGCGCTCTACCCCACCCGCGGCCGTGCTCGTCACCCCCGCAGGGGCGCGGGACGGGTTGGGCGTGACGGCGCTGCTGGCTCGCCGCCGGCCCTGGCAGTTCCTGCGGTCGCTCGCGTTCCGCTCGATCCGCCTCGACGCGTCGGACGTCTTCTCGCCTGCCCTGCCGCCCGCCGCCGCGGAGGCCTACGTGGCGCAGCTGCAGGACGAGTCCCCGCTGGCACAGCTCGAGATCGCGTTCGCGCCGCGACCGCGCACCGCAGGCTGCCCGCTGCTCGTGCTCGGAGCCGGCGAGGACAAGCTCGTCCCGCCCGTCGAGTTCCCCCGGACCGCGCGGATCTACGGCGGCGGCTGCGTGATGTTCGCAGGAATGGGTCACGGGCTGATGGCCGAGGGCTTCTGGGACTGGCCGCTCGCGACGATGCTCGGGTGGCTGGACGCGCAGCGAAGGGACCCGTGACTGCTGGACGGTCAGGGGAACTCGAGGCGTCGCCGCAGCAGCTCCGCGCCACCCGCGAGTAGCGCGAGCACTCCGCCGAGCACGAGCACCGGCATGGGCAGGGGCTCGTCCGGCTCCATGACCAGGCGGTAGCGCGCACTGGCGATCGCCCCGTCGGGGCTGGCAGTGGGCTGCGCCTCGGCCGCCCGATCGCTCAACGCATCCAACTGCGCGATCTGCTCACGCGCCTCGTCGGCATCGTCGTCGAGCTGGCTCACCAGCTGCCCGAGCCCTTCGTCGGCGAGCTCCTGCAGGCCATCGCTGAGCTCGTCACCGCCCTCGGCCAGGCCCGCGATGGCCTCGCTGAGCCCGTCGATCAGCTCGTCGAGATCGCCGAGCTCGTCGAACCCGAGGTCCGCGAGCAGATCGTCCATGTCGAGGTCGAGCTCGGCCAGCAGCGCCTCGACCCCCGGGAGGTCCAGCCCGTCGAACAGCTCCGCCGGGTCGGGCGCGAGGTCCGCGAACATCTCCTCGAGCCCGAGATCGTCGGTGACGTCGGCGAGATCGGGCGGGTCGACCTGGTCCAGCAGGCCGGCCGGGTCCAGGCCGGCGGCGTCGAGGAGGGCCTCGACGTCGAGGTCCTCGGGATCGAGCAGGTCCTCGAGCTCGCCGAAGTCCAGCTCGTCGAGCACGTCACCGATCGCCTCGGCGAGGTCGATGTCCTCGAGGAGCTCCTCGAAGTCGATGTCGTCGAGCAGGTCGCCGGGCTCCAGATCGAGCTCGTCGAGCAGGTCCGCCAGTTCGGGTAGATCGGCGTCGTCGAGCAGATCCGACAGCTCGTCGAGGTCGATCCCGTCGAGCAGGTCGCCGTTCTCGAGCTCGCCGAGCTGGATCAGGTCGGCGAGGTCCAACTCGGCCAGGAGCTCATCGAGATCGAGGCCGGCCATCAGCTCCGCGGGGTCGAGATCGAGATCGAGCTCGTCCAGCAGCTCCGAGAGCGGGATCTCGTCGAGGATCTCGGCGAGAGGCACGTCGGCGACCGCGTCGAGCAGACGGTCGTTCGCGTCGAGCAAGAGCGGCTCGAGATCGACCACCGTCCCGTCCAGCCGATCGAGCAGGAGCTCCTCGAGGTCGGCCTCGTCACCGACCTCCTCGGCCAGCTCGTCGACGCGCTCGCTCGCGTCCCCCAACAGCTCCTCGAGGTCGGCCAGGCCCTGCTGCACCTCGGTCGCCGCCGAGGCGGCGGCATCCAGGTTCTCGCGGTCGACGCGCTCGACGAGCTGGTCCTCATCACCCAACAGAGCGCCCAGGCCGTCCATCTCGTCGGCGACCCCGTCGAGCTCGTCGGCCACGGCCCCGAACTCGTCCAGCAACGCCTCCCGGGTCCCGGCGACGTCGTCGCGAGCCTCGCGGATGCGATCGCGGGCCCCGGTCAGCAGGTCACGCAGCTCCTCGACCGGGTCGCCGTCCTCGGCCTCGAGCTCGCCCAACAGCTCGAGCGCCCGGTCGAGGTCCGCCCCGGTCTCCTCGAGCCGCGATTCGACGCGGGCGAGCCCGTCGAGCCCCAGACTCCTCAGGCCCTCGGCGCCGCTTCGTACGTCCGCTGCGAGGCGCTCGGAGAGTGCGGCGAGTTCCTCGTTGGGCGCGGTATCGATGGCGCCGGGAGCGTCGTCGCCGGCCTCCCCCAACGCGGCGAGGGTCGCTTCGGCGGCGCCTGCAGCGTTCTCGGTCAGGCCGAGCGCCCCGCCGAGGTCCTGGCCGAGCGCCTGCATGCGCTCCCTCTCGATGGTGCCGAGGTCGACGTCCAACTCGTCGAACAGCCCGGCCACCGCCATGGCGACGTCGACGTCGAGATCGGCGCCTCCGAGCAGTGTGGCGAGCAGCGTCTCCACGTCCAACTCGGCGAGCACGTCACCCACGGTGTCGTCGCCGAGGAGGTCGAGGAGTTGCTGTTCCAACTCCTCCGGATCGAGCTCCGGAAGCTCGAGCTCGTCGAGCAGGTCCTCGAGCAGCTCGTCGAGGTCGATGTCGCCGATGATGTCTTCGAGGTCGAGATCGTCGAGCAGGCCCTCGAGCGACACGTCATCGAGCCGGTCGCCGAGGTCGAGCTCCTCGTCGAGGTCGAGGTCGTCGAGCAGGTCGCCGAGGTCGAGGGCCTCGAGCAGGTCGGCGAGATCGGCATCCGGTGCAAGGTCGGCGAAGGCGTCCTCGAGGGCATCCTGCACGGCATCGTCGTCGAGGTCGATCTCCTCGAGATCGGGGGCGAGCTGCGCGATCAGCTCCTCGAGCAGCGCGTCGAAGTCGGCGTCGGTGAGCAGCGCGGCGGGATCGAACCGATCGAGGAGACCCTCGAGGTCGAGGTCGTCGAGCAGGTCGTCCGGGTCGAGGTCGGCCTCGAGATCGGCGAGGAGCTCCTCGGGGTCGAGATCAAAGGCGCCGGGATCCACCAGGTCGTCCAGCAGCGCTTCGGGGTCCAGCTCGTCCTCGAGGCCGGCGAACGCGTCATCGGCCAGATCCTCGGGATCCATCTCGTCGAACTCGGCCGTGGCCTCGGCCAGCCCCTCGTCGAGTTCATCGAGTCCCCCGGCCAGCTCCCCGGCCCCATCGGCGACCTCCGACAATGCCTCGAGCAACGTCGCGGCGAGGAACGCGCCCACTGCGTCGATGGTCGCGCGATCGGTGAGCAGGTCCTCGCCCGTGGCCAGCAGGTCACTCGAGTCCTTGGTGATGGGGGTCGCGTTGACCTCGAGGCGCGGCACGGACGCATCCTCGACGTAGCCCCGCACTTCGAGGTCGGTCGTCGACTCCCCGAACGGCTCGAACAGCGCGGACGACCAACGCACGTCGGTGCCGCCATCGACGCCCGCGCTCGCTCGGCCGGCGTCGGTGCGGACGCTCTGCCAGGAATCGTCGAGCGCGAGCTCGGTCTCCGCGAGCAGCGGGAGCGGAACGTCGGCGGCGTCGGCGGTCCGGTCCACGCCCTCCCCGACGAGGACGACCCGTGGCTCGGCGGTGGGGTTGCGCAACTGCACCTTGACGGCCGCGTCGCCCGTGGCCCCCTCGAGTTCTTCGGCGCCCACGGCTTCCCCGTCCAACTCGTAGCGCACCCGCGCGCCGAACGGAACGTCGGTCGGCGGATAGCCCTCGACGGTCCAGCGGGTCTGCGGCTCCGAGAGATCGAGCCGCCACACGACCGCGTCGCCGTCCATCGTCGGCGAGGCGAGCCGACCGGCCTCACGCACGTCGGGTCCGGCGGCCGGATCGGTGATCTCGACCTCCCCGTCACCCCGCACGTCGAGACGACGGTGCAAGGTCGCGTCCCGAACCTCCCCGTCGGCCTCGAGAGCCGCCTCCACGGTCTCGAGGACCCGCAGGTCGCTCACCTCCCCATCGGACGTCCCGGTCGCCGGCGCCTCGAGGGGCGCGACGAGCAGCACGGCCACGAAACCCCAGAGCAGCGGGATCGCGACCAGCCGGCCGGAGCGTCCGAGACGGGTCACGACCGCCCGTCCCCGGATTGCGCGCCGCTCGTCGCACTCTCCGCCGGCAGCCCGAGCACCGCCCGCGTGAAGCCGCGCAGCACCGGCTCGATGAGCTCGAGGTCCACGGTCTTGCCCGCCACGATCGGCTCGAAGGCCACCCCGGTCACCTGCCCGAGCAACGCCTGGGCGGTGATCCAGGGCTGGTCGCACGTGATGACACCGGCCGCGGCCTCCTCCTCGAGCCGGCGGGCCATCGGGCCCGTGACCTCGGCGTCCAGCCGCGCAACGATCTCGCGTGGCTCATTGGGGTCACCCGATATCCCCCACAGCTCGGTCACGAGCAAGCGGCAGAGCACCTCGTTCGCGGCGAAGAAGCGCAAGGCGACCAGGACGAGCTCCTCGGTCGGCGCGGACGCGACGGCCCGCTGCATCTCACCGACGAGATCCCCGAGCCCCCGGTCGAGCAGCGCGGACAGGAGCTCCTCGCGGGACCGGAAGTGGTAGTACACGCTCTGGCGGCTGAAGCCCGCGGCGGCGGCGACATCCTCCATCCGCGCGTCCCGAAGCCCGCCGCGCTGCAGAACCTCGAGGGCTCCCTCGAGGATCGCGTCGCGGGTCGATTCGCGTGTCGTGCTCGACATGCCCCCATCTTGACACGGTGACCAATCGCCTACACATGCTGTCTGGACACCGTGTCAAAGGGGGACGAGGGCTTCAGGCGAGCCCGCGGTCCTGCGAGCCGACCAGGCGCTCATCGAACAGGCGCTGGCTCACCCCGGTCTGGTCCAGGTACAGACAGATGCCGCCGTTGAAGAACGGCCACCCGGCCCCGAGCAACATGCAGGTGTCGATGTCCCGCGCGTCGGCGACCACGCCCTCGTCGAGCATGATCTTGATCTCCTCGGCCACCGCCTCGATCGCCGCTCGGCGGATCTCCTCGGGCGTCATCGGGGTGGCGTCGGCGTCCACCTGCCACCGCTCGACGACCTCGTCGTACGGCACACGGCCCCGGGACCAGTCGTAGATCCCGGGCAGGCCGGTCTGCGCGAGCTCCTGGAAGTTCGGGTCGAGGTCGAACCGGTCGGGGAACGCCTCGTGCATGACCCGCGCGACGTGGGCGTTGACCTCGAGCCCGACCAGGCCGATGAGCTCGAACGGCCCCATGGGCAGGCCCAGCGCCTTGATCGCGTCGTCCACCTCCGTGAACGGGGTGCCGGTCCGCGGGGCTCGCGCGCAGGCGCCCATGAAGCGGAACAGCACGCGGTTCACGACGAACCCGGGGGCGTCGCCGCACAGCACCGCGGACTTGCGCGTCCGCTTCGCGATCTCGAACGCCGTCGACAGGGCCTCGTCGCTGGTCGACTCACCGCGGATGATCTCGACCAGCGGCATCACCTGAACGGGGTTGAAGAAGTGCAACCCGACGACCCGCTCGGGGTGCGTGAGGTCGGATGCCATCTCCGAGATCGACAGGGTCGAGGTGTTCGACGCCAGGACCGCGCCCTCGTCGAGCACGCGCTCGAGGTCGGCGAACACCTTCTTCTTCACGTCCATGACCTCAGCGACCGCCTCGACGACGAGGTCGCTGCCGGCGACATCGGCGTCGTCGAGCGAGTACGTCACGTTCGACTTCAGAAAGCGCGCCTTGCCCGCGGACAGCCGCCCGCGCTGCACGCGCTTGTCCAGGTCACCCTCGATGGTCTGCCGGGCCTGATCCAGCACGTCCTGGTCGAGGTCCTTCATGACCAGGGGCACCTCGAGGCGCTGCAACAGCAGCCCACCGATCTGCGCGCCCATGAGACCCGCTCCGACGATCGCGGCCTGGGTGACCCCCCTCGGCTGGACGTCGGGCTTGCCCGGCTGTCGCCGCACGCGGCGCTGGGTGAGGTCGAAGCTGTAGACCGAGGCCTGGGCCTGCCGGGCGGGCAGGAGCTCGGTAAGCGCAGCGCTCTCCTTCTCGCGGCCCTCGCCGAGGTCCCCGCCGCGCCCGGCGAACTCGACGAGCTCGATCGCCCGGTAGGGCGCGGGCGTCGCGCCGTGAACGCGATCATCGGCAGCCTGGCGCGCTCGGTCGAGCGCCTCGTCGAGCCCGGTCGCCCCGCCCACGGTGGGGTCGATGCGCTCGATGGTCTCCTCGCCGGCGACGAGTCGAGCGAGCAGCGCGACGCTCTCGTCGAGGAAGTCCACGGCGGGTACGAGACGGTCGGCGAAGCCCCGCTCGACCGCCTCGGCGGCGTCCATCATGCGGTTGTTGGCCAGCGGCTTGTGGACGATGGCCTCCAGCGCCTGCTCGACGCCGACCACGCGGGGTGCGAGCTGTGTACCGCCCCACGCGGGCAGGATCGAGAGGAACACCTCGGGGAAGGCCACGTTGCCCACCGCAGTCGACATCGTGCGGTAGTCGCAGTGCAGCGCGATCTCGAGGCCTCCACCCAGGCACACGCCGTTGATGGCGGCCAGCGTCGGGATCGGCAGATCCGACAAGCGGGAGAACGCCTCGTGGCCGGTCCGACCCGCCTGCTCGGCGAACTCCGCGTCGACGCCGGCGAAGTGGTTGAGGTTCGCGCCGGCCGCGAAGACGTGCGGTTTGCCGGTGAGCATGAGGCCGATGACGTCCTCCCGACGCTCCACGTCGTCGAGGACGCGGTGCAGGGAGTCGAAGGCGCGGTCGCCGAACGTGTTCGGCTTCCGGTAGTCCTCGCCGTTGTCCATCGTCATGATCGCGAGGCGGCCGGCCCGCGGGGCCTCGTGATACCGCACGCTGAACTGGGTGATCGGGTCGCTCATGAGTCGCTCATCTCCTCGGGACGTCGGGTGGTGGGATCGTCCACGGCGGCGTCAGCAGCGCTCCCAGAGGACCGTGCAGCCCATCCCCATGCCGATGCAGAGGGTGGTGATGCCGTAACGCGCCTCCGGCTGGGCCCGGAAGGCGTGCGCCAGCTGCATCGACAGGCGGGCGCCGCTCATCGCGAGCGGGTGACCGAGGGCGATGGCCCCGCCGTAGGGGTTGACCTTCGGCGAGTCGAGCGGGAGGCCGAAGTGGTCGAGGAAGGCGACGCACTGCACGGCGAACGCCTCGTTCATCTCGACCAGGTCGATGTCGTCGATCGTGAGGCCGGCTCGCGCGAGGACCTGCTCGGTGGCCGGCACGGGCCCGTAGCCCATCGTCTCGGGCTCGACGCCGACGAACGCGTAGTCCACGAGGCGCATGGTCGGGGCCAGGCCCATCTCGTCGGCGGCCTCGCGGCTGGTCAACAGTGCGCAGCCGGCACCGTCGTTGAGGCCCGCGGCGTTCCCCGCGGTGATCCGCCCGCCGGGACGGAACGGGGTGGGCAGGGCGGCGAGGTCCTCGAGCGTGGTGCCAGGACGCGGGTGCTCGTCCTGGGTCACGACGCGCCAGCCGCCCCCCGGACCCTCGGCATCGTCGCTGGGGGCCTGCCAGACCGTCATCGGCACGACGTGGTCGTCGAACACCCCGTCGGCCTGGGCCTTGGCGACCCGTTCCTGGGACTGAAGTGCGTACTCGTCGCACCGGGCGCGGGTGACGCCGGGCAGCTCGTCGTGCAGGTTCTCGGCCGTGGCTCCCATGACCAGCGCGGAGGAATCGACCAGGCTCTCCGCCACGAAGCGGGGATTGGGGTCCACCTCTTCACCCATCGGGTGGTGGCCCATGTGCTCCACACCGCCGGCGATGACGACGTCCTGGGCACCGACCCGGATCGCGTTCGCCGCGTTCGTGATCGTCGTGAGCGCGCCGGCGCACATCCGGTCAACCGCGTAGCCGGGGACGCTCTTCGGCAGCCCGGCGAGCACCGCGGTCGACCGCCCGAGCGTGAGACCCTGGTCGCCGACCTGCGCGGTCGCCGCCCAGGCGTTGTCGTCCACACGGGCGGGATCGAGCCCCCCATTGCGTTCGAGCAGCGCACGGATCGTGCGCACGGCCATGTCGTCGGCACGAGTGGCGCCGTAGTACCCGTCGGGACGCGCCCGGCCGATGGGGACGCGCACTCCGTCCACGTAGACGGCGTCACGCAACTGTGCGGCCATGGGGACCTCCTGGTCGGGTCTCGGGGCGCGGGGC
This sequence comes from Egibacter rhizosphaerae, assembly GCF_004322855.1. Classification (NCBI taxonomy): domain Bacteria; kingdom Bacillati; phylum Actinomycetota; class Nitriliruptoria; order Egibacterales; family Egibacteraceae; genus Egibacter; species Egibacter rhizosphaerae. The sequence goes on along the minus strand of NZ_CP036402.1, from coordinate 3,743,883 downwards.
TCGAGCCACGCGCACCATATGTTACCGCCCAGTAACTACTCGGTCGACGAGCCTTGGGTGCTGCGCTAGTTGACCGGGTAGCCACCCTCGACCAGGGTGTTCACCAGCTCGTCGATGTGACCGGGGCCACGCGTCTCGACCTCGAGCTCCACCTCGACCTCGAGCACGCCCAGCCGGGTGTTGAGCCGGTGGTGGTCGACCCGCAGCACGTTCGCGCCGGTGGTCGCGATCCGGGCCAGCAGCGCCGACAGCGCGCCGGGGCGGTCCCTGAGACGGATGCGGAACGCGAAGTACCGGCCCTCCTCGAACAGCCCCGACTGCAGGATGCGGTGCAACAGGATCGGGTCGACGTTGCCGCCGCAGAGAACCGCCACGACCGGTTCCACGAGCGTCGCCGAACGATCGAGCAGGGCCGCGACGCCCGCGGCCCCGGCCGGCTCGACGATCTGCTTCGCCCGCTCGGCGAGCAGCAGGACGCCCCGGGCGATCGATTCGTCGCTGACCGTGACGATCTCGTCGACCCGCTCGGCGACGTGCGCGTAGGTCAGGTCGCCCGGCCGCTTGAGCGCGATGCCGTCCGCGATCGTCGAGACGTGGTCCAGTCCGCGGGGCTCCCCTGCGGCCAGCGACCCGGGGAAGGAGGCGGCGCCGGCAGCCTGCACGCCGACGACCCGCGTCCCGGGGCTCACGAGTTTGACCGCGCTCGCGACCCCGGCGGCGAGGCCTCCCCCACCGATCGGGACGACCACCGTGCCCGCGTCCGGAACGTCCTCCACGATGTCGAGCCCGAGCGTGCCCTGCCCCGCGATCACCTCGGGGTGGTCGAACGGGTGCACGTAGGTGCCGCCGGTCTCCTCGAGGAAGGCGCAGCTCGCCTCGTAGGCCTCCTCGAAGCCCGAACCGACCAGCCGCACGTCCGCGCCGTAGCCCCGCGTGGCCGCGACCTTCGGCAGCGGGGCTCGCTCGGGCATGAACACGGTCGCTCTCGCCCCGAAGCCCCGGGCGGACAGCGCGACGCCCTGCGCGTGGTTGCCCGCCGACGCGCACACGACGCCTCGCGCCCGCTCCTCCTCCGACAGGGCGGCGATGCGGTTGCCGGCCCCGCGCAACTTGAACGACCCGGTGCGTTGCAGGTGCTCGCACTTCAGCAGGGTCCGGGCACCCGCCTGCTCGGAGATCGTGCGGCTCTCCTCCACGGGCGTGTGCTGCACGAGGCCTGCGAGGCGAACCCGTGCCGCGTCGATGTGCGGTCGTGCGACCAGGTGATCGTCGGCCACCACGCCTCCCTCCGTCGCGCCGGACCGATGGACGTCCGGCGACCCGCTACAGCGGGGGCCAAGGGTAGGGGCGGCGGTGCTCCGGCGGGAGCGGCAGGCGCTCCAGCGTGGCCGCGTGGGCCGCGCGACGGGCCAGGGTGTCGATCTCCTCGGGCTCGAGCAGTCGCGTCAGTCGCCGCGCGACCCGCTCTCCGGCCGACAGCGCCGTCGCGGCGCACTCGAGGTCGTCGCGCCACGACGCCGGCAAGGGCACGTCGTGCAGATCCCACATCACGGTGCGCAGCTTGGCCTCGACGTGGAACGTCAGCCCGTGATCGATGCCGCGCAGCTCGCCGTCGGAGGCCTCGATGACGTGGCCGGCCTTGCGGTCGGCGTTGTTGGTGACGAGGTCGAACAGCGCGATACGGGCGAGCTCCTCGTGGCGACCGGGATCCTCCACGAGCGTGAAGTAGTGCTGGCTGGGATCGTGGGGCACGAACAGCTGCACCGAGCCCTCGCCGAGCGGCCCGTCCCGCAGGACCGTCGGGGGCACGAGATCCCATCCGAGGAAGGCGCTCAGCTCGTAGGCGGCGACCTCGCGCTGGCACAGCGTCCCACCGGGGAAGTCCAGCAGGGGCCGCTCGCCCGCGCGCGGTTTGTAGATCGCCAGCACGACCCCGTGGCGGTCGGGATCGGCGACGAGCTCGTCGGGGTCGACCGTCGGCGCGCCACCGACCGACACGAGCACCGTGCCGTTGCTGGCGTTCGCGAGGCGCCCCAGCGGAGCCAGCCGCGAGTCGGCGAGACGCGCCAGGGCGTCAGGTGGTGAGAGGGCCATGACCGTTCTGCGCGGGGCACACGTGCCCCTCGACGGGGTCGATGGGGCGGGAGCAGAGCCGGCACGTCTCGCGCGCCCCCGCTTCGACGGCGTAGGCCGCGTACGCGGCCAGGGCGGTCAGCTGCTCCCGGGTCATCCAGAACCGCGCCTCGCCAGGTTCCTCCGCGGGATCGAGCTCCTCGGGTAGTTCCTCGACCTCGAGCACGAAGCGCTCGGCCTCGTCGTCCATGCCGAGCGACATGGAGCCGGCGCGCCACCACGGCTCGACGGGCTCTCGCAGCCGCTGCGACGCCTCGTCGAGGTCGTCGGGCGTCACCGTGATGCCCGCTCGGCCGAGCAGCTCCTGCGCGAGTTGGGCCAGCGACCGGATCTGTGTCTTCTCGGCCAGCAGCGCGACACGCTGGCCCTCGCCCTCGGCCTGGACGTAGAAGGCGCGCTCGCCCGGCTCGCCGACGGCGCCGGCGGTGATGAACTCCACGGACTCGAACTCGACCGATTCGCCCATCGGGCTCACCCCTCGCTGGGACGACGGCTACGGGACCCGGCACGGGGCCGGCGGCTGGGTGGAGCCCGGAACGCCGCCGGGTCCAACGGCCCGTCGTCGTTGAGGCGCAGCAGGGCCGGTCGACCGCCGGGCGCGAGCTGCAGCGCGCTGACCGAGCCCGGCGCGATCACGAGCCGCTGGAAGAGGTCGAGCGGTTGGCCGAGGTAGAACGCGATCACTCCCTTGATGACGTCGGCGTGGCTCACCGCGGCGACGACATCGCGGCGGTGCGCCGCCACGAGGTCCTCCACCGTCGCCACGGCGCGTTCCTGGGCGCCGCGGATCGTCTCGCCCTCGGGGAAGGTGACGAGGCTCGGACGGTTCTGCACGGCCTCCCACAGCTTCGTCTTCGCGACCTGGGTGAGGGGTCGGTCGGTCCACCGACCGTACTCGACCTCGATCAGACCGTCCGCGCGGCGGGGGTCGAGGCGGCGGGCGGCGGCGATGTGCTCGGCGGTCTCCCAGGTGCGCCGCAGCGGGCTCGCATAGACCGCGCGGATCGGCAGCGAGGCGAGCCGCTCGGCAGCGGCTCGGGCCTGGGCCACCCCGCGCTCGTCGAGCGGGGCCTCGGTGCGACCTCCGAGCCGCTTGCCGGTCGCGGAGGTGACCCCGTGGCGGATGAGCAGGAGCGTCGTCACGTGCGATCCGGTTCGTCGGGTCCGGGTTGTCTCGGCGGTGCACCGGTCGGCCGGCGGGGCTCGGGCGTGCGCGCCTCACCGTAGGCGCGGTGCCGGCTCGTTGTCGTCGGCCGGGGCGACGCGGCGTTCTGACCCGCAGCAGGCGACCAGCGTGCGGCGGTCGGTGTGCCCGCGCTAGGTTGCCCCGCAATGCTTACCCCGCCGTGCAGGAGTGACGCATGAGGACCGAACGCGATTCCATGGGCGAGATGCAGGTCCCGGCCGGGGCCTACTACGGCGCGCAGACGCAGCGGGCGGTGCAGAACTTCCCCATCTCGGGCCAACGCATCCCCCGGCGGGTGATCCAGGCGCTCGGGCTGATCAAGCACGCGGCTGCCACGTTCAACGAGGGCGCGGGGGTCCTCGATGCCGACCGGGCCGGGGCCGTCCGGCGGGCCGCCGACGAGGTCGCGTCCGGCCAGCACGACGCCGACTTCGTCGTCGACGTGTTCCAGACGGGGTCGGGGACCTCGTCCAACATGAACACCAACGAGGTGATCGCCAACCGTGCCAACGAGCTGCTCGGCGGGCAACTCGGGGCCAACGACCCGGTGCATCCCAACGACCACGTGAACGCCGGCCAGTCGTCGAACGACGTGTTCCCCACGGCGGTGCACGTCGCGGCGTACCTAGCCTCGACCGAGGAGCTCCTGCCGGCGCTGCGCACGCTCGAGAGCTCCCTCGCCGGCAAGGCGCGGGCGTTCGCGGACGTCGTCAAGCCGGGCCGCACGCACCTCATGGACGCGACGCCGGTGACCCTCGGCCAGGAGTTCGGGGGCTATGCGCGCCAGCTCGCGCTCGGGATCGAGCGGGTGGAGGCGGCGCTGCCGCGGGTGGCGGAGCTCCCGCTCGGTGGCACCGCGGTGGGCACCGGGCTGAACGCGCCCGCCGGGATGACCGAGGCGATGCTGTCCGAGCTGCGCGAGCGGACGGGGGCCGACGCGCTGCGCGAGGCGTCCGACCACTTCGAGGCACAGGGTGCGCGGGACGGCCTGGTCGAGCTGTCCGGCGCGTGCAAGACGGTGGCGGTGAGCCTCACGAAGATCGCGAACGACGTCCGGCTCCTGGGCTCGGGTCCCCGCACGGGCATCGCCGAGCTGCAGCTGCCGGCGGTCCAGCCGGGCAGCTCGATCATGCCCGCCAAGGTCAACCCGGTGATCCCCGAGTCAGTGACCCAGGTCTGCGCACAGGTGATCGGCAACGACACCGCGGCGACCGTCGGGGGGATGAACGGTCACCTCGAACTCAACGTGTACATCCCGGTGATGGCCCGCAACGTGCTGGAGTCGGTGCACCTGCTCGCGACGAGCGCCGAGAACTTCGCGCGCCAGTGCATCGACGGGGTCGAGGCCAACGAGGCGCGAGCGACCGAGCTGGTCGAGAAGGACCTGGCGATCGTCACCGCGCTCGTGCCCGCGATCGGCTACGACAAGAGCGCGGAGCTGTCGAAGCGGGCGCTCGAGCAGGACCGTCCGCTGCGCGAGGTCGTGAAGGAGGCCGGGGTGCTCTCCGACGAGGAGGTCGACCGAGCCCTCGACACGAAGGCGATGACCGAGGGCGGCGTCATCGGCGAGTAGCCGCGGGGTCGACCACTCGGTGCAGCGTCGCCGCGAGGTGGTGGGTCATGGGCTCCCCCACCGCCGCCATCCGGAGCCGGTAGTCGAGCCGGTCCCCGACGACCTCGACGTCGCGCTCCAGCGCATCGACGCGTTTCGCGGTCGCGGTCGCGCCCACCGTGCGGGAGACCAGCCGCAGCCGATGGACGCCGTCCTCGACGTGCAGCTCGCCCTCCTCGACCTCGGCGAACCCCGTCGGGTGCGCGAGCATGAGCTCGACCCGCCCGGACGCGGGGCTGCGCACGTAGCCCACTTCGACGTGCAGCGGCGCTCCGCTGGTCGCGTCGAACGTCTCCTGCTCGTAGCGCAGGAACGGCTTCGGCATCGCCGTGAACTCGATGCGCTCCCGGTAGTCGAACGGGTCGATGGTGGGGTACTGCCCCCGCCCCTCGCCCTGCCAGACGCCCTCGAGGAAGGCGAGCGCCGCTGGCGGCTCGGGTGGGGTGTTCGGATCCGGGGGCACCATGCATCCTCCTCGGGCACGGTCGTGTTCACGCCTCGCGCGGGTCCCCCGCCGCCTCACGCAATCGGGAGGCGACCCGTCCGGTGTCGATAGGGCCACCGGAGGGGCGGACGAAGAACACGTCGCGAACCTCGGGACCCATGGTGGCGACCCGCGCTCCGACGACGTCGAGGCGCTCCTCGGCCAGCACTCGGCCGAGCCGGAACAGCAGGCCGGGGGCATCCGCACCACGCACCTCGACGCGGGTGAGTGTCGGCCCCCGATCGAACGTGACCTCGACCGGGGTCCGCGCGGGGCGTGCCAGGCCGGTGACCTCCCCATCCGCTCGGTCGAGGAGCGTGGCGACGTCGATCTCACCGGCGACGGCGTGGCGGAGGGTTGCCGGCAGCTCATCGAGGGCGGCCTCGTCGACCGACGACCCGTCGCCAACGAACCAGTCGAGCGCGACGCCGTCGCCGCGGGTGAACGCACGCGCCTCGAGCACGACGAAGCCGTGCGCGAGCAGGGTCCCGGCAACGTCGGCCATGAGGCCACGCCGGTCCTCCGCGACCACGGACACCGCCGTGGTGCCGTCGACCGGGCCGGCACGCAGGTCCACGGCCGGCGGCCCGGCGGCGAGCAACCGCGCGTGTGTGGCGACCTGCTCGGACGGGGCCACGAGCAGGTAGCGGCGCGGAAGGCCCCGGACCAGGTCATCGAGCTGGCCCGGCGTCATCGCCGAGATGCGTGCGCACGTCCTCGAGCCGGGCCTCGGGGCCGACGAGCTGGCGGGTCGCCTCGGGGTCGCCGGTCAGCACCGTACGCACACGCGCGTGCAGGTCGGCGAGCAGCCCGTCCTTCCACGACGACGTCGCCGCGGGACCGGTCGCGCGGGCGTCGGCGAGGGCGAGCAGGTAGAGCGCATCGAGGGTCGGCGCGTCGCCCACGCGATCGGCCACGCGGTCGATCTCGTCCTGATCGTCGAGGTCCCGCGCGGTCGCGGTCTCGGGCAGCAGCAGGTGCAGCCGCACGAGCTTGGCGACCCGGTCCGCGCGGCGCCGGTCGAAGCCCATGCGCAGCAGCCACTCACGCGCGATCTGAGCGCCGACGACGCTGTGGTCGCCGGAGGAGACCTTGCCGACGTCGTGCAGGAACGCACCCAACAGCAGCACGTCCGGGTCGTCGAGGCGTTCCCACACCGACGTGTGCCGCCAGTCCTCGGCGCCGTCCACCAGACGGACGAGCTCCGCCACGGTCCGCCGCAGGTGGGTGTCGACGTCGTAGCGGTGGTACGGGTTGCGCTGCGGTGCACCGCGGATCCGCTGCCAATCGGGCAGATGCGCGCCGAGCAGGCCCATCTCGTCCGCGTCGGCCAACGCCGGCTCCCCCGCCTCACCCCGGCGGAGGACCGCGAGCAGTGCCGCCCGCGCGGCGGCGTTCCACGGCAGCGTGCCGATCCCGGCGAGCTCGCGCCGCCACGCGCTCGCGGTCGCGCGGCCGAGGTTCGTCTCGCGCGCTGCAGCCGCCGCGACGGCGCGCAGGCCGAGCGCCGGATCATCCGCGAGACGCCGCCCGGGCTCGGCCTCGACGATCCCGTCGCGCAGCACGAGCCCGTCCTCGAGCGGCTCGGCGGGCGGCGCCAGGCGCGTGCGCCCGCGGCCGGCGTCGGCAACCAGGCGCGGCCAGGCGCGCGCGTGGAGGTGCGCGATCGACCGGGCGGCCAACCCCGCCCGGCGCAGCAACGCCCCACCATCACCTCCCATGCCGGCGACCTCGGCGACGTCGTCCTGTCGCTCCAGGCGGAGACGATCGGCCTCCGTGCCGGGCCGCACGGAGGGGCCGTGGCCGAGGTGCAGCGCCACTCGAAGGGCCAGCAACTCCCCCGCCGCGGAGGTCAGTGCGCGCTCGTCCGCGGCGCTCAGGTAAGCCGCTCCGATGAGGGCGTCGATGGATGGCTCGCCGAGGAGTCCGGCCGCGGCCCACCGAAGGGCGTGCACATCGCGCAGCCCGCCCACCCCCCGCTTCAGGTCGGGCTCGAGCTCACCGGCGACGCCGTCCGCGCGACGACGAGCCTCCACGGCCTCGAGCTCGGTGACGAGGCGACCGCCGCGGCGGCGCATCCACCGCTGCGCACGACCGGACAGCTCGTCGAGCAGCCCCACCTCCCCGGCGACCAGGCGCCGGTCGACCAGCGCGGTCGCGGTCTCCAGCCGCTCGGTCGCGGCACGGACCGCTTCGCGCGGCGTCCGCACCGCGTAACCCACCTCGAGCCGGGCGTCCCACAGCGGGTAGCAGACCGCGCGAACGAGCTCCTCGAGCCGGGAGTCCTTCCACCCGTCGTGCAGCAGGAGCAGGTCGACGTCCGATGCGGGACACAACTGCCGACGGGCATAGCTGCCCAGCGCGACGACCGCGACACCGCCCGCATCGACCGACGCGAGGCTCCGGGCCACGTGCGCGTCGACGCGGTTGCTCCACGCCTCCGTCCAGGCCCGACCGACGGGGGCGTCGACCGCGCGCACGTCGAGCGGGCCCACCGGTTCGCCGGCAGCGGGGAGAGCGGGGACGGCGTCGGCGATGTCGCGCTCGGGTTCGGCGGGTTGGGAGATCAGCGTCGCTCCGGCCGGGGTCCGGCGGCAGACTACAGCGCGTCGGGCCCGTGTTCCCCAGTGCGGATGCGCACGACCTCGTCGATCGGCATCACGGTGATCTTGCCGTCGCCGATCTTGCCGGTGCGTGCGGCCTTGGTGATCGCATCGATCACGCCGTCGACCTGCGCATCGTCGACCATCACCTCGACACGGCTTTTGGGGACGAAGTCCACCTGGTACTCCGCCCCGCGGTACACCTCGGTGTGCCCCCGCTGTCGCCCGAACCCGCGAGCCTCCGACACCGTGAGACCGGCCACGCCGACCTCCCTGAGCGACTCCTTCACGTCCTCGACCTTGAACGGCTTCACGATCGCCACGATGAGCTTCACGCCGTCTTCCTTTCGACCCGTGAGCGGGCGAGCCTCGCGAGCGCGCCGACGCCGTCTCCGCATCCTGCCGCCTCCAGCATGCGCCCGCGCGGTTTCCGCGCGGTCAGGTCGTCGTTTCGCCCCCGTAACATCCATCCCACGACACAGCCCCGGCGTCGCGCGACTACCCGTGGCCCGTTGCCCATGGCCTAGAGCTCCCCCTCGGAGTCGCCCTCGGCCGCACGCACCGAGAGGACGTAGTCGTCGGCCTCCTCGTCCCAGTCCATCGTGACGATGCCGCGGGTGCGGGCGGCCTTGCAGAACTGGAGAAAGCCGCCGAAGCCGAACTCCTTCTCGCTGAACCCCGGGGATTGCTTGCGCACCTGATCCTTGAGCCCCGACAGCGGGGGCGGGCCGTCGGCCTCCTCGAGCTCGGCCACGACGTCGCGCAGCAGACGGAAGGCCCCCGCCTCATCGGTGGAATCCTCGGGGAACGAGACCTCGGGGTCACCTCGTGCCGGTCCCTCGCTGATCTCGATCACCTTGCGGTCGGCGAGGTGCCGCAGAAGCTCACCGAAGGCGCGGAACCCGTGGTCGGCCTCGTTGAACGTGGGGTCCTTGCGCAGGATGGCGCGCTTGAGGTTCGACGCGAGCACGGCGCCACCGGAGGAGCGCAACAGACCGGAGAGCGTCTGTGTGACCAGCTTCGCGAGGTCGGCGGGCTCCTCCTCGCCGTCCGGCTTGTCGAGATCGGGCTCGTCGAGATCGGGCTCGTCGAGATCGGGCTCGTCGAGCGCCGACTCCTCGACCGCCGAGCCCTCGACGTCCGGCTCCTCGAGCACCGCCTCGGGGCTCGGAGCCGGGCCCACCGGCTCCTCGGCGTCGCCGCTCGAGGCTGCGGGGATCTCGGCCGGCTTGGTAGCGGCCTCCTGGGGGGCCGCAGCCGGCCCGCGGCCCCGACCGCCCCTGCGGCCCCCCCGCCGGCTGCCACGGCTGCGGCGGGCCGGGACGTTCACGCCCTCGAGACGCTCGTAGAACAGGAACTCGTCGCATGCGGGGGGCAACAACTGCGAGGTCGAGGCCTGCAGCCCTACCCCGATCACGCGCTTGTCGAGCTCGCGGAGCTTGTCGACGAGCGGTGTGAAGTCGCTGTCCCCCGTGCAGATGACGAACGTCGTGATGTAGTCGCGCTCGAACGACAACTCGACCGCGTCGACGGCCATCTTGATGTCGGCCGCGTTCTTGCGGACCGCGCCGAGCCGCTGCGGAATCTCGATGAGCTCGACGTGCTGCATGGCGAGCATCCGCCGGTCCTTGTCGAACGAGCTCCAGTCGGCGTAGGCGCGGCGCACGATGACGCGGCCCCGCTCGGCGAGCGCATCCGACAGGGGCTTGAGGTCGAAGGCCATCCCCCCGAGGTCCTCGCGCGCCCCGATGGCGAGGTTCTCGTAGTCCAGAAACAGCGCGATTCGCTCTTCGTCAGCAGGCATGGTCGTCCAGCGTAGCTGATCCGCGTCCGTGCCCGACGCGGGCCTCCGCGACAGGGAGACCGCGACCGATACCCTTCCGGCGAGCGGGGGCGTGGCCCAAACGGCAGAGGCTGGCCGCTTAAAACGGTCGACGTGTGGGTTCGAGTCCCACCGCCCCCACTGCTCCGGTAGGTAATGTCCCGTTCTTAAACCGTCGGGTCCCTATGGTGGCGGACTCTGCCGTGGTTTGGGGCCGCTCTCCGCTCTTGGTGTGACTCCACGGTCGAGGCAACAGTGCTCGGAGCACGGCCTTGGAAGTTCGGACCGTTCCACGCGTCGTCGCCCGAGCCCGTACCCTCGCGGTGAGGCTCGGAGGGGGTGGGTCCCGTTGGAACAGCCTCCGACACAATCGTGACTTCGATCGCTCGCCGGGCCGACGCCGGACGCGCACAATCGTCACCGAATGGACTTCCCCTTGCGGCGGCGCGGATCCGGTGGTCTGTAGCCCGACCTGGTTCTGCGCGCCAAGGGCCGCACAGGGTGGCGCGCTAGAGACGCACTTTGAGGACGCCTGCCCCCGGGGGCGTCCCGGTAGTCGTGCCGTCGGAGGGCGGGGCCCTTCGAGGAGGAGGTGGAGCAGGCGCGGGGCGACCGCGGCGGCGTAGCCGGTTGGGACGCTCGGGAGCGGTCGTGCCAGCAGTTCGACGAACAGCCGCAGGCGCCTCGGCGGAGACGCCGTCGCGCAGCTCGCCGTGGAGCCGCCTGCCAGGGCGCCACGCGGCGGCAGGTACGGTTAGCGGCATGATCGTCTTCGTCGTCCTGCTGTTCGGTGCGGTGATCGGCGCGCTGGCCCGCTTCATCCTCCCCGGCCGTCAGGACCTCTCCGGCAGCGCGACCATCCTCGCTGGGCTCATCGGTGCCGGCACGGTGGGCACTGCGCTCGCAGGTGTCACCGACCGGGGGTTCGACTGGCCGGGCCCGTCGATTCCCGGGTCGGTGCTTGGAGCAGCGGTGGTCGTATCACTGCTCGAATGGGTGAACCGAAGGAGAACCGCGCGCACCGGCAACGTTCCCACCGAGCAGCTGCTCTCCCGAGACGAAGGCGCGCGCCTGGAGTTCAAGAGCAGCGCCCGGCACAACCTCATGACCGGCGACAAGGACGCGCGTGTCGAGTTGGCAATCGCACGCGCCGTGTCCGGATTCGCCAACACCGAGGGGGGCGCTCTGATCATCGGTGTCGATGATGAAGGCCAACCAATCGGGCTCGACGCCGACCTGGAGCATGTGAAAGGTAGGGATCTCGACCGCTACGAGCTGTGGCTGCATGATCTGCTCGAACGCTGTCTCGGCCGGCGTGTGTTGCGCCACGTGGCGCTGACCTTCGACGACATCGGCGGTCAATCGGTCTGCCGGATCGACGTCACGCCTGCGGACGCTCCCGCCTACCTGCGGCCGCACACGGGCGAACGGCGCCCGCAGTTCTACGTCCGGACGGGCAACTCCACACGAGAGCTCGCTGTGGACGACACCGTCGACTACGTCACCCGGCAATGGCCGCAGGGAACGCTCTCACGCGCTGGCGTGGCTGCCCGGAGGCGACTCGCACGTCGATGAGGCCTGTCGCAGAGCCCAAACCGTCCGAAGGAGCCGATTGCGGGGCCGCCGTTGAGCGCATATCGAGTCCCGCGGGGGCGGCGTAGAGCGCTCGGGTCAGCGATGGGCAGTGACCGGAATGTCCGGGAGGCCTTCGAATCCGCTGGGGTCGGCGGTGACGATCGTCCGCGAGGACGCTGCCGCCGTTGCGGCGATGATGAGGTCGTGCGCTCCGCGGGGGCGCCCCGCCCGACGGGTGGCCGCGAGCAAGTTCGAGTGGACCTCCGCGACGCGCAGGTCGTAGGGCAGCACGGGCAGTACGTCGAGGAGGTCGTCCACGAACGCTTGGCGCGCAGCGTGGTGGTCGGAGGTTGCCAGCGCCACCCCTACGAGAGCTGTCCCTTCAGGCCCACTGACCCCTGGTTGCGGTACTGGAACACAGGTGGTCCTCGGCGACGGTGCTGGGCCGGCCACCGGTGCCGTGTGCGTAGACGGATCGGGTGACCGGCGTCCGGCCGAGGAGGAACGGCTCGAGGTCGACGGACCAGCGCTGGCGGGTGCGCCGATCGGACAACGTGACGGCCCCACCAGGGATGGGTTACGAGTCCGGGCGGTTCCAGCGGCAGGGTGTGGGGCATCAGTTGGTCTCTGGGTCGTGATCCCGTCAGTCGGAACGGGCCGAGGACTCGCTGTCGTCCGGGCCCGGTGACGTCTCCAGCTCGTAGCGCAGCTCCGCACCCTTGAAGCCCTCGGCCTCGTGCAGGGCGGTCATGACCGCGGCGAGCGCCTCGTTGGAATCACGCGCCGCCACCCGCACGCGAGTGCGCAGGCACCGACGTCCCTCCTCGTCCTCCCAGGCCTCGACCTCGCCGACGGTGCCGAGCGACCGCAGCGCCGGACCGAGCTGCTCGCGGGTGGTGGTGGCGACCTCCCCCGCCCGAGCCACCACCGAGACCGTGTGGAGCTCCTCGTCGTCGGGATGGGTCGAGGGCTCCGGTGCCGGCTGGCCGGCCCGAGCGGTCGCCTCGTCGACGTCCTCCGCCTTCGGCCCGACGTCGATGGCCACGAGCAGCGTCGACTCGGGCGCCTGCCACGCAACGTGGGTCGTCGCGGTTCGCAGGCCCGAGACCGTCGGGGCCACCGGGACGATCACGAGGTCCCCGGCCTCGGCCGCCGCGCCGATGGCGGTGGCATACCGCCTCGGGTCGTGGTGGACCCGGTCGGACAGCGCCTGCATCTCGGGCGGCAGTGAACCGACGTCCTCGTCGCCGGTGCGCAGCAGGCGCACCGTGCGTCTCGCGTCGGGCCCGAGCCGCTGGGCGAGATCGGCCGCGAGCAGGAGGCCGCCCGCGCCGGTCGGGCCCAGGTGCTCGTTCGAGACGGGCAGGAGGACCCGCTGTGGCTCGCGCTGACCGAGCCGCACGACGGCGGTGGGCGTGCGGGAGCGCCCGACCACGGTGTCGATGAGCTCGCCGAAGACGTTGCGTTGCGTGCTGCGGCCACGCCAGCCCATCAGGACCAGCGTCGCGGCACAATCCCGGGCTGCGTCGAGCACCCCGTCGGCCACCGATTCGTGCACTCCCACGAGCCCTTCGGAGGGCACCCCCAGCTCGGCCCCGGCCGCGTCCGCCGCGGCGATGAGCGCCTCCGCGTCACCGCGAATCTCCGCGCCCGCGTCCGGCGGGACGACCGTGACCGGGACGACGGTGCCGCCCTCGCGATCCACGAGCTGGTCCGCCATGCCCATCAGCCCCGCGACGCTCGCGGGGTTGGTGAGCGGCACGAGCACGACCCGACCCAGCGACATGTCCCTCCTTCGCGCCCGCACCACCCGGGGGCGGGCCGTCCTCCGGCGGCGCCGGCATCGTGGGCCGCAGCGTAGCTCACGCAGGATCGCTCCCCGGTCCCGCACGGCACAACGACCCGATCCGGCTCCTGCAGCGCGCCCGGCCGCCTGCCGGAGGGCCGCGGGATCCGCCGTCCTCGCCGGCGGATCGGCGCCGATCACTCCCGCCAGCCCGGCGAGGCCGTGCCGGCGGAGAGGGCCAGCCGCGCCGGGGGACGGTCCTTGCGGGCCACGACCAGCTCACCGGCGAAGGGTCCGACCCCGGCCTCCGAGAGCCCCCCGACCGGTGCGCCCGCCACGACGGTCGCATCAGCGGCCAGCACCTCCCCCACGAGGCCACGGGCGGTGTCCAGCCCCGTCGGGACGTCGATGGCCACGACGGGTGCAGACTGCCGACGCAACGCGAGCACCACTGCACGGGCCGGCTCCCGCAGCGGCCCGCGCAGACCGCTGCCAACCAGCCCATCTACGACCACGTCGGCGGCGGGCAGCTCGACCTCCCGAGGGGCCTCCCCGGCCTCCCCGGCACCCCCGCCCTCAGCGGCCACCCCGGCACCCCCGGCACCCCCGGCCTCCGCTGGCGCCCGACCCGTGGGCCCGGACTCGCCGTGCCCCACGTCAAGCACCATCGCACTCCCCCCGCGACGCTCCAGCGCAGCCACGGCAGCGCGAGCCACGGCCCCGTTGGCGCCACCGCCCGCCAGCACGAGCGCCCGCGGCTCCGACGCCCCGGTGGCGCGGCTCGCGAGGTGCACCGCGACATCGGCCACCGCCTCGGCCACCTCGTCCACGGGGGTGTCCGGGCCGTCGCGGGACACCGGCCTCGCGGGCAGCTCGTCCCACGTGACCTCCGGCAGCCCCGTCAGGCGCTTGCGGTCGGGGGCACGCGACGCTTCGGCCAGCCAGGGCAGCACCTCGCGATCCGCCCCGAACGACCGCGGGTCGGCGCCGGCCCGCCATCCCGGCTCGAGCGCGTCGAGCAGCCCGACCGTCACGAGGGCGGTCGCGCCCCACAGCACGTGTCCACCGTCGAGCTGCCAGGCCCAGCTGCGACCGGAGGCCGACAGCCGCACCACGCGCCACCGCTCGGGATCCAGGAGCTGAGCCACCGGCACCTCGAGGATCTCCGCGACCTCCTCCTGCTCGGGAGCAAGGGGGTGCGGCGCGTCCCACCGGGCAACGATCGTCTGCAGCCAGAACCTCGACGGCGGGATGTAGAACGCGTCCGTCGCGCCGAGCGGGGTGACCGTGCCGGGATCGAGGCCGATCTCCTCCCGTGCCTCGCGCAGGGCGGCGCTGCCCACGCTCTCGCCCGGCTCCACCCGCCCACCGGGGAAGCTGATCTGCCCGGGATGGGTGCGCAGATCCTCCCGGCGCTTCGTGTAGATCACACCCATGCGGTCCCGGGACCGGGGCGCGAGGAGCGCGAGCGTCGCTCCCACCCTCGCGGATCCTGCCTGCTCGCGGGCGTTCGCCTCCCCGAGCGCCTCCCGGAGCCGCTCCCAGCGGGCCGTCTGCGGGTCACCGCCGCCGGTCATCGGCTCAGCCGGACTAGCTGCCCGGCATCACGATGGCCGAGGCGACGAGCGCGACGGCGAACAGCACGACCACGAAGATCACGACACCGCGTTGCTGCCGGGGGTTCATCATCGTTGCGTCTCCTCCTCCAGCGCCTGTTCGAGGCTGGCGACCTTGTCGGCGCCACTCTGGTCGCGGTCGCCGCGCACGTCGAACTTGCACGTGAACGATACGCGCGGGGCGGACTCCAGCACGGCCTCGCGTGCCGCGGCCAGCGCGTCCATGCAATCGTCCCAGGTGCCCTCCACGAGCGTGCCCGACGCGTCAGTCTCGCACCGCAACCCGGTCGCCCGCACCGCGGCCACCGCGCGTGCGACCTCCCGGGACACGCTGGGTGAGCCCGTTCCGATCGGCGTCACCGAGAACCAGACCAGCATGCCGTGCCCTCCTCTCGACGTCCGCGCGTCCGGTCGTGGGCATGCCCGGCCCGCCGGCGGGGTACGCGCAGGGCATGGCTCGAGACACACGGATCTCCGACGTGATGACGACCGACGTGCTCACCCTGCGGCCCGAGATGCCGCTCGAGGACGCGTTCGGGCTCCTCGCCGAGCAGGGTGTGTCCGGGGCGCCGGTCGTCGATACGGAACTGCGGCTCCTCGGCCTCCTCGACGACAGCAACCTGCTCACCAGCCACGCGCGCCTGCACGCCCCGACGACGATCGAGCTCCTCGGAGCGTACATTCCGCTGCCGGGCGAGGTCTCGCGCTACACCGAGGAGTTGCGTCGCGTCCTCGCCCAGACCGTGGGCGAGGCCATGACCGAGGACCCGCCCTCGCTCACGCCCGAGGACACCGTCGAGGACGCGGCGACGATGCTCGTCCGCCACGACCTCTCGCGCGTGCCGATCGTCGAGGGGGAGACGCTGGTGGGGCTCGTGAGCCGAGGGGACCTCGTCATCGCGCTGGGTCGCGCCGGGGAGGACACCGCCCTCTAGCACGCAGGGTCCTGTCTGCGCGGGGATCGGCTCACGTCCGCACATCACCCCGACCAGGTGGCCCGAACCCGAGCAGTTGCGCACAGCCCCCGTCGAGCAGGTCGGCCTCGCTGACCAGGGCCGCGGCGAAGCCGAGCCGCTCGAGCGCACGCTCGAGGATCACCGCCCCGGCCAGGAGCACGTCCTCGCGACCGGCAGCGACCGGACCCCGTTCCGCGCCCGGGGCCGCCCCCCATGCCGCGATCCGGGCCGTCGGCGTGACCGCGAGCGTCTCGGCGAGTTCGGTGACGGCCTCGGCGGGCAGGGTGGTCCCGTGGATCGCGTGCGCGTCGTATCGATCCAGACCCAGGTGCAGCGCGGCGAGGGTCGTGGCGGTGCCCGCGACCGCGACGATCGACCGCGCGTGCTCACGGACGCCCGGCGCGGCCGCGTCCAGCCGATGGAGCGCGCGGGCCAGCGCCTCGTCCGCGATCCCGCGGGCTCGCTCGACCGCCTCGGCCGTGGGGGGGTCACCCGGCAAGGCGAGCTCGGTGAGACGCACGCACCCCAGGTTCTCGCTCACCAGTGCCTCGGGAACGTCGTGACCCGCGATCAGCTCGGTCGATCCCCCACCGATGTCGAGCACCAGCGCCGGCCGGGCAGCCTGTGCCCCCTGCACCGCGCCCGCGAACGCGATGGAGGCCTCCTCCTCACCTGCCAGCACGTCCGGGTGCACGCCCGTGGCGTCGTGGACCGCCGCGACGAACCGGTCCCGATCGGCCGCGTCCCGCACCGCGCTCGTGGCCACCACCCGCACGGGATCCGCGCCGTGGGCCCGCGCGGTCGCGACGTACCCGGCGACCGCCTCGACCGTGCGCTCGAGCGCGCCGTCGGCGAGGTGCCCGGAGGCGTCCACGCCCTCGCCGAGGCGGGTGACGATCATCTCTCGGGCGATCGGCCGCAACCGGTCACCGTCTCGGGCGGCCACCAGCAGCCGCACCGAGTTCGTGCCGCAGTCGACGAGCGCGACGGGTCCGGCGCGGTCCCCGGCGTCGGGCGAGGCGGTGCTCACTCCCGCCACCCGCCGCCGTCGACCCGGTGGCACGGGCCGGGGCAAGCGAGCGGCTCGATCTGCTCGCCGACCCACGCACCCACGGGGTTGGCGCCGGTGGCCAGGTAATGGGCGTAGAGGCTGTGCAGGCACTTCACCCGATCGGGCATGCCGCCGGCGCTCGGGTTACCCGGAACCTCGGGACCGAGACGGTCCCGCAGCGCCACGTACCGCTCGTGCGCGTCCGCGTGCCCCGTCGCCAGGACCTCGTCGTGGCCGAGCCGGTCGGCGAGCTCCGTCATGACACCAGCCGCCTCCAGGCGTCCGCAGGCACGGTTCGCGAGGGGGCAGGCGAGCCAGAAGGTTGTGGGGAAAGGCGTGCCGTCGTCGAGCGCCGGGTCGACGCGCAGGACCGCGGGCAGGCCCCAGGCGCAACGCACCGCGGTGGCCGGCCGACCCCGCGCGGGGCGGCCGATCAACCGGTCGGCGAGCGCACGCTCGGTGCGGTCCAGCGGCCGCCGGGAGAGCATCGCCTCGTCCGACGCATCCGGGGAGGGCCGGAGCGCGTCGTCGGCCGGGGAGGCGCCGGAACCGTCCGAGCGGGTGGAGACCATGGCCGCCAGCCTCTCCCCAGGATGGCCGACCCGCAACTCCAGGGCGGTCCGCTCCCCGTCCACGCAGGGCTCGGCCAGAAGGGTCGGGGCGCCGTTGCTCAGTCCAGGTGCGGGGGGAGGCTCGGATCCGCGAGCCTCGCGGCGACGGCGGTGAGCATGCCGGGCAGGGTGCGTCCGAGGCTGAGTGACGGCGGGTCGGAAGGGTCGAACCAGCCGACGTCGTCGGTCTCGACCCCGTCGGCGCGAGGGACGGCCGAGGGGTCACGTGGCTCACATCGCACGAGCAGCTTCCAGACGCGGAACGGGTGTGGTGCCAGATCGGGATGGCCGGCGCGGTCGAAGACCCCCAGCAACCCGACCGGATCGACCGAGAGGCCCGCTTCCTCGCCGACCTCGCGCGCGGCGGAGCGCCCCGGCGAATCCATCGGGTCGGCCCATCCCCCCGGCAGCGTCCACCCGCCGTCGCTCACCTCGCGGACGAGCAGGACGCGCGACCCCCTGGCCACGACCCCGCGCACGTCGATCTTCGGGGTCGCGTACCCGTCATCCAGCGCCAGGCGAGCCTCCACGCGCTCGGCGTCGGCGTCCCCGCCCTCGGCGAGGATCTCGGCCGCGATGCGGCGGACGTCCGCGTAGCGCTCCAGGTCGAAGCCCGACGCGAAGTAGCGCCCGTTCTGCGCGATGGCGGCGAGCTCCCGCCCCCATGCCAGCCAGCGTGGTTCGGTCATCGCCGTTCCATCGGCACGTGCGGGATGCCGTCCTCCTCGTAGGTCTCGCCCGTGCGCACGAAGCCGAAGCGCCCGTACCACTCGGCGAGGTGGGACTGCGCCCCGAGACGCACCGGCGGCGTGCAGCAACGCTCGAGCACGTGCTCCACCAGCCGTGTCGCCAGGCCTTCGCCGCGCGCCGACGGAGCGGTCACCACCCGCCCGACCCGGCTGCCGCCCCCGGCCTCGTCGAGCACGCGAAGATAGGCGACCGGTTCGCCGTCACGCTCGATCCAGCAGTGCACGGCGGTGGGCTCGAGGTCCCGGCCGTCCAGTTCCGGGTAGGCCGCGCCCTGCTCCACCACGAACACGTCGACGCGCAGCCGCAAGAGCCGGTAGAGCGTCCCGGGGGCCAGCGCAACGAGCGGCTCGGCCCTGACCGGCTGACCGTCACCGGACAGCTGGCTCACTCCCCGGCCAGATGCTCGCCGAGCCACCGGCCCGCGCGCCGCCACCAGGGCGCGTCCTCCTCGTCCTCGTCGGACTCCCCGGCGGGCTCGGCGTCCTCGGCCTCGTCCCGCGCGTCGTCCCGCACGTCGGGATCGGGAACGACCACCACCGGGTCCTCGCCCGGGCGGACGAGGCCGAGCTCCCCGCGCGCCAAGAGCTCGAGCTCATCGGGGTCCTTCAGACGCCGTTCGCGCTCCTCGAGCTCGTCGGCCTCCTCCCGGAGCTCGTCGCGCTCGGCCTCGAGCTCGTCGACCCGCTGGGCGGCTTCGCTGAACACCTGCACCGGCCCGATCGCGACGACCGCGATCGCGACGACGAGGCCGACGAACAACAGCACGAACGGCCGGTCGCCCTTGAACAGCTGGTCACGCAGGCGCGACGCGCCGCGGCGGCTCCCCGCGGGCACGTCCCGTGTGCCCCCGCCGCGTGCGCGCTGCCCACGAGCCATGGGTCACACGCCTCCCCGGCCGGCGCGGGGGAAGGCGTCGGGCCCGGCGTACCGTGCCGCATCGCCGAGCTGCTCCTCGATGCGCAGGAGCTGGTTGTACTTGGCGACCCGGTCGCTCCTCGCCGGCGCACCCGACTTGATCTGACCCGCGTTCGTCGCGACGGCGAGGTCGGCGATCGTCGTGTCCTCGGTCTCGCCGGACCGGTGGCTCACCATGCACGTCCACCCGGCGCGGTGCGCGGCCTGCATCGTGTCGAGCGTCTCGGTGAGGGTCCCGATCTGGTTGACCTTGACCAGAAGGCTGTTCGCGCTCCGCTCGGCGATCCCGCGGCGGACACGGTTGATGTTGGTCACGAACAGATCGTCACCCACCAGCTGCACACGATCGCCCAGCTCGGTGGTCAACAGCTTCCAACCCTCCCAGTCCTCCTCGTCGAGGCCGTCCTCGATCGACACGATCGGGTACCGGCTGCACAGGTCGGACCAGAGCGAGGTCAACTCCGCGCTGGTGAGCGTGCGCCCCTCGCCGGCGAGCGCGTACTGGCTGTCCCCCGCCTCGTCCCGGCTGTGGAACTCGCTCGCCGCCGGGTCCAGCGCCAGGGCCACGTCGCGTCCGGGCGCGTAGCCGGCCTGCTCGATCGCCTCGACGATGAGGTCGAGCGCCGCCGTGTTGGAGTCGAGGTCGGGGGCGAAGCCTCCCTCGTCACCGAGCCCGGTGGACAGCCCGCGCCCACCGAGGACCTTCTTGAGCGCATGGTAGACCTCCGCGCCCCAGCGCACGGCCTCGGCGAAGGAGGCCGCGCCCACGGGCGCCACCATGAACTCCTGGAAGTCGACGTTCGAGTCGGCGTGGCTGCCACCGTTCAGGATGTTCATCATCGGGACCGGGAGCACGTGCGCGTTCGGCCCCCCGAGGTACTGGTACAGGGGCAGTTCGCGGGACTGCGCGGCGGCCCGGGCGACCGCGAGGCTCGCGCCGAGCAGCGCGTTCGCGCCGAGTCGGCTCTTCTCGTCGGTGCCGTCGAGATCGAGCAGGACCCGGTCGATCAGGCGCTGGTCGGTCGCGTCCATCCCCGACAGGGCGGTCGCGATCCCCTCGTCGACGTGATCGACCGCGCGCGTCACGCCCTTGCCCCCGTACCGGGACTCGCCGTCCCGCAGCTCGACGGCCTCGAACTCCCCCGTCGAGGCGCCGCTCGGCACGGCGGCCCGCCCGGCGGACCCGTCGGTGAGCAGACAGTCCACCTCGATGGTCGGGTTCCCCCGGGAATCGAGGAGCTCCCGGGCGAGCAGGGTCTCGATCTCCACAGGCCGAGCCTTTCCGTCGCGTCGGATCGGGGTTGTACGCGGCAGGCAGCGCGGGCCCCGTCGGGCCGTGCGGCTGGTCGCATGCTATCGCTGCAACAGCGCGAGACCGCGCCGGCTCCGCGGTCCACGGGCCCAGGGCGACGCGCCCGCGACCGCATCCCGGGCAGCGGGTGCTCAGTACAGGAACATCGGCTTCCCGCCGACGTGGCGAACCTTCGGGCGGTACTCCTCGGCGTCGTAGAGCGCGTCGACGTCCACGCGCTTGGCCCCCTCGTGCGTCACCGAGATCGGCACGTTCGTGTAGGTGCCGCTGCGCAGCGCCATCATGCGCCCGCGGGATCCCTCGACGGCGAGGTCGGCCGCCATGACCGCGTAGTTCGTCGCGACCATGAGGTCTAGGGAGTCCGGCGACCCGGAGCGCATGAGGTAGCCGAGCTGCTGGCTGACGATGCCCTCGCCGGTCCGCTCCTTGAGCGCCTCCCCGACGATCTCGCCGATGCCCCCGAGCTTGCGGTGCCCGTAGGCGTCCTCCTCGCCGCGCAGCAGGATCTCGCCACCCTGGTGACGCGCGCCCTCGCTCACCGTGACCATCGTGTAGTTCGAGGGGTTCCTCGCCTTGTCGGCGACCACCATCTTCGCGAGCTTGTCCACATCGAAGGGGACCTCGCTGATGAGCGCCCGGTCCACGCCGGCGAGGTACGCGCTGATCAGGCTCGTCTCCCCGGAGTAGCGGCCGAAGAGCTCGACCACGGCGATGCGCTCGTGGCTGCCGGTCGAGGTGCGCAGCTGATGGATGAACTGCACGCTGCGGGTGATCGCCGTCGAGAACCCGATGCAGTAGTCGGTGCCGTGAACGTCGTTGTCCATCGTCTTCGGGATCGCGACGACGGGAACGCCCTCCTCGTGCAGCCGCAGCGCGTACGAGAGCGTGTCGTCGCCCCCGATGGGGATGAGCGCGTCGATCCCGAGGCGCTCGAGGTTGCGCAGCACGTGCGGGGTGAAGTCGTGCGGCTCCTGCGGGCCGCGCTGGTCGCGCAGGTGCCCGGGAACGTCCTTGTCGCGCACGCGACTGGGGTTCGTGCGGCTGGTGTGCAACATGGTCCCGCCGGTCCGGTCGATCGTGCGCACCACACCCGGGTCCAGCGGCAGGATGCAGTCGGCGACGGAACGCTCGTCGTCAGGGTCGCACTCCAGCAGGCCTCCCCAGCCTCGGCGGATACCCACGACGTCGTGGCCATCGTCGACCACCCGGTTCACCACCGCTTTGATGCACGGGTTGAGGCCAGGCACGTCCCCACCCCCGGTCAGGACGCCGATGCGCATAGGTCACCTTCCTCGGCTCGCTGTCCCTGTCGACGCTAGCCGAGGAGGCGACCACACGCGAGCGGGGCGGGGCTCCACCGCGAGCGGGGCGCCCAAGCGGAGCCCGGCGCGACTACACGAAGATGACGATGAGCAGAACGATGATCACGAGCGTGCCGAGTCCGATGTACATGGTCGGGCCTCCTGTCGAGAATCCGTTGTGGTCGCGCGTGCTCACGCACGAGTTGTGCACGAGTCCACGGATTCCCGACGGCGGCGGTTGCACACCGGCCACGCCCGGACGGACAGCCACGAAAGGACCAAGTGTGAGGCCGCTGCCGCACGGTCGGATGCCGTCGACGCGGCGAATCAACCCGCCCCGTGCGGCCGCTTCGCGGACTCCCAGCGCGCCAGCCACTGGTCGGGGGTCAACGCCTCGAGCGGCTCCTCGCTGGATTCAACCACCCGCTCGAAGCGCGCACGGAACCGTTCCGCGCTCCCGCGCAGGGCCGCCTCGGGGTCGACGCCATACCAGCGTGCGAGCCCGGCGACCGCCGCCAGGAGGTCGCCGATCTCCTTCGCCCGCTCCCCGTCGTCGGGGGCATCGACGACCTCGGCGAGCTCCGCGCGGACGTCGTCGAGCGGGCCCGACTCGTCGGACCAATCGAATCCGAGGCGCGCCGCCCGCGTTTGATACTTGGTGATGAGTTGGAGCGCGGGCAGCGCGGTCGGCACGCCGTCGAACGAGCCCGTGCGCTCGGGTTTCTCGTCCGCCTTGAGCTCCTCCCAGCGCGTGCGCACCTGCTCGGGGGTCGAGGCGTCCCCGTCGGCGAAGACGTGCGGATGACGCCGCACGAGCTTCTCCCGGATCGTCTCGGCGACGGCGTCGAGGTCGAACGAGTCCCGTTCGGCGGCGACCTGCGCGTGGAACACGACTTGCAGCAGGACGTCGCCGAGCTCCTCGCGGATCGCGTCGGGGTTCCCGGAGCCGATGGCTTCGAGCAGCTCGTAGGTCTCCTCGATCGCGTGGGGGCCGAGGCTGACGTGATCCTGCTCGCGGTCCCAGGGGCATCCGTCCGGCGCACGCAGGTTCGCCATCACGCGGGCCAGCCCGGCCACCGCCGCGCCCCGGGGCTCGGCAGCGCGGTGCACGTCGGGATCCCACCCCCGGGCCTCGGCCGCGCGGGCGAGCTCGGCGACGTGGTCCGACGGCTCGCCGGGGGCCCGGAGCCACACCACCGGTGCCGAGGACGGCCGATCGTCCTCGGGGGAATCCGGGATCGCAGCAGTCGGCGACGGCGACCCGACCACGGCGCCCGCACGATCCAGCACCGCCGCGGTCCAAGCCGCACTGCCGTCGGCCTCGGGGACGAGGATCTGCGGCGGGCGCTCGTCCGCGTCGAACTCGGCCATGAGGGGGTGGGAGGCGATGCTCGTGAGCACGAGCTCGCTGCGCCCGAGGGCCACGGCGGTGCGAGCCGGCACCCAGCCGGGCAGGTGCTCGCTCGTGTCGACGAGGACCAGCCGGCTCACGAGCCGGATACCCCCTCGTCGTCGGCGTCGTTCGCGGCCTCGGGCGTCTCGTCCGTGTCGTCAGCGCGCTGCTCCAGGGGCCCGGGCCGGTCCAGGGCGCCGGCAGGGTCGACCTCGAGCATCTCGGTGTTCCAGGCACCGAAGCGCGGGTTCACCTCGATCTCGGTGTCGGCCGCCACCCCCTGGATCCACGCCGTGAACTCCTGCTGGCCGACCTCCTGGCGCACCTGGTCCTCCGCCAGCTCGTCGTCGGGGTCCTCGAGGCGTTCGATGACGTGCCAGCCGAACTCGCTCTCGACGGGGTCGGAGACCTCCCCCACCTCGAGCTCGTGCAGCGCGTCCTCGAACTCCGGCACGAGCTCCCCCGGCGCGATCGTGCCGAGCTCGCCGCCCTGCTGCGCGCTCCCCTCGTCGATCGAGACGTCCATCGCGACGTCCTCGAAGTCCTCGTCGTCGAGCCGATCGATCGCGTCCTCGGCCTCCTCCTCGGACTCGACCAGGATGTGGCGGGCACCTCGGAGATCCTCCAGGCCCTCGGAGAGCTCCTCGTCGTCGACCAGCTCCTCGAGCACGGCCTCCTGCAGCGCGAACAACCGCAGGTCCTCGTCCTCGATGCCGGCCTGCTCGAGGCCCTCGGGACCGCCGAACTGCGCCTCTAGCTGCTCGCGTTCCTCGGCGAGGTCCTCCTCGGTGGGCTCCACGCCCAACTCGCCCGCCCCGATCTCGAACAACTCCACCACGATGAGCTGGGTGAGTGCCTGCGCCTCCGACGCGCGCGCCGCCTGCGGATCGAGATCGGCCTCGGTCTGGGCGACCTGATCGCCCTGCTCGTCGGCCGTCTCGCTGACCTCGTCGAGGGCGATCGTCCGCTCCCCGACCTGGGCGGCCATCGTGGGGTCGCCCGTTCCCGTGACCTCGGCGCACGCCGCGAGAGCGAACGCCAGCACGACGAGCACGGCAGTTGGGCGCGCGGGCAAGAATCTCGGCACGGCGGACCTCACGGTTCGGCGGGTTCGGGCTCTCGGTCGAGTGTGCTGATGGGGGCGCCCCGGAACGAACGACCGCGGGCACCCGTCATGCCCAAGTCTAATACCGGGAACCGCCGACGACCCGCTTCAGCTCGCCGGCGACCCACCCGACGAGCCCGGACTCTTGCGGCAGGTCGCGCGACGGGGGGATCGGCAGCTCGATCGCCTGCTGCTCGGTGTTGTGCACGGCGGCCGGGTGGTGCCGGCGGAGCGTGACCTCCTGGCGCTCGGTGAGCTGCACCGGCGCGATACGCACGGTGCCTCGCGGGGTCGTGGTGATGTCGGTGATCCCGTAGCGACGCGCAGCCGCCCGCAGCGCCGCCACCGTGAGCAGACGGCGAGCCGGCGGCGGGGGCTCGCCGTAGCGGTCGGTCAGCTCGGTCGTGACCTCCTTGACGCCCCGTGCGTCGCGGACCGCGGCCACCTTCCGGTACGCCTCGAGCCGCAGCGCCTCGTCCGGGACGTAGGCGTGCGGGAGGTGGGCGTCGACCGGTAGATCGACGGTGATCTCGGGTTCGCTCGCGGCCTGCCCCCACCCGGGCATCGCCGTCGCCTCGCCCTCACTGGTGAGGTCCGCGACGGCCTCCGCCATCAGCTGGCTGTACGCCTCGAAGCCGACGCTCGCGACCTGCCCGGACTGATCGGCCCCCAGGACGCTGCCCGCTCCGCGGATCTCGAGGTCCTTGAGCGCGATCGACAGCCCCGAGGACATGCCCGTGTAGGTCGCGACGGTCTCAAGGCGCTTGTACGCCTCCTCGGTCATCACCTGGTCGGCGGGGTGGAACAGGTAGGCGTACCCCCGCTGGCTCGAGCGTCCGACCCGACCGCGCAGCTGGTAGAGCTGCGCCAGCCCGAGCAGGTCGCTGCGCTCGATGATCAGCGTGTTCGCGTTCGGCACGTCGAGGCCCGACTCGATGATCGTCGTGGAGACGAGCACGTCGAACTCGCGCTTCCAGAAGCGCAGCATGATGCGCTCGAGCGTCGCCTCGTCCATCTGCCCGTGCGCGATCTCGACACGCGCGCCGGGGGCCAGGCGCCGGACCTGCTCGGCGGCCGCGTCGATGGTGTTCACCTGGTTGTGCACCCAGAACACCTGGCCGTCGCGCAGCAGCTCGCGACGCACGGCGAGGGCGGCGAGCGACTCGTCCCACTCCCCCACGTGGGTCACGATCGGCTGGCGCTCCTCGGGCGGGGTCTCGATCGTGGAGAGGTCGCGGATCCCGGTGATCGCCATCTCCATCGTCCGCGGGATGGGCGTGGCGGTCATCGTCAGCACGTCGACGCTGGTGCGCAGCGCCTTGAGCTTCTCCTTGTGGGTGACGCCGAAGCGCTGTTCCTCGTCGACGACCAGCAGGCCGAGGTCCTTGAACCGGACGTCCTCGCCGAGCAGACGGTGGGTGCCGATGACGATGTCGACGGTCCCGGCCGCGACGCCGTCGAGGATGCGTTTCGCCTCGGCGGCGCTCGCGAACCGGGACAGGACCGCGATCTCGACGGGGAAGCCGGCGAACCGCTCGGCGAACGTCTCCCCGTGCTGTTGCGCCAGCAGGGTCGTCGGCACGAGCAGCGCGGCCTGCTTCCCGTCGAACACGGCCTTCGCGGCAGCGCGTACCGCCACCTCGGTCTTGCCGAACCCGACGTCGCCGCAGAGGAGGCGGTCCATCGGCACCGGGGCCTGCATGTCCTCCTTGACCGCGTCGATCGCGGCCTGCTGGTCGGGCGTCTCGACGTAGGGGAAGGCGTCCTCGAGCTCCCGCTGCCACGTGCTGTCGACGCTGAACGCGGTGCCCTCGGCGTGCATCCGCGCCTTGTAGAGCCGGATCAGCTCGGCCGCGATGTCGCGGACCGCCTTGCGGACCTTGCCCTTCGCGCGCTCCCACTCGGCCCCGCCCATGCGCATGACGCGGGGCTCCTCACCACCGACGTAGCGCGCGATCGCGTCGACGTTGTCGCTCGGCACGTAGAGGCGGTCGCCCCCTGCGTACTCGAGGACGACGTAGTCCCGGGTAACGGTGCTCGACCCACCCCCGACGTCGCGCGTGGGTCCCCGCAGCTCGCGGGTCACGATGCCGACGTAGCGGCCGACCCCGTGGCTGGCGTGCACCACCGGATCGCCGGGCGCGAGATCGAGCACGGTCTCGCTGGCGGCCTTGCGGCTCGGCAGGCGCCGGTGCGCGCGGCTGCGGCGCGGACCGAACAGGTCCCACTCGCCGAGGAGGGCGAGGTCGAGCTCGGGAGCGTGGAAGCCCTCGGGCAAAGGCGACTCGACGATGACGACCCCGCTGTCGTGGGGGTCGGTGAGCCGCTCGGCCGTGCGCGCCGCGATGCCCGACTCGCGCAGCACCTCGCCGAGGCGCAGCGCCGCGCCGTGGCCCGGCGCGGTGAGGACCACGAGCTCACCCTCGGACGCCAGCGACCGCGCGCGGCGAGCGACCCCGTCCATGTCGCCGCGGAAGGAGGCCCACGGCTCGCCGGGGACGTCCTCGGTGCCAAACGGATCGACGGTCCACACCGGCCCGCGCGCTCGGGCCTGCACCCGTGGCCACTCCCCGAAGCCGGTGAGGCCGGCCCCGTTCGCGGCCTGCGCACCGTTGCCGCCCGCCTGCCCGCCGTGGCCGCCCACCTGCCCGCCGTGGCCGCCCACCTGCCCGCCGTGGCCGCCGGCCTGCTCGATCGCGCCGTCGGCCCGCACGCCGTTGTCCTCACTCCGCTCGGTCGTGCCCGTGGCATCGCGCAGGGCAGCGAGCGTGTCCGCGGCCTCCTCCCGGTCGTCGGCCTCACCGGCCGCTCCACCCCAGCCGGCGACCAGGAGCTCGGCAGCCTGCGCGCGCAGCTCCTCGGCCCGACTGGTCACCCGCACCGGGTCGAGAACGGCCATCCCCGACTGGTCGGGGAAGAAGTCGGGCAACCACGCGGGCGTGGGGTGGATGGCGGTGACCAGCGCCTCCATCCCCTCGAAGGCGATGCCGTCCGCGAGCTGGAGCAGCTGATCGCTGAGGGCGGGCACCTGCTTCGCGACCAACCGGGCGGTCGCGGCGGTCTCGTCGTCCAGCACGAGCTCGCGGGCGGCGTCGATCGCGACGTGCTCGAGCTGCTCCACGGTGCGTTGATCGGCGGCATTGAACGTACGCAGCTCGTCGACCTCGTCGCCGAAGAACTCGATGCGCACCGGGTCGTCCGCCGCCGATGGGAAGACGTCGACGATGCCGCCGCGCACCGCGAACTCCCCTCGGGACTCGACGAGCGGCACCCGGGTGTACCCCAGCGCCGCGAGGCGCTCCACCAGCGTGTCGAGGCCGAACTCGCTCGCCGGCGTCAGGTGAACGGGCTCGCGCTCGGCCAAGCGCGGGTCCATCGGCTGCAGGGCCGCACGGACGGGCGCGACCACCACGGTCAGGGCGTCGTCGCCGGCCCGCAGACGATCGAGGACCCGCAGGCGCCGCCCGACCGTCTCGGCGTGCGGGGACAGCCGCTCGTGCGGCAGGGTCTCCCAGGCGGGGAAGTGCGCGACACCGTCCTCGCCGAGGAACGCGCTGAGGCTCTGGGCGAGCTGCTCCGCGTCGCGCTCGGTCGGGACGATGGTCAGCAGCGGCGCGGGACCGGCGGGGTGTTCCGGTGGCGGGGGGCCGGTCGCGAGCAGCGCACAGGTGAGGGCGCGCGTCGCCGGCCCCGCATGCACCGGGCCGGTGTCGAGGGGGGCGGTGAGGCGTTCGCGCGCACGGTCGAGGAGGGCCGCGAGGGGCGCGTCGGTCGTTTGGAGTCGCACCCCCGTAGAGTGCCCATCGGCGGTCGCTGCGGCAACGCGTCGTGCCACCGGTTCCACGGGCAGGGGGACGGAGGCTCCCCGTTGCCTGCGCGCTCCGGGGGCTCGCGGCGCGCACTGGCTCGGCCCGGCTGCCACCGGAGGTGTGGACGAGTTCGCAGGTCGCACCTGCGGATCCCTCCACACCCGCCGTATCTGGAGGCCGCACTCACCCGCGGTGTGGACCGAAGCGGCAGCCGGAACCCACGATCTCGTCCACGCCTCGGATCGCCTGTCGGAGCTGTGGACCGCTTCGCCACCCTCTACTGCCGCGGCTGTCCACACCTCCGCAGCGACGACCTCTCACGCGAGCAGCTACGCGAGTTCGTCACCGAGCGGCAGCTCGCGCTCACCGCGCAACTCGAGTCCTGGCAGGACCTCGTCGAGTTCGCCACCCCCCATCTCCAGGGACTCGAGCCGGTGATCGTGCGGCACACGCTCCGACGGCTCGAGGCCGAGCTGGCCTGGCACGAGGAGCTGCTCGCGTTCCTCGACGAGTCAGTAGCTGAGTAGCCCAGCGATCGGGCGCGGCCGTCGACCTCGCCCACAGCGCAGGACGACGCGAGGCACTTGGGGTGGCGGGGCCGACGGAGTCGAGCCTCAGCGCGTGCGCTCCTGGAACATCCACGCCCCCGCGAGCGCGGCACCCGCCAGGCAACAGGCCACCACGGCGCCCCACCCGACGGCATAGGAGCCCGTGGCGTCGACGGTGGATCCGAACCCGAGCGGGCCGAGCATGAAGCCGGCGTAGAGCCCCAGGCTCACGATCCCCGAGGCGCGGCCCGTCGAGCCCTCGGGGGACCGCTTGATGACGAGCATCATGATCACGGCGTTGACGGCGATCGCGGATCCGCCGAAGAGGATCAAGCCCAGCCACAACATGACCGGCGTGCCCTGCTCGGCGGTGAGGATGAGGCCCACGCCGAGCGCCGCCACGATCGCGAACGCGAGCAGCATCCGCGCGGGCCGTGCCGAGCGCTCGACGGCTCGGGACCACACGATCCTCGCGGCGATCCCGGTCACCGCGAGCACCCCTGTCGAGAACCCCGCGACCGTCGGGCCGAGCCCCACCTGTTCGTGCGCGTACAACGGGGTGTAGACAAGCACCGCCTGGACCGTGAGGCCGAGCACGAGGATGTACCCGGTCAGCCACCAGACCCCGGGGTCGAGGGCCTCCCGGTGCCCGCGCGGGCGCGGCGGACCCCGTAGCGATCCGGGCGGGATCACCCGCCAGACCGCGACCGCGCCCAGCGCGGCGAGCACGACGCCGACCCAGAGCGAGCCGCGCCAACCGACCCACACCGCGAGCGGGGGGAGCGTCAGCGCCACCAGCGTCTGGACCATCTGCACGCCCGACTGCTTGACCCCCGTCGGCACACCTCGTCGGCCGGGAGGCGACAGCTCGGCGACGAGCTGGTTGGTCACCGGGATCGACACGGCCTGGCTCAGCCCGCCCAACAGCGCGCCCACCCACAGCCACGGCAAAGACCGCGCACCCATCATGGCGGTGACCGCGAGCGCACCCGCGAGGAACACCGCCAGCAGCACCCGGCGACCACCCGCGCGCGTCGCCCGGGCGCCCACGAGGAAGCTCACCGCGCCGGCGACCGCGAACGTCAACGTGGGCAGCGTCCCCAGTTCCGCCCGCGTGAGGCCGAGCTCGGGCACGACGCGCGGAGCCAGCACGCTGATGGCGTTGACCGCGAACGGGCCGATCCCCATCGAGAGTGCGAGCGTGGCCGTGAAGGCCACCTGCCGGCCCTGCGTCGCCTGGCTCACCCCGCGTGATGACGGTTCTGGGCGGCTTCCAGCCCCGAGGCGACCAGGTCGAGGACCGCATCACCGCCGCGCTCGCGGGCGAGCTCCGCGTCGTCCTGCTCGTGTGCCCCGAATCGCTTGAGCACGTAGTCGCGGGCCGGCTGGCGACCCTGCGGACGTCCGATCCCCACGCGCACGCGCAGGAAGTCCGGACTGCCGGTGCGTTGCGCGATGTCCTTGAGACCGTTGTGCCCGGCGGTGCCGCCGCCCCGCTTCAGCCGGATCCGCCCGAGCTCGAGGTCGAGGTCGTCGTGCACCACGACGAGCCGTTCATGGTCGACCTTGTAGAACTGCGCGAGGGCCTCGGCGGGACCTCCCGACTTGTTCATGTAGCCGTGGGGCACGGCGAGCACGAGTGCCGGACCCCCGGGCTCGTTCCGCGTCTCGGCGACGTTGGCCCGGGCCTTGTGTGCCTTCAGCGAAACGCCGAGGCGTTCGGCCAACCTCCGCACGACGTCCGAGCCGACGTTGTGGCGGGTACCGCCGTACTCGTTGTCGGGGTTGCCGAGCCCGAGAACGAGCCAGCGCTCGCCGTCCGCCACGTCGTCGCGCCGTCCGCGTAGGCGGTCGAGGATTCCCACCGTCGGCTAGGCGTTCTCCTCGTCGCCGGCCTCGCCCTCGTCGCCGGAGTCCTCGACTCCCTCGTCCTCCTCGGCGGCTTCGGCGATCTCCTCCTCGGTGAGGCCCTCCTCGCCCGGCTCGGGCACGTCGAGCTCGGCGTAGGAGATCGTTACCACGGGGCTCTCGGGGTCCTCCGTCACGTCGACGCCCTCGGGCACCGGCACGTCGGCGACGCGCAGCGTGTCCCCCACGCCGAGCTCGGAGACGTCGACGACGAACTCGTCGGGCATCTCCAGCGGGAGCACCTCGACCGGCAGCGAGTAGAGCGGCTGCTCGAGCACGCCGCCCTCGTCGGTGCCGGGAGCCTCGCCCTCGACCCGGATGGGGATGTCGGCCGAGACCTTCACGCCCCTGGTCACCGCGACGAAGTCCACGTGCTGGTAGTGCCGCTTCACGGGGTGCCGCTGGATCTCACGGGCGAGGGTGAGCTGCTGCTCCCCCTCCCACTCCAGACGCAGGATCGCGTTCTCGCCGGCGGCAGTGTTGAGGGCGTGATAGAGCTCGTTCGAGTCGACCGACAGCGGCGTGGCGTCCATCTCGCGGCCGTAGGCGATCGCGGGCACCCGGCCGTCGCGCCGCAGCGCGCGGGCCTCTGAGCTACCACTGCCGGCGCGGGGGCGGGCGGCGAGCGGGACCTGCTTCGACATCGGAGAGCGCTCCTGTTCGCGGTTGCATCGGGTGAGGCGGACTCGACTCAGCCTCGGGCGGCGTCAGCGCGGACCTCGGCCGCGGGTGGCGGCCGGCATCGACCCATGAAGGCATCGACCATGAAGGCCCGGCTCGCGGCACGACGGTACGGTGCGCCTCGCGCGCAGCCCGAGTCTACGGCCCAGCCACAGCGGCCGCCACCGCCTCCCGACCCGCAGGAGCTATGGCAGCTCCAGGTCCTGGCCGGCCTGCAGGTCCCCGGGCTCCTCGAGCTCGTTCAACTCGGCGATCGCGTCGGCGCAGTCGGGGTCGCCGTACACGTCCTCGGCGATCGCCTGGAGGATGTCGCCGGCCTCGACGGTGTAGGTCCCGTCGTCCGCGCCCGAGCACGGCCCCTCGTCCCCGCCGTCCCCTTCGACGACCTCCGCGGGCTCCTCCTGCTCGACCTCGCCCTCGGGCAGGTCCTCGGTGGGATCGTCGAGCAGTCCGCCGTCCTCCTCGAACTCGACGGCCCCCCCGAGTTGCTCGAGGGCCGCCGGGGCGGCGACCGCGACGAGAATGCCGAGGGCGAGCAGCGCGCCGACCCACTTGAGTGGTTCAGGTACCCGCATGGCGCCTACTGGTTCTGGTCATCGAACAGCTCGCTCACGGACTGGTCCTCGAAGATCGCCCGCATCGTGCTCGCGACGATCGGCGCGATCGAGACCACCTCGATCTTGTCGGAAACCCCCTCGGGGATCGGCAGCGTGTTGGTGACGACGACCCGGTCGATCGGGCTCGCGTCGATCCGCTCCAGCGCCGGACCCGACAGCACCGGGTGCGTCGCGAGGGCGAGAACCTTCCGCGCGCCCCGCTCCATGAGCGCCTCGGCCGCCCCGCAGATCGTCCCCGCGGTGTCGATCATGTCGTCGACGAGCGCGCAGACCTTGCCCTCGACATCGCCGGTCACCGCGAGGGTGCGCGCGACGTTGTGTCCCGTGCGCGTCTTCGCGAGGTAAGCCGGCGTCGCGCCGGGCAGGTGGGAAAGGAATTTCTCCATGAGGTCGACGCGGCCAGCGTCGGGGGAGGCCACGACCAGCTCCTCCTCGTCGAACCGTCCCCGCAGCCAGTCGACGAGCAGCGGCAGCGCCGTCAGATGGTCGAGGGGCTGGTCGAAGAACCCCTGCAGCTGCTGCGAGTGCAGGTCGACCGAGACCACGCGGTCGGCGCCGGAGACCGTGAGCATGTCCGCGAGCAACCGCGCGGTGATCGGCTCGCGCGAGCGCGCCTTCTTGTCCTGACGCGCGTACCCGAAGAACGGCGCGACCGCGGTGATGCGCTTGGCCGAGGCCCGCTTCGCGGCCTCGATCATGATGCAGTGCTCCATGATGTTCTGGTTGATCGGCGAGCAGTGGGTCTGCACCACGAAGACGTCGCAGCCGCGGATGTTCTCCTGGTAGCGGCAGTAGATCTCCTCGTTCGCGAAGTCGTCGATGGCGACGTCGCCGAGTTTCATGCCGAGATGCTCGGCCACCGCTTCGCCGAGGTCCGGGTAGCCACGGCCGGAGAAGATCTGCATGCGCTTCTTGGTGACGAGCTCCATCAGGCGGGACCTTCCTCGGGGGCTGAGCCGTCCTGACCGTCCCGGTGGCCCGCCCCGTGGCTCGTGCCACCGGCCGTGGCCTGCCGCCGGTCGTGCTTGGCGCGCTTGCGCTCGGCGAAGCCGTCGATGATTCGCTGCTCGGTCCGCTCGACACCGAGCGCCCCGTCGGGCACGTCGGTGGTGATCACCGAGCCGGCGCCGGTGTAGGCCTCGACACCGATACGGACGGGCGCCACCAGCATGGTGTCGCTGCCGACGCGCGCCCGGTCCCCGATCACGGTGCGGTTCTTCTCGAACCCGTCGTAGTTGACCGTCACGGTGGCCGCGCCGATGTTCACGTCCTCGCCGATCTCGGCGTCGCCGATGTACGCGAGGTGCGGCACCTTGCTGCGCGCCCCGATCACGCTGCTCTTGGTCCCGACGAACTCACCCACCTTGGCGCCCGCGGCCAGCCGCGTTCCGGAGCGCAGGTGCGCGTACGGGCCGACGGACGCGCCGGGCCCGATGTTGGCACCGGAGGCAACGCTGTAGGCGACGACCGCTCCCTCCTCCACGCGCGTGTCCACCAGGCGCGTGTCGGGGCCGACCTCCGCGCCGTCGGCGATGCGGGTCGCGCCTTCGAGGTGTGTGCCCGGGCGCAGCAGCGCATCGCGCCCGACCGTCACGTCGGCCTCCACGTACGTGGTCTGCGGGTCGACGACCGTCGCGCCCTCACGCATGACCCGCTCCAGGATGCGGCGGCGCAGCACGGCCCCCGCGTCCGCCAGCTGCACCCGGTCGTTGATCCCGGCGACCTCGTCCTCGGGGGCGAGGGCAGCCCCGACCCCGTGCGGGACCAGCGGCGCGATCACGTCGGTCAGGTACTCCTCGCCCTGCGCGTTCGCGCTCGACAGCGCCGCGAGCTCGGAGGCGAGCCGCCGAGCGTCGAACGCGTAGATCGCCGTGTTCACCTCGGTCACCAGACGCTCGTCGTCGGTCGCGTCCCCGTGCTCGACGATGCGCGTGACCCGGCCGTCGGCGTCCCGGAGCACCCGTCCGTAGCCCGCGGGATCCGCCGCGTCGAAGGTCAGGACGGTCGCGGCGGGATCCCCCGCGTCGAGCACCGGTTCGAGTGTCCGGGCGCTGAGCAGTGGGACGTCGCCGGGCAGGACGATCACGCGGTCGATGCCCTCGAGCGCCCCGTCGTCCACGGCGCAGCGGACCGCGTGGCCGGTGCCTCGCTGCTCGGACTGCAGCACGGTCACGAGCCCCGGGAGTCCGGAGGCCTCGGCCTCGGCCCTGACCTCGTCGGCCTGGTGACCCACGACGACCACGACTCGGTCGAGCCCGAGCGGCCGCAACGCCTCCAGCACCCACCGCAGCATGGTGCGGCCGGCCACCCGGTGCAGGACCTTGGCTCGCTCCGACCGGAACCGGGTGCCCTTCCCGGCGGCGAGCACGACCGCACCACGCCGCCCGGCGTCGTCGGGGGCGGTGCGTTCGGCAGCGGCGTGTTCGCTCACGAGACCCTGACGGGACGGGGACGGTGACGCATGCGGGGGTCGCGCACCTGCGGCGCACCACCGTAACGCTGGGAGGGCAGGGATCGAACCTGCAACTCCGACTCCAAAGGACGGCGTGATGCCATTTCACCACCTCCCACCGGGCGACGGTCGGGACCGTCGTGACGGGCCCCCAACTGTAGCCGACGAACGGGCCGGCTCGATCGCGGCTCGCGCGCCCTCCCTCGTCGGCGGGCATCGTGTCGCCGAGGTCCCGGGCCGGTCCGACCGCCCACGATCATGACGAACGTCCGTGACCGGGGCCCGACGAGGTCGTCGCCTTCAGCTCGGGGCCGCCGGCCGGCGAGGACACCACCACCGGCTCACGGGCGCTGAGATCGCGCACGTCGTCGGCGAGACGACGCGCGTGCTCGGCATCGCTCGCGAGCGCGAGCAGGGTCGGCCCGCTCCCGGACAGCACGG
This sequence comes from Egibacter rhizosphaerae, assembly GCF_004322855.1. Classification (NCBI taxonomy): domain Bacteria; kingdom Bacillati; phylum Actinomycetota; class Nitriliruptoria; order Egibacterales; family Egibacteraceae; genus Egibacter; species Egibacter rhizosphaerae. Next base: position 3,709,216 of record NZ_CP036402.1, on the reverse strand, counting down.
CTCCGAGCGCCCCCTTGTCGAGCAGGGCCTGCTTGCGGTCGGCGAGGGCGGGGCGCAGCGCCACGGCGGCCGGCTCCAGGTCGTTGTGAAGCGCCGCACCCAGCGCCAGCGCGTCCTCGGCCCGTAGGGCCTGGAGCACCGCGTCCGGCTCGACCTCGCTCGGCTCGCAGTGGGCGTCCCACGCACGGTAGACGTCCGGCGTTTCGAGCGGCTCGTGATCGAACACCACGACCCAGTGGAACTGACCGCGGCACAGCACGCGGGCGAGGGAGGTGCCGCGCCCGGTCGCCAACGCGGTCCCCCCGATCACGCAGAAGGGGACGTCGCTGCCGACCTCCTCCCCGAGGTCGCGCAGTCGCTCGCGCGGCAGGCCGCAGCCCCAGAGTTCGTTGAGCGCGACGAGGGCCGCCGCCGCGTCGGCCGATCCTCCCGCCATGCCACCGGCCACGGGGATGCCCTTGGTGAGCTCCAGCAGCGTCCGGGGGTCCCGCTCGCCCTCGGATGCCCCGCCCTCGAGCGCGGCGAGCCCGGCCAGGCGCCCGAGCACGCGTGCCGCGCGGACCGCCAGGTTGGCGTCACCCGATGGCAGGGCCTCGTCGTCGGGCTCGGCGAGTTCGAGGCGCATCCGGTGCCGGGACGCCGGGTGCTGGGACCGTTCACTGGGGCCGACCAGCGTGGCGGTCACGCGGTCGTGGACCGACACGGTCTGCAGCACCGTCGTGAGCTCGTGGTAGCCGTCCGGGCGTGCGCCTCGGACCGCGAGGAACAGGTTGATCTTCGCGGGCACGCGCACGACGCACCGGGACGCCGTCGTGCGATCGGCTGGCACCCGTGGCTTCCTCCCATCGAGGCTCGGGCAGACTGCCCACCGGCGCGTCGTGCCCGCTATCCCGACGCCGGCGGGACCGGGTCGCCGCGATCCGCGCACACCCGCTACAGCGGTGGCCGGTACCGGGTACGGGCGCGACACGGGTCGCGTGCCGCGTGCCGCAAAGCCCCTCGATCGGCATCGTAGGCGCGTCCCTCGGCCCGGGGCAAAGCGCCGGCGTCCTGCGCACGGCCGCCCCGGTCAGGAACGGTCGAGCGCGCGGGCGAGGGCGATCCACGCTTCGAGGTCCAGCTCCTCGGGCCGCGCCGTGGTCGACAGGCCGGCGCGTGCGAGCGCATCCTCGATGTGGGCGGGCCCGCTCCCCTCGCGGGCGAGGGTGTTCCGCAGCCGCTTGCGGCGCTGGGCGAAGCCGGCCTCCACGAGGCCCAGCACGCGATCGCGAGGCACATCGGCGTGCCAGGGCCGCGGCTCGAGCCGAACCGTGACGGAGTCGACATTGGGCTGCGGGTAGAACGCACGCCGGGAGATCGCCGCATCGACGCGTGCAGCGGCATGAGCGGCGACCTTCACGCTCACCGCGCCGTAGCGGGGATGTCCCGCCCGCGCGGCCCACCGCTCCCCCACCTCGCGCTGCACCATCGCGTGCAGTCGGGTGAAGGCACCGCTGGCGAGTGCGCGCAGCAGGATCGGCGTGGCCGCGTGGTACGGGAGGTTCGCGACGAACACCGCCGGCCGCTCCAGCCACTCGCTCCAGTCGATCGTCATCGCGTCAGCGTGAACGACGTCCACCCCGTCGAGACCGGGGAGCACCACCTCGCGCAGCGCGGTGACGAGGCCTCGGTCGACCTCGACCGCCAGTACGTGCGCACCGGCCTCGCGCAGGACGAGGGTCAGGGCGCCGAGGCCCGGTCCGACCTCGACGACCAGGTCCCGCGGACCCACCTCGGCACGAGCCACCAGGGCCCGCACCGTGTTCGCGTCGACGACGAAGTTCTGGCCGCGCCGTCGGCTCGGGGCGAGACCCCGAGCAGCCAGGAGCTCGCGAGTCTGGGCAGCGGTCAATGGCGCGGGCAGCGGGCACCCCGGGTGATCGCGGTCGCGGTCTAGCGCAGCCCCAGCTTGCTCGAGCACGCCGGCCAGGCACCCCAGCCCTCGGACTGCAGCGTGCGCTCGGCGATGGCGATCTGCTGTGCGCGGGTCGCCTGGTGGGCGTTGGGAGCGTACTCGTGCCCGCCGTACCGCGCCCACGTGTTGGCGTGGAACTGCAGACCACCGTAGTAACCGTTGCCGGTATTGATGGACCAGTTGCCGTTCGACTCGCACTCGGCGAGGCGGTCCCAGACACCGGAGCCGGCACCCCCGCCTCCGGTGTTGGACGCCGCGGCCGCGGGCTCGGAGGTCCCGACCTCGACGACCTCGTTGACCGGCTCTGCCACGGACTCGTCGACCACCTCGCGGGCCTCCTCGTCGCCCTCGACGAACACGACCTCCTCGACGATCTCGCGCTCGCCGGGCTGCCCGGACTGCACGACCACCTCATCGCCCCGCTCGCGGTCCTCGGTCTCTCGGCGGACCGTCTCGTAGGCGAGCGCCTCGGTGCGCACCTCCTCGACCGTCTCGGCGCGCGCGATCTCGACGGTGTCGTCCTCGCTCAGCACTTCCTCGGGGTCGGCATCGACCCGGTCGTGCTCGTCGAGTTCGACGTCCTCGACGGCCAGGAACGCCTCGACGGTCCGCGCGGCCGTCTCGACCTCGGCCTCCTCGTCGCCGTCGACGAGGGTCACGGGGATCACCGGCGGATGCGCACCGCGGCTGCCGAGGTCCCGGCTCGACTCGTCGTGGGCCTCGGCCGCCGCGAGAGCGGAGATCCGCTGAGCCTCGGCCTCGTCGTCGCCGATCGACTCATCGATCGGCCCGGCGATCCGGTCGGGGGTGGGCGTGGCCGTGGTCGCGGCGACCGGAGTCCCGTCGTCCCCGGTGGCCGGGGCGACCGCGAACGCCGCGGCCGCGAGCAGAGGCAGCGCGGCGAACATCGTCGCCACGGCGACGACGCGTCGGGACGGCAGGCGTCCACGGGCAGAGCGGAGTTCGTAAAGGTTTGGCATCGGGTAAACGTTACCGAGCGCACATTCCGACCGGAAGCTGACGCCTGGCTAACCGCACACTGTCCTCCGACAGCCGTCGGCGCCCCGAATACCCGAAACGCCTAGCCCGCGGCGTTCGCGGGAGGTGCAAGGAGACCGAACGCGCGTCGCGCGTTCTGGCTCGTCACGCGCCCCATCTCGTAGGTGGTCGTCCCGTGGACGTCGGCGAGCTCCTCCGCGACGAGGGACACGCGAGCCGGCTCGTTGGGTTGACCGCGGTGCGGGTGCGGCGAGAGGTACGGACTGTCCGTCTCGGTGAGCAGGAGGTGGAGCGGCACCACGGAGGCGGCTTCGCGGAGGTCGGGAGCGTTCCGGAAGGTCACGTTCCCGGCGAACGAGCAGTACCAACCCTCCTCGGCGCACCGCTCGGCGAACTCCACGTCGCCCGAGAAGCAGTGCATCACGGTGCGCTCGGGTGCCCCCTCGTCCTCGAGCACCCGTAGGAGGTCCTTGTGGGCCTCCCGGCAGTGGATCACGAGCGTCCGGCCGAGTTCCTTGGCGAGGCGCAGCTGCTCGCGGAACGCCTCCTCCTGGCGCACGGCCGGCGAGTGGTCCCTGAACCAGTCGAGGCCCGTCTCACCGATCGCCACGACCTGGGGGTGTTCGGCCAGGGAACGGAGGTGGCCCAGCACGGCCTCGGTGGCCTCGATCGCGTTGTGCGGGTGGATCCCGACGGAGGCCCAGACACCGTCGAACGCGGAGGCGGTGCCGACGCACTCGGCCGACGAGGCGAGATCGATGCCGACCGTGACGAGGGTGTCGACCCCGTCGGCGCGCGCTCGATCAACCGCCTCACCGGGCGGGATGTCGAGCATCTCCAGGTGGCAGTGGGTATCGGTGTACACGGGTGTCCTTCCCCCGGGCACGGTGGCGCTGACCGCAGCCCGTGCTCCGGCAGCGGGTCAGCGTACCCGCCGGGTCGGGTATCCGCCCAGGGTCGTAGGGCGCCGATTCCGGGCCGACCCATCCCCGGACGGGACGCGGGTCCCCGGCAGGGTGCTCGGCGCCCGGGCCGGGAATGGGGGGTGCTGGGCCGCTCGGTGTCGGCGCGCGGCGGGAAACGCGCCGATACCCGGGCCCGAGGAGCAGGTCTGTTGGCCCACGGCTTCAGTCGATGACCGCGCCGGGCTCGAGAGCGGCATCCGGGTCCGCGTCATCGGCCGCGTCGGCCTCGCCGACCAGTGTGGCGTCCCAGGACCCGTCGGCCATGACCCGTACCTGGCTACCCGTCCATCGACCCTCCTCGTCGACGCGGTCGCCGGGCAGGTGCTCGAGCTCGGCGGGCGGCAGCATGGCCCCGTCCTCGCCCTCTCGCGCCTGGAACGAAGCCGGGAACGACCAGCCCATCAAGCCGTCGCCCATCGCCTCGACCTGCTCGGGAACGGCGAGGATCGCGAGCACCTCGTCGGGATCGACCGCCGCGAGTGCCTCGGGCTCGTCGGTCGCATCCACCAACCCGCCGTCGATCTCGACCTCGAGCCGTTCGGGACCGCGCGCGGGCAGCTCCTCCAGGCGGCCGTCCGTCGCGAGCCGACCGAGCATCCGCCACGTGGACGCCGCCTCGTCGGAGACGTCCGCCGGCAGCAGCTCCTCGTCGAGGTCGCCCGCACCCTCGCGGCCGGGACCCTCGGCCCCGTCGGCGACGAAGCCGGCCCCGCGCCACTCCGCCTCGAGCTCGGTCACCTCGGCCGTCTCGTCGGTGGTCCGGGGCAGCTCCACGTGCCAGACCTCCCCGAGGCCGTCGCCGAGCAGCACATCCCGGCGGTGACGCGTGAGCCAGGCTTGCGCGTCCTCGGCCCGCAATGGCGCCGCCAGCTCGTCGGGCAGCGGGATCTCTCGTGCGTTCTCGGCCCCGAGGAACCCACTGCGGATCACCGGCGTGCCGTTGTCGAGCCCGAGAACGTCGACCTCCTCGACGCGCGGCTGTCCGGTGTCGTGCGGCGCTACCGCCAGTGGCGCCACGCCGTCCAGGTCCACCCGCGTGTCGGATCCGAGCGCGTCCTCGGGCAGGTCGACCGTCCCGTCGGCCTCCCGGTCGACCAGCAGGGCGTGCAGGTGCCCGGAGCTGCCGGCCCCCTCACGCAGGAGGAGCTTCCAGCCGTCGACCCCGCTGACCCAAGCGGCGACGTCGAGGGCAGCCTCGGCGTCGAGCTCCCACTCGCCGAGGTGGTCGGGATCGCCATTGTCCCCGAGCAACCCGTCCACCGGGGCGATGGTGACGACGCTCTGCTCCTCGACCCACGCGAGCTGATCGCCGCCCGGCGAGATCGCGGGCGTACCCGCGCACTGCGCCGGTTCGACGCGCACGCTGCGGTAGTCCTCCGGGCTCGCTGCGCCCTGCACGAGCCGCAGCGTGGCGCAGCCCTCGGGGAGATCGTCGGCCTCCGCTGCGAAGGCACCACCGGGGCTCATCGCGTCGGCGGTCGGCGAGACCGCCATCGGACCGGCGGCGGGCTGCTCCTCCTCGTGCGCGTCGTGCCAGACCTGTCCGGTCCACGTGCTCGCGGTCCAGGCGGCGTCCTCCTCGAGGCCGATCACCGCGGGGGTGCGCTCGACGAGCTCGTCGACGGCGTCGAACGGCGCCAGGGGGTCCGGCTCGGGTTCCTCATCGGGCGGGGGCTGCTCGTCCAGCTCGGGCTCGGGCTCGGGCTCCGGCTCGGGCTGCGGCTCGGGAACCGCCTCGGTCTCGGGCTCCTCGGCGACCTCGGGCGGCTCCTCGTCGGGTTCGTCCGTCCCGTCGTCGGCCGGGGAGTCGGACTCCAGCTCGACCTCCTCAGAGTGCGGCAGGAGCGCCGGCACAGCCATCGCGGCGAACGCGAGCATCGCGACCGCCGCGGTCGCGGGGGCGGTCCACGCCACGACGCGCCGACGACGGATCCGCGCCTCGACCCGGTCCAGTCCCGTGGGGTCCGGCCGCACGACCCGGGCCTCGGAGGCGAGGCTGGCCCGCAGACGCTCCTCGAAGTCCCGCATCAGGCCACCTCCTCCCCCACCATGGAACGGAGGCGTTCGAGGCCCCGCGACACCGCGGACTTCACCGTGCCGACGCTGCAGCCCATCAGGTCGGCGGCCTCGCGTTCGGGGAGGTCCTCGTAGTAGCGCAGCACGATCGCGGTGCGCTGCCGCGAGGGCAGCTGCTGCAACGCCTCGAAGATCTCGTCACGATCGACGACCTGCGTGTCCGGGTCGCGCGGCCCCCGGTCGTCGCCGACACGTCGCTCCGCCTCCCGCCGCTCCAGCGCGAGCCGACGGAACCGCGAGTTCACCTGGTTCACGACAGCGCGTCGAAGGTACGCCCGCGGGTTGTCGATCCTGCCCCGCTGCCAGGCCCGCCAGACCTTGACCATCGCGTCGGCGACCGCGTCCTCGGCGCGATCCTGATCCCCGCAAATCAGGTAGGCGAGCCGGACCGCCTCGTCGTGGTGGGCGGCGAAGATCGCGGTGAAGTCCTCGGTGTCGTCGAGCACCGGTACGGTCGTCGATGTCGTCGTTGGTCGTGGCAGCAGGGTCGTCGCATCCATGGTGGGACCTCCGTCCCCCACGACGCGCAGGTTGCACCGAAGGTTGCCTGTCCGATCGGCACCCGGACGCGGCACGCACCCTACTCCCCCGGACCGCATCGTGGGCCCGAGCGCCGCGCACCGACGCGTCGGGTGCCTACGTCCCGGCCTCCTCGGGCAGCTTGGGAAAGAGCAGCTCGCCGCGCTCGACGGTCGCACCGACCGCCGTGCGCCCGCCGTGCCCGGCGTCGGGGAGGCGCTGGGTCTCCAACGGCTCGTCGGGGCCGAGCTTGTGCCACAGCTTGCCGGCGGCGTCGGGCATCACCGGCGAGACGAGCACCGCGATCACCCGGAGCGCGTCGACGCCCTCGTAGAGCACCCGCGCGAGCCGCGCGGTCTCACCTCGCTTGTTCAGCTGCCACGGCTCGGTCGCCTCGACGTACCGGTTGACCCCGCGCACGAGCACCCACAGATGCTCGAGGCCCTTCTTGAAGGCGAGCTGGTCGAACTCGGCCATCCCTTCGACCGCCGCCTGGCGATCCGCGGCCAGGCGCTCCTCCTCGGGTCCCGGCTCACCGCCGGCCACCGAGGGATCGGGCACCTTGGCGTCGGCGTAGCGGGTCACCATGTTCAGCACGCGGTTGGCGAGGTTGCCGAGCTCGTTGGCGAGGTCGGTCTCGTAGCGGGCCTCCATCGACTCCCAGCTGAACGTCCCGTCCTGGCCGAACGAGATCTCGCGCAGGAAGTAGTAGCGATAGCAGTCCCGGCCGAAGTGGTCGACGAGCTCCGAGGGCTGGATCCCCGTCGCGTTCGACTTGCCCATCTTTTCGCCGCCGACGAGCAGGAACCCGTGCGCGTACACCTGGCGGGGCACCTCGACGCCCGCGGCGATGAGCATCGCCGGCCAGTACACGGCGTGGAAGCGCAGGATGTCCTTGCCGATGAGGTGCACGTCGGCTGGCCAGCGGCGCGCGAACGCGTCGTCGTCCGCGCCGTAGCCGATCGCGGTGATGTAGTTGAGCAGCGCGTCGAACCACACGTAGAAGATGTGGCCCTCGTCCCAGGGGCACGGCACCCCCCAGCTGAACTCCGTGCGGGTGGCCGAGATGTCCTCGAGCCCCGACTCGACGAACGCGCGGACCTCGTTGCGGCGGACGTCGGGCTGGACGAACTCGGGGCGCGAGTCGTACAGCTCGAGCAGCGCCGGGCCGTACTTCGACAGGCGGAAGAACCAGTTCTCCTGCTCGAGACGCTCGACCGGCTGGCGGTGGATCGGGCACTGGTCGCCGTCGACCAGCTCGCTCTCGGAGTAGTACGCCTCGCAGCGGACGCAGTACGGCCCGGAGTAGACCGACTTGTAGAGGTCGCCCTGGTCGTAGAGGCGCTGCATGAACTCCTGCACCCGCGCGGTGTGACGGTCCTCGGTGGTGCGGATGAAGTCGTCGTTGGAGATGCCGAGCAGCTCCAGCATCTCCTTCCACCGGGGGAGGATGTCGTCGCAGTGGGCCTGCGGGTCCAGGCCACGCTCCTCGGCGGCCCGCGCGACCTTTTGCCCGTGCTCGTCGGTGCCCGTGAGCAGGTGCACACGGTCCCCGTTGAGCCGACGCCAACGGGCGAGCACATCGGCGGCCACCGTCGTGTAGGCGTGGCCGATGTGCGGCACGTCGTTGACGTAGTAGATGGGCGTCGTGAGGTAGTAGGTGTCCTTCATCGGCCGTTCTCGCCCTGGTCGGGGTTGCGGCGCGCACACGCCATCGGTCGACGGCGCAGCCACTCGCCGTGAGGTCCGATCCTAGCCCTCGCCCCGGCGCATCGAAGCGGCCGCCAACGGTCAGTTCGAGCCACCACTCGACCCGGCGCTCGCCGCCGACACGGCCGCGGCCGCGGTGATCGCCGCCATCGCCGCCGCGTTGGCCTCGCCGATGGCGTCGGCCACCTCCGAGCTCATCCCCTCCCCCTTGGCGAGCTCCTTGGCTCGCCGCGCCGCGGCACGCCGCTGGCCTCGTGGGACCAGCCGCGCCCGGAGCGTGCCTCCGGCGGGTTCGAGCAGGCCGCCGAGCGCCGCGTCGCGGGGGTCGTCGAGCGGCTCGGACGAGGTGAGCAGCGCACCGGCCCGACGTCGCAGTTCCTCCACCCGCACGCGCTGGGTGACCGGGTGTCGCGTGAGGCGGATCAGCCCGAGGATCTTGCGCTCCTCGCGGCGCACGATGCCCTGGGCGAGGAGATGGTCGAGCACCTCGTCGCGCAGGTCGTTGCGTTGGCCGTACCACCCGACCCAACCCTTGACGTCACGCGACTTGCGGTCGGTGCGGATCCGCTCGAGCACGCCGTCGAGGACGGGATGCCCGGTGTCGCCCTCGCGGGCCTCGACGTGCTTGCCGGTCGCGTCGATCGCCCCCCGCAGGGCGAGGTCGAGGAACGCGGCACCGCCGAGGAGGGCGAGCAGGTTCGCGGTGCCCGTGTTCTTGCCCCGCTCGTCGTCCCAGCCGAGCAGGAGCAGCTCCTCCGGCAGGGAGAGGCGTGTGCCGTCCGTCGGGGAATCGTCCACCATCGCCTCCTTGCCCCCACCCCGCGCGGGACAGCGACAGGGTCCACCGGCACTCTACCGGCGCCCGCGCCGAGAACGAGGAAGGCCGGTCCCGACCGCCGGGCATCAGCCGCGATCGGGACCGCCGGGCGTCAGCCGCGGTCGAGCACGGCCTGGTACACCCGGCGCTTGGGAACCGAGGCGGCGCGGGCGACCTCGGCGATCGCGTCCTTCTTCGTCGTCCCGGTCGCGACGAGCTCGCGGACGCGCGCCACGAGGTCATCGTCGCTCACGTCCTCTCCACCCGGTTCCGGCGCGCCGGCGACGACCACCGTCACCTCCCCCTTCAATCCGGCCTCGGCGCGTTCGGCGAGCTCGGACAACGAGCCGCGCCACACCTCCTCGTGCAGCTTGGTGAGCTCGCGGGCCAGCGCGGCGGACCGCTCCGACCCGAACGCCTCGGCCATCGCAGCCAGGTCGGCGGCCGCGCGGTGCGGGGCCACGTAGAAGACCAGCGTGCGGCGATCGTCCGCGAGCTCGGCGAGCCGGCGGCCCCGCTCGCCGGCCTTCCGCGGCAGGAACCCTTCGACCGCGAACCGGTCGGTCGCCAGGCCCGACAGCACGAGGGCGTGCACCGCCGCGACCGGTCCCGGCACGGCCTCCACCCGCAGACCGCGGTCGACGGCCTCGCGGACCGCGCGCTGGCCCGGATCGCTCACGCCGGGCGTGCCGGCATCGGTGACGAGCGCGACGGTCTCCCCCGCGGCGACACGGTCGAGCAGATGCACCGCGCGACGCGCCTCGTTGTGCTCGTGGTAGCTGAGCAGCGGACGGTCCAGGCCGGCGTGCGCCAGGAGGCGTCCCGTCCGGCGGGTGTCCTCGGCGGCCACGACGTCGGCACTGGCGAGCGCCGCGACCGCTCGGGGCGACAGGTCGTCGAGGTTGCCGATCGGCGTCGCGACGACGACGAGTTGGCCCACGCCGCCTTCGTTCACAGCCACGATCCTCGCCCCTCGTCGCCTGTCACATCGGGAAGAGCACGCTGATGCTCTCCCGATTGTGGATGCGTCGGATGGCCTCGCCGAACAGGGGCGCGACCGAGACGACGTGCACCTTGTCGCTGAACACCACCGGCTGGTTCTCCACCGAGTCGGTGGTGACGACGCGGGTGAGCGGGCTCGCGTCGATGCGCTCCATGGCGGGTTCGGCGAAGACGCCGTGCGCGAGGGCTGCGACCACTTCCTTGGCCCCGCGCCGGTCCAGTTCGGTCGCCATCCCCACCATGGTCTGCGCGGAGATGGAGAAATCGTCCACGATGACCGCCGACCGCCCCTCCACGTCGCCGATGAGGTCGATGATCTCCGCGTGGTCGTCGTGGGCGGCCCGTTCCTTGTCGCCGATGGCCAGCGGCACGCCCAGGTATCGCGCGTAGCGGCGGGCGGTCTTCGCGTAGCCCGCATCGGGGGCGACGATCACCATGTCGTCGAGTTCCAGGCGCTCGATCTCGCCGGCGAGGCTCGGCAGGGCGTGCAGGTCGTCGACGGGCACGGTGAAGAACCCCTGGATCTGCGGCGCGTGCAGGTCGAGGGTGACCATGCGGTCCGCGCCCGCGGCCTCGATCGCGTCCGCGCACACCCGCGCGCGGATCGACACGCGGGGCTCGTCCTTCTTGTCGCCCTGGGCGTAGCTGAAGTAGGGCACGACGGCGGTCACCGACTGGGCGCTGGCCCGGGTGAAGGCGTCGAGCCAGAACAGCAACTCCATGAAGTGGTCGTTGGCGGGGAACACCGTCGACTGGACGATGTAGACCTCCCGGCCCCGCACGTTATCCAGGATCCGGGGGAAGAGGTTGCCTTCCTTGAAGCGCAGCACCTCGCCGGCGCCCTGTGCGATCTGCAGGTAGTCGCAGATCGCCGCCGTCAGCCGAGGGCTCCCCGAGCCACCGAACACGAGCACGTCGTCGGTCGTCACTGACTCTCCCCCGTGGGCGGGCGTCGGACCTGCCGTGAGCCACTTGGACCTGCCGTAACCCAGGGGAGGCGAACGGGTCGAGGTGGCCGGCAACCGGGGGCATCGTACCGGAGGCCCTCCGCGGTCCGTTGCCGCGTACACGCCGTGCAAGCGGGGAACGCTGGACGCTTCCTCGAGCAGAGAGCGAGCATGGACCGCGAGAGCACACGCTGGGTCGACCGCAAGATCGGCCGAGCCCGGGGACTCGTCGACAGCCACGGCAAGGTCTTCCGCGTGATGTGGGTGGCGGTCGGGGTGATCGTCGTCGCCGCGGGCCTCGCGATGACCGTGTTCCCCGGTCCCGTCACGGTGGTGGTCCCGCTCGGGCTCGCGATGCTCGCCGCGGTGTTCGGGTGGGCACGCTGGCTGCTGCTGCGCACCGTCGAGCACGGCACCGAGGCCAAGGAGCGGTTCGACCGCGCGAGCCTCTGGGTGAAGGCGCTGACGGTCGCGGCGTCGGCGGCGATCGCGGCAGCAGTGCTCGCCCTCATGCTGCTCTGAGCCGCCCGATCGGCCTGCATCGACATCAACCGGACTTCTGAGCACAGGTGGGTGGACGCGGCGCCGTGACGCGGGTCACGGGGTCAGTGGAACTCCTGATCGACGAGGCGCTCCAAGACGCCCTGGCACATCGCCGGGCTGAGGAGGGCCACGACGCGAGTCACGTCCGGGTTCTCGGTCTCCATCGGGCTCCACCGACGACGAGGTCATGGCCCTGACAGAGCAGCCGAATCGGTCGCCTCATTGTCACCTGTGTCTGCATCGCATCTCCCTCTCGACGCCCGTAGTCATCGTGATGGCCGCCATCGGGTGCCCGCGATTCAGCGTTCGGCGGGCTCGAACAGCTCGACCACGTTCCCGGCCGGGTCTGCGACGAGCGCCTGCCGGCCGCCCGATCCGGCGACGATCGCGGACCGGAACTGCGCGCCGGCATCACGCAACTGCTCCACGGTCACGTCGAGATCGGTCTCGGTGAGCTGGAAGCGGTTCCAGCCTCCCGGCTCGAGCGTGGTGCCGTCACTCGCGCGGCCGGCACCACCGGCACCGGGGGCGTTCAGCAACAGGCGAAGATCGCCGCGCTGGAGCATCGCGAAGCCCGGCGCCGGGTGCGTTACCACCTCGAACCCGAGGTGATGGCGGTAGAAGGCCACGGCGCGATCGACGTCGTCGACGATGTAGCGAACGCTCACGGGACTCACGATCCGCTCCTCTATCGACTACACTTCGAAACGTGTCCGTTTCACGATAGAACATCAACGTATCAAAGGAAACCCCAGAGGCGAAGGGCAACCCTTGGCGCTACACGACGCGGTGGACCCCCGTGTGACCCGAACCCGGCAGATCGTGCTAGCCGCCGTCCTCGAAGAGCTCGCCGAAGTCGGCCACGGCCAGCTCACGATCGAATCGGTCGCAGCCCGGTGCGGTGTTGGCAAGAGCACCATCTACCGGCACTGGACGGCCGGCAAGCCCCAGCTGATCATCGACGCGATGCACACGCTGAACACCCAGCCGGCACCCGAGCCCGACGGAACCCCTCGCGAACGCATCCAGCAACTGCTGCACCATCTCGGCCACGCCCTCACCGAGAGCAGCCTCGCCCCCGCGATCCCAGCACTGATCGAAGCTGCAGAACACGACCCGGAGCTCCGGGTGCTCCTCGACGGCTACACCAACGACCGCCGGCGCGCGCTCGTGGACGCGATCGCTCTCGGCATCGACGCCGGAGGGATCGATGAGACCATCGATCCCGAACTCGCCGCGCACGCACTGTCTGGCGCCATCCTCTACGCCCGCCTCATGACCTCCACACCCCTGACCGGGAAGTCCATCGACCAGCTCATCACCACCGTGCTCGACCCCTCACCCGAGTGACCCAACACGACCGAGAACGCCTGCAGCGCCACCAAGGAGCGGAGCATGGCGATCTGATAATATGATCCCATGCCTGATGTAAGCGCCACCGAGGCCGCACGGCAGTTCGCCAGCTTACTCGACGCTGTCGAGCAGCAAGGGGAGCACTACACCATCGTCCGCCGCGGCAAGGCGGTCGCCCACCTCGAGCCCGTCGGTCGAGGCCGTGGTGATCAGGTCAAGGCCGCGCTGGTCCGCCACGACCCAGACCCAAGCTGGGCCCAAGACCTGGACGACATCCGCGCGCTGCTGTCGGTGGAGGAACGGCGCTGAGCCTCCTCCTTCTGGACACCACCTTCCTCATCGACGCCGAGCGCCACGCCGCTGACCTCGAGGAGCGCATTAGTGATGACGACGACGTCGCCATAGCTGCGGTCACCGTCGCCGAATTGCTCGTAGGGGTGGCGCTGGCAACCTCCGACCACCACGCTGCCCGCCAAGCGTTCGTGGACGACCTCCTCGACGTACTGCCCGTGCTGCCCTACGACCTGCGCGTCGCGGAGGTCCACTCGAACTTGCTCGCGGCCACCCGTCGGGCGGGGCGCCCCCGCGGAGCGCACGACCTCATCATCGCCGCAACGGCGGCAGCGTCCTCGCGGACGATCGTCACCGCCGACCCCAGCGGATTCGAAGGCCTCCCGGGCATTCCGGTGGCTACCCATAAGCGGCTTGACAGCGCGACCAGCGGCCGGGAAGTCTACCCGATCAATGACTCCGAAAGGCGTTTCCGGTGGAACACCTGAGCGGCGGAGTGAGGGTCAGCCCCAGTGTGACGTTGTCGATTGGACAACAATAAGTGGAGCTGAGGGGACTCGAACCCCTGACCTCCTCGTTGCGAACGAGGCGCTCTGCCACCTGAGCTACAGCCCCGGATGCGCGCCGAATTCGACGCGCCCGTGGAGGCTAGCACCTGACCACCCCGCCGGCACACGAGCCACCACCCTCGGGAGTGCCCGCGTCACGCGTCGGTCGACGGCCCATCGGCACCGTCGGCGGCGCCGTGCCGCGCCAGCGCGTCCCGCAGGCGCTGTTGGAGGGACGCCGTCGTGACATCCCCGCGGGTGCGCTCGACGAGCCCTCGGGCGACGTCGGTGCTCCGGCGCAGTCCGTCGGTGACGGCCTCCGGGAAGTCCACGGTGACGAGCACCTCGTAGATCTCGTCCATCGCCGCGAGGCAGCGGGCCGCCTCGTCCGGCTGGTCCGCGCGGAGCCGGTCAAGCGCGCGACGCCGGAGCTCGCCGACCGTCTCGGCCAGGCCGTTCGACCAGGAGGCGGCACCGATCCGCAGCTCGTCAGGACCCGGCAGCGGGGCATTCGCGATCGCGGCGGCCGTGAGCCGGGCCTCCGCGTACTCCTTCTCGGCGTCGGTGACGAACCCGGCGGTGCGGACCTCGGGATGGTCGCGGGCGGCGTCGCGGGCGGCTGCGAGCTCCTCGGCGCACCGATCGAGCAGCTCGGTGACCCGGTCGTACTCGTCACGGTGCGCCGCGCGGATCGCATCGGCCGCCAGCCTCGTCGCGTCGCGGCTGCGGTCGAGCGCCTCCTCGCGAGCGCGATGCTTGGCGCGCAAGCTCTCGCGGACGTGCTCGGCATGCCCGTCGAGCCCCTCGAGCACCGCCTCCTCACCAGCCCCGCCAGCGTCGCGCGGCTCGCGCGGATCGCTCACCGGGACCCACCCGCGGCGGCGGCCCGCAGCGGCCCGGTGGCGCTCTCCGCGTCCGAGAGCGAGCCGCGTGGCGTCGCCTTGGCGTCGCGCGGATCGTGCGGACCACGCGCCGCGGTTCCGTTGAGATGGGGGGATGGGTCGGGCCCCGGGAGCACGGGCTCGCTCGACGAGTGCTCGCCACTCGGGTAGCCGGCCCCGCCTCGTGCATCCCCCGGCTCCCCCATTCGGGACCGGACGACACGACGACTGCGCTCACGGGCGGTGACGCGGCGCAGCAGCGCGCAGTAGGCGACGAGCGCGAGCCCGACCGCCGCGGTGCCTCCCCAGGCCGGGCCGCCGAGCCACAGACCCGAGACGAGCGTGAGCGCCAGGGCCGTGAGCAGGCCCATCAACGTAACGCGGCGCCGCTCGGTGACCGTGAGCGCACCGAGGCCGCGTCGGTGGTGCGCGGTGGAGGCCCCGCGCCGCCGGCGGCGGAACGCGGCCATGGCTCGCACCCGCCCGGCCGGATTCGCGTGCCGCTCGCCCGCATCCGGGTCGCGCCGGGCCGCGCGCAGCCAGGACACCCGACCCGCGGTCGAGGGCGCCGGCCGAGCGGACGGGGAAGGAGCCCGCCCGACCGACGCGGCCTCGCCCGCAGCCTTGCCGGTGCGTTCCAGCCGGTCGAGGTCGCGGTGGAACCGGGACACCGAACTCGCGGGCGACCCGGCGCGGCGAGCGCGGACGAGCCCGGGCAGTAGGACGACCGCCCATAGCGCGAGCAGCAGGATGATCACCACGACGTTCATCGTGGCGGGCACGATACCAGCTGAATTACAAGGTTCGCGGGAACCGACCACGCGACGTGACCGAGGCCCTACCCGCTGCCCCCGCGACCGTCGTCGTCGGCGTGCTGGTGGCCCCCGCGGTGGTGGTCGCCGCCGGCGAGCTGGTAGAGGGCGTGCGGCAGCACGACCTCGACGGCGGCCAGGTTCTCGACCGCACCGCGCGGCGAGCCCGGCAGGTTCAGCACCAAAGTCCCACGGCAGATGCCGGCCACGCCCCGCGAAAGCATCCCCATCGGGGTGGCCTCGAGCGCCGCAGCCCGCATCGCCTCGGCGAGGCCGGGCACGAGCCGCTCGACGACGTCGAGGGTGCCTTCCGGGGTGTGGTCGTTCGGGTGCAGCCCGGTCCCCCCCGTCGTCACCACGACGTCCGCTCGTCGGCAGGCTTGCAGGATCGCGTCGGCGACGCGTCCGCGCCCGTCGGGGATCACCGTCGGAGCGTCGACCGTGAAGCCGCCGGTGCGCAGCCGTTCGACGAGCGCGGGTCCGGCCTCGTCCGGATAGATCCCGGAGGCCGCGCGCGTCGAAACGGTGATGACCGCGGCCCGGCCGTGTGGCTCCGACGGGCTGTCGTTCCCGGCCTCACCCGGCGTCATCGTCGACCCCCTCGGCGCGCCAGTCGCCACGCGTGCCACCGGTCTTCTCGACCAGGGCGACCTCGCCGATCACGACGCCCCGCTCGACCGCCTTGAGCAGGTCGTAGAGGGCGAGTGCCGCGACGGAGGCAGCGGTGAGCGCTTCCATCTCCACACCGGTCCGGTCCGCGGCCCGCACGTCGACGCTGACCGTCGCCCGTCCCTCGTCGGCATCGACGTCCACCTCGACATCGACGCCCGCGAGCGCGACGTGGTGGCACAGCGGGATCAGGTCAGCGGTCCGCTTGGCCGCCTGGATGCCCGCGATGCGCGCGATCGCGAGGGCATCGCCCTTGGGGAGGGTGCCCTCGGCCAGCCGGGCCGCCGTGTCGGGCCGCATGCGCAGCTCGGCGCGCGCCCGGGCGGTGCGAGCGCTCGCGGGCTTGTCGCCGACGTCGACCATGCGAGCGTGGCCGCGCGCGTCGAGGTGGGTCAGCTCGCCCTCGGGGGTGCGATCCTCGCCCATGGCTACCCGCCGCTAGCGCACGTCGTCGTCGAGGACGTGGACCGTCACCCGGCTGCCGGCAGCGACCTCGGTCACGTCAGCGGGGATCTCGGCCAGGCCATCGGCCAGCACCGCGGACTGCAGGATGCCGCTGCCCTGCTCCCCCGTCGGCAGCGCTCGCCAGCCGGCCTCCTCGTCGGCGGCCAGCCGCACCCGCACGAACTCGACCTTCTCCCCCGGGCTGCCGTGCGTTCCGTCGAAGACCGCGGTGACCCGCGGTCGGTTGAGGTCCTGCCGTCCCTGCATCCGCAGCAGCGTGGGTCGGACGAACACCTCGAACGACACGAACGCGCTCACCGGGTTGCCGGGGAGCGCGAAGCACGGGACGCGGTCGACGAAGCCGAACGCCTGCGGCATCCCCGGCTTCATGCCGATCTTGCGGAACCGGACATCGCCGAGCTGCGCGAGCACGCCCTTGACGTGATCGTGCAGGCCAGCGCTCACGCCACCGCTGGTGACCAGGACATCAGCATGACTGAACGCGCCCTCGAAGGCCTCGCGCAGCGCCCGGGGGTCATCCCGGACGAACAGTTGGCGATAGGCGACCGCCCCGGCCTCGCGCGCCATCGCGGTCAGCATGTAGGAGTTGGAGTCGCGGATCTGCCCGGGGGCCAGCGGCCGACCCGGCTCGACGAGCTCGTCGCCGGTGGAGACGACCACGACGCGAGGCCGGGGGTGCACGCGCACCGATCGGTTCCCGACCGCCGCGAGCATCCCGAGATCCGGCGCCCCGAGCGACCGACCCCGGTCGAGCAGCGTGTCCCCGGCACGGGCGGACTCGCCGGCCGAGCGGATGTGCGCACCCGGGCGGGCCGCCTCCTCGAGCAGGACGGACCCGTCTCGCTCGCGGGCGAGCTCGACGGGCACGATCGCGTCCGTGCCCTCGGGTACCGGCGCCCCGGTCATGATGCGCACCGCCTGTCCGGGCCCGAGCGGTTCCTCGGCCTGGGCCCCCGCCGCCACCGTGCCCACCAGCTCGAACTCCTCTCCGGCCTCGAGCACCGATCCGCGAACGGCGTACCCGTCCATCGCGGTGTTGTCGAAGGGCGGAACGTCCCCCGCCGCCGTGACGTCGGCGGCCAGCACACAGCCGTGGGCCTCGAGCAGCGCCAGGTCGATCGGGTCGAGCGGCGTGATCGACTCCAACACCTCCCGGCGGTACTCGACCAGCGGGACCAGCTCACCGGCGGCGGCGCGTGCGGTCACCTCGCCCCCCCACCATCGGGGTCGTCGGACGGGCCCGAGTCCGGCAGGTTCTTCACGAAGTCCGTGAGGAACTCGCGGAACTCCGGTCCCAGATCGCTGCGTTGCGCCGCAAGCTCCACAGTGGCCCTGAGGTAGTCCATCTTGTTGCCGATGTCATAACGCAAACCGTCGAACCGGACCGCGCGGATCGGCTCCTCCTGTGCCTGCACCTTCATCGCATCGGTCAGCTGGATCTCGCCTCCCCGACCGGGCTTCGTTCGATCAATGTGCCCGAAGATGTCGGGGGTGAGGACGTAACGGCCGATGATCCCGAGGTTGCTGGGGGCGTTGGCCTTGCCTGGCTTCTCGACCATGTCGTGCACGTGCACGACATCGGGTTCGTCCGGATCGGATTCGCCCGCCACGACGCCGTACTTGCCGAGGTCCTCGTCGGGGAACTCCATCACGGCCAGGACGCTGCGCTCGGAAGCCTCACAGAGGTCGACCATGCGCTGCAGCAGGCCCTCCTCCTCGCCGATGAGGTCGTCACCGAGCAACACCGCGAACGCCTCGTCACCCACGTGACGCGCCGCGCACCCGACCGCGTGGCCGAGGCCGAGCGGCTGGCCCTGCCGCACGTAGTGCAGGTGACAGAGCCGGTTCACGGCCTGCACCGCGGCCAGCAGATCCTCCTGGCCGGCGGCCGCGAGCTGACGTTCGAGCTCGATCGCGTGGTCGAAGTGGTCCTCGAGGGCTCGCTTGCCGCGACCGGTGATCAGGAGCACGTCGTCGAGGCCGGCACCGGCGGCCTCCTCGATCACGTACTGGATCGCCGGCTTGTCGAGCAGCGGCAGCATTTCCTTCGGCTGCGCCTTCGTCGCGGGGAGGAACCTGGTGCCGAGCCCCGCGGCGGGCACCACTGCCTTGCGTGCGCGCACACGCGATCCTTTCGTGTCCGGGTCCGATCCGTGTCATGGTCAGGCGGTGGCCCCGCCCGCGGACCCCTGTGGGTGCCTCGACCCGGCAGTGTAGGAGTCGGCGGTCGATCGGCGCTCCTGGTTGCGCCGACCGGGCGCCGGCTGACGCCGCGACCGCGACCGCGACCGCGAACCGCGAACCGCGAACCGCGACCGACAGTGCCAGCGACGGGGAGGAACCTCACGTGGACGAACAGGCGACCAAGCGCGCGGCCCGCCGTTCGGCGCGCGAAGCTCGCGACGCCCTCGACGACGAGACCAGGGCGAGCGCAGCGGCACGGATCCGGGCCCGCCTCGCGGCGCTGGAGGAGGTCCGCGGGGCCGCCACGATCGTGGCCTACGCCGCCACGGGCTCGGAGGTCGACCTCGACCCCCTGCTCGAGGTACTGCTCGGGCGCGACGTCGCCGTCTACCTCCCGGTCGTGGACGGGCCGGAGCTCACCCTCGCCCGCGTGCACGACCTCACGAGCGACCTCGCCGCGGGCTATCGGGGCGTCCGCGAACCGAGCCCGGACCTGCCGCGCGAATCCGCCCCGGCCGTCGACGTCGTCCTCGTGCCCGGCGTCGGCTTCGCACCCGACGGCACCCGCATCGGCTACGGCGGCGGACACTTCGACCGACTCCTCACCCGTCTCGAGGCGCCGACGCGAATCGGGGTCGCGTACGCGGCGCAGGTCCTTCCGCACCTGCCGACCGAGAACCACGACCAGCGACTCGACGCCGTCGTGACCGAGACCGGCGTGCTGCGACCGAGCGACTGAGCGACGGGCGGGCAGCCGTGCGGCGCGTGCGAACGGCGGCCGACCGCACGGGGGGTGCTGTTGGCAACGCGGTGCGCTCCTCGCCATACTTAGGGGGGTCGTTCGCCCGCGGGAGGTCCAATGCCGACGTACGAGTACCTGTGCCGAGACTGCGAGGACCGCTTCGAGGTCTGGCAGTCCTTCCACGATGACCCGCTCCGCGAGTGCGCTCGGTGCGGCGGGTCGCTGCGCAAGGTGTTCAACGCCGCCGGGATCGTGTTCAAGGGCTCGGGCTTCTACGTCACCGACTCGCGCGCCGAGGCGTCGGACAACGGCAAGAAGACCGGCACGAAGACCTCGGAGCCCGCGGCCAGCAGCGATGGCGGGACCTCTGACGGGACCGGGGACGGCTCGGGTGGGTCCGACGGCGGGAGCAACGGATCCTCCGAGGGAGCCGGCAGCGACGGGGGGTCCAGCGACGCGAAGAGCGCGGCGTCCAGCACCGACGGCACGAAGTCCGGTGGGACGTCGAGCGGCGACTGACCCCGCCCACCACGGCCTCCCGCCACGGCCTCACGCGAACGGCCTCCACGCGACGCTCCACAAGCCTCCGTGTGCCGACTCCGCGATAGCGCGGGAGGCGGGCGCATGCTGCGGGCATGGACGGCTCGACGTCACCCGGCCCGCTCCGTGGGCTCCTGCGCGGCCCGCTGCCGGCGCTCCCACGCCCGATCGACGCGGCCAGCGAGTGGTGGGCGGGCCTGCCGCCGCGCGCCCGGCCGACGATCGTGGTGCTCCTGGTGCTCGCACTCGTGCTCGCTGCCGAGACCCGGGTGCAACTCGCCCAGCTCCGCTGGGGCGGTGAACCGGTGCGCGTCGCCGTCGCCGAACACGACCACGCTCCGGGGGATCACGCCACGGTGACGACCGAACGCCGGCCCGCGGCGCTCGCGCCCCCCGACGCCGTCTCGCGAGTGGAGCCCGACGCACGGCTCGCGCTCGCCCTTCCCGAGGGCGCGGTCGTGACGTCCACGCACCTTCACGCCGCGGGCCCCGCCGGAGCGCTGCCCGGGAGCCTGCGCGCGGTTCCGGTGCCGGTCGAGGAGGACTGGGGGGTCACGGCGGGCGGCTGGGTCGACGTGTGGGTGCTGGGTCGTCGCGAGGAAGCCGCGACGCTGGTGGCCCAACAGCGCCCGGTGGTGGGCCTCGATGTCGACGAGGAACGGGGAGAGCCGACGGCGCTCGTCGCCCTCGCGGGCGACGAGGTCGCGGCGGTCACCTCGGGGCTGGCCGCCGGCGAGGTACTGCTCGCCCACGCCCCCGAGCCGTGACCTCCATCCGCGGGCCCCGACGGCGACCGCGTTCCGGCGGCCGCGTCGCGCGTGACAGTGACCGGTCGCTATTCGACTGTGGTTCGGGTCAGCTGTTGCCGACGGCGGCCTCGGCGGCGTCGAACCCGATCTTGGAGTGGGTACCGTCGCAGAACGGCTTGGTGGTCGACGCGCCGCAGCGGCAGAGTGCGGCGGCCTCGTCCTCCGGCACGGACAACTCGTTGCCCTGCGGATCCACGATCGTGAGCGGCCCGGCGATCAGGTAGGGCCCGTTCTGCGATGCCTGGATGCGCTTGCCGTTCGCCATGCCGTGATCCTCCGATCGCGTGTCGCTCGCGAGTCTCGTCGTCGTGCCTGCTTCGTGTGAGTCCACGGCCGGTCGGTTCGTACGGTGGCCCGCACCGACCGTTCCCCGAGGGGCCCGGCCACGAATCACCGGATGCGGATCCGTTGCCTCCCGTGGGCCGCCCTCGGCGTGCGAGGATGCGCGCATGAGCACCCCGCCGGGAACCGAACGAGCCGTCGCGTGGCCACGGGTCGGGGTCGTGGGCGCGGGGCAGCTCGCTCGCATGCTGGCGGCGGCGGCGGTCCCGCTCGGCGTACGGCTCGAGCTGCTCGCCGAGGCCGAGGACGCGAGCGCGGCACAGGTCGTGCCCGCGACCCGGATCGGGGTTCCCGACAAGGACGCCCTGGCCGACCTCGTCGAGCGCTGCGACGTCGTGACCTTCGATCACGAGCTCGTCGACCCGGCCGTGCTCGATCCGCTCGCGGCGCAGGGAGCACCGTTCGCGCCCAGCCCCGCGGCCCTGCGCATGGCTCAGGACAAGGCCCATCAGCGGGCCATCCTCGAGGCGGCGGGGGCGCCCGTTCCGGCGCATCGCCTGGCCGACGACGTGGATGCGGCCCTCGCCGCGGCAGAGCACGTCGGCTGGCCCGTCGTCGTGAAGGCCCCGCGAGGCGGCTACGACGGCCGAGGGGTAGCCACCGCCGACGATCCCGAGGGCCTGCCCGACGCGTGGGCGTCCATCGGCGGCGGCCCGGCATTGATCGAGCAGCGGGTACCGCTGGCCGCCGAGCTCGCCGTGCTCGTCGCACGTCGCCGACACCATGGCGAGACCGTGGTCTATCCCCCGACGGAGACGGTCCAGCAGAACGGCATCTGCACCGAGGTGATCGCCCCGGCGCGCGTGCCCGACGAGGTCGCCGCGCATGCCGGGAAGGTGGCGGCGCTCGTCGCCGAGTTGGTCGCCGCCGACGGGATCTGCGCGGTGGAGCTGTTCTGGACCGGCGAGCAGGTGTTGATCAACGAGGTGGCCACCCGCCCGCACAACTCCGGGCACTGGACCATCGAAGGCGCCACCACGAGCCAGTTCGCCAACCACCTGCGGGGAGTCCTCGGCTGGCCATTGGGGGATCCGAACGTTCGCGCGCCCGCGTCGGTGACCGTGAACGTGCTCGGCCCGGGCGACGGCAGCGACCCCGCGGCGCACCGGTCGGACGCGCTGACGATCGGCGACGCCGCCGTGCACCTGTACGGCAAGACCGCTCGGGCGGGCCGCAAGGTCGGCCACGTCACCGTCTGCGGCCCGGACGCCGAGACCGCCCGCGAACGTGCGCACCGGGCTGCGGCACGGCTGGTCGGCGCACGCGAGCCGAGGCTCGCCCGAGGAGGGGGCGACCCCGCGACGAACGACCCGCAGCGACCGGCCCTCGACCGCTCCGGAGGTGAGCAGCCGTGACCCACGAGGACCCCGCCGAGGCGCAACCCCGCGTGGGCATCGTGATGGGCAGCGACACCGACCTGGAAGTGATGCGTGGCGCGATCGACATCCTCGACGAGCTCGGTGTCGCCCGCGAGGTCCGCGTGCTGTCGGCGCACCGCCGACCGTTCGACATGCTCGGCTATGCCCGTGACGCCGCGTGGCGTGGGCTCGAGACGATCGTCGCCGGCGCGGGAGGCGCCGCGCACCTGCCCGGGATGCTCGCCTCCGCGACGCGGCTGCCGGTGATCGGGGTGCCCGTTCCGCTCCGCCACCTCGACGGTCTCGACAGCCTCCTGTCGATCGTGCAGATGCCCCGTGGGGTGCCGGTGGCGACGGTGGCGGTCGGCAACGCACGCAACGCGGGGCTGCTCGCGGCGCGGATCCTCGCGATCACCGACCCGGAGCTCGCCGAGCGGCTCGAGGCGCTGCACGACGACATGGTGGCGCGCTCGGCGGGCGCGGACGAGCGCATCGCGACCGCGTACCCGGCCCCGGAGATCGACGAAGGGTGACGCGACCTCACCCCTCGTCGGCGGACGCCGACGCGGGACGCGAGGTCCCCGGGGCGTCGTCCGCGGCACCGGGCCGCACCGCCGCGAGCCGGTACGCGACCCCGACCGCGGCGAGCGCGAGGCCGCCCGCGACCGCGGCCTGCAGCGGGCCGGCGCGGTGGCTGACGCAGGAGTCCCCCACCCGGACCACGTCGTCCGGGGTGTCCCCACCGGCCGGACGGGACTCGGTCGATCCCGCCGAGGTCAGCGTCGACCACGAGAGCCCCGGTTCCGCGAGGTCGTAGGTCGGCCCCTCCACGAGTTCGGGAGCCAGCTCGTACGTGCGGTCGCCGTCCTCGTCCTCGGCGAACGTCCAGCACATCGGGCGTTGGTAGACCGCGGGAACCAGCGCGGCCGCGGCCACCAGCCCGACGACGGGGATCACCAGGGCGGTCGGGCGCACGGGCCGCGCGAGGTCGGCGCGATGGGGCATGCCCCGGAGCGCGCCCAGCCACGCGAGCGTCGCGAGCAGGCTCGCCCCGAACGTCAGCACGATCGCCGGCAACAGCAGGACCGCGGCGACCCCGAGGAGGACGCGGTCACGGCGTCGCCAGGCCACGATCGCGAGGGCGGGGGCGACGAGCGCGAGCGGCACACCGACCGCCAATCCGTGGACGAGCGCCGCCTGCCACGGCTCGGCCACCGGTGCCCCCGCGAGGCCGATCAGCCTGCCCACCAGCGCGATTCCGTGCAGGACGAGCCCCGCGCCGACAAGCCTGCCCGGCGTCGCGAACGGTCGTGTCGAGGTCATGGCACGCTCCTTGGCGCTACCCGCAGGGCTCGGCCGGTCCGGTGTCGAGGTCGGCGTCGATGAGTCTGGCCGTCTCGGGCCCCTCGCGGTCGACGAGCGCAGCGACGTCGTCGAGCGCGCCGGTCAGCACGACCTCCCGCACTCCGGGATCGTCGGCGAGCCGGTCCACGAGGCTCCCGGGCTCGTCGGGCAACGTCCGGCGGGGCGGGCGGAGGTCGGCACGCGCGTCGACGAGGCCTTCCGTCGCCCGGCGGGCCTCCTCGAGCGCGCGGGTCGCACCACCGCCGGCCTCCCTCGGGAACTCGCGCACCACCGGCGACATCCCGAAGCTCCCGAGGCCCGACGCCTCCACCTCCTCGGCGCGGTGACACGCCCCGTACCCGAGCGGAGCAGGGGGGACCTCCCCGTCGGCGGCACCGGCCTCGAACCCGACCCATTCCAGCGCGACGTCGCCGGCGCCCACGGCCATCTCGTCCACCCGTGAGCGCCCCAGCGGGTCGTCCCAGCGCGCGTGCACCGAGACGGACGTACCGGTGGGGAGCCGGTCGGGCTCGAACTCCTGCCGACCATCGACCGGGAGCGTCTGACCGAACGGTGCGAGGTCCATCTCGTGCAACCTCGTTGCCCCGAAGGGTCCGAGGTGCACCCCGTAGGTCACCAACGACTCGTCCGCGCCGCCGAGCCGATGCTGCACGTCCGCCTCGACGGATCGGCGCAGAAGCCCGGGATGCGAGCGCACCTGTGACACCTCCGCGCCGGGCACCGTGAGCATCGGCAGGTCCGCGGCCGCCTGGACCGTGTCCGCGACCCGCCCGCCGCGATCGACCACGAGGGGATGCCACACGAACCACGACAGGAGGGTGGCGGCGACCACGGCCGCGAGCCCCAGCAGCAGCACGTCCACCGCCGTGCGCAGCAGCGTGCGTCGCACGATCCGGCGGAACCGCCGCTCGTCCCATCCCGTGGGATCGTCGGGTCCGGGGAGGCCGACCGGTGGCTCCTCGACCTCCAGCGCCGCCCCGCAGGCCTCGCAGTCGGCGAGGTGCGCCTCCACGACCCTGACGTCCGAGGCCTCCAGCCGATCGTCGAGGTAGCGACGGATCGTCCGACGATCGGGATGAGGGGTCCGCTCGTCCCCCGACCACGCCGCGTCGCGTTCAGGCATGGCCGCCCTCCTCCTCGTAGGCGCGCCGGAAGGAGGCGCGAGCACGGTGGATGAGCACCTTGACCGCTCCCTCGCTGCGGCCCAACACTTGCCCGATCTCGGCGTAGGGCACCTCGAGCTGGTCCCCGAGGACCAGCGCGGCGCGCTGCGCCTCCGGCAGGCGCGCCAGCGCGCGGCGGACGGTCTCGGCCTCCGCGACGTCGGGATCGCGCGACGACGTGACCGGGGGCTCCTCCACCGGCTCGGGCGTGTCCCGGCGCGTGGCGTCGAGGAACGTGGTGCGTGCAATCGCGAACAACCACGCCCGCGGGCTGCCCCCGCGGTAGCCGCCCATCGCCCTCGTGGCGCGTACGAAGGTCTCCTGCATCAGGTCCTCCGCGGTGTCGCGGTTCCGGCACAGTCCGTGCAGGAAGGCGTGCACGGCCCTGGCATGGGCCCGGTAGAAGTCCTCCAGCGCACTACTCCCGCGCCGTCCTTGCGCCTTCCAGCACCGGTCGTCACACGGAAGACGGTGCCGCGGCCCGGCAGGTTACGGACCCGGCGTGTCGATCCCGGGGTCCCCCCGGACTCGCACCGCAGACTCGCGCCGCAGAGCGAGTGTCCGCGCGGGCTCAGCGTGTGACCCCCGCGCAGGGCGGAACCCACCCCTGCCCGCCGCGCAGTCGCGGAACGGTTACCCGCGCCCCTGCATCCGCGGAACGGTTACCCGCGCCCGCGCGGGTCACCGTTCGACCCGAACCCCGCGAACCTACAGGGGCGCCGAGGCGTGGTGCAGTTACCCGCGCCGGTGCGGGCAACCGCACCACGCCTCGGCGCACTCCTGCACAGCATGCGGTCAGCGCACCAAGTGGTCGAGGCCGCGCCGGCGGCCCGGACGCGGCTCAGACGATGCGGCGGTCGGTCGCCCAACGCGTCAGCTCGTGACGGCTGGACAACTGCAGCTTGCGCAGCACCGCCGAGACGTGGTGCTCGACGGTCTTGATCGAGATCTCGAGGCGACGGGCGACCTGCTTGTACGCGTAGCCGCGGGCGATGAGGCGGAGCACCTCGCGCTCGCGCTGGGTGAGCTGGTCCAGCTCGGGGTCCACCGGCTCGGCGACCTGGCCGGCGAACGCATCGAGGACGAAGCCCGCCAACCGCGGGCTGAAGACCGCGTCGCCCTCGTTGACCCGGCGGATCGCGTCGGCCAACTCGTGGGGTTCGATCGTCTTCGTCACGTAGCCACGGGCGCCTGCCCGGATGGTGCCGATGACGTCCTCGGCCGCATCGGACACGCTGATCGCGAGGAACGTCACCTCGGGGTGGCGTTCACGGACGTGCTCGATGACCGCGCGGCCACCCCCGCCCGGCATGTGCACATCGCACAGCACGACGTCGGGCTGCTCGCGGGCGATGACCTGCACGGCCTCGTCGACGTCGCTGGCCTCCCCCACGATCGCGACGTGGTTGCCGAGCTCGGCGCGCACTCCGGACAGGAAGAGACGGTGATCGTCGACGATCACGACGCGCACCGCGTCGGGTGGAGGTCCCTGGCGCTGCTCGGGTGGTGGGATCGGGGTCACGGTCACCTCACTCGCAGCGGGTCGGTCTGGCGCGGCAAGCAGAGCTCCACCTCGGTGCCCTCGCCCGGCTCGGACCAGATGGTGGCCCATCCGCCGTGGCGGCGCATGCGTCCGCGGATCGACTCGGCGAGCCCGTGGCGGTCGGCCGGCACCACGTCCGGATCGAAGCCGCAGCCCTCGTCGCGCACGAACGCGTTCACGTGCTCCGGCTCGACCTCGACGTAGACGCTGACAGTCTCCACTCCAGCATGCCGGGCGGCGTTCGTCGCCGCCTCGCCCGCCGCGTCGATCAGCGCGCGGAGGCGGTCGTCGAGGGCGCTGTCACCGACGACGACCGCCTCCACCTTCACGTCGTGGTGGCGCTCGATGCGTCCTGCCATCTCGTCCACGAGGTCGGAGAGGCCCAGCGCGTCGCCCTGGCGGCGCCCCCCGTAGAGCCACCCGCGCAGCTCGCGCTCCTGCGAGCGGGCGAGCCGGACGGCCTCCGACGGATCGTCGGTGCGCTGGATCAGCGCGAGCGTGTGCAGCACCGAGTCGTGCAGGTGCGCGGCCATCTCGGCGCGTTCCTCGCTGCGGATCCGGTCCCGCCGTTCCTCGGCGCTCTGCCGCGCCAGGCGCAGCGCCCACGGGCCGGCGACCAGGACGAGCCCGAAGAGCGTCAGCACCGCGGCCCCGAGGGCTCCGGTGCCGGCGAGGAGCGGCTCGTTCGCCGCGGCCAACGCCGCCAACCCGGCGAACACGAGGATGAGGCCGGCCCCCAGGCGCAGGGCACCCCCGAACCCTTGGCTCAACCGGCCCGCCCGGGCCATGCGATCGCTACGGCGCTCGAGGCGGGTCCAGATCAGCGCGCTGCCGGCGATCGCGAGCGCGAGCGGCCACACGAGGTCGTCGCCGATCCACAGGCCGATCTCGCGCAACAGGACGAGAACCCCCAGGGCCATGAGCCCCAGGCCGATGTACTGCTGCGGCGCCAGCTGGGTGCGGTCGGCGCGTGCGGGATCCTCGGTCGGATCCTCGGGGGGCGCCTCGGACAGGACCCAGGCGACGGCGTAGGAGATCAGGCCGAAGGGACCGGTCGTGGCGAGCAGCACGAACGCGATGCGCAATAGGAGCGCCCGTACCCCGAGCCGCGCCGCGAGCCCGCCGGCCACGCCGACCAGTACACGGTCGGTACCGCTGCGCTGGAAGAGCGCGCCCCTCGACCTCGGCTCCGCGGAGCCGTGATCGGCGGATGGTGGTGGCTGCGTCGCGGTACTCACCGTCGATAGGCCTGGTCGTCCTCGGGGTACAGCCGGGAAGGCTCGGGATGCGCCAGGTGCGGCGGGCATCGTCGGCCGCTGACGACTGTCGCACACCGGGGGGCGTGAGGCCACGCGGTCCTCCCCGAAGGCCGTGGGGGGTCTCCCCCAGTTCGCCGACCCACCGGGGTAGCTGGGGCCCCGTCCCCGGGGGGACCCCCGAGCAGTCCCCGGGGTGGCCCCCGGTGGTGCGCAGCCCGGCTGACACCGATCATCGCCGACATGAACGAACCACAGGACCACCACACGGGCGAACCGGGCGGTACGGAGCCGCCACCCGAGCACGCCGCCGGCGACTCCCCGTCGTCGCCGCCACCCGACGATCCCGCCGCAGCACCGCCACCCGACGATCCCGCCGCGGCACCGCCACCCGACGATCCCGCCGCAGCACCGCCACCACCCGGCGAGCCCGGATCCGACCGACCTCGGGGACGGCTGGAACGGCGTGCGGAGAATCGCGTCCTGGCGGGCGTTGCGAGTGGCCTGGCCGACTGGCTTCGGGTCGATCCCATGGGCGTGCGCGTGCTCTTCGGCGTGCTCGTCCTGTTCCAGGGGCTCGGGCTGTTCCTCTACCTGCTCGCATGGGTGGTCCTGCCCGAGCGCGGCCAGACGCACTCCCCTGGGGAGCGCGCCCTGCGGTGGGTCGATTCGGCCCCCAAGGCGCTGCTCGTCGCCGCGATCGCCCTCGTCGTCGTCGCCGCGCTTCAGCCCGCGACCTGGTTCGCCCCTCCGGCGGTGATCGGCTGGCCGCTCGACCCGAGCGGGATGCTCCTCGCGCTCGTGCTCATCGGGCTGGGCGTGCTGCTCTACCGGCTCGGCAGCCAGGCGAACGGCAACGGCCGCCCAGCTGCCCCAGCCCCGGGCGCGACCTCCGCTCCCGGCCCCGCCGCACCGCCCGGCCACCCACCGGCGTCACCCGCGGGATCCCCGGCACCGCCCCCCGACCCCTTGGCCACCACCGGGGGGAGCCGCCCCGCACCCGAGGAGGCTGCAACCATGACGACCGCATCGACGGCGCCCGGCACGAGTGGACCGCCATCCGAACCACCCGGCGCGGCACCGGGACCGACCCACCCTCCGTCGGCACCGGAGCCGGCACCGAGCCCCTCCCCCCGACCGCGCTCGCCGCTCGGGCGCTACACGATCGCGGCCGCACTGCTCACCGTCGGCGTCGCGGCGCTCGTCGACCAGGCCGGGCTCGTGTCCTTGGGCGTCACGCAGCTGCTCGGCCTCGCCCTCGCCGTGCTCGGCATCGGCCTCCTCGTCGGCAGCGTCTGGGGTCGCGCGCGTTGGCTCGCGCTCCCGGCGGTCGGGATTGGCCTGACCGCTCTCGTGATCGGGACACTGGGCCAGTTCGTGCCGTTCGGTCCCGCGAACGTGGAGACCGCGACGGCTGGGGACCGGCTGCACCAGCCGACCAGCGTCGACGACCTCGAGTCGAGCTACGCGCACGGATTCGGGATCCTGGAACTCGACCTCTCGGAGCTCGAGCTCGACCCCGACGAGACGGTGTCGGTCGACGCGGGCGTCACCGCCGGGGAGCTTCTCGTGATCCCGCCGTCCGATGCGGCGGTCGAGGCGCGTGGCCGCGCCCGCTTCGGGGAGGTGGACCTGCCACCCCGAGAGGCCGCCGGGATCGGTGTGGACACGACCACGGAGATTCCCGGGGATCAGGGCACGCTCGTGCTCGACCTCGAGGTCCGCTTCGGCCGCGTTGCTGTGACACCCCCGCTCGGCGAGTCGTTCGACGACGCCACCCCGCCCGGGATCAACACGCCGGGGGCCCGCATCGAGCGCCACCCGGTGAGCGACTCCATCGGCCATCGGTCGCTGCTCGCGATCGGCACTCCGTCCCCGAACCTCCAGGGGTTCAACGTCCTCACGGAAGGAGGCCCGCGGTGACCCGTCACCCGATCGACCCCGTTTCGCTCGTCCTCGGGATTCTCGCCACCATCGCGGGGATCGCCCTGCTCACCGATCTCGGACCGCCGACGTTCGGAGCCCTGTTCCGCGGCGTCGTCGACTGGTGGCCCATCCTGCTCGTGGTCGTCGGCATCTGGCTGATCGCCGCCAGCCAACGTCGTCGCAGCGGCGCGCCGGCCGCGGTCTCGGCCGAGACAGCGGTGACGGGAGCAGAGGAGGCCGCGGCACCAGGCAAGGCCACGGAACCAGAGGAGCTCGCGGGACCACACCAGGCGGCGTCCGTGCCTGCCGGGATCGACACCGCGACCCGGCCCGACGAACCCCACGGGGCCCGACCCGACCAACCCGACGAACCCGACGAGGCCCGAACCGACCCTCCCGACGAGGCGCGACCCGGCGAACCGGAGGGGTCGGGCGAGCCACGACGCGACGACTGACGCCTCCCCATCCCGCGGAGCGGACGTCCGAGCGGGCGGATTCGCCCTTCCGCGAACCCGATGGGCCACCCCCGCCCCGAGGCACATCAGCCGTCGGGTCGGGGGTGGACGCGTGTGGTCGAAGCCGTCCCGGGCACAGTGACGTGGATGAAGACCCACGCGAGGTGCCCCGGCGCCTCGCGGAGCAGGACGGAGGACACGGCCGATGACCCATGCCATCGAGTTCGACGAGGTCACCCAGCGCTTCCGCAGGATCACTGCGCTGGACGGCCTCACGCTGAGAATGGCGGGCGGGCGCATCCACGGGCTGCTCGGCCGCAACGGTTCGGGCAAGAGCACCCTCCTGGCGATCGCCGCGGGCTTCCGACGGCCGAGCCGCGGGGAGGCGCGCATCGGGGGCCAACCGGTGTTCGAGAACGGGTGGGCGATGACACAGGTGGCCTGCATCCGCGGCCCCGGCGACACGATCGAGCACGACTGGCCCGACGACCGCGTCCGCCACGCCCTCGACTTCGCGTCGGGGACCCGCCCGCACTGGGATGGCGACTACGCCGACGAGCTCCTCGAGCGTTTCGGGGTCGATCGGCGCAAGCGTCTGGGGAGTCTGTCCCGGGGACAGCGTGCGGCGGTCGGTCTGGTGCTGGGGCTCGCCGCCCGCGCACCCGTGACCCTGTTCGACGAGACGCACCTCGGCATGGACGCAGTGGGGCGGCAGACGTTCTACGAGACCTTGGTCGCCGACGTCGCCCGACATCCGCGGACCGTGGTGCTGTCCACCCACCTCGTCGACGAGGCCGCTCCCCTGTGCGACGAGGTAACGATCCTCGACGAGGGCCGCGTGCTCGTGAACGATCGCGCCGACGCCCTGCGCGCCCGGGGCGCGGTGGTCACCGGGACGGCCGAACGCGTGGACCGCTTCTGCGTGGGCCACCGAGTCCTCGCCGAGCGCACGCTGGGCCGTACGAAGGCGACGTCGATCCTCGGGGGGATCCGCGACGAGGAGCGCGCCAGGGCGTACGCCCACGGCCTCGACCTCGAGCCGATCGGGCTCCAGGATCTGTTCGTCCATCTGTCGGGGTCCGGCGCGGCCTCTGCAACCGGGGAGACCACGACCGCCGGACAGGACCGTGCGACCGGGCAATACTCGGCAACCGGGGAGACCACGACCGCCGCGGAAACCGCGGACACCGCGGACACCGAGGACACGGCGGAGACCGCGGACACCGAGGACACGGCGGAGACCGCGGACACTGCGGACACGGCGGAGACCGCGGACCCCGAGGAGACGGCGGAGGTCGAGGTGCGGCGCACCGCTCCCGCCGATCGCGTGGCGGACCCCCGATGACGGCCCCGGCTCAACCGAGCCGATCCCGCCTGGTCGCTCGGCACCTCCTGGTCAAGGATCTCGGCTCGCTCACGCTGCTCTGGCTCGCCTACCTCGCGACCATCGCGACCATCGCGGGGGTGATCGCGGTGAGCGCCCAGCCGGCCAGCGACGTGTGGGGCCAGTCGTTGGGCGTGGTGCGCGCGTTCATGCTCGCCTTCGGCGTCTACCTCACCGCGATGTACGTGCCGGCCTACATCGCGCACGGACTCACCCGCCGGGAGGTCGCGGCCGGCACCTTCGCGGCCGGCGTCGGCCTCGTTGCCTTCATGGCAGCCCTGATCGTCGCCGGGCACGCGGTCGAGACCGCTGCGCTGTGGCTGTTGGGCCGGACCGATCTCATCGCGGACCCGCATCCACTCGGCACGGTCGCACGCGCCACCGACACGTTCGTCGTCGAGGGATCGGTCCTGTTGCTGTTCCTCGCGGTCGGCGGGCTCGCGGGGGCCGCGTTCTACCGCCACCGCCTGCTGGGCGTGCTCTCCGTGCCGGTCGGCATCGGGCTGCTCAGCGCGACGTCGCTGGCTCGGACCGGGATGCCGGCGCTTCTGCCCTCGTCCTGGGCCGAAGGATTGGCCGCGACCCCTTCCCACGTGTTCTCGGCCGCGGTGAGTGCCGTCGCGGCCGGAGTCGCCGCCCTCCTGTGCTGGTGGATTCTTCGGGACATGCCGCTGCGCAACCGGAGGTCGTGAACACCGCACGGCTCTGGACGCCGGGACCGGTCGTCGCGCTGGGGCGGGGGTCGGGATCCCCGATTCCCGAGTGCGAGCCGACCACATCGGCCTATATTGAGAAGGTTTCCCACTCGCATCAACGCCGTCTTCGAGGGGTCCCTGTGTTCCTGACCGACGTCCGCGGGGATGCGGCGGCCGAGGAGTAGGCATGCCGAGCCCCGCGCCCACGCGCCTGCACTGGCTGTTCGCCGGGGAAGGCGTCATGGGCGCCAGCGCGCTCGACGCGCTGGCCCGCACGCACCCCCCGGCCGCGGTGTTCACCCCCGAACCGCTCGATGCGCCCGTCGCCGCCGTCGCGCACGCGCACGGGCTGCCGACCCGGCGGACGGCCGCCCTCGGACGGGATCCCGCCCGGCAGTGGCCGGCGCTCCTCGACGGTGCCGATCTGGGAGTGTGCGCCTGCTGGCCGGAGCGTCTGCACGCGGGCGCCCTCGACGCTCCCCGGGACGGCTGGGTGAATCTGCACCCCTCCGCGCTCCCGGCGTGGCGTGGGCACGACCCGGTCGGCTGGCAGCTGCTCACCGCGCCCCGAGCGATCGGCGGCACGGTGCACCGCATGACCCGCGGCCAGGACGCCGGGCCGATCCTCGCCCGCACGTCCGTCCCCGTTGGCGACGAGGACGACCGGGAGTCCGTGCTCCGTCACGCGGGCGAGAGGCTCGGCCGGCTCGCCACCGAGCTCCTGGAGGCCGCGACCGGCCGGGCGCTGCCCGCGGGCTCCCCCCAGGACGAGGAGGCCGCCACTTGGTGCCCCCCGGCCGGGACCGTGCCGACCGTCGAACCGCGCGCCATGACGGCCGCGCAGGTCGTGCGCGTCGCGCGCGCCTTCAGTCCGCGGCCGGGGATCACGGCCACGACCCTGCCCATGACCCAGCGCCTCGCCCGACCCACCCCCGGGGAACTGCTGGGGCCGCGGGACGCGCCCGGGCTGGTGGCCGCCGAGGGCGCCACCACGGTGGCGCTCGCGTGCCGGGACCGGTGGTGTCGGTTCGAGCGCCGGGAACTCGGCGGCGGGGGTCCCGACCGCACCTACCTGGGGGCACCCGAGCCCTACCCGCCGGCGGGCTGAACGTCGCACGCGCCGTCCCGGGACTCTTCTCGCCCGGAACGCCGCACGCGCCGTCCCGGGGCTCTCCCGCCCGCTGGGGATCCGACCGTTCCCGCGGCGGCGGCGACCTGCGATCCTGCGTGTCGACGGCTCGATTCACCGTCCATGGGGACCCTCGGTCCGGACCGACCAGGAGGCCGCCGTGACTCGAACGACCTTCGTCCCAGCGTTTCTGGCCACGCTCGGCACCGGCACGTTGGCCGTCCTCGTCGCCGTGACGGTCGGCGGGAGTGCCCGCGCGGACGATCACGAGCGCGATCTCGCGGCCCAGCGCCTGGCGGGCGAGAACCGCTTCGACACCGCGGCCGCGGTTGCCGAGGCCGCGTTCGATCCCACCGACGTCGACGAGGTGTTCGTCGCGAGCGGCCGGGAGTTCGCCGACGCCCTCGTCGGCGGACCCGCGGCGGCGGCCATCGGCGCGCCGGTCCTGCTCACCGAGTCCGCGTGGCTGCCGGGCGGTACGCGCGACGCCCTCGAGGCGCTCCGACCCGATCGGGTGACCGTGCTGGGAGGCACGTCGGCGGTCGCGGACGCGGTCGAGACCGAGCTCGAGGACCTCGCGGAGGAGGTCCGGCGCTGGCGCGGCGCCGATCGTTTCGAAACCGCCGCGACGATCGCCACCGAGGCGTTCGCTCCGTCCGATGTCGACCGGGTCTACCTCGCGACGGGCTCGGGGTTCGCGGACGGGCTGACCGGGGGACCGGCCGCCGCCGCCGACGGCGCGCCCATCCTGCTCGCCGGCGACGATCTGCCCTCCGCCACGGCCGAGCAGCTCGACGCCCTGACCCCCGAGGAGGTCGTCGTTCTGGGCGGCCGTGCGGTCCTGTCGGACGCGGTCGCGAGCGAGGCCGCCGCGGCAGCGGGTGTCGAGACCGTCGAGCGCTTGTGGGGTCCCGATCGGTTCGCGACCGCGACGGAGATCGCGATGCAGCGCTTCGATCCCGAGGCCACCGAGCGGGCGTTCGTGGCCACCGGTCACGAGTTCGCTGACGCGCTCACGACGGCCCCCGCCGCCGCGAGCGCGGGCGCTCCGCTCCTGCTGGTCGGCGCCTCCGGGGAGGAACCGTTGAGCGCCCTCGGCGGCCTGGCCGTGGCCGAGGTCACGGTCCTCGGCGGGGTGAGGGCCGTGAGCCACTTCGCCTTCGGGCAGATGGACGGCACGGCGCTGCCGGCGTCGGCACGTGAGCCGGCGCACCTCGAGCTCAACACGCCCGCACGGGTCGCGGCTGGCGAACCGTTCACGATCGATGCGGTCGTCACGGATGCGCACGGTCGTTCCGTCCCCAGCGCAGGAGTGAAGCTGCGGGCGGTCGAGGCCGCCTTCCCGACCCCGCTGCGGACCGCGTTGGACGGGGTCGTCCGCCACGAGGCCGTCGAGGACCTCGACTTCAACGACGGCTACGAGGCGACGCTGGGGGACCTGGAGGCGTCCGCACGCTACGACGTGTTGCCGCGCGAGGACGTCTCCACCCACCACGCGGGCGAGGACGCCGAGGCCGCTGCCGACTGCGAGGCCCTCCGCGAGGACGGCGACGGCGCGGCCCTCGTCTTCCCCGGCCGTGACGGGCCGGGCTGGGACCAGGCCGGTGCCGCGCCGGTGGAGGTCGACTTCCTGGGCTGCGGCTCGGGCTTCGAGGGCCACCTCGACTACGAGCTGTGGCACGAGGACGATCTGCGGGCGCGGGTCGGTGACGGGACGTTCGCTGGTGCCCTCGGCGAGTGGCGTCGGTTCTCGTTCCGCGAGCTGCTGCACCGCTCGGGTGATTGGCGGGTCGAGGTTTTCCAACTGGACGCGGCCACCGGCGAGCGCCTCGACTACGACGAGCAGACGTTCACGGTCGACTAGTCTCGACCGCCGCCGAGCGCGCCGCACGACGGGACGGCGCGCCCGGGCGGGAGGTCGGTCGTCAGTAGTAGCTCTCGGGGTACACCCACACCGCCGTGCCGATGTCCGCATAGCCCCGCGACCAGATCATGTCCATGGCCGCGTTCGAGAGCCGGATGCAGCCAGCGCTCTGATGCGTGGACGGCACCGACGGGTAGCCGTGGAACGCGATGCCCCTCGAATCGTCGTAGTACTTCGGTCGGTACAGCTGTCCCCGCTCGGCTTCCCGAATCCCGTTGATCCCTCGGGTGATCCGGTGGCGTCCGGTCGTTGTGTTCGCCCGGTACTGCGAGCCGTCGAATGTGTAGACCTGCCCGTGCCCGGCCGAAACGTGCACCGTCTGCACCGTGCGGCCGTTCTCGGCGATCATCAGCACCCCGCGCGCGAGATCGACCTCCAGGGTGAGCTCGCCGCTGCTGCGCGGCCTTGGCCGCTCGAGACCCGCCTCGATGACGTCCCACGTCGCCCGATCGACCGCCCCGGTGACCGGGAGGCCCTCCACCTTCTGGAGCGCCATCACCGCATGCCGCGTCGTGTAGCCGAAGGTCCCGTCGACCCCCGCATGCCAGTAGCCGGCGTCCAGCAGTTCGCGCTGCAGGTGCTCGACGTCGGCTCCGGTCTCGCCGCCCCCGAGCTCCGGCGGTGGGGGCTGATACGTGAACGTCCACTCGTGATGGCGATAGCCGCCCTCAACGGCGACGCCGGCGGTCACCTCGACCTCGGCCTCCTCCCCCGTGGAGACGTCGGGGAGGGTGGCGATGTCGCGGATGAGGGTACGGTCCTCGGCGCGGCGACCACCGCGGACCTCCTGCCCGTCGACGTGCACCGTCAGCGACGAGGCGTCCCGGTCCACGGAGCCGTCGACGGTGATGTCGACGCGTTCCAGGCTGTCCACGGTCGACCCCGCCCGTGGGCTCGTGGACGTGACGCGCGGCGCATTCCCGGACGCCTCCGCCAGTTCGAGGCCACGCTGCAACGAGTCGGGCAGGACGGCGGCACCCCCGTAGGCGAGCACCGACGACGTCAGGAGATGACCCCCGCGCGGCAGGGTGTCATCCCGCGCGAGCAGCAGACGCCGCTCGGTCCTCGCCGCATGCGGAGCCCCGGCGAGCGCGTCCGCGAACCCGGTGCCGTCGGCGACCGCGACGCCCGAGGGCTCGTCGGGGCCGAGCTCGGCGGCGATGGCCGCCGCGGTGCCGTAGCGGTCGGCATCGGCGAGGCGGGTCACCGACCCTGCGTGCGAGCCGGCCGCCTCGAGGACTTCGTCGCTCAACACGACGGATCCGCCCACCGCGGTCACATGATCGACATGGCCGAGTGCCTCCTCGGTGGCCGAGGTGAGCTCGCCCTGCTCGGCGAGCAACACGGGCATCCCCCGGGCAGCCGCCGGCGCAGCCGCCGCGAGCGCATCGGCCGGGCTCCGCGCAGAAGCGAGCACCGCCTCCTCGAAGGCCGCGCCGTCCCCTCCGCGTCGCTCTCGCCCGCGTCGTCCTCCTCCGTGTCGTCCTCCTCCGCCGCGTCGTCCTCCCCCGCCGCGTCGTCCTCCCCCGCCGCGTCGTCCTCCCCCGCCGCGTCGTCCTCCCCCGCCGTGTCGTCGGACGGCCGCTCGCCGCGCAGCGCCTCGGCGATCAGCCGCGCGGTGTCGTGGCGGGTCGCACCGGCCAGCCGTATCGGCTCGAAGCCCGCGTCGGCGACGGCGTCGGCCACTGCGGCGTCGAGCGCCACCTCCCCACCGAGCAGCCACACCTCGCCGCCCGGCTGGACGGCACGGTCGAGCTCGTCGACGGTCGCCTCCGGCAGCCGATCGGCCTCCGCCAGCAGCAGCGGGCCGCCCGCGTCGACCGCCAACGGCGCCCCCGCGAGCGCGTCGGCGAAGTCGTCGCCACGCGCGAGCACCGCGGCGGGCGCCTCGTCGTCATCGAAGGAGTCCTGGCTGATCGCGGCCGCCGTCGCGTAGCGGTCGCGTCCGGCCAATCGATCGAGGGAGACGTCGCTCGCACCCACCCGCCAGGTCCGGCTCGCGGTGTCGGCCTCGACGTCGATGAGGTTCGAGCCCGCCGGCATGTCGACCGTGGCGCGGACCTCGTCGCCGTCCACGGTCGCGTCGACCGGGTCGCGGCCCCGCACGGCGACCGTCGCTTCCGACGGCTCCGGACCGTCGACCACCGCGCTGACCTCGACCTCCCCAGCGGACACGACCCCACCCGGCGCGGGCCGCAGCTCACGCAGGACCCCGTCGTCGGCTCGGGCATCCGGCTGTGGCCCGAGGCCCACCACGAGCGCCATGACTGTGAGACCCGCCAGCCCGCGTCGCATGCACATCTCCTACCAGGACGGTTCGTGGGACCCGTCGGCCCGACCGGCTCGGGATATTACCTACCTCTCAAGGAACTGACGATCGCGACCGCCTGCCGAAACCGCCGGCGCGAGGCGTGCCCGCCAGGACTGCCCCACCACGCCCATGCCGAAGAGGCCGGCGAGCAGCGCGGCGAGCGGGCCGGCGGGCAGGCCCAACGGGCCATCGGGATCGGTGAGCCCGCCCACGATCAGCACCCCCAGGCCGATGGAGGTGAGCAGGAGCGCAGCGACGGTCTTGACCGCCGCCACACGCCCGGGCAACACGCTGTCGCTCGCGGGGCCCGCCGTCTCCCAGCGACCGACGACCGCGACGAGCAAGGCGAGAACGATCGCGCAGGCGGCGATCCACGCCGGGCGGGAGAGCCACCACTCGGCATCGATCCGCTCGCCGGCGCTCCAGAGGCCGGTCGGGTACGCGACCGCGGCGACCACGAGCATCGCCGTCTGGTGCCAGAGGAACACGGCCATGAGACGCGAACCGGCCAGGACGACCACGGCCCAGACGCGCGGGCGGGCGAGCCACCGCTCCAGCCCCGGCCGGGCCGCCGCCGCGGCCGCCAGTTGTGCGATCCCCAGGACGAGCAGCGCGACCGTCGGCGGCGCGCTGTTGGAGAGCTCCGCCCCGGGCACGGACACCATCGAGCGCGGGTAGCCACCGAAGCCGACGAGCAGGGCGAGGAACGCGATCGCGCCGGCGGCGAGGAGCACCTGCCGGGAGCGTCGCGTCGGTACACGCCCGTCGGCCCACCAGAAGCCGAGTTGGTGCACCGCGAGCCAGACGAACAGGTAGTTGAGCGCCGCGAACAGCGGTTCGCCCTCCACGGTGGGCAGGCCCGTCGCCCAGTCGGGTCCGGCGAAGCGCAGGCCGTCGATCAGCACCGCGGCCGCCGCCAGGCCGGCCAGCACGCGCGAACCGCCATCGGCCTCGTGGCGCCGTGCGAGCACGGGCGTGAGCGCGGTGACGAGGAGGTACGCGGCGAGGAACCAGGCCGGGATGATCGCGGTCTCGGCGCCGAACACGAGCGCGTCCTGCCCACGCCACGACTCGAGGACCGCCGCGACCGTGACCCAGACGACGAGCAGCGGGACGAGTGGGCGCAGCAGTCGCCGCGCCCGCGACCGGATCCACGCGACCAGACGCTCGCCACGCGCCCGGGCGGAACGCCACGACCGCAGGTTCGACCACCCGCCGACGATGAAGAACAGGGGCATGACCTGCACCCACCAGGTCGCCCACTGCGTTGCCGGCACCGCGGCCAGCAGGTAGTCGGACTCGAGCCTGCCGTCCTCGACGGTCACGACCCGCACGAGCCAGTGGCCGAGCACCACCGCCGCGATCGCGGCGACCCGCAGGAAGTCGAGGTAGCGGTCCCGCCCCTCGGGGGTCCGGCGCTCGATCGAGTCGGCGAGTGCATCCAGTCGCGCGATCATGTTCGTGCTCCCTCCTCGGTGTCGCGGCATGTCCGCGATTGCCGAGGAGGACGATCGCGTCCACCGGCGGGGGGGCGACTCC